>NZ_CP151997.1:0-677590 GCF_038595005.1 Chryseomicrobium sp. FSL W7-1435
TGTTCATATGTCGTCTTGAGACAACTTTCATATAGTAACAAAATATTCAATGTGTTGTCAACTATTTGTTTCGTCTTGTTTTGGCGACCTCTGTATCTTAGCACCGTTTTGCATAGAACGTCAACGCTTTTTTGAAAATTCCACCTTACTTTTTTCATTTTCTTTTCAAATCACAAGATGATGTTACTCCCCACAAAAACACACACAACATATCCGGCAAGAGAAATGTCTTTACACCTACTAACGTTTTTATAGGTTACTTAGAGTATGTCTGCACTTCTTCCGATCGTGTTATATGAAAATAAGAAAAACCGCTCAACTTATTGTTGAGCGGCCTGCTGCTTCCGTGCTTTGCGTCGTTCTTCACGCTTCGCAAGGTCAATTTCAGATTGCTTGTTGTACTTTGGTAAAGCTAGTAGTTGGAATGCATTGACGGCAAGTATCGGGAATAACAGTAAGGTTACCCAGCTGTCTACCCCTTCCGCTCGTACCATCAATACCGGCAACCATTCTAAAGTCGAAATGACAATCATAAAGAATAAAGCGGAAATCAATGCATGCTTTTTCGTTAATCGCGCTTTAATGATGGCCACTGTTGCAGAAGTCCCAATCAACACCAGTAGTAACCCAAGATATAGTATTAATTGCGATGAAGATGCTGAGCCTGGACGGAAACGGAAAATAATCAAGTCGGCAATGACAATGATAATGAGTAAGATCTGCACCCAGTTCCAAAGCGTTAAGCTCTTAAAGATATTGACGCCCATCTGGTGAATCGTTAAATACGCAAAGAAACCCATTTGTGCAATGACACTAACTGTGAATCCCATGACGATCATGAAGACGAATGCTGCTGTAAACTCTCCCCACTCCCCTGCGTGGAAGTATTGAGCGAAAGCATCGTCCCATCGTATAAATAAGCCGAGCACACCTGTGACAAGTCCACCGATGAGCATCGCGCGTACAAAAAATTTAAACCAATTTCGTATAGTCACGAAAAATCCTCCATCTCTTTCTAGTTCTTATCGATTGTATCAAATATATTAGATAAAAATCTATGAATCCTGTCAGTTCTTGCATATTTCCCGCTCGAAATGTGAACACTAATTGAAAAAGGGGGAACGATGATGAGAGTTTGGCTGCTTCTCGCTTGTACCTGTCTTCTAGTAGCATGCTCACCTTTTGAGCAAAAGTCGACTTATGATGATACTAAAAAAATGGTGATTGATGCACTTCAGACAGAAGAGGGGAAAAAGGCATTGCGGGATACACTTGGAGATCCTACATTTCAGAAGATGCTCGTCCTTGAGCAAGATGTAGTGCAACAGTCGGTGGAGAAAACTCTTCTTAGCGAAGAAGGAAAGATTTTTTGGGAACATTCCATGCAAGACCCGAAGTTTATGGAATCGATGGCAAAGAGTATGACCGACCAACAAAAAGAACTCATGAAGCAATTGATGGCTGACCCGACCTATATGAAAGGTTGGGAAGAATTTTGGCAACAACCTGAGCAACAACAAGAACTTGAAAAGCTTTTAAAGTCGAGCAGTCTTCGGGAAGAAATGAAGAAGGTTGTTGAAGAAACGATTCAAAATCCAGTGTGGAAAGCCTATTGGCAAGAGCTTGTCATGAATGCCGCTGAGGCGGGTAAAGGCACGGGTGAACAGGGTGAAGCAGGTTCTCCACCTGGTGGTAACCAAGGAGGCGGAACTGGTGGTGGTGCTGGTGGCGGCGCTGGCGGTGCTGATAGTTCAGGCGGAAGTAGTGGTCAATAAAAAAGGCAGCATTCTCAATCATTCGAGAATGCTGCCTGCTTTATTATGCGCGTTCGATTACAAGTTGTGCGATTTCGTTGTAGAGTTTGCCTGTTGGATGCGACTCTTCATAAACAGACGGTGCGAAATCTTCGCTACTCCAGTCCGGTTGTCCAAGTGGAATCTGCCCAAGCAGTTCTGTGCGAAGTTCTTCTGCAAGTTTAGGTCCGCCACCTTTACCAAAGACCATCTCCCGCTCGCCAGTCGATTTCGATTCATACCACGCCATGTTTTCGATGACGCCGATGACTTCGTGGTCAGTTTGAAGCGCCATAGCCCCTGCACGCGCTGCTACAAATGCCGCAGTTGGGTGAGGTGTTGTTACGACGATTTCTTTTGAAGCCGGAAGCATTTGGTGGATGTCTAATGCAACGTCCCCTGTTCCCGGTGGAAGATCTAATAGAAGGAAGTCTAGTTCTCCCCATTCAACATCTTTGAAAAATTGGTCGAGAACTTTACCTAACATTGGTCCACGCCAAACGACAGGTGCGTTGTTTTCCACGAAGAAGCCCATGGAGATAACTTTCACGCCTTTGCGTTCTACAGGAATGATGCGATCTTCTTTGATCTGCGGATTTTCGCGAATGCCCATCATGTCAGGCACGCTGAAACCATAAATATCCGCATCCACAAGGCCGACTTTCTTCCCTAGACGAGCCAGTGCTACTGCGAGGTTGACGGAAACAGTTGATTTCCCTACTCCACCTTTACCCGAAGCAATCGAAATGATTTTCACGCTTGTTGCTGGAGAAGTAAGGCTTTCTGCTGCTGCGCCAAGTTGGCCACGGAATTGTTCAAGTGCTTCTTTTGGAAGCTCTTCAAAACGAATCCCAACTGTAGCAACCCCAGCACTTTTTAGCGTATCAACAACTTTTGTTTGAAGTTGCATTTGTTCTGCCGTATTTGTTTTTGCAATAGCTACTTTGACACTTACGTAGTTCTTATCTTCTTTAATTTTGACGGAGAGAATCCCGTTTGTTTCTTCGAGTGTTTTATGTAGAAACGGATCTTCGAGTTTTCCAAGAAGAGCCCGTACCTCTTGTTCAGTTAGCATGCTCAAAACTCCTTTTTGTCCTAGTCGTCTACTAGTATAGCATACCCTTCAGGAGTAGGGGACGGCTGTGCTTGCGACTGAAAAAACTGCTCTAACCCCTCTACAATACCTTGTGCAATTTTTTGTTGATATTCCTTGGATTGTAGCAATTCTCGTTCTTCATCATTGCTAATAAATCCTGTTTCGACTAAAACGGAAGGAGCATTGGCTTTCTTCAAAAGATAGATTTGGCGAATACCCATCGCTTCACGATCAGTGTTTTGAAGGGACTCTCGAAGTGTTTGTTGAATGGCTTTGGCGAGCGGCTTCCCATCCACTTCCCCTTCTTCATGAAAGAACACTTGGGCTCCTCGCCACTTCGACTGGGGCACCGCGTTGACGTGGACACTCAAAATAGCATCTGCTTTAGCTTGATTCATTTTCTGTTCACGGTACAAAAGGTCTGCGCGTTTCCGGGCACGAACTGTCGGGAAGTCTTCTTGTGGATTGGCTTCTTCAATAGCATCCGCTTCTGTACTTCGCGTCAAGATCACTTTGGCATCCCGCTTCTCGAGCTGGCGTTTGACTTCCTGCACTAATTGTAAAGTGATATCGCTTTCTACAATCTCACCATGGCTAGCTCCTCCATCGACTCCCCCGTGTCCCGGATCCAACACAATCACCTTGCCCTCCAGCGCATCTGGCCCGAAGCCCCTCATCATCCCATTTGCTTGCTGCGACCATGCCCAGATTCCTGCGACGATGATGACGCCTAGCAGCACCCATCTCTTTTTCATGCCTCGACTCCTTTTTGATGCAGTGTATGCGGGTGGGGTTTTGGGTATGAGTGGGTGGATTGATTGTGACGTTAAGACAGCTCATTCTGACCTTAAGTCGTTCCATTATGACGTTAGCGGCTCCCATTATGACATTAATCGATGCGACTATGACATTGCTGATTTTATGGAAACTAATTCACTCAATTCCATGTGGTTTATAATTCGTATTCACTTCCTGAGGCTACTATAATCAATTCCCCAAAACTTAATTGTATTAGTTTCGGAGTGAGAATTATGTCGCTAAGTGTTCTTGTTATCATTCCATCAAGAAAAAGCTATAAGATGCTTCCCTGATGCTTTACGATTCTTTAGAGTATTTTTGAGATTTCGTATATCCATTAACTTTAAATCCTTCGTTTAAAAGGAACTTACGAATTGTTCTTAATTCAAGTTCTGGTAGGTGTTTTTTGATTTCTGCGATAGATAAATGCGAATTACGAATACTGAATTGACTGAGGATGTTGAGAGAAACTAAGTGGCTCGCTCGAATTTTACACGTACTACAAATCCAAGTTCGGATAGACTTTTTTAGTGCAGTATGACATTCCGGACAATAAAGCCCTTGCAACAAGTCTTTCTCATCCACCTGATATCTCGAACAATATGATTTTTCTTTAAACTCTTTTGTTTTTAGAAGAAGCTTTTCTTTAACGCTCAAATAATCCCCTTCTGATAGGAAAACAGGAAGGTTTTGTAATTGCTGAATGTATAGAGGCAATTTTTTGCGTGTAAGAAATGAATGCGGTGGTAGAAAAGGAAGTTCAAATGTAGTTGTTGGATTCGCCCAAACAATGCAAGTGTAGATAGGCAGCCGAAAATTTTGGAATAGCTTTTGGAGACCATCCAGGTTTCGATCAAGTTGAACAAAGGGGCAATCAAAAGCTTGAGGTGTTTTATCAGGTAGAGTTCGAATGATTTGGGAAGGATGAGAACAAAATTTAACATGTCCAGCAATATTCTTCACTTCAATTAGCAGCAAATATTTTCTGGTGAGTAAGAGATAATCGATTTGAATGACTCGTTTCGAGTGAACTTGTGCCACGAAATTACGGATAAGTAGTGTTGATTTGTCGAAAACTACTTCCTCGAGCGCACGGAGCACTTTTGATTCACCGCGTCCTCCTGTTTTAATGTTCATGAGTTGAGAGTCTACATAACTTTTTTGAGGATGTGTAGAAGGGATACGAGCATAGAAAATTTCGAGGTCTTGAAGTGAAGTGTCGTTGTAATAAAGTTCGATAGCTATTCCTCCTTTTTTAGTAGAATAGCATTTGGGTGAAAGTGTGTACATTAAATTTTGAAGCAGATTTAAGTGGTTTCAGAATGCTTTAGTCAGGTGATTATTACATTAACTTCGTTGATTCTGACGTTAGCGGCTTCCATTCATACATTAACCTCGCTCATTCTGACGTTACAAAGTCCCACTCTTACATTCCTCATTTTATGGAAACCAATCGATCACTCCAAAAAGTGTTTAAGCCCTTCCTAGTAAGCCCTTAGCTACCCAAGCCCTTCCTACCAAAACAAAAAACCCACCCTCGCATAAGCGAGGATGGGTTTGAAAACATTAAAGGAATGGTACTCGATTTCGTTCGAAATCTCCGTCCCATACTGGATCCATAAGCGAATAAATTCGCAACGGTTCCAGCAACAATTAACGTTTTGAGAACTGAGGTGCACGACGAGCGCCTTTAAGACCTGGCTTTTTACGCTCTTTCATACGTGGGTCACGCGTTAAGAATCCAGCAGATTTTAACTTCCCGCGGAAGTCTGGGTCTACTGTAAGTAATGCACGTGCGATACCGTGACGGATAGCACCAGCTTGACCAGTGAATCCTCCACCGTTTACGTTTACGTGAACATCGTAGCTACCAAGAGTTTCAGTAGTTACAAGTGGTTGTTTGATAATTTGCTCAAGCGTTTCGTATGGAACGTAGTCCGCTACTTCACGTTTGTTGATGATGATTTTGCCAGCGCCTGGTACTAAACGTACGCGAGCTACTGAGCTTTTACGACGGCCTGTGCCGATATATTGAACTTGTGCCAAGGGTATGTCCTCCTCTTAATGATTATCCGCGAAGCTCGTATGCTTCTGGTTGTTGTGCTGCATGTTGGTGCTCTGCTCCAGCGTATACGTGAAGCTTACGGAACATTTGACGACCTAAAGAGTTTTTAGGAAGCATTCCTTTGATTGCTAATTCAAGCATTTGAGTTGGGTACTTAGTACGCATCTCAAGAGCTGTACGTTGCTTTAATCCACCCGTGTATTGTGTGTGACGGTAGTAGATTTTGTTTTGCAATTTGTTACCTGTTAATTCGATCTTTTCAGCGTTGATGATGATCACGTGATCACCTGTGTCGACGTTTGGTGTGAATGTTGGTTTGTTTTTACCACGTAAGATAGAAGCTACTTCTGAAGCTAGACGACCAAGTGTTTGGCCTTCAGCGTCAACAACTAACCATTTACGCTCTACTTCGTGACCTTTAGCCATGAATGTTGTACGCATGTATATTGTCCTCCTAATAACGATCTTATTCGTTCTTGAATTTTCGATTTAACCTAACAATTAAGTTTCGGGGCTCATTTGTGGGGTTTGAAAATACCATACATCATCGTATAACACATACGAGATTCTGTCAAGCGATTTTCAAAAAACACCTGGAAAAGTTGCTACAAGTCTTCATAGCCTACTTTTTCAAGATACAACCCCTGTGGCGGAGCCGTTCTCCCAGCTCGACCTCTGTCCTTTGCTGAGATAATTTGTGACATCTTAGAAGGATCGAGCTTGCCGGTCCCAACTTCCCACAATGTGCCCGCAATGATACGCACCATATTGTACAAAAATCCGTTGCCTGTGATGACTAAGTGCAATTGGTGGCCGTGCTGTTCTAGTTGGATATCATAAATCGTTCGTACAAAATCTTGAATGCTGGTGTTTGCCGCGCTAAAGCTTCGGAAATCATGTTCGCCAAGTAGCTGCTGAGCCGCTTGATGCATGCGTGTGACGTCCGGCTGCCTTCCGGGGATAAAGGATACCATGTGACGCTCAAAAGGCATAGGGATGTCTTCTAGCGTCCATTTGTACCGATAGGTCTTCCACTTCACATCAAACCGTGCATGAAAGTCATCTGCAGCTTGTTCGATGTGCAAGAAACGGATGTCTCCAGGCAACTGTGCATTCAGCCCTCGCACCCAGCCATAAGGGGAAATGGTCAAGTCGCTATCGAAATGAATCACTTGCCCCGTTGCATGGACGCCGGTATCTGTCCGACCACTTGCTACAACACGTGTAAAAACACCTTTATGCATAGTCATTAAAACTTTTTCTATCTCTTCTTGCACCGTACGCCCGTTGGGTTGCACCTGGTAGCCAGAGAAACTACTTCCGTCATAACTGATCACTGCACGTAATCGCATACAACTGCCCCCTAATTTCGCAGCAGCAGAAGTACGACTGCTAGCACGATGAGTAGTAGGATAGCGCCCGTATCTCGGAATCGCCAATCTAGCTGACGGTAACGAGTTCGACCTTCCCCTCCGCGGTACCCGCGCACTTCCATCGCAGTAGCCAAATCTTCTGCTCGCTTAAAGGCACTGACGAACAAAGGGATCAAAAGCGGGACAACGGCCTTCAGACGCTCTTTGAAAGGTCCTGTCGTCATATCAGAGCCACGGGCCATCTGCGCTTTCATAATTTTATCCGTCTCATCCATTAGCGTAGGAATGAAACGTAATGAAATTGACATCATCAAAGCAAGTTCATGCACAGGCAGTTTGATTTTCTTGAACGGATTCAGCAATAACTCAAGTGCGTCTGTGATAGAAATCGGCGTTGTCGACAACGTGAGGATGGTCGTCATCACCACAAGTACAAAGAAACGAATGGCGATGAATACACCTTGAATGACACCACCTGTGTAAATTTCAGTGAATCCAAGATCCAGTAACACCGTACCTTCTTTTGTGAAGAACGTGTGCAACAAGAAGGTGAAAATTAATAAGAACAGAATCGGTTTTAATCCCATCACTATGAAGTAGAAACGTATACCTGACAACTTTACAATTAAAAATGTAAAGAGAATCAGCAAGCCATAGGTAATCCAACTGTTGGCTAGAAATACGATAGCAATGAATAGGAATACAAAAATCAGTTTTGCCCGCGCATCAATGCGGTGGACGATCGAATCCCCAGGGATGTAACGACCAAATATCATTTTCTCAAGCATCAGGAAGGCCCTCCTTCCCCTGATCGAAGTACGCTGCTAGTGCTTCGGCAAGCGTCTCCTCTGTCAGATAAAGTGTCGGGAATGTGTGACCTGTCATTGCTTCAACTTTGCGTTGCAGTTTTACGGACTGCGGAAGCTCTAATCGGAAATCGTGTAACAACTCGTCTTGCGTAAAAACTTCTTGAGGTGTACCTTCCACCACACAGCGTCCACTATGCATAATTGCAATGCGGTCCGCATAACGTGCGGCATCCTCCATACTGTGTGTGACCAGCACGGTTGTTAAGTTTTTTTCGTGATGGAGACGGGCAAACAGATTCATGATTTCTTTGCGCCCACGAGGGTCTAATCCAGCTGTTGGCTCATCGAGTACAAGTACATCGGGGTCCATAGCTAATACGCCTGCAATAGCGACTCGACGCATCTGACCACCTGACAAATCAAAAGGTGACTTGTGTAAGGTGTTTTCAGGTAGACCGAGCAGACCGACTAGCTCATGTGCACGTCGGCGGGCTTCTTCTTCCGCCACCCCAAAGTTCATAGGGCCAAACATGATATCTTTCTCAACCGTTTCTTCAAACAATTGATGTTCAGGGAACTGGAACACGATGCCAACACGACTTCGCACAGACTTTAATTCTTTTGGTTTGACGCCTGCCTCGATCACTTTTTCACCAATCATCACTGTCCCTGCTGTTGGTTTTAAAATAGCATTCAAGTGCTGAAGAATCGTTGATTTTCCCGAACCTGTGTGGCCGATAATCGCTTGGTAGCTTCCAGAAGGAATGGTTAGGTCCACTTCATGAAGAGCTCGCTTTTCAAAAGGTGTTCCCGCTGCATAGGCATAACTTACTTTTTGGAGTTTAATGTCCATAAGGCATCCACCAATTCTTGTTGTGACATGATTGAAGGTGGCACAGCCATACCATGTATGCGCAGTAAGTTAGCGACGTTCGCAGCAAATGGTAAATCAAGACCCAGTTTTGTGATCTGTTCGCGGTTCGCAAAGACAGCCTCTGGTCGACCTTCTAAAAACTTTTCGCCGCCGTTCATCACGACCACACGATCTGCAAGCATCGCTTCTTCTAGATCATGTGTGATGGACAAAACGGTGACATCGGATGTTTCTCGTAGCATTTGAAGCGTCTGAATCACTTCTCGTCGCCCTTGAGGATCCAACATGGAAGTTGCTTCATCTAGAATAAGTAGTTTCGGTTGCATTGCAATAGCCCCTGCTATGGCTACACGCTGCTTTTGACCTCCCGATAGATGATGAGGCTCTTGATTGATGAAATCGGCCATCTGGACCTGCTGGAGCGCTGATTCTACTCGCTCCACCATTTGTTCATAGGGGATCCCATTGTTCTCAAGTGCAAATGCCACATCATCTTGTACAGTCGCTCCTACAAATTGATTGTCTGGGTTTTGAAAAACCATACCTAACTGTGAGCGACTCTCCCAAAGTGTTTCCTCAGTTAGTGGACGACCAAATAACTCCACAGATCCTTCGCTCGGAAATAGCAATCCATTTATCAACTTAGCCATCGTAGATTTGCCGGAACCGTTATGGCCGACAATCGCAATCCATTCCCCTTGTGCCACAGAAAATGAGACTTGCGCTACAGCAGGCTTGATTATTTCTTCTGAAGGATACGTATAGGATACGTCCTGAAGCTTTACCACTGTTGTCATGTCCTATTCCTCCTCTAACTCTTCTCGACTCGACTCAGCTTGTAACGGTGTACTAAGCCCGAAGCAAGGCACATCGGTGTGCATTCCTTCCGAATCAGTCTATTTTTAGGTAATAAAAAAGCGCGCACCTCATCAGTGCGCTCTTCAGAATTTTGCAGGCCGCTTGCTCAGGGCTAGCCCGCTTGATGAGGTGCGTAGAGCTAGACGAGACGCCACCCAAGGGGGTCCGCTCATCATAACGCTCAGCCTTTTTAATTGTCGTATAAATCTTTTGAAAAAGAGAGAGTCTGGGTGAACCCTAAACCCTCTCTCGTTTGTCTTACACTAATTCAATCACTACTACTGGTGCGCCGTCTCCACGACGTGGACCCATTTTCATGATACGTGTATAACCACCTTGACGATCTGCGTAGCGTGGTGCTACATCATCAAATAGTTTAGATAAAGCGTATACTGATGTTTCATTGCCTTCTTCATCTGTTTTCACAGCTGTTTCGTTGCGAATGTAAGCAGCAGCTTGACGGCGAGCATGAAGATCGCCACGCTTTCCTAATGTGATCATTTTCTCAACTACAGAACGTAATTCTTTAGCACGTGCTTCAGTTGTCTGAATACGCTCGTTGATGATTAGGTCAGTAGTTAAGTCACGTAACATCGCTTTACGCTGAGAACTTGTACGTCCAAGTTTGCGGTAACCCATGGATGTTTCCCTCCTTTAGTTCAATAATTATCTAGCTGAATCAAATTTAGCGCTTAGTCTTCTTTACGTAATCCTAAGCCAAGCTCATCTAACTTCGCTTTTACTTCTTCAAGTGACTTGCGTCCAAGGTTACGTACTTTCATCATGTCGTCTTCTGACTTGTTCGCAAGTTCTAGAACCGTGTTGATTCCAGCGCGCTTCAAGCAGTTGTAAGAACGTACAGAAAGATCAAGCTCTTCAATTGTCATTTCCAAGACTTTTTCTTTTTGATCTTCTTCTTTTTCGACCATGATTTCAGCAGTTTTTGCCTCATCTGTCATGCCAACAAAGATGTTCAAGTGCTCTGTTAAGATTTTAGCTCCAAGCGAAATCGCCTCTTTTGGACCGGTGCTGCCATCTGTCCACACATCAAGCGATAATTTATCGAAGTTCGTCGATTGACCAACACGAGTATTTTCCACTTGAAAATTAACGCGTGAAACTGGAGTGTAAATAGAGTCGATCGGGATTACGCCGATAGGAAGATCCTCACGTTTGTTTTGATCAGCAGGAGTATAGCCACGTCCTCGGTTTGCGTATAAACGCATACGAAGATGTCCGTTTTTGCTGATTGTTGCGATATAGAGTTCAGGGTTCAAAATTTCAACATCACTATCATGCGTGATGTCTGCAGCTGTTACTGCTCCTTCACCTTTAACATCAATTTCGATTACTTTTTCTTCATCGGAATAGATTTTAAGAGCTAGTTTTTTCACGTTCATAATGATAGATGCTACATCTTCAACAACGCCCTCAATAGTTGAGAACTCGTGAAGGACACCATCAATTTGAATAGACGTTACTGCTGCTCCTGGTAAAGAAGACAGAAGAATGCGGCGTAGTGAATTCCCCAAAGTATTTCCATACCCACGTTCAAGCGGCTCAACAACAAATTTGCCAAATTTCGCATCTTCATTGATTTCTATCGTTTCAATCTTTGGTTTTTCGATTTCCAGCATACTACTTTACCCTCCCTCAAAACATCGAATGTATAGGACTTGCCATCATGAATTCGATCGTTGCTGATTTTCATCAGTCCAATAAATGATGCAGTTACACCTATTACACGCGACGGCGTTTTGGTGGACGGCAACCGTTATGTGGAACTGGAGTTACGTCTTTGATAGCAGTTACGTCTAGACCAGCAGCTTGAAGTGCACGAATTGCAGCTTCACGACCAGCACCAGGACCTTTAACTGTTACTTCTAACGTTTTCAAACCGTGTTCCATTGAACCTTTTGCAGCTGTTTCAGCAGCCATTTGTGCAGCGAATGGAGTAGATTTACGTGAACCACGGAAACCTAATGAACCAGCGCTTGACCATGAAATGGCATTTCCTTGCATGTCAGTAATCGTAACGATTGTATTGTTGAATGTAGAACGGATGTGAGCAATACCAGACTCGATATTCTTTTTCACACGACGTTTACGAGTTTGTTGTTTACGTGCCATGTTGAGAAGAAACCTCCTTTACCGATTATTTTTTCTTGTTCGCTACAGTTTTACGAGGACCTTTACGCGTACGCGCATTGTTCTTCGTATTTTGTCCACGAACTGGTAGACCACGACGGTGACGGATACCACGGAATGAACCGATTTCCATTAGACGTTTAATGTTAAGTGAGATTTCACGACGAAGATCTCCTTCAACTTTAAAAGCACCGACTGATTCACGAATTTTGTTAAGCTCGTCTTCAGTTAAATCGCGTACACGTGTATCTTGAGATACGCCTGCAGCTTCTAAAACTTTCTGAGCTGTGTTTTTACCAATACCATAAATGTATGTTAATGAAATTACAACGCGCTTATCGCGAGGAATATCAACACCAGCAATACGTGCCATGAGTGCACCTCCTTCAAATTAACCTTGTCTTTGTTTGTGTTTAGGGTTTTCACAGATTACCATTACTTTACCGCGTCGGCGAATAACCTTACATTTTTCGCAGATCGGTTTTACAGATGGTCTCACTTTCATCTTAACCTAACCTCCTTAATAGTTCGGAGTGCAAAAGATTATTTAAAACGGTACGTAATACGACCGCGAGTTAAATCATAAGGAGATAGTTCAATTGTGACTTTGTCTCCAGGAAGAATTCGAATAAAGTGCATCCGGATTTTACCTGAAACGTGTGCCAAAATAGTGTGCCCGTTTTCAAGTTCTACCTTGAACATAGCATTTGGCAAAGTCTCAATGACTTTTCCTTCGACTTCAATTACATCATCTTTCGCCATCAACCCAGTCTCCCTTCTTATACAAATCAAGCCGAAGCCCCATTCGATGTTGTCGTTGCTTCATACAGGTACGATTGTCTGCTGAGAGCATATGTCTGGAAAGCATGAGAGATGATCGAAAGACACTCGTAAGGCTTCGCATAAAAGCAATCGATGCTTCCACGAAACCCATTATACCCCTTCTGATGGCCAGTTGTACACTATCCTATCATCCGTTCGTATACCGGGCGCAATATGCTTTTGCAGCTCTCGAGAAAAACAGTTTTCTTGTTGCATACCACCCGGACGCCTAAAGACGAGAACCGGGGTTACTTGCGGTGGTTTGTTAATAGAGCATCGATATCAGCAAATACCTTAGTGATATGCTGCTGACCATCAATATTTGTCAACACGCCTTTATCGCCATAAAAGTCGAGTAGGGGCTGTGTTTGCTTCATATTTACTTCCAGACGGTTGGTAACCGTTTCTGGATTATCATCCGCACGTTGATACAATTCGCCACCATCCTTATCACATTTGCCTTCCTCTTGAGGAGGATTAAAGACTAAGTGATAAGCAGTGCCACATTCTTTGCAGATGCGACGACCAGTCAAACGTTTAATCAACTCATCTTGTTCCACTTGGATGTTGATCACATGCTCCACAGATCTCTCTAAGTCAGCAAGTGTAGCATCCAATGCTTCCGCTTGTGGAACTGTACGAGGGAAACCATCTAACAGGAATCCATTCTCACAGTCAGGTTGGCTTAAGCGCTCACGAACAATACCAATCGTTACTTCATCAGGTACTAGAGCACCTTGATCCATAAACGATTTTGCTTCAAGACCCAATGCCGTTTGGTTTTTAATAGCCGCACGGAACATATCGCCTGTAGAAATATGAGGGATTTCGTACTTCTCAACAATTTTATCTGCTTGCGTACCTTTTCCGGCACCTGGCAAACCCATTAAAACGATATTCATACGTTTTTTCCTCCCTCTAATCAATAGGTCGAAAAAGGAACGATTGTCCCTATTTCAACCTCTTACTTCATAAAACCTTTATAGTGACGCTTTACAAGTTGTGACTCTAGCTGTTTCATTGTTTCGAGCGCAACTCCAACGACGATGATCAAGCTTGTTCCACCGATTTGAGCTGCTTGTGGCAAGCCTGCAAATTCAATAAACAGTAATGGCATGATCGAGATGACCGCTAAGAAAATCGCACCGACAAATGTTAAGCGGTAAAGTACACTTGTTAGATAATCTTGCGTCTGACTACCTGGACGAATCCCCGGAATGTAAGCCCCTTGCTTCTTCAAGTTGTCTGCTACGTTCTCTGGATTCACCTGAATGAATGCATAGAAGTAAGTGAAGGCAACAATCAAACCAACGAACAATACCATACCGATTGGCTGCGTATAATCAAGAACACGTGTCATAGTTTCAGTAACAGAGTTGGTACCGAAGAACAGTGTTAGTGATTGTGGCGCCATTAGGAAAGCAGATGCGAAGATTACTGGGATAACTCCCGCCGCGTTAACTTTTAATGGTAAGTGTGTTTGCTGACCGCCTGTTTGAGACGAACCGGCAACACGTTTTGCATATTGAATTGGAATTTTACGAAGTGCTTGTTGAATGTAAATAACACCAACAGTCACAGCGATAATTGCCAATAAGATTAATGCGAGAATCGCAAGGTTGATGAATAGGGCATCGCCCGCTCCTTCAATTTGCGTTGCGTAGATTTGGTTCACTGCTGTTGGGATAGCTGCTACGATACCCGCGAAGATGATAATGGAAATTCCGTTACCTACTCCGTGAGCTGTAATTTGCTCACCTAACCACAGCAAGAATGCTGTACCGGCAGTCAACACGATTGCAATTACAACATATGTCATAACGCCGTCGTCTTGAATCAATTGGCCACTATACATCTGGTTGAAACCATATGACATAGCGATTGCTTGAACGAACGCTAATACAATTGTGAAATAACGAGTGAATTGCGCAAGTTTCCGTCGACCGACTTCTCCTTGTTTTGCCCACTCTGTAAATTTAGGGACAACATCCATTTGCAATAATTGCACGATAATGGATGCGGTGATATATGGCATAATTCCCATCGCAAGGATAGAGAAGTTTACCAATGCCCCCCCACCGAAGATGTTTAGGAATCCAATGATTCCTAGTTCATCTGAGGCACGTAGCACGTCTGCATCAACGTTTGGTACTGGTACGAACGTTCCCAAACGGAAGATAACAAGCATTGCTAACGTGAAAAGGATTTTGTTTCGAATATCTCGCACACGCATAAAGTTAGAGATTGTTTGAAACATTAAATCACCTCAGTAGATCCGCCGGCATTCTCAATCGCTTCTTTAGCAGAAGCTGAGAATTTGTGAGCTTGTACAGAAAGTTTTTTCTCAAGAGTTCCATTACCTAGAATCTTGATACCCGATCTTTCTTTACTCACAACGCCTGTTTCGATAAGTAAAGCAGGCGTTACTTCTGTGCCTTCTTCGAAACGGTTAAGCGCATCAAGGTTGACTACAGCATATTCTTTACGGTTAATGTTTGTAAATCCACGTTTTGGTAAACGACGGAACAATGGGTTTTGTCCACCCTCGAATCCTGGTCGTACTCCACCGCCAGAACGAGAATTTTGCCCTTTAGTTCCGCGACCTGCAGTTTTACCATTACCAGAACCTGTACCACGACCTACGCGGTTGCGTTCTTTACGTGAACCTTCAGCTGGTTTTAACTCATGTAGTTTCAACTGGTGGCACCTCCTTATGTGTAAAATCTAACGATTATTTATCGTTAACAGTGACTAAGTGAGCTACTTTCGTGATCATTCCACGAATTGCAGCATTGTCTTGATGTTCAACTGTTTGGTTCATCTTACGAAGACCAAGTGCTTCTGCAACTTTACGTTGGTTAGGCTTTGAACCGATCAAACTTCTAGTTAGGGTGATTTCTAATTTGTTTGCCATTGTCAATTCCCCCCTTATCCTAATAGTTCTTCCACAGATTTACCACGTAGCTTAGCAACATCTTCAGCACGTTTTAATTGTTTTAACCCGTCAACAGTAGCGCGAACCATGTTGATTGGTGTGTTAGAACCTAGTGATTTAGAAAGAATATCTGTAATACCAGCTAACTCAAGTACAGCACGTACCGGTCCACCAGCGATTACTCCAGTACCAGGTGCAGCAGGTTTGATCATAATCGAACCAGCGCCGAAATGGCCAAGCACTTGGTGAGGCGTAGTTCCTTCTACCATTGGTACTTCAATTAAGTTTTTCTTCGCGTCTTCAATAGCCTTGCGGATTGCGTCTGGCACTTCTTGTGCTTTACCAGTACCGAATCCAACATGTCCATTCTTGTCACCAACAACAACTAATGCTGTAAAACGGAAACGACGTCCACCTTTTACAACTTTAGCAACACGGTTGATGGTTACTACGCGTTCTTCGAATTCAAATTTGTTTGGGTCAATAGCACGCATGATGTATGTCCCTCCTTCTTCTTAAAATTCTAAGCCATTTTCGCGCGCAGCATCAGCTAATGCTTTCACACGTCCATGATATAAGTAACCTCCACGGTCAAATACAACAGAAGTAACGTTCTTTTCTCCAGCACGTTTAGCGATTGCTTCGCCAACTTTTACTGCAGCTTCTACATTACCAGTAGCACCGTCAAAGTCTTTTTCCATTGTTGAAGCGCTAGCTAGTGTTAAACCAGAAGCATCATCAATCAATTGTGCATAAATGTGTTGATTAGAACGGTATACGTTTAAGCGCGGACGCTCAGCAGTTCCCGTGATTTTTGTACGAACACGTGCATGACGTTTCTTACGAACTTGATTCTTATCTTGTTTCGTAATCACAGTGGTCACTCCTTTCTAATGCTTACGAGCATTATTTACCTGTTTTACCTTCTTTACGACGAACGGCTTCGCCTTCATAACGAATTCCTTTACCTTTATACGGCTCTGGAGGACGTACTTGACGGATGTTAGAAGCTAATGCTCCAACGCGTTCTTTGTTGATCCCTCGAACAATGATCTTCGTGTTAGAAGGAACTTCGACTTCAAGACCATCTTCAGGTGTGAATTCAACTGGGTGAGAGTAACCTACGTTCAGTACAAGTTTCTTTCCTTGCATAGTAGCACGGTAACCTACCCCAACTAATTCTAAACTACGTGAGAATCCTTCAGAAACGCCAGTGATCATGTTAGCTAGTAACGCACGAGTCGTTCCGTGGATTGTACGATGTTCTTTTGTATCAGACGGACGCACTACTGAAAGTGTGTTGTCTTGTTGTTCGATTTTCATATCTTGGTTGAATGTACGTGTTAACTCACCTTTAGGACCTTTTACAGTGACAGTGTTGTCATCTGCAATTGTCAGGGTAACGTTAGTTGGTACATCAATAACTTTTTTACCTACGCGAGACATGCTGTTGCACCTCCATTCATTTGTTACGGATTACCAAACGTAAGCGACGACTTCTCCGCCAACTTGTTTAGCACGAGCTTCTTTATCAGTAATAAGACCTTGTGAAGTTGAGATTAATGCGATCCCAAGTCCGTTAAGTACTCTAGGAACATCATTAGTTTTCGCGTAAACGCGAAGACCTGGTTTAGAAATACGTTTTAAGCCAGTGATAACGCGTTCGTTATTTTGACCGTATTTCAAGAAGATACGAATGATACCTTGTTTGCTATCTTCTACATATTCTACATCACGAACGAAACCTTCACGCTTAAGGATTTCAGCGATTTCCTTCTTCAAGTTTGAAGCAGGCACTTCTAGTTTCTCGTGACGAACCATATTCGCATTACGAATGCGAGTCAGCATATCTGCAATTGGATCTGACATTGTCATTACATTTACCTCCTTCCCAGTTTAGGGGATTACCAGCTTGCTTTTTTAACGCCTGGAATTTGTCCTTTGTAAGCTAACTCACGGAAACAAATACGGCAAAGCTTGAATTTACGATATACAGAGTGCGGACGTCCACAACGCTCACAGCGTGTGTAGGCTTGCACTGGATGTTTTGGCGTACGTTGTTGTTTAGCGATCATTGATTTTTTAGCCACGATTTCGCCTCCCTATTATTTACTTTTGGAATGGCATACCGAATTGTGTCAATAACTCGCGAGCTTCTTCATCAGAGTTCGCAGTTGTTACAATTACGATGTCCATACCGCGGACTTTAGTAACTTTATCATAATCGATTTCAGGGAAGATCAATTGCTCTTTCACACCTAATGTGTAGTTACCGCGACCGTCGAATGCTTTTTTAGAAACACCGCGGAAGTCACGTACACGTGGTAGTGAGATTGAAATTAATTTATCCAAGAAGTCATACATACGCTCACCGCGTAATGTAACTTTCGCACCGATTGGCATACCTTCACGAAGGCGGAAGCCGGCGATAGATTTTTTAGCTTTAGTGACAACTGGCTTTTGACCAGCGATTGTTTGCAATTCTTCAACAGCAGCATCAAGTGATTTAGTGTTTTGGACAGCGTCGCCCACACCCATGTTGATCACGATTTTGTCTACTTTTGGTACTTGCATAACAGATGTATATTCAAACTTGCTCATTAGAGCAGGTGTGACTTCGTTAACGAACTTTTCTTTTAGGCGGTTCATGTGTGTACCTCCCTTCTTCATTTAGCTTATTTAATGATTTCACCAGATTTTTTGGCAACACGAACTTTTTTACCGTCTTCCATTTTGTAACCTACGCGTGTTGGTTCCCCAGATTTAGGGTCGATCAACATGACGTTAGATACGTGAATGGCAGCTTCTTGTTCAACAATTCCACCTTGTGGATTTGCTTGGTTTGGCTTAGTGTGCTTTTTGACGATGTTTACACCTTCAACTAGCACGCGGTCTTTCTTAGGAAACGCTGAAAGGATAACACCTGTTTTCCCTTTATCTTTTCCTGAGATTACCATGACTTTATCGCCTTTTTTTACATGCATTCTGTCGCACCTCCTTGATTGGCACTATCTCGTAATTAAAGAACTTCTGGAGCTAAAGATACGATTTTCATGAAATTGCTGTCACGTAGTTCACGTGCAACTGGTCCGAAAATACGAGTTCCACGAGGTCCTTTGTCGTCTTTGATGATGACACAAGCGTTCTCATCAAATTTGATGTACGTACCGTCTTTACGGCGAACTCCGCTTTTCGTGCGAACGATTACCGCTTTAACGACTTCACCCTTCTTAACAACGCCACCTGGTGTTGCTTTCTTAACTGTACACACGACGATATCGCCGATGTTTGCAGTCTTGCGTCCAGTACCACCAAGAACTTTAATAGTTAAAACTTCACGAGCTCCTGAGTTATCAGCAACTTTCATACGACTCTCTTGTTGGATCATTTAGGTTACCTCCTTCCGGAAATAAATCGTTCCGAATTTTATTAGATAATAACCGCTTTTTCTACAACTTCCAGTAAACGGAAACGTTTTGTAGCTGACAGCGGGCGAGTTTCCATGATGCGTACGATATCTCCTAATTGAGCTTCGTTCATTTCATCATGCGCTTTAAATTTCTTCGAATATTTTACACGCTTGCCGTATAATTTGTGCTTTTTGTGTGTTTCAACTAAAACAGTAACAGTTTTGTCCATCTTGTCTGAAACAACACGGCCTGTATATACTTTGCGTTGGTTACGCTCAGTCATGCTTGAAAACCTCCTTTATCAGTTGTTTGCACTGATTTCTCTTTCGCGAATCACAGTTTTCATACGTGCAATCGCTTTGCGGACTTCACGAATGCGAGCTGTGTTTTCTAATTGACCAGTCGCCAATTGGAAGCGAAGGTTGAAAAGCTCTTCTTTCAGTGATTTTACCTTTTGTTCAATCTCAGCTGAAGTAAGTTCACGGATGTCATTAGCTTTCATTAGATTCACCACCAATTTCTTGACGTTTAACTACTTTACATTTTACAGGCAACTTGTGAGATGCAAGACGAAGTGCTTCGCGTGCTACCTCTTCAGATACTCCTGCAATTTCAAACATAACTTTTCCTGGTTTAACGACAGCAACCCAGCCTTCAGGTGCTCCCTTACCAGAACCCATACGTACCTCAAGAGGCTTTTTCGTATATGGTTTGTGCGGGAAAATTTTAATCCAAACTTTACCGCCACGTTTCATGTAACGTGTCATTGCAATACGTGCAGACTCAATCTGACGGCTTGTGATCCAGCTTGCTTCAGTTGACTGAAGGCCAAATTCACCAAATGTTACTTCTGTACCGCCTTTTGCTTGTCCGCGCATTTTTCCACGGTGTTGACGACGGTATTTAACGCGTTTAGGCATTAACATATTAGTTGCCTCCTTCCTCAGAGTTCTTCTTAGTAGGAAGGACTTCTCCACGATAGATCCATACTTTAACGCCTAACTTACCATAAGTAGTGTCAGCTTCAGCGTGTGCGTAATCGATATCTGCACGAAGTGTATGAAGTGGAACAGTACCTTCGCTGTAATGTTCAGCACGTGCGATGTCAGCTCCACCAAGACGACCAGAAACTTGTGTTTTGATCCCTTTAGCGCCAGAACGCATTGTGCGTTGAATAGCTTGTTTTTGTGCACGACGGAAAGATACACGGCCTTCAAGTTGGCGTGCAATTCCTTCAGCTACTAATTTCGCATCCAGATCCGCGCGTTTGATTTCAACGATGTTGATGTGTACACGCTTGCCAGTTAGGTCGTTTAAAGATTTACGTACAGCTTCAACTTCTGTACCACCTTTACCGATTACCATACCTGGTTTCGCAGTGTGAATTGTGATGTTCACACGTTTTGCAGCACGCTCGATTTCTACTTTAGAAACAGACGCGTCTTTTAGACGTGTGTCGATGAATTGACGAATTTTTAAATCTTCGTGTAAGAGTGTAGCGTAATCTTTTTCAGCGAACCATTTTGATTCCCAGTCGCGAATAATACCTACGCGTAACCCTATTGGATGTACTTTTTGACCCACGAATTATCCCTCCTTCTTCTCAGATACCACTAAAGTGATGTGGCTAGTACGTTTGTTAATCGCACTCGCACGACCTTGTGCACGTGGACGGAAACGTTTTAATGTTGGACCTTCATCAACGAAGACCTCAGATACTACTAAGCTGTTAATGTCTAAATCATAGTTATGCTCTGCGTTAGCGATAGCTGATTTCAAAAGCTTTTCAACAACCGGTGAAGCAGAACGTGGTGTGTGGTTTAAAATTGCTACAGCTTCGCCAACTTGCTTGCCTCGGATCAAATCAACGACTAATCGTACTTTACGAGGAGCAATGCGCACTGTTCTAGCAACTGCTTTAGCTTGTGCCATGTGGTGTTACCTCCTCTCAATTAGCGTCTTGTTTTCTTATCGTCAGCACCGTGACCTTTATAAGCACGTGTTGGTGCGAACTCGCCTAATTTATGTCCAACCATATCTTCAGTAACGTATACAGGTACGTGTTTACGACCATCGTAGACTGCAATCGTTAAACCGATAAATGTTGGGAAAATTGTAGAGCGACGAGACCAAGTTTTGATGACAGACTTTTTCTCATTGTCCTTTTGAGCTTCCACTTTTTTCATTAAGTGATCGTCTACAAAAGGTCCTTTTTTCAAGCTACGACCCATTTTGGAACCTCCCTTAGTGATTCCACTACGGTTCCTACGAACCGCAGTTTAACCACATTATTTTTTACGACGACGAATGATCATTTTGTCGGATTTGTTTTTCTTCTTACGTGTCTTCGCTCCTAGAGTTGGTTTACCCCATGGAGACATTGGAGACTTACGTCCGATTGGTGTACGACCTTCACCACCACCGTGTGGGTGATCGTTCGGGTTCATTACAGATCCACGTACAGTTGGGCGTTTACCTAACCAACGATTACGACCCGCTTTACCGATGTTTACTAGTTCGTGTTGTTCGTTTCCTACTTCACCGATAGTTGCACGGCAAACACCTAGGATAAGGCGAACTTCACCAGATTGAAGACGTACGATAACGTACTTACCTTCACGACCTAAAACTTGTGCAGATGTACCAGCAGAACGTACTAGCTGTCCACCTTTACCAGGTTTCATTTCTATGTTGTGGATAGTAGAACCCATTGGGATGTTTTCAAGTGGTAATGCGTTACCAACTTTAATATCCGATTCTGGTCCAGATACGATTTCCATACCTACTACTAATCCTTTTGGTGCTAAGATGTAACGCTTTTCTCCATCAACATAGTTGATTAATGCGATATTCGCAGAGCGGTTTGGATCATACTCGATTGTAGCAACGCGGCCTGGAATGCCATCTTTGTTGCGTTTGAAATCGATGATACGGTATTGACGTTTGTGACCGCCACCGTGATGACGAACAGTAATTTTACCTTGGTTGTTACGGCCGCCTTTACGCTTCACAGGTGCAAGCAATGATTTCTCAGGCTTGTTTGTTGTGATTTCAGCATAATCAAGACTAGTCATGTTACGACGTCCGTTTGTGGTCGGTTTATACTTTCTAATCGCCATTTTTTTCCCTCCTTCTTGGTATTAACTCTTTTATAAGATTAGATCTCGAATAATTCGATTTCTTTGCTGTCTGCAGTCAATGTTACGATTGCTTTACGACGTTTGTTTGTGAATCCGCCGAAACGGCCAACGCGCTTGAATTTACCTTTGTAGTTCATGATGTTTACTTTCGCAACTTCAACGCCAAAGATTTCTTCAATAGCACTTTTCACATGAGTTTTAGTAGCGCGAGTGTTCACTTCAAAAGTGTACTTTTTATCGCCCATTAGTTCAGAAGAACGCTCGGTAATGACCGGACGTTTAATAATATCACGTGCTTCCATTATCCAAGCACCTCCTCCACTTTTTCTACAGCTGCTTTTGTCATAATTAACTGATCGTGACCAACTAGGTCAAGAACGTTAATTCCTGAAGCAGAAACAACTGTGATGCCTGCGATGTTACGTGCAGATAATGCAACGTTTTCATCTAGGTCAGCTGTAACAACAAGAGCTTTTTTCGCGATTGAAAGATCTTTCAATACTTGAATGAAGTCTTTTGTTTTTGGTGCATCGAATGTCAATGCATCCACAACCACTAAGCTTTCTTCGCGTACTTTAGAAGATAGCGCTGAAAGAAGAGCTAAGCGACGAACTTTTTTCGGTAACTTGTAGCTGTAGCTACGTGGAACTGGACCGAATACGATACCACCACCACGCCATTGTGGAGAACGGATAGAACCTTGACGAGCACGGCCTGTTCCTTTTTGACGCCATGGCTTACGTCCACCACCAGCTACCTCAGAGCGACCTTTCACTTTGTGGTTACCTTGGCGTAGAGAAGCACGTTGTGCAATGATAGCTTCAAAAAGTACCGCTTCGTTTGGTTCGATTCCGAACACGCTATCGTTTAACTCGATCTCGCCAACTTCAGAACCTGTTAGGTTTAAAACTTTAACTTTTGCCATTCCTGTTTCCTCCTTTCTTTAAAGATTATTTCGATTTAATAGCTGCTTTCACAACTACTAATGATTTACGAGAACCAGGAACATTACCTTTTACCAATAGTAGGTTACGCTCAGCATCAATCTTAACCACTTCTAGGTTTTGGATTGTTACTGTTTGTCCACCCATTTGACCAGGTAATTTCTTTTGTTTGAATACACGGTTTGGAGCAACTGCACCCATTGAACCGGGACGACGGTGGTAACGAGAACCGTGAGACATTGGGCCGCGTGATTGTCCGTGGCGTTTAATAACACCTTGGAAACCTTTACCTTTTGCTACACCTGTTACATCGATTACATCGCCTTCAGCGAAACTTTCTACATTGACTACTTGACCAATCTCGTAATCAGCAGTATTTAGTCCGCGGAATTCGCGGATGAAGCGCTTAGGAGCAGTGTCTGCTTTCGCTACATGTCCTTTAGCTGGTTTGTTAGAAAGCTTTTCACGCTTATCTTCAAAACCTAACTGAATTGATTCATAGCCGTCCGTGTCTACAGTTTTCTTTTGAAGTACTACGTTTGGTGTAGCTTCGATAACTGTAACTGGGATAAGATCACCGTTCTCAGCAAATACTTGCGTCATACCGATTTTTCTACCTAAGATTCCTTTGGTCATTCGTCACACCTCCTGTTAATTGTTTGTTTTTATTTTTTTACCATTAAAGTTTGATTTCGATATCAACGCCAGATGGTAAATCAAGCTTCATTAACGCGTCAACAGTTTGTGGTGTTGGGTTAACGATATCGATCAGACGCTTATGCGTACGCATTTCGAATTGCTCACGAGAATCTTTGTACTTGTGAACAGCACGTAAAATTGTGTACACAGACTTCTCAGTTGGAAGTGGAATCGGACCTGATACACTTGCACCTGAACGTTTCGCAGTTTCGACAATTTTCTCAGCAGACTGATCAAGAATTCGATGATCATACGCTTTTAAACGGATACGAATTTTTTGTTTTGCCATTATTTTCCCTCCTTTTCGCCTATTTACTAGACATTCTCCACGAAAATTTTTCAACATCCCGCCATGGCAAAGCGGCCGGGTGTGTCGATAACCTCTCGCTTCATCGCAGTCAAAGACCAACATTCAACATTATAACTAAAAAAAAAAGAATCCGCAAGTGTTTTGGCGAATTCTTTTTTAGATTCTTTTTATTCTTTTATAATACCATTGCTGCGATCCATCCGAAGAGAATTAACGGAATATTGTAATGAATAAATGTAGGTACTGTAGTGTCCCAGATGTGATTGTGCTGCCCATCCGCATTCAAGCCTGATGTTGGCCCTAATGTTGAATCAGAAGCCGGTGAGCCTGCGTCTCCAAGCGCTCCTGCTGTCCCTATCAACGCAATGATTGCCAGTGGACTGAAGCCAACTTCCATTGCGAACGGTACGAACAGTGTAGCGATAATTGGAATAGTCGCAAACGAAGATCCGATACCAAGCGTGACGACAAGACCTACAACTAGCATTAACAATGCCGCAAGTCCTCGGTTGTTCCCGATAAGGCTTGTCGTTCCTTCTACTAATGCTTCTACGTCACCTGTAGCTGCCATTACACTGGCGAAGCCATTTGCTGCAATCATAACAAACCCGATAAACGCCATCATCTGCATTCCTTCTATAAGAACGCGATCAGATTCTGACCAGCGAACGGCGCGAGTGACAAACAATACCGCAATACCAGCTAAGGCTCCCACAATCATGCTCTCTGTTTCAATTTGCGCTGCGAGTGCTGCCGCTAGAGCTAAGATAGTAAAGATAATCGTTTTAGTAGTAACTTCTACACGTTCTACTTCGAAGCTTGTCGTGTCTTGATAGCTTCTAGGCTTCCGGTACGTCACGAACACTGCAACTATCAAACCGACCACTAGACCTGCTGTTGGGATCAACATAGCAGTTGGAATATCTGAACGATCGATCGTCATTCCGGCTAACTCCATCTGAGTAGCAATAATCCCGTGGAAGATGTCTCCAAACCCATAAGGTAATAGAATGTATGGCGCCGTCAAACCGAATGTAAGAATCGATGCCACTAAGCGACGATCTAGATTGAACTTATTAAACAGTGGCAACAACGGTGGAATTAGTAATGGAATAAATGCAATATGAATCGGAATAATGTTCTGTGAGGCAATAGCCATTAAAAGAATCGCTGCTAGCAAGAACCATTTTACCGAGTTGGCATTCCCTGATTTGTTTTGTTTGGCTGAGTCGACTAGCTTATCCACCAACCAGAGTGGTAAACCTGTACGGGAGATAGCAACAGCGAAGCCTCCTAACAAGGCGTAGCTTAACGCAATCGTAGCTCCTCCACCAAGTCCATCTGTAATTGCGGTTAGGGTATCTTTTAACGACAGACCCGCTATCAATCCACCGGATAGGGCTCCTATAAGTAAAGCGACCACTACATTCACGCGCAGTAAACTCAGCACGAGCATGATAAGAACCGCTATAATAACTGCATTCATTGGAATTCCTCTTTTCTGCTTTGTTTCTTTCTTAGGTGTTAATACTTCAACCTGCTAAACAAGTAGAGTATTAAAGCGAACAAATGTTATAATAGCACGGCCTTTTAGGGGTGTCAACAGGTGTATCTTGGGTCGAGTTTATGTTCCATCTGACTGAACTCAGGGTCCGACAGAGATTTTGAGGTGCTAAGGAGCTGTTGCCGCGGACGTTCTGGAACAAGTAAGCCGGTTTCTAGAACAAGTAGGGCATTTTCTACAACAAGTAAATTGATTAGCAGGCAAAGAATATGGAAATCTCCCGAAACAACTTTCCACTAAGCACATCTCTTCCCAAACAAAAACCGCCTGACGAAGGCGGCATTGTTCATTCTTTTTCCAGCTTTTTAATCGCTTGTTTTAATTTTTTCAAGTCTTCCCCTTTAAACGTTGGGTACTGTGGATCCAGTTTCTCCATCAATTGGATCATAACCTCCGTTACGAGGCGACGACTGTGCCACTCATCGTCCGCAGGGAGTACGTACCAAGGACAGTAGCTGGTCGATGTATGATTCAACATCTCTTCAAATATTTTGTGGTACTCGTCCCAATATTCGCGTTCCTCTACATCTGCAAACGAAAACTCCCAATGCTTCTCTGGATTTGTCATACGCTCTAACAGGCGATCCTTTTGCTCATCCTTCGACATGTGAAAGAAGAATTTCACAATGTGGATGCCGTTTTCGTACAAATACTTCTCGTAGTCATTAATTTGGCGATAGCGCAGCTGCCATACTGAATTTTTATCCGCTTGGGGAGGAATATCTCCAGGCTGCAATAGGGCGTGAATACGTGGCGCAATTACTTCTTCGTAATGCGAGCGATTCAGTATGCCAATCTCCCCTCTACTCGGAAGACCTTCTTGAATTCTCCAAAGGTAGTCATGCTTGCGTTCCTCATCTGTCGGCTTGCCCAGTGTAGTAGTCTTCAAACCTTGTGCACTTAAGTTTGAAAAGATATAACTGATGGCTTCGTCCTTCCCTGCAGCATCCATCGCTTGCAGAACGACTAAAATACCATTCTTTTCTTCTGCATGAAGTTTGTGATGCAGATTTTTCATTTGTTTTACTAAATCCGGAATGATTTCATCGCGAATTTGATCATTGTCTTTTTTCTTATCTTCTGTTGTCGGGTAATCTTTCAGTTTTATGTCAGTCGTGCTAGGCACTTTATAATTCGTGATTTTCATTAAATAGCCTCCAAAAGTTCATATACCAGAATATACCCGTGCTTGAAATAGCACAAACCTATTACGAAAAGGGCATTTGATACTTAAGGACTTTCTAGGAAGGGATTGGGTAATTGAGGTTTTGGATGGTGGGGGTGAATTAGTTTCCATAATTTGAGGAATGTAAGAGTGGTGGCGCGTAACGTCAGAATGGGCGTCGCTAATGTCATAATGAATCGACTTAATGTCAGAGTGTGCCAAGTTAATGTTGGAATGGATTTCGACTTTCAACAAAATCGAGTTGCGAACGCCTGATTTAAATTATTCGGGTTCCAGACGTTAATTTGAAGAGGGTTTCGACTCTGAATACAATCAAGTTACGCCTCCTAGAAACACGCGCCAAATGCCATCGCAACCAAGGAGGCCAAAAGCGCCCCCTTGGTCACGCTGTCATTTACCGGAGTTTCTGGGCAGTCGGCTCCACATCTAAATGAAATCAGGTTCCAGGCGTTAGAAATACATTCGAAAATCAGTCGCACCCCATGAGACAAAGGACGTCTCACGGTGCACGCCTGATTCCCGAAGCATTTCTGGACGAACGCCTTCCACACCTAAAATAAAAAAACCCTTCCCAGCGTCCCGGGAAGGGTCAAGATCAGCAAAAGCTGAAATTATTTAGTGATAGTAGCAACTACGCCAGCACCAACAGTACGTCCACCCTCACGGATAGAGAACTTAGTACCTTCTTCAAGCGCGATTGGAGCGATTAGAGCAACAGTCATTTCGATGTTGTCTCCAGGCATAACCATTTCAACGCCTTCAGGTAAGTTACATACGCCAGTTACGTCAGTTGTACGGAAGTAGAACTGTGGGCGGTAGTTTGAGAAGAATGGAGTGTGACGTCCACCCTCTTCTTTTGATAATACATAAACTTCAGCTTTGAACTCAGTGTGTGGAGTGATAGTACCTGGTTTAGCTAGTACTTGTCCACGTTGGATATCTTCACGAGAAACCCCACGAAGAAGTGCACCGATGTTGTCGCCAGCTTCTGCATAATCAAGAAGTTTACGGAACATTTCTACACCAGTTACAGTAGTAGATTTTGGCTCTTCAACGATACCGATGATGTCTACAACGTCTCCAACTTTAACTTGTCCACGCTCAACACGGCCAGTAGCAACTGTACCACGACCAGTGATTGAGAATACGTCCTCAACTGGCATCATGAAAGGCTTGTCAGTTTGACGTTCTGGAGTTGGGATGTAAGAATCAACAGCGTCCATTAATTCAACGATTTTGTCTTCCCAATCAGCTTCGCCTTCTAGAGCTTTAAGAGCTGAACCTTTGATAACTGGAATGTCATCGCCAGGGAAGTCATATTCAGTTAATAGGTCACGAATTTCCATTTCTACTAATTCAAGTAGCTCTTCGTCGTCAACCATATCACATTTGTTCATGAATACTACTAGGTAAGGAACACCAACTTGACGTGAAAGAAGGATGTGCTCACGAGTTTGTGGCATTGGGCCATCAGCAGCAGATACTACTAGGATTCCGCCGTCCATTTGTGCAGCACCAGTGATCATGTTTTTAACGTAATCGGCATGTCCTGGGCAGTCAACGTGTGCATAGTGACGAGATGCAGTTTCATACTCAACGTGAGAAGTGTTGATTGTGATTCCGCGCTCTTTTTCTTCAGGAGCGTTATCGATTTGTGCATAGCTCATTGCAGTACCACCTGAACGTTTTGCAAGAACAGTAGCAATTGCAGCTGTTAAAGTTGTTTTACCGTGGTCAACGTGACCGATTGTACCGATATTAGCATGTGTCTTGGAACGATCGAATTTTTCTTTAGCCATTAGAGTAAATCCTCCTCAGTAATTGTTTGATTTATGATAAAAGCAGAAGGGGCAAGCCCCTACGCTTTCATACACTACAAGATAGTTATACTTGAAACGAAGGTGAATTTCAATTATTCACCTTTATTTTTTTTGATGATTTCCTCAGAGATCGATTTAGGAACTTCTTCATAATGATCAAATGTCATTGAGAATGTTCCACGACCTTGAGTATTTGAACGTAATGATGTAGCGTATCCGAACATTTCAGCAAGTGGTACCATTGCACGAACTACTTGTGCGTTACCGCGAGCTTCCATACCTTCAACACGTCCACGACGAGACGTGATGTCTCCCATGATATCTCCTAGATATTCTTCTGGGATAACAACTTCTACTTTCATTACTGGCTCAAGCAATGCTGGGTTAACTTTTGATACTGCGTTTTTAAGTGCCATTGAAGCAGCAATTTTAAACGCCATCTCATTCGAGTCAACATCATGGTATGAACCATCAAATAATTTTGCTTTTAAATCGATGATTGGGTAACCCGCTAACATACCGTTATCTAATGAGTCACGTAGACCCGCTTCGATAGCTGGAATGTATTCACGTGGTACAACACCACCAACGATAGCATTTATGAATTCAAAGCCTTTACCCTCTTCGTTTGGAGAGAACTCGATCCAAACGTGTCCGAATTGACCACGACCACCTGATTGGCGGACGAATTTACCTTCTACTTGTGCAGTATTACGGATAGTCTCACGGTAAGATACTTGAGGAGCACCTACGTTAGCTTCAACTTTGAATTCACGACGCATACGGTCAACTAGGATATCAAGGTGAAGTTCACCCATACCAGAGATGATCGTTTGGCCAGTTTCCTGGTCCGTGTGTGCACGGAACGTTGGATCCTCGTCTTGAAGTTTCTGTAGAGCTTGACCCATTTTATCTTGGTCAGCTTTTGATTTAGGTTCAACAGATAATGAGATAACTGGCTCTGGGAAGTCCATAGACTCAAGGATAACTAGGCTCTTTTCATCACATAGTGTATCTCCAGTTGTTGTATCTTTAAGACCAACAGCAGCAGCGATATCTCCTGCATAAACTTTTGAAATTTCTTCACGTGAGTTAGCGTGCATTTGTAGGATACGACCTACGCGTTCGCGCTTCCCTTTTGTTGAGTTCTGAACGTAAGATCCAGAATCCAATGTACCTGAGTACACACGGAAGAATGTTAATTTACCAACATAAGGATCCGTCATAACTTTGAAAGCAAGTGCTGAGAACGGAGCTTCATCTGAAGGCTCACGAATCAACTCTTCTTCTGAGTCTGGGTCGATTCCTTTCATTGGTGCAACATCAAGTGGTGATGGCAAGTATGCGATAACCGCATCAAGCATCATTTGAACACCCTTGTTTTTGAAAGCTGTACCACAAACAACTGGGTAGAATTCAACGTTTACAGTACCTTTACGGATACCTTCAATTAATTCTTCGTTTGTGATTTCTTCTCCACCAAGGTATTTTTCCATTAGCTCTTCGTCAAGCTCAGCTACTGCTTCGATTAACTTTTCGCGGTACTCTTCAGCTTGCGCTTTGTACTCTTCTGGAATTTCGCCTTCTTGAATGTCTGTACCAAGGTCGTTTCCGTACAACGTAGCAGTCATTGTCACAAGGTCAATGATACCAGTGAAGTCGTCTTCAGCACCAATTGGTAATTGGATCGGATGAGCGTTAGCATCTAAACGATCGTGTAATGTTTTAACAGAGTACAAGAAGTCTGCACCTGTTTTATCCATTTTGTTGATGAAAACAATACGTGGTACGCCGTAAGTTGTTGCTTGACGCCATACTGTTTCCGTTTGTGGTTCTACACCTGATTGTGCATCAAGTACAGTTACCGCACCATCAAGTACGCGCAGTGAACGTTCAACTTCAACAGTGAAATCTACGTGACCTGGTGTATCGATGATGTTTACGCGGTGTTCTTTCCATGCAGCTGTTGTTGCAGCTGATGTGATTGTAATTCCGCGCTCTTGCTCCTGCTCCATCCAGTCCATCTGTGAAGCACCTTCGTGCGTTTCACCGATTTTGTGGATACGGCCAGTGTAATAAAGGATACGCTCAGTCGTTGTTGTTTTACCAGCATCGATGTGCGCCATGATTCCGATATTACGTGTTTTCTTTAGTGAGAAATCGCGAGCCATGTAAGTAGTCTCCTTCCACTTCGGATTAGCTTGTCTAGATTTATTTGAATCCTACCAGCGGTAGTGAGCGAATGCTTTGTTAGCTTCCGCCATTTTGTGCATATCTTCGCGCTTCTTAACTGAAGCACCTGTGTTGTTAGACGCATCTAGGATTTCATTCGCTAAACGCTCTTCCATTGTTTTCTCACCACGTAGACGAGAGTAGTTCACAAGGTAACGAAGACCTAAAGTAGAACGACGGTCAGGACGAACCTCAACTGGTACTTGGTAGTTAGCTCCACCAACACGGCGTGCGCGTACTTCTAGTACTGGCATTACGTTGTTAAGTGCAGCTTCGAATACTTCTAGTGGATCTTTACTTGAACGCTCTTTTACTAATTCGAACGCTCCATAAAGAATTTTTTGAGAAGTACCTCTTTTACCATCAATCATCATTTTATTAATTAAGCGTGTTACTAGCTTTGAGTTATAAATTGGATCTGGTAACACGTCACGTTTGGAAACAGGACCTTTACGAGGCATGTGTTTTCCTCCTTTCAAAGATTGTTACGATTTGGTTTGGATTATTTTTTTTCTTTTGGACGCTTAGTACCGTAAAGTGAACGGCTTTGCATACGACCATTAACACCAGCAGTATCTAACGCACCACGAACGATGTGGTAACGTACCCCTGGTAAATCTTTTACTCGTCCGCCACGGATAAGTACAACACTGTGCTCTTGAAGGTTGTGACCTTCACCTGGAATGTAAGCTGTTACTTCCAGTGTGTTTGTTAAACGCACACGAGCATATTTACGAAGAGCCGAGTTCGGTTTCTTCGGTGTCATCGTACCAACACGCGTACAAACTCCACGCTTTTGAGGCGAGTTTAAGTTTGTCGTTGATTTTTTAAAGCTGTTGTAGCCTTTTCCTAGTGCTGGTGATTTTGACTTAGTGACGTTGGATTTACGAGGCTTACGGACCAATTGGTTAATTGTAGGCATCGATTTGTCCTCCCTTCATTTCTAGTTAATTTAAGACCACACATCCAGGTGGTTCATTTTTGGGTAAAAAACAAAGGCTTTGTGAATTTCACAAAAACCGTTAGTCAGCAATTGCTACGACAGAAGCGTCAACCCGAAGGCCTGCCACTTTACCAAGCTTCTGCTTTGATGGAACCATAGTGACTGGAATGTCATGCTCACGAGCAATCTCCAGTACCGGTGCGACCACATGGTGATCGGCATCCATCGCCACAACAATTTCGGACAAGTGTCCTTTTCGCGCAGCTTTTACTGCTTGCTTTGTACCGATGATCGTTTTATCTGCTTGCTTCACTTTTTCATAAGACATTTTCATATCCTCCAAAGCGGTCAAGTCATGGAACTATCAACCTTAAACATATTATCATCTCTAAAGTTTTGTGTCAACACGAAACAAGAAAAAAATCACGGGGACCTCTCCTTAACGGAGGGAACCCGTGACCGTTTCATTGGAACTTATTCAGCGCCAACTGGTTCTAAATCTTCTTCAAGCTCATCTTTTGCTAAGCGCAATTGACGGTAACGTTGCATACCTGTACCCGCTGGGACAAGCTTCCCGATAATAACGTTCTCTTTAAGACCAAGTAACTCGTCACGTTTTCCTTTAATTGCTGCATCAGTAAGGACACGAGTTGTCTCCTGGAATGAAGCGGCAGATAAGAAGGATTCTGTTTCAAGTGATGCTTTTGTGATCCCTAGAATAACTGGTCGGCAAGTAGCCGGTAGTTTTCCTTCAAGAACTGCGTCACGGTTAGCTTCAGCGAATTGATGTACATCCAGAAGTGATCCTGGTAGTAATTCAGTTTCGCCTGCCTCGATTACGCGCACTTTACGAAGCATCTGGCGAACCATTACCTCGATGTGCTTGTCACCGATTTCTACCCCTTGCATACGGTAAACTTTTTGAACTTCTTTCAGCAAGTACAACTGAACTGTGTTGACATCTTTGACGCGAAGAAGTTCTTTCGGATCGATTGAACCTTCTGTCATAACTTGGCCACGTTCAACTGTGTCGCCTTCTGAAACTTTCAAACGAGCATTGTATGGTGCCAAGTATTTACGTGTTTCCACGTTACCTTGAACTGTAATTTCTTTTTGACCTTCACGAATTTCTTCAATGTTTTCAATCGTACCGTTAAGTTCTGAGATGACCGCTTGTCCTTTAGGATTACGGGCTTCAAAGATCTCTTGGATACGTGGAAGACCTTGAGTAATATCGTCTCCAGCAACCCCACCTGTGTGGAATGTACGCATTGTTAACTGAGTACCTGGTTCTCCAATTGACTGGGCAGCAATGATACCAACTGCTTCTCCCACTTCAACTGTATCGCCTGTTGCAAGGTTAAGACCATAACATTTCTTACATACACCATGTTTTGTGTTACATGTGAAAGCAGAGCGGATCGTAAGCTTGTTAAGACCTGCATCTAAGATTTCACGAGCGCTATCTGTTGTAATCAGACCGTCTTTTTCTAAGATGACTGCTCCCGTTTCAGGGTGGTAAACTGTCTTCTTCGTGTGACGACCAACGATACGTTCGCTGAAGTCTTCGATGACCTCTGTACCTTCCATAAGTGAACCAATTTCAAGACCGCGGTCAGTGCCACAATCTTCTTCACGAACGATGACATCTTGCGCTACGTCAACTAGACGACGCGTCAAGTAACCTGAGTCAGCTGTTTTCAGGGCTGTATCGGCAAGACCTTTACGAGCACCGTGAGTGGAGATGAAGTATTCAAGTACTGTTAGACCTTCACGGAATGAAGATTTAATCGGTAACTCGATAATACGACCAGCCGGATTGGCCATCAGACCTCGCATACCTGCAAGCTGCGTGAAGTTGGACGCGTTACCACGTGCTCCAGAGTCTTGCATCATGAAGATTGGGTTTAAGTGATCAAGAGATTGCATTAGTTTATCTTGCATAACTTCTTTTGCTTTACTCCACTGGCTGATGACACTTGCATAACGCTCATCTTCCGTGATGAGACCACGACGGAATTGTTTCGTTACTTTGTCCACCTTGCTTTGTGCTTCCTCTAGGATTTCTCCTTTGTCTGGAAGTACCACGATATCTGAGATACCGATTGTGATACCAGCACGTGTCGAGTATTTAAAGCCTAATGCTTTCATGCGATCCAACATTTTTGATGTTTCTGTAATGTGGAATTGCTTGAACACTTCAGCAATGATGTTTCCAAGAATTTTCTTCTTGAACGGAGAAACAGCTTCCATGTCTTCGAGATGTTTTTTAACATCTGTATTCGTTGGCACGAAGTATTTCGCCGGTGTTTCTACTTGTAGGTTGAAATCAGTTGGTTCGTTGATGTATGGGAATTCTATTGGAAGAATCTCATTGAAAATCACTTTACCTACTGTCGTTAATAACAACATTTTGTTTTGCTCTTCTGTAAACGTTTGGTTGTTTAAAGAAGCAGCAGCGATTGCGATACGTGAATGTAAATGAACATGACCATTCGTGTACGCAAGTAAAACTTCATCTGGTCCGTAGAAGATAGAACCTTCACCTGTTGCACCTTGACGCTCAAGTGTTAAGTAGTAGTTTCCTAATACCATATCCTGAGATGGTGTAACGACTGGTTTTCCGTCTTTCGGGTTCAAGATGTTTTGAGCAGCTAGCATCAAGAGACGCGCTTCTGCTTGTGCTTCAGCCGATAATGGAACGTGAACCGCCATTTGGTCACCATCGAAATCGGCGTTATACGCTGTACATACGAGTGGGTGTAGACGGATGGCACGGCCTTCAACAAGTGTTGGCTCAAATGCCTGGATTCCTAAACGGTGAAGAGTTGGTGCTCGGTTAAGGAGTACCGGATGCTCACGAATAACGTCTTCAAGTACATCCCATACTTCAGAATGCAGACGCTCGATTTTGCGTTTTGCTGATTTAATATTATGAGCTAGACCACGCTCTACCAATTCTTTCATAACGAAAGGTTTGAATAGTTCGATAGCCATCTCTTTTGGAAGACCACATTGGTACATTTTTAAGTTAGGACCTACAACGATAACCGAACGACCTGAATAGTCAACTCGCTTACCAAGTAAGTTTTGACGGAAACGTCCTTGCTTCCCTTTCAGCATATGAGACAACGATTTCAATGGACGGTTACCTGGTCCAGTAACTGGACGGCCACGACGACCATTATCAATCAAAGCATCAACAGCTTCTTGAAGCATGCGCTTCTCATTTTGAACGATGATGCTTGGAGCACCAAGGTCAAGAAGACGCTTTAGACGATTATTCCGGTTGATAACCCGGCGGTACAAGTCATTTAAATCAGATGTTGCGAAACGGCCACCATCTAATTGCACCATTGGACGTAATTCTGGTGGGATAACAGGAAGAACATCTAGGATCATCCAGTCTGGTTTGTTACCAGAGTTACGGAATGATTCGATTACTTCAAGGCGTTTGATCGCACGTGTGCGACGTTGACCTTGAGCAGTCTTCAATTCTTCTTTTAGTGTATCCGTTTCTTTTTCAAGATCGATTTCTTCTAACAAGCGCTTGATAGCTTCTGCACCCATCGCTGCGTAGAATTTCGTTCCGAACTTTTCACGGTATGCACGGTATTCTTTTTCAGAAAGAAGTTGTTTTCTCTCAAGCGGTGTATTCGCAGGGTCTACTACTACGTATGAAGCGAAGTAGATGACTTCTTCAAGAGAACGTGGTGACATATCTAACAATAAGCCCATACGGCTTGGAATTCCTTTAAAGTACCAAATATGAGAAACAGGAGCAGCTAGCTCGATGTGACCCATGCGCTCACGACGTACTTTTGCACGTGTGACTTCTACGCCACAGCGGTCACAGACGACGCCTTTATAACGGACGCGTTTGTATTTCCCACAGTGACACTCCCAGTCCTTTGTAGGACCGAAAATACGTTCACAGAATAACCCATCTTTCTCAGGTTTCAATGTACGGTAGTTGATTGTTTCTGGTTTTTTAACTTCTCCATAAGACCATGAACGAATCTTATCGGGTGAAGCTAATCCAATTTTCATATATTCGAAGTTATTAACGTCTATCAAGGAGCCTACCTCCCTCTAGTGTTGTCTTTAAAAAGACTTCAAGCAGCTCTGCTTTAAGATAGGCGAGAAGGACGAGCCTTCCCGCTGTATAGCATGTAATTATTCAACCGTCCCGGCAGTTTCTTCTACCACTGGTGGTAAAATGCCTAGTGATTCTGCTGATGGTAGATCCTCGTCATCTTCAAGATCGCGAAGTTCTACTTCTTCATCATTGATTGTCATCATTTTGACGTCCATACCTAACGATTGAAGCTCTTTAATTAATACTTTGAATGATTCAGGAACACCTGGTTCTGGAACGCTTTCACCTTTGACAATTGCTTCATATGTTTTCACACGGCCCACAACGTCATCGGATTTAACTGTCAAGATTTCTTGAAGTGTATAAGCAGCACCATAAGCTTCAAGTGCCCAAACCTCCATCTCCCCGAAACGCTGTCCACCAAACTGGGCTTTACCGCCAAGTGGTTGTTGCGTAACAAGTGAGTAAGGTCCTGTAGAACGTGCGTGAAGTTTGTCATCAACCATGTGCGCAAGTTTGATCATGTACATGATTCCAACAGAGACGCGGTTATCAAATGGTTCACCTGAGCGACCATCGTAAAGGACAGTTTTCCCATCACGATTCATGCCCGATTCTTCCATTGTTTCCCACACATCTTCTTCATTCGCGCCATCAAATACAGGAGATGCCATGTGAACACCTAACGTACGAGCAGCCATACCTAAGTGCAATTCTAGCACCTGACCGATGTTCATACGAGATGGTACACCCAGTGGGTTCAACATGATATCAACTGGCGTTCCGTCTGGAAGGAAAGGCATATCTTCTTCCGGCAAGATGCGGGAGATTACCCCTTTATTTCCGTGACGTCCAGCCATTTTATCCCCTACAGAGATTTTACGTTTTTGTACGATATACGCACGAACTAGTTGGTTAACTCCTGGTGGAAGCTCGTCGCCGTCTTCACGGTTAAAGACTTTCACATCAAGAATGATCCCGCCAGCGCCGTGTGGTACACGTAGAGACGTGTCACGTACTTCACGAGCTTTTTCACCAAAGATGGCGTGTAATAGGCGCTCTTCAGCTGTTAATTCAGTAACCCCTTTAGGTGTTACTTTCCCAACAAGAATGTCGCCATCGCGTACTTCAGCACCGATACGGATAATACCGCGATCGTCTAAGTTACGAAGTGCTTCTTCTCCGACGTTTGGAATATCACGAGTGATTTCCTCTGGCCCAAGTTTCGTATCACGAGACTCTGATTCATATTCTTCAATATGCACAGATGTGTAAACGTCATCTTTCACAAGGCGTTCACTCATGATAACAGCATCCTCATAGTTGTAACCATCCCATGTCATGAAGGCAACAAGCACGTTACGACCAAGCGCAAGCTCTCCTGCTTCCATTGATGGGCCATCTGCTAGGATGTCTTTTGTATTGACAACATCCCCAACACGAACGATCGGGCGTTGGTTGTAGCTTGTCCCTTGGTTCGAGCGGATGAATTTTTGAAGCTTGTATATTGTTAAATCGCCTTTTACTTCTTTGCCATCGACTTCTTCGATGCGGCGAACGCGAATTTCTTTTGCTTCGACGTGCTCCACAATACCGTGGTATTTAGCAACAACTGCAGCACCTGAATCACGAGCATTGACGTGCTCCATACCTGTTCCGACATACGGCGCTTCTGGGTTTAATAGAGGCACAGCTTGACGTTGCATGTTCGCTCCCATAAGGGCACGGTTGGAGTCATCATTCTCTAAGAATGGGATACATGCTGTCGCAGCAGAGACTACTTGCTTCGGAGATACGTCCATGTAGTCGATTTGTTCGCGGCGGAATACCGTGTTATCTCCACGGAAACGACCTACGACCTCTTCGTTTTCAAAGCTTCCATCTTCCATAAGGATAGAGTTAGCTTGTGCAACTACATAGTTGTCTTCTTCGTCAGCTGTTAAATAGTCAATGCGGCTTGTCACTTGACCCGTTTCTGGATCGACACGACGATAAGGTGTTTCAATGAAACCAAATTTATTGACCTTTGCAAAACTTGAAAGGGAGTTGATCAAACCAATGTTTGGTCCCTCTGGCGTTTCAATCGGACACATACGACCATAGTGAGAGTAGTGAACGTCACGTACTTCAAATCCTGCACGCTCACGTGTTAAACCACCAGGTCCAAGCGCTGATAGACGACGTTTGTGCGTCAACTCTGCAAGTGGGTTTGTTTGGTCCATGAACTGAGATAACTGAGAGCTACCAAAGAACTCTTTAATAGATGCGATAACTGGGCGAATATTGATCAGCTGTTGCGGCACGATAGATTGTGTGTCATTGATTGACATACGCTCACGTACAACACGCTCCATACGAGATAACCCGATACGGAACTGGTTCTGAAGCAATTCTCCAACTGAACGCAGACGACGATTCCCAAGGTGATCGATATCATCTGTGTTTCCTACGTTGTATAAAAGGTTAAAGAAGTAACTGATAGAAGAAATAATATCGGCTGGCGTGATATTTTTGATTGCTTCTTCTACATAAGCATTACTGATAACGTTGATTTCTTTCTGATTCTCATCATTTGGTGCATAGATTTTCACAGATTGAATCACGATATCATCTTCAAGTACTCCACCTACTTGTGAAAGTGTTTTAAAACCAATGCCACTTTCTAGGTTAGGAATTAAGCGGTCCAATACGCGACGGTCGATCATTGTGCCTTCTTCTACAAGAATTTCTCCTGTTTCAGGGTCTACAAGTGTTTCAGCGATCGTTTGGTTGAACAGACGGTTCTTGATATGAAGCTTTTTATTCATTTTATAGCGACCTACATTCGCTAAATCGTAACGTTTTGCATCAAAGAAACGAGAGTACAGAAGGCTCTTCGCGCTATCTACTGTTGGCGGCTCGCCTGGACGTAGACGCTCATAGATTTCAAGGAGTGCTTTGTCTGTTGTTTCTGTGTTATCTTTTTCAAGCGTGTTACGCAAGTATTCGTTGTCACCAAGAAGATCAATGATTTCTTGGTCCGTTCCGAAACCGATAGCGCGTAGCAACACAGTAACCGGTAATTTACGTGTACGATCGATACGAACATAAACAACGTCTTTTGCATCGATTTCATACTCGAGCCATGCACCACGGTTTGGAATCACTGTAGCGCCGAAGCCTTTTTTACCGTTTTTATCTGTTTTATCGTGGAAATATACACTTGGGGAACGAACTAACTGAGAAACGATAACACGTTCAGCACCATTAATAACAAATGTGCCCGTCTCTGTCATAAGTGGGAAGTCACCCATAAATACATCTTGTTCTTTCACTTCGTCCGTCTCTCTGTTGTGAAGACGTACTTTCACACGAAGTGGCGCTGCATAAGTTGCATCACGCTCTTTTGATTCGTCTACTGAGTACTTAGGTTCACCAAGCTTGTAGTCGACGAATTCAAGGGATAAATTCCCTGTAAAGTCTTCGATTGGAGAAATATCTTTAAACATTTCACGCAATCCTTCTTCTAAAAACCACTCATAAGATGCTGTCTGAATCTCAATCAGATTCGGTAAATCTAGCACCTCACTAATACGCGCAAAACTTCTACGCTGGCGGTGTTGTCCGTACTGAACTAGTTGACCTGTCAACTTATTCACCCCTCAAGAAACAATTTTCTTTCTTCGCTTGCAATGCAGCGGTGTAGACAAAAAGAAAACGAGTTCTAAGTTAGAGCTCATTTTCGATTCCATAAAAGATTGATGGAGCGTGCTTTAAAAATGGGCATACTCCTACAAAATAATATTTTTGCATTTTATTATAATATCACAGCCGATTTGTCAAGTCAATATTTCTTGGCCTTTAAAATCCAATATCCCTTGACTTTTTCTGCGACTTCCACTTCATTAAAGTGCTGCTCTAAAAAATCTTTAGTAGACGGCGCACCTTGTTTCTTTTGGATGACGACCCATAATTCGCCGCCACTTGCTAGTCTTTCATGAGCTTCTACGTAAAAACGAAAAATCGTTTCTTTCCCTGCACGAATTGGAGGATTGGTAATAACTGCAGCTAATTCTGTCGGTACTTTTTCCATTCCGTCACTCACATCAATCCGCACATTTTGTACCCCGTTGCGATCTGCATTTTTTTGCGCAAGCTCAACAGCTCGTTCATTGACATCGACCAGATGGACAACTCGGTCCGGGAATGATTTTGCTAGAGTTATGCCGATTGGACCGTAGCCACAACCCACGTCTGCAAAGTTTCCTTCGATCTGCGGTGCCTGAAATGCCTCCATGAGAACACGGGAGCCAAAATCTACTCCACTTTTGCTGAAAACTCCCCGGTCTGTTTCCAATGTGAACTTCTGTCCACGGCCGGTATGTTGGATCACAGATGGATTACTTTCGACGTCTGGACGATTCGAATAATAGTGGTTGCTCATGACATTCCCCTCCTTCGCAAAACGTAAAAAGAAGAAAAGCCCGTCACCAATATGACGGGCTTTTCACTGTAAGAAGTAAGAAATTACTTAACTTCTACGTTAGCGCCTACTTCTTCAAGTTGAGCTTTAAGTGCTTCAGCATCTTCTTTAGATACGCCTTCTTTAACTGCTTTAGGTGCGTTATCTACTACTTCTTTAGCTTCTTTCAAGCCAAGACCAGTGATTTCACGTACTACTTTGATTACTTTGATTTTTTGATCGCCAGCAGAAGCTAGGATTACATCAAATTCAGTTTGCTCTTCAGCAGCAACAGCGCCACCAGCAGCAGCAGCTACAGGAGCAGCAGCAGTAACACCAAATTCTTCTTCGATTGCTTTTACTAGGTCGTTAAGTTCAAGAACTGTCATTTCTTTGATTGCTTCTAAGATTTGCTCGTTTTTCATTTTAATTTCCTCCTATTTGGATATAAGTTTATGAAGCTACGAGGCTGCTATTAAGCGCCTTGCTCTTCTTTTTGATCTGCAACAGCTTTTGTAACAACTGCGAAGTTGCGCATTGGCGCTTGAAGTACAGAAAGTAGCATAGAAAGTAGGCCATCGCGTGATGGTAGTTCTGCAAGAGCTTTAACGTCTGCTGCAGATGCAACCGTACCTTCGATAACACCAGCTTTAATTTCAAGTGCTTCGTTCGTTTTCGCGAAATCGTTGATGATTTTCGCAGGAGCTACTACATCTTCAGTTGAAAATGCAACAGCGTTAGGACCTGTTAAGTGTTCGTTTAGAGCTTCGAATCCAACTGATTCAGTTGCACGACGAGTTAAAGAGTTTTTGAAGACTTTGAACTCAACGCCAGCCTCACGAAGTTGTTTACGAAGTTCTGTTAATTGCGCAACGTTCAAACCGCGGTAGTCAACTACTACTACTGAAGCAGCAGATTGGAACTTCTCAGCGATTTCTTGAACTTGCACCTTTTTTGTTTCGATTGCTTTGTTCATAGTGGCACCTCCTGTTAGATTTGCCATTTATACCGACAAAAGAAAAGCCTCCGGTCTCGAAAGACACAGAGGCAGTAAAAGTCATCATCAAGTAAGAATCTGAATTTTGCTTGTCCTCGGCAGGAACATTAAGCGCGTAAAGCACACCTGCTGTCTTCGGTACAAATGATTAAGTTACAACAAGAGACATCTTATCAGATGCCTCTTTGCGTTGTCAACATTTATTTTGCTGCAGCAGTAGCGTCGATCTTTACAGCAGGACCCATAGTTGTTGTTACGACTACAGACTTCATGTAAATACCTTTCGCAGCTGATGGCTTAGCTTTTTGAATTGTATCAAATACAGTTCTGAAGTTTTCTACAAGCTTGTCGTTTTCGAAAGAAGCTTTACCGATTGGAGCGTGGATGATTCCAGCTTTGTCAGCGCGGTATTCTACTTTACCAGCTTTGATTTCGTTAACAGCTTTAGTTACGTCAAATGTTACTGTACCTGTTTTCGGGTTTGGCATTAAACCTTTTGGTCCTAATACGCGTCCGATTTTACCAACTTCACCCATCATGTCAGGAGTAGCTACGATTACATCGAAGTCAAACCATCCTTGTTGGATTTTGTTGATGTAGTCAGCATCGCCTACGAAATCAGCGCCAGCAGCTTCTGCTTCTTTTGCTTTTTCGCCTTTAGCGAATACTAGTACAGTTTGAGTTTTACCAGTTCCGTTTGGAAGCACTACTGCTCCACGGATTTGCTGATCATTTTTACGAGTGTCGATTCCAAGACGGAACGCCACTTCAACTGTTGCATCGAAGTTTACAGTGCTTGTTTCTTTTGCAAGCGCGATTGCTTCGTCAACAGAATATAATTTCGTACGGTCGACTAATTTCGCCGCATCTTGTAACTTTTTACCTTGTTTAGCCATTTTAAAATGTCCTCCTTGATAGTGGTCTTAGCGGAATAAACCTCCCACAATTAAGGGCTGTAGCTATTCATCATATGAACAACTACAACCCCCAAACAAACGCGTCATAAAAACGTAAACACAGTATTAGTCTTCGATCGTAATACCCATGCTACGTGCAGTACCTTCAACCATCAACATAGCTGCTTCAACAGATGCTGCATTTAGATCTGGCATTTTTTGTTCTGCGATTTCGCGAACTTTATCACGTTTCACCACTGCCACTTTTACGCGGTTTGGTTCACCTGATCCAGATTGAATACCAGCTGCTACTTTAAGTAAAACTGCTGCCGGTGGAGTTTTTGTAATGAATGTAAATGAACGGTCTTCAAATACAGAAATTTCAACCGGAATGATTAGTCCTGCTTGGTCAGCAGTACGTGCGTTGAACTCCTTACAGAATCCCATGATGTTCACACCTGCTTGACCTAGTGCTGGTCCAACTGGTGGAGCTGGGTTAGCTTTAGCTGCAGGGATTTGTAGTTTAACAACTTTAATCACTTTTTTAGCCACGAGACACACCTCCTTAAGTCCGTGATGTGGTAATTGGGTTGCCCCTCCCACTCAATATCTGTCTCTCAACGTTTCGTTGCTTACAGTAATAAAATTTGTTAGGCAGACTTTTCAGCCTGACCTTTGAAATGATACTATAATTTCCAACGTTCTGCAAGTAGCAAATGGAATTATATTTTTTGTACCTGCTCGTAATCGAGCTCCATGTTCGTTTCGCGGCCAAACATATCAACTGAAACTGTGATTTTCCCTTTTGCACCGTCGATTGCTTCCACTTTGCCTTGGAAGTGAGCAAACGGTCCTTCAAGTACTTCTACTAGCTCGCCGATATCAAAGTCCATCTCAACTTTGCGTTCTGACATACCCATTTGCTTAAGAATGAAGTCAACTTCTTCTGGTAGAAGAGGTGTCGGCTTCGTCCCGCCGCCTGATGAACCAATAAATCCAGTCACACCTGGCGTGTTACGAACAACATACCAAGCGTCATCTGTCATGATCAATTCGACCAATACGTAACCCGGGAAGGTCTTACGCATAACTGTACGCTTCTTGCCATCTTTATAATCTGTTTCTTGCTCTTCTGGAATGATGACGCGGAAAATCTTGTCCTGCATTCCCATCGTCTCAACGCGCTTTTCAAGGTTAGCTTTTACTTTGTTCTCATACCCAGAATACGTGTGGACAACATACCAATTTTTCTCCATCGGTGTGGAATCCTCCTTTTTTCTTACCAAATGAAAAAACCCGTTTCAAGTACGGGCTATTCGTTCACCTATCAAACTGTTGCTTCTTACAGATCAAGATACCAACGGAACAACTCTGTAATGCCTAAATCAATAACAGCAAAGAATAAAGCAACAAATACGACCGTGGACAGTACGATGATTGTGTAACGTGTAAGTTCCTTACGGCGCGGCCAACTGACCTTACGCATCTCAGAAACAACGTTTTTAAAGAAATTACCTACATTAGCCATTCGAGCTAAAACCTCCATGCGTGGGATCTTACGATGTATGTTTACAGTGTTTGCTTATGAAGTGTATGTGCATTGCAATGTGCACAAAATTTCTTGCGTTCGATACGCGTTGATGTCGTTTTGGCAGGGACCGTATAATTACGACTGCCACACTGTGTACAACTTAAACTCATTTTTTGAGACATAACCATCACCTCTCGGCGTGTAAAGTCTTTTACAAGCGTAACATCTGGTTTTTCCTGTGTCAACAGAAGATATGAATAGCCAATCAGCTCATGACGCTTACTTCTGCATAGCGTTCTAGCTTACGCTTCACCCGCTGCAGTGCATTATCAATTGATTTGACATGACGGTTCAATTGCTCCGATATTTCCTGGTAAGACTGTCCTTCGATGTACAGCATTAAGACTTGTTGCTCTAAATCACTTAGCATCTCGCCCATCTTTTCTTCAAAAAAATCAAAGCTCTCTTGACTGATCACTAACTGTTCCGGATCGTCAATTACTGTACTAGCAATCGTATCAAGTAATGTACGCTCGGATTCCTCGTCTTGATAGACAGGTTTATCGAGTGATATATACGAATTCAACGGAATATGCTTTTGCCGCGTTGCCGTTTTAATGGCTGTAATGATTTGCCTTGTAATACAAAGTTCTGCAAAGGCTCGGAAAGACGTTAATTTTTCCTCACGAAAATCACGAATGGCTTTATAGAGGCCAATCATGCCTTCTTGAAGGATATCTTCCCGATCAGCGCCAATGAGAAAGTACGACTTAGCTTTCATACGAACGAGTGGCTTATATTTAGTGATCAGATAATCCAGTGCTTCGGTATTGCCGGCATGGATGAGCTCTAATACCGCATCATCTGCCAGTTGTGAAAAGGGAGCATGCCCATGTGCTGTCTTATCCATGAAGTCACCTCGGATGCGCTTGTTACCCTTAGTATACAGAAGATGGTAAGCGCCTTCAATGCATCATTTCATTCCGCGGCGCCATTTTTCAAAAATTTCTGCCACTTCTTCACTTAGCGGGATTTTAGAATGGGCATTTGAAGATTGGATGGTTCGCACTTCTTTGGTAATTTGCTTTTCGACGAGCTCCATTTCGATTTCAAGTTCTCGCGCTGACTTTCGTAAGGCCCCTTGTGCAAAGATCACCCATTGTTCGATGGAATCAGAAGTGGCCACTACCACTTCAGTTCGTCGATTAATAAGTTGCGCCGCTAACTTTTCAATCCGCTCATCAGCCGTTTCATTTTCACGTGTATAGATGATTTCTAGCTTATATTTATTTTCCTTCGACTCGATACCAGGCACTAGGTGCGCATCAAAAACGATGATGACTTCACATCCCATAAATGCCCGGTACTCCGCCATATGTTCAATCAAGCGGTCGCGTGCATCCAAGAGCTTGCTGTCTTTTAAGACACGCAATTCCTGCCAGGCGCCGATGATGTTATAGCCGTCTACTAGAAGGATTTGTTTCATGTTAATTACCTAGCGGATGACGATTCCGGTGGACCTCATACATTAACAACGATGCAGCAACTGACGCATTTAAACTTGTCACGTGGCCAATCATCGGTAAATGGTACAAGAAGTCACATTTCTCTCGAAGTAAGCGACCCATTCCCTTGCCTTCCCCACCAATAATCACCGCAAGTGGCAAGGTTGCATCCATACGTCTGTAATCTGTCGAGCCTTTTGCATCGGTACCAGCAATCCAAACGCCTTTTTTCTTCAACTCATCGATGGTCTGGGCCAAATTCGTAGCGCGGTGGACCGGTACATGCTCGATAGCTCCAGTTGAAGCTTTGGCGACAACAGCTGTCAGTCCGACTGCACGACGTTTTGGAATAATAATCCCGTGGACACCTACAGCATCGGCAGTACGAAGAATCGAGCCTAGGTTATGCGGGTCTTCTAGTTCATCGAGAATGAGAATGAACGGATCTTCTTCGCGACTTTTAGCAAGCGCTAAAATATCGTCAAGCTCTGCATAGCTGTATGCTGCAACTGAAGCAACCACACCTTGGTGAACAGCGTCTGTTAGTTGCTCAAGCTTTTTCTTAGGTACGAACTGGACAACAATACCTGCTTCCTTTGCCAGTTTGACGATTTCAGAAACACCTGTTTTTTGTGTGCCTTCACCAATCCAAATTTTATTCATTTCACGTCCGGCCTTTAATGATTCCAGGACAGGGTTTTTACCAGCGATGATTTCACCAGTTTGAGCTATATTTTCAGTCATTTTGTGGCCTCCTTTCGGCTATCAATCAGTGCGATGGCAAAACGTACGAGTTCCTCTACACGTTCATGGTCCCCACGTAAATAGAGGCTTCCAAGCACGGCCTCAAATCCCGTGCTTGCTCGGTACGTCTGCACATCTGTATTTTTAGGAACCGTTCCCGATTTGGCATTGCGTCCACGTCGGTAGGTCGCGAGCTCTTCTTCTGTAAGTAGCTCCACGTTCATCATTTCATGGACAATGGAACTTTGTGCTTTTGCAGATACATAATTTGTTGCCTCTTTGTGGAGGGCATTTGGGCGAATCATGCCGCTCACGAGAAGATGCTCCCGGACTGCACGCTCCAGTACAGCATCCCCCATATAAGCTAGCGCTAAGGCATTTAATTGTTTGACATCAGCAGGTCGTAACGCCATCCATCTATCCTCGTTTCCAGCGGATACCTTGAGCTGTATCCTCTAACAAAATGTTCATTTCTTTCAGTTGGTCACGGATTTCATCCGCACGGGCGAAGTTGCGATCTTTGCGAGCCTGGTTGCGCTCCTCAATAAGGGCATCAATCTCCTCATCCAACAGCTCTTTCTCTGAAGAAAGGTTTAGACCGAGCACTTCCATGAACTTCTCAAGTGTGGAAGCATAGGCCGTCAACACAGCGATCGACGTTTGATTTTGTTTCAAATAGACGTTTGCTTGCTTTGCGATTTCAAAAAGTACGGCAATCGCATTGGCTGTATTGAAGTCATCGTCCATCGACTCTTCGAAGGCTTTGATCTGTTCATTTAATTGGAATGTCCACATATCGTCTTGATCCCCTAGGTCAGCTGAATGCTCTAGACGGTGAAGAACATTCGCATAAGCCGTGCGAATACGCTCTAGACCTGCTTCTGCTTGTTCCACCAATTCTCCCGAATAGTTGATAGGGTTGCGGTAGTGCACACTCAGCATGAAGAAACGTAACACTTGCGGATCAATGTGTTTACGAATGTCGTTGACTAACACAAAGTTGCCTAATGACTTCGACATTTTTTCATTATCGATATTGATGTAGCCATTATGCATCCAGTAGCGCGCGAATTGCTTGTCATTATGTGCTTCTGACTGAGCGATTTCGTTTTCATGGTGAGGGAATGTCAAATCTTGTCCCCCTGCATGGATATCAATTGTATCTCCAAGGATATTTCGTGCCATCACGGAGCATTCGATATGCCAACCCGGACGACCTTCTCCCCACGGGCTCTGCCAAGAAATCTCTCCTGGTTTTGCCGCTTTCCATAACACGAAATCTAGTGCATCTTCTTTCTTTTCACCGACTTCAATTCGTGCACCACTTTTTAGATCGTTAATATCTTGATGAGACAACTTGCCGTAGCCTTCAAATTTTCGCGTACGGTAGTAAACGTCTCCTTGTGATTCGTAAGCATAGTCTTTCTCAATCAACACTTTGATAAAGTCGATGATTTGATCCATATGCTCTGTCACTCGAGGATGATCGTCAGCACGATGGCAACCCAGTGCCTCGACGTCTGCAAAATAAGCGCCAATGAAACGTTCTGTCAGTTCAGATACCTCTTCACCGAGTTCATTTGCCGCTCGGATGATTTTATCATCGACATCTGTAAAGTTTGATACGAAATGCACGTCGTACCCTCGGTAGCCTAAGTAGTTGCGGACTGTATCGTAAACGATGACAGGACGAGCATTGCCGATATGAATATAGTTATAAACAGTCGGGCCACAGACATACATCTTGACCTTCCCTTCTTCTAATGGGACAAATGTTTCCTTTTCCCGTGTAAGTGTGTTGTATATGCGGATGCTCATGACTCCCTCTCCTCTCGTAATTGCGCGCTCAAGCGGTCTAGCTCTCGTTGTAGTTTTTGAATGCAGTCCTCCATCTGTTGACAGCGTTCATCGACAGGGTCAGGAATGTTTTGGTGGTTCAAGTTTTGCTTCACTCGAACACCATCCAACACAACCACTTTCCCAGGAATCCCGACGACTGTCGCATTCGCTGGTACGTCTTTTAACACGACCGATCCTGCGCCTACCTTGCTGTTATCCGCAAGAGTAATGGAGCCAAGAACTTTAGCTCCTGTCGCAACCAGAACGTTGTTGCCGAGTGTCGGGTGGCGTTTGCCTTTCTCTTTTCCGGTACCACCAAGCGTGACCCCTTGGAAGACGATGCAGTCATCGCCAATTTCACACGTTTCACCAATAACAACACCCATGCCATGATCGATGAAGAAGCGGCGACCAATTATAGCACCTGGGTGAATTTCGATTCCTGTGAAGAAGCGGCTGATTTGAGAAGTTGCACGTGCCAGGAAGAAAAACTTCCGGAGAAACAGTGCGTGCGCGATTCGGTGAAACCATACAGCGTGTAAACCTGAGTAGGTCAACACGACTTCAAAGACGCTGCGGGCTGCAGGGTCTTGTTCGAAGACGGTGGCAATGTCTTCTTTTATACGTTTGAACATAGGAGTTCCTCCTTGTATTACTAATGATTTCTTAGATTCTTTGTAGAAAGGTTTTGGGCGTATTGAGTTTTGTGCCCTGAGTCGTTTTATGGAAACTAAGTTAGACCAGAAAACCTTTCCACGAAAAAACGCCTCTCCCTAGTCGATTGACTAGACAGAGGCGCTGTATGCACGGTTCCACTCTGATGAAAAACCCACTACGGGATTTCACTTCTCTTACCCGTAACGAGGGCGAATCGTCTGGCCTACTTGTAGTTCAGCTCAGCACTCAGAGGTGCATTTCAAAGTTGCAGGGGCTCAGGTCACTTTCAGCCGGTGGTGACCCTCTCTACGGGAGCATACGCCTTTTACTTCTCCTCATCGAAGCTTTCATTCATGTGGTTCTAATTTTACTCACGTGGGGGGGAAAGTCAACCCTATTGATTCGCGAACTTCTCAACGCGCTTTAAGACTTTCTCTTTTCCGAGAAGCGCGATGGCATTTGGCAAGTCAGGACCGTGTGTTTGGCCAGTAGCTACAACACGGATTGGCATGAACAAGCCTTTTCCTTTTGCTCCCGTTTCTTTTTGAACAGCTTTGATAGCCGCTTTGATAGATCCAGCTTCAAGAGTATCCATTGACTCCAGTTGGCCTTTGAAAGCCGCCATAACAGCCGGTACTTGTTCTTCACTCAAGACAGCCATAGCTTCGTCGTCGTAAGACAGCTCGTCCGCAAAGAACAGCTCAGATAGTTCAACGATTTCAGCCCCAAAGCTCATTTGTTCTTGGTAAAGTGCCACTAGTTGGTTGGCCCACTCTGTTTGTTCAGCTGTCATGTCTGAAGGTAACTTTTCGGCTTGCTGCAAGTGAGGAATAGCCATTGCTGCCACTTGTTCAGCGGATAGTGTCTTCATGTATTGATTGTTCATCCATGTCAGTTTATTCGTATCGAACATAGATGGTGACTTAGAAAGACGTTTTTCATCAAATAATTCGATAAGCTGCTCTTTCGAGAAGATTTCTTCTTCCCCTTCTGGAGACCAGCCGAGTAGTGCGAAGAAGTTGAACATTGCTTCCGGAAGATAGCCTAAGTTTTTATATTGTGTGATGAATTGAATAATAGACTCATCCCGTTTAGAAAGCTTTTTACGGCTTTCATTAATGATCAATGTCATATGACCATATTTAGGTGCTTCCCACCCAAATGCGTTAAATACCATGATTTGTTTTGGCGTATTTGAAAGATGCTCTTCTCCGCGCAATACATGGCTGATCTTCATAAAGTGGTCATCCAGTACAACTGCATAGTTGTAAGTAGGAATGCCGTTAGCTTTTACTAGTACCCAATCCCCAACATCTTTTGACTCGAATGTTACAGTGCCACGAACCATGTCTTCGATTGTGTACGTCACGTCAGCAGGGACGCGCATACGAATCGTATATCCTTCACCAGCAGCTTCTTTTGCAGCTACTTCTTCAGCAGAAAGATTACGGCATTTCCCGTTATACATAGGAGCTGCGATTCCTGCGTCTTTTTGGCGCTCACGTTCTGCTTCTAACTCTTCAGAAGAACAGAAACACTTGTAAGCATGCCCTTCAGCAAGCATCTTCTCTGCATGCTCTTTGTAGATATCTAAACGTTCCATTTGACGGTATGGACCATAGTCGCCACCGATATCAACAGACTCATCGTAGTCGATTCCCAACCAGCGTAAATTCTCAAGCTGAGAAAGTTCGCCGCCTTCGATATTACGTTCAATATCCGTGTCTTCGATGCGGACAATAAATTTCCCGCCGTGGTGACGTGCAAATAAATAGTTAAAAAGTGCAGTACGGGCACCGCCGATGTGCAGTTGACCAGTCGGGCTCGGTGCGTAACGTACGCGTACTTCGTTTGTCATGGGGTGTTCCTCCTCTAAAATTCACTTGTACCATTCTATCACTCGATAAGAGATAGAGAAAGTTTATTTTTGCACGAGTAAAATCGTGGCAAGTGCAGCGATTCCTTCTTCACGTCCTGGGAATCCAAGCTTTTCAGTCGTTGTCGCTTTGACGTTAATTTGTGATTCATCGGCTTCTAACAACTCCGCAACACGAGCACGCATCGCCGGAATGTGTGGAGCCATTTTTGGGCGCTGCGCTATGATTGTGCAGTCGATATTCCCAAGTATGTAGCCTTTTTCTTTCACGATACTCCAACAGTGCACGAGCAACTTGGCCGAATCAGCATCTTTGAACGCTGGATCGGTATCCGGAAAATGACGTCCGATGTCCCCTTCACCAATTGCTCCTAATGCTGCATCTGCAATGGTATGAAGTAAAACATCTGCGTCTGAATGGCCAACCAGACCTCGTTCGTGGGGTACAGTGATCCCTCCGATAATTAGTGGGCGCCCTTCTTCAAAAGCGTGTACATCAAATCCTTGTCCTATACGCATTACTCTGTCTCCTCTCGACGTTTTAGAATCAGTTCTCCGATCAATAAATCTTCGGGTGTCGTCATTTTTTGATTTTCATATGAGCTTTCTACAATGTAGACGGGGATGCCCGCACGTTCTGCAAGCATGGCCTCATCTGTCCCAAGAAAGCCTTCAATGCGCGCTTGTTCCGCTGCTTCGAGCAATAATGAATACTGAAAAGCTTGAGGCGTCTGAACAGACCAGAGAGTCTCACGGTCGACCGTCTCTTGAACTTTTCCATCAACGACTCGTTTCATCGTATCTTTCGCTTTCACGGCTGCGATTGCGCCTCCATCTGCTGACGCTTTTTCCACGAGTGCATGAATAGTCTTCTGAAGAATGAAGGGACGCGCTGCGTCATGAACGAGCACGATTGCCGCCCCTTCTGCTGCCTTCAACGCTTCATATACACTGTGTTGTCGTTCATCGCCACCTTGTACGAGGCGCTGTACTTTTGTTAAGGTATAGCGGTCTACGAGCTGTTCGATCGCCGCTCGCTCTTGTTCTTTAATCGCCAAAACAATGGTTGTACACCATGGGTCTTCTTGAAAGACACCTAGCGTATGGGCTAGTATCGGTTTATTGTTTAATTCAAGGAATAGTTTATTGTGTGAAGCACCCATTCGTTTGCCACTGCCGGCTGCCGGCAACACAACTGTATAGTTCATTTCATTACACCTTTCTAACCGTTGTAAACAAACGGAATCTCGGTCCACCGAAGTGACCGAGATCCTGCGACTATTTCGTATCGAGTGGTTTTGCAAAAATCATACGTCCCGCAGACGTCTGCAAGACACTGGTAACTTCTACTTGAATGGCTTGATTGATATAGGCTTTTCCGCCTTCTACTACAATCATCGTACCATCATCGAGGTAGGCTACGCCTTGATTATGCTCTTTTCCATCTTTTATAATCACCACTTGCATGACTTCTCCTGGAATGACGACTGACTTCACCGCATTTGCCAAATCATTAATATTCAGGACAGGCACATTGTGAAGTTCACAAACTTTGTTCAGATTAAAGTCGTTTGTCATGACAATACCCTTTTTCTTTTTTGCCAGACGCATCAACTTTAAATCCACTTCGTGCGTGTCGTCAAAATCATCGTCTACAATTTCAATGGGCGTCGTGCGCTCTGCTTGCAGACGCTTCAATACATCTAGCCCTCGTCTTCCACGTGTACGCTTTAACGTATCGGAAGAGTCCGCAATGTGTTGAAGTTCTGTCAATACAAATTGAGGTATGACAAGTGTTCCTTCTAAAAATCCGGTGTCTGAGATGTCTGCGATACGTCCATCAATGATGACACTCGTGTCGAGTAGTTTGTAGTTGGGTTGTTCGGTAACAGCCACCTCTTCTTCTGCTCGTTTTTTCGTGTTCGTACGGGCACCTGTAAACATGGACATCATTTCTTCTCGCTTTTTAAATCCAACTTGGAAACCAAGATAGCCGAGAACTAAAGACAATACGACTGGAACAACTGAGCCAATTGCAAGTAATTCGAGAGTGTCGATCGCAGCTCCTAGTAAGAACGCGACGACAAGACCGAGCACAAGACCAACTGTCCCAAATACCAAGTCCCACACTGGAGTGTTTAAAAGTCGCTCTTCCATGAACCGGATGAACCTTACGAGATAATCTGTAATAAACAATGCGGCCACATACAATAATATGGCACCTACTAAAATGGATACATACGGATTGGCAATCCACGGGTTGTCGGATAAATTCATTGCTTCGTATAAGTGCGGTAAGAAAAATAACCCGAGTGTCCCACCAATCAAGACAAACGTAATTTGGATAATCCATTTAAGCATAGCTCCACCTCCTCAATCAGTTGTCTTCTCATTATACGCTTTGATTGAAACGAACGTCCACGCAGAGCCTTAAGTGTTCTTCGGATCTAATGAAATCGAGTTGCGCCTCCTAGAAATCCCGCAAAATGCCATCGCGACCTATGAAGCAAAGAGCGCCTCACAGCCCACGCAGGCATTTCGCACAATTTCTGAACAGTCGGCTCCACATCTAATCATCTAATTAAATGCTAATTTCATAGCCTCGTTGACAGTGTCTACACCGACTACACTAATACCAGCCGGGTAATCCCAGCCTCCAAGATTACTCGCCGGAACAATGACGCGCTTAAATCCAAGCTTCGCTGCTTCTTGTACACGCTGTTCAATACGTGAGACTCGACGAATCTCTCCTGTAAGACCCACCTCTCCCACGAATACATCGGTCGGTTTGGCTCCTGTATCACGGAAACTAGAAACGACACTCACTAAGACAGCCAAATCAATAGCAGGCTCATCTAGTTTGACTCCCCCCGCGACCTTGATATAGGCATCTTGTGATTGCAAGAGCATCCCCATACGCTTTTCGAGTACCGCCATCAACAACGACACTCGGTTTTGGTCAACACCTGTCGCCATACGTTTTGGGTAGTTAAAGCTAGATTGAGTAACTAACGCTTGAATTTCTACTAAAATCGGTCGTGTTCCCTCCATCGAGGCTACGATAGCCGAACCCGGTGCCCCATGGGACCGTTCTTGTAAGAAGAGTTCAGAAGGATTGAGAACTTCCTTTAGCCCTGCCTGCACCATTTCAAAAATCGCAATTTCATTAGTCGAACCAAAACGATTCTTTTGAGATCGCAGAATTCGGTAAGTGTGATGACGTTCCCCTTCAAAGTACAGGACAGTATCTACCATATGCTCAAGCAAGCGCGGTCCTGCAATCTGACCTTCCTTCGTCACATGCCCTACTAAGAAAATAGCGATATTCTTTGTCTTAGCGATTCGCATCATTTCTGCTGTACATTCCCGAACTTGTGAAACACTCCCCGGCGCGCTTGTCACGTCTGGATGATGCACTGTTTGAATCGAGTCAATGATGACAAACTTAGGCTCTACTTGATCAATCGTATCATTGATCAATTCAAGATTGGTCTCTGCAAAGAGATACAATTCGTTGGATGCGACGCCAAGACGCTCAGCCCGCAACTTAGTTTGTCGAACAGATTCTTCCCCAGAAATGTACAGCGTACGCATATTTTTATTGGCAAGTAAGGATGACACTTGCAACAATAGCGTTGATTTACCAATACCTGGGTCTCCACCAATTAAGATCAGAGAGCCCGGAACAATCCCGCCGCCTAGAACGCGGTTCAACTCGCCAAGTGAAGTATCGACACGCGGTTCTTCTTGTGTTTCAACTGCGTTAATGGGCGTCGCTTTCATAGACGGACCGTCTGATGTCACAAAAGAACGTTTCGGCCCTTTAGAGACGACCTCGACTTCTTCGACCATCGTATTCCAGTTGCCACAACCCGGGCATTTCCCCATCCATTTTGCTGATTCATAGCCACAATCATTGCACATAAATTTCGTTTTTCGTTTAGCCATAACTGCCTCCTCAAGAACGTGCGTTCTAATGGTAGTATACCGCATTTTTAACCAAACGAAAAACAACACCCCTTCCTACTTTTAGGAATGGGGTGCTGTCGTATTATTCACTAATCGGTTCTGCTTTTTGCGTGCGGACGACAAATTCGTCCTCTTCTACATCAAATACAATGTATTGTCCCGTTAACACTTCGCCTTTTAGGATTTCTTCAGACAATCGATCTTCGACGTGTTTTTGAAGAGCACGGCGTAATGGTCGCGCACCATAGTCTGGATCGTAGCCTTCTTTGGCGATTTTTTCTTTCGCTGCTTCTGTTAATTCTAGCTCGATATCTTGCTCTTTCAAGCGTTTTGTCAGCTGATTTGCCATCAATGTCACGATCTCTTTCAAGTGTTCACGCTCTAATGAATGGAACACGATCATTTCATCAAGACGGTTGAGGAATTCCGGACGGAACGCTTTTTTCAGTTCCTCAAGCATTTTTGACTTCATTTCTTTATAATCTTTTGCGCCACTTTCTTCTAGGTTGAAACCAACATATTTGTTGTATTTCACAGCATCCGCACCGACGTTTGAAGTCATGATAAGCACTGTATTGCGGAAATCGACTGTACGGCCTTTAGAATCTGTTAGGCGTCCATCTTCTAACACTTGTAACAAGATGTTAAAGACGTCTGGATGCGCTTTTTCAATCTCATCTAAAAGAATGACGGAATAAGGTTTACGACGAACTTTCTCCGTCAATTGCCCACCTTCTTCAAAACCTACATATCCTGGAGGTGAACCAACAAGACGTGATGTCGAGTGCTTTTCCATATACTCAGACATGTCGATACGAATCATCGAATCTTCATCTCCAAACATCACTTCTGCAAGCGCTCGCGCTAGCTCAGTTTTCCCGACCCCTGTTGGACCAAGGAAAATGAATGAACCGATTGGACGTTTTGGATCTTTCAAGCCAGCACGTGCACGGCGAATCGCACGAGAAATGGCATCAACCGCTTCAGATTGGCCGATTAAACGCTGGTGAAGCGTGTCTTCAAGCTTCAACAGTTTGTCTGACTCTGTCTGCGCCAGTTTTGAAACCGGTACACCAGACCACATGGAAACTACTGCAGCAATATCTTCAACAGTAACTTCTGTCTCTGCTTTCCCTTGCTTTTCTTTCCAGTTGTCTTTTAATTTCTCTAGTTCATCTTTTAATTTCTGCTCTTTGTCGCGGAACGAAGCAGCTTTCTCAAACTCTTGACTCTGAACAGCTGCATTCTTCTCAGAACGCAAACTCTCAAGTTGCTGCTCCATCTCTTTCAGATTCGGTGGCGTCGTGTAAGAACGAAGGCGCACTTTTGAACCTGCCTCATCGATTAAATCGATTGCCTTATCTGGAAGGAAACGATCTGAGATGTAGCGATCCGACATTTTCACCGCCGCTTCAACCGCTGCATCTGTAATTTTCACACGGTGATGCGCTTCGTAACGGTCACGTAGACCATAAATAATTTGAATGGCTTCATCAACAGATGGCTCATCCACTTGAATCGGTTGGAAACGACGCTCTAAAGCCGCATCCTTTTCAATGTATTTACGGTACTCATCAAGAGTTGTTGCCCCGATACATTGCAGCTCTCCACGTGCTAGAGCTGGTTTCAAAATGTTCGATGCATCAATAGCACCTTCAGCACCACCGGCACCAATCAGCGTATGAAGTTCATCAATGAACAAGATGATATTGCCCGCTTGACGAATTTCGTCCATCACTTTTTTCAAGCGGTCTTCAAATTCACCGCGGTATTTTGTACCTGCAACGACTGTTCCCATATCTAACGTCATGACGCGCTTGTCGCGCAGAATTTCTGGCACTTCATTATGAACGATCTGTTGGGCAAGTCCTTCAGCAATTGCTGTTTTACCCACACCAGGCTCACCGATTAGAACCGGATTGTTTTTTGTACGACGTGCTAAAATTTCGATGACACGCGTAATTTCTTTGCTACGTCCGATTACCGGATCCAATGTTCCTTCACGAGCAATTTGCGTTAAATCACGAGCCAACCCATCAAGAGTCGGTGTGCTTGCTGTAGAGGCAGAAGATGTGGAAGCCGAATTGTTGGCCTGGTCACTGCTTCCAAGTAAGTGCAGTACTTGTTGGCGTGCTTTATTCAAGCTAATGCCTGCATTGCTTAGCACACGTGCAGCTACCCCTTCTCCTTCACGAATTAGAGCAAGTAATAAATGCTCTGTCCCGATGTAAGAATGGCCTAATTTTCGTGATTCATCAACGGAAAGTTCGATAACTTTTTTAGCACGCGGTGTGTAATGTACGATCGGTCCCACATCTTTTTCGCCCGTGCCTACAAGTTCTTCGATGCCTTCTTCAATGGCTTTTGGATCGACATTGCTTGCTTCTAAAGCTTTCGCTGCAATGCCATTCCCTTCTCGGATCAAACCAAGAAGTATATGTTCTGTCCCAATCGCTTCATGTTTTAAACGAATTGCTTCTTCTTGTGCAAGTTGAAGCACTTTTTGTGAGCGTTGTGTAAAACGATTAAACATCATATGAGTTCTCCCCTTTTTCTTCTATAGTCAACCGTTCCCTAATCATTTTTGCCCGAAACACATCGCGGTCTTTCGGGGATAAGGAGGATCCGGCATATTGCTGTAAAAATCCTGGCTGCATGAAAATCATGCATTCATTTAAAATGGTCTTGTTAATGTGCGTAATAATGTCCAAATCAATAGCTAGTCTTACATCAGATAAACAAGCTGCTGCTTCTTCTGTTGATAAGAGACGCGCATGACGCAGCGTGCCTAATGAACGGAACAATTTATCTTCTAGCGAAATTCGTGAATGGGCAAGCAACGCTTTTCTTGCTTCTCGTTCTTTTTCAATCAGTTGCTTCGTCAATCCCTGTAGTTCCTGTAAAATCTCTACTTCCGCTTTTCCAAGAGTCACTTGATTGGACACTTGGTAGACGTTGCCGAGGGCTTCACTACCTTCGCCGTATATTCCCCGCACAACCATGCCAAGACGGTTGATGATTGGCGCAATTTTATTCATTTGTTTTGTCGCTGTGAGGGCTGGTAAATGCATCATGACGGAAGCGCGTAAGCCAGTGCCCGTATTAGTCGGGCAAGTGGTCAAATAGCCGTATTTTTCATCAAATGCATAGTTGATTTGACGGTCAAGAATGCGGTCTATACTTCGCGCCTGTTTATAAGCGTCCTCCAACTGAAGGCCAGGTAAAATACATTGGATACGCAAATGATCTTCTTCATTGATCATAATGCTCAGCGACTCATCCTCTGAAATGACAGCTGCTGCTTCATGATCTGCTTCAATCAAACTTGGACTAATTAGATGCTTCTCGATGAGCACTTGCTTATCAAGGGAGTCAAGCTGCTTCATTTGATAAGAAGTAAACTGGTGAGGCAGTTTTTCTTGATACACTAAAATGCCACTAACAGTCTGTTCGATTTTATGCGCTTCATCCTCTGTAAATGCCAGAGGAAATTGATATCCTGCTATATTTCTTGCCAAACGAATGCGTGTACTCATGACGATGTCGGCATATTCACCAGAACTTTCCATCCAACTAGTCACTTGATTTTTCAAAAAGCCGTCCATCTCCACCGTCAATCGCCCCCTTTCGAAAGCTTGGTTTCAAGCTCTCGGGCCTGATCACGAAGCTCAGCAGCTGTTTCAAATTCTTCTTGGGCAATGGCATCTTGCATACGTGAGCGTATATCTTCAATGCGACGTTTTAAATCGCGAGTCTCTTCATAGGCTTCTGGAACTTGACCTGTGTGCTCCGCATTGCCGTTGTGTAAACGTTTCATGACGGGTGGCAACGCGTTACCAAATGTCTCATAACAATCGGCACAACCGAATTTGCCACGATGGACAAAGCGTTCATACGTCCAACCGCATGTCGGACAACTCCATTGACTTTTTTCACGATTTGCTTGCGTGGTAGCATGTTCAGGTGTAAACAAGTTAGTTAATAGTTGGTGCACAGTAAGTGGGTCCTGCTGGTTTTGAAAAGGATGCAGCTGGCTTGCACAAACATCACACAGATGCCGTGTAAACGGTTCTCCATTTTGCGTCACGGTCATTTTGACATGTGCAGGACGCTGTTTACAATTTTCACAGATCACTTGGCATCCTACCTTTCTCTATCGTGTTGAAGCAGGGTAATTAGCATCGCTTGGGCGACACGTCCCCGTAATTGATCGCGCAGTGGCAGAGGTACAGACAATGTTGACCGCGCACAGGCTGCTACAATTAATTTAGCCTCTCGTTTTGAAATTATAGCCAGGTCAAGCAGTCGGTAAACCATGTCTTCCACAATCGATTCAGAAGCACCCTCTTCTAGCACATCCAGCATGTTGCGTATGACGTCAGTTTGGTCTGTCATTTCTACTCGCAAAATACGAATGTAGCCTCCACCGCCACGTTTGCTCTCTACGATGTAGCCACGATCAACGGTAAATCGGGTGTTGATCACATAATTGATTTGAGAAGGCACACATTGAAATTTCTCCGCTACTTCATTGCGCTTAATTTCAATCTGCCCTTGATTAGTAGTTTCGATAATACTTTTCAAATACCCTTCTATAATATCCGAGATATTTTTCATGGTGTCACCTCCTACTGACTTTGACTATCTTTGACTTTATTATACGAATTCAACTTTCAACACGCAATTGTTTTGCTCCAAGAAAAAAACGCACCGATTTCTCGGTGCGCTTCGAATCAATGTGGTAAATAGATAAGTTGGAACAAGAATAGAACTGCAAAGATATAAAGAAGCGGGTGAACTTCACGGAATCGTCCTTGAACTACCTTAAGGATCGGGTAAATAATGAACCCAAGTTCTATCCCTGTAGCGATACTTGATGTCAATGGCATGGCCAAGATGACTATAAATGCTGGGAAAGCTTCATCAAATGAATCCCAATCGATATGTTTCACTGCACCGATCATTAGAGAACCGATGATGATAAGTGCTGGTGCTGTGATAGCTGCAACATTGGAGAGCGAAGCAACGAACGGTCCAAAAAAGGCGGCCACGATAAATAGAATTCCTACTGTCAACGTCGTCAGTCCAGTACGACCTCCAACTGCCACTCCAGTAGATGATTCAATATAAGCGGTCGTCGGGCTTGTCCCAAACATAGAGCCCACAGTTGTAGCGACTGAGTCCGCTAACAGTGCTTGACGAGCTCGTGGCAATCGTTCCCCTTTCATTAAGCCTGCCTGCTTGGCAACACCTACCATCGTACCCGTTGTATCAAATAAAGTAACTAAAACAAAGGATACGACAATACCTAGCATTCCAAATTGAATCACATCAGTAAAGGCTGCTACTGGATTCCAGACAAGAATGCCTTCCGGTAGAGAAGGAACTTCAAAAAATCCGTTAAATGTAAGCTGCTTTGTAAAGAACGCCACTACTCCAGTGGCTACCATTCCATAAAAGATGGCTCCATAGACATTGCGCACCATGAGAATGAGTGTCACGAGTAAACCAAACAACGTGAGCATAACAGCGGGGCTAGACAGATCACCTAATTTTACTAAGTTGGTTTCATGCGCTTCCACGATCGTTGACATACGCAGTCCAATGAAGGAAATGAAAAGTCCGATTCCTGCTGTGATCCCATGTTTCAAGTTCGAAGGGATACTGATGATTAACTTCTCTCGCAACGATGTTAAAGAAAGAAGGACAAAAATAAGACCAGCAATAAAGACAGCTGAAAAGGCTGTTAAATAATCAATCTGACCATTGGACGATATAACTACCGTGTAGGTGAAAAATGCGTTTAGTCCCATACCGGGCGCGATGGCAATGGGGTAATTTGCAAAGAGTGACATCCATAGTGTACCAACTACAGCTGCAATGATTGTTGCTAAAAATACTTGATCAAACGGGACTCCTGCGTCCGCTAAAATTACGGGATTGACGATAACAATGTAGACCATCGTTAAAAATGTAGTAATACCAGCTACTACTTCTGTTTTAACGGTTGTACCATGTTCTTGTAGACGAAACATGAAAACCCTCCTAAATACGAACATTTTTAAAATACTTACCAATATTATTCGCTTTTAAAACCAATTGCAACCCTTTTTAGGAAAAACACGAAAAAACCACCTTCTTTTCAGAAGATGGTTCGTGTTTTACTACCGTTTGGGTAGAGTTCGCAGCGTTTTCGAAATTGTTTTCCATTTATTACGCTCTTCGCGTTGCGCTGCTTGATCCGCTTTCCGTTCCATATGAGCGAGTTCGCGCTGCAGTTTTAAATAACTCGTGTAGCGCTCCCTTTTTAAAGAGCCCGTTTCAATCGCTTTTTGTACAGCGCATCCCGGTTCTTTTTGGTGCTGACAATCTCGGAATCTACACTGTGCCGCAAATTCTTCTATATCCGTGAAACTTTCCCCTAAGCTCTCGCCTGAATCCCACATCTGAAATTCACGCATTCCTGGGGTATCCAGGATTGCTCCTCCATCCGGAATTAAAACTAGTTCCCTGTGCGTAGTCGTGTGGCGCCCTTTTGCATCGTCTTCTCGAATTTCACTTACCGCCATCAAGTCACTACCAAGTAACGCATTGACTAGAGAAGACTTGCCAACACCTGAAGACCCGAGAAGAGCAGCTGTTTTATTCGGCTTCAGCAATTCTTGCACTCCATCAATTCCTTCTCCCGTTTTACTGCTCACTGTATAAATCGGAACCCCAAAAGCTATTTCTTCTACCTGCTTCTCGTAAGAACGCGGATCCTCACACATATCTTTTTTTGTCAAAACCACAACAGGCAATGCACCAGAATCATACGCTGCAATCAAGTACCTTTCTATACGGCGCAAGTTAAAATCTTGATTCAAGGACATTGTTAAAAATGCATAATCCACGTTTACTGCAATGACTTGCACTTCTGTTTTCAGGCCTGCTGCTTTTCTCTCAAATTGAGATGCGCGTGGTAAAAGTTGGTGAATGATTGCCCGCTCTTCACCTGGCATCTGCTCGACAATGGCCCAGTCTCCGACAGCCGGATAGTCTCCTCTTGTATGGGTATAGCTAAACTTCCCGCTTGGAGTAGCCAGCCATTCTCCTCTTTCGGTCACCACGCGATAAAGCCCTTTATGCGCCAGGACCACACGACCCGGAATCCCTTCGTGCGTTTGTTCCATTTGTCTTTCCTCTGTCCAACCGTAATTAAATAAATTCGTCAATTTTGTTTCCTCCACTATAGGTAGTTGCTGGCTCTCATGGGTTGCTTTTTGCCAACAAAAAAAGCTGTCTCTGCACGCATCTGCGCTCAGAAACAGCTTCTCTCCATAGGAAAACGACTGCCCCCTTAGAAACGTGGGCCAGAAAGTAGACATAGAGGATGAAGCATGCTGACTGAACAGATGCGTGATTTCACATATACAGTTGCCATAATGCTTCACCTCTTTCCGAAAGTTGTTACACTAACTATACGAAACACGTCCTCTACTGTCAATGCGAGAAATACTTTTTACTTTGGCTTCTAGGGGGTATGATAAAACAAGCAGGAGGTGGTTTGATGATTCGTACCGTCGGTGTGACGACAGACCATGAACTCGTCCAAAACTTTACTCTCGACGAGTTGAAGGATAATTTATTTGAGTGGTATTGGGTAGATATTAGTAACCCGACCCTTGATGAGCAAAATCTACTGGCTGATTTTTTTCAATTTCACCCACTAGCAATAGAGGATTGCCTGCATGACCTGCAGCGTCCCAAACTTGATAACTACGACAGGCACACCTTTTTTGTATTGCATACATACAACGAGAAAACGATGGAAGCCGAAGAGTTAGATGTCTTCGTTGGAGGAAACTTTGTGGTGACCTTCCATTATGAAGAAATGCACGAACTAGATGAAGCACTTGACCGCTTAGTACATAGTACAAAATCGTGGAAACGTGGTTCCATGCAGGCGCTTTATCAAATCATCGATAAAGTAGTCGATCACTACTTCCCCATCATCTACAAGATTGAAGACTTTTTAAACGAAGTGGAAGATGACATGTCCCGCCACCACGACCAATTTTCGATGAATAGGGTTTTTGAGATTCGTAGCGACTTACTCCATCTCAGAAGAACTATCAATCCTATGCGCGACTTGCTGTACCGTATGCTAGCCTCTTCTCGTTTGAACTTTTCACAAGAAGAACGCACCTATTTTGAAGATATTTACGATCACCTCATCAAACTTTCTGAGATGATTGACTCAAACCGAGACTTAACCGCCGATATTCGCGATAGTCACATGTCCATGAATGCGAGCCGAATGAATCGGATCATGATGACGTTAACCATTGTTTCGACGGTGTTTATCCCCTTAACATTTATTGCAGGTGTCTACGGCATGAACTTTGTGAACATGCCTGAATTAGAATGGTCGTTTGGCTATTTCGGCGTATTATTGTTCATGTTTTTAACAGCAGGCGGAATGTTGACCTGGTTTACTTATAAAGGCTGGTTTAAATTATTTAAAAATCCATAAGGAGGCACATGATGCGTATTAATAAATATTTAGCTGATGCTGGAATTGTTTCCCGCCGCGGCGCCGATCAGTGGATTTTAGATGGTCGCGTAGTGATCAATGGCAAGCAAGCAGAGCTTGGAAGTCGGGTCGAAGATGGAGACGAAGTGAAAGTTGATGGGACTGTGATTTCTCAAGAACAACAACTGGTCTACCTCGTATTAAACAAACCTGTTGGGATTACTAGCACGACAGAGCGACATATTGAAGGGAATATCGTTGATTTTATCAATCATGAAAAACGCATATTTCACATCGGACGCTTGGATAAAGATTCTGACGGCCTGATTTTATTAACCAACGATGGCGACATCGTCAATGAGATCCTGCGCTCAGAAAATGAGCATGACAAAGAATACATCGTGACTGTCAACGAACGAATCACAGATACTTTTATAGATAAGATGGCATCGGGTGTAAAGATTTTAGACACGGTGACAAAACCGGCTAGAGTGAAAAAACTCGGACCTCATACATTCTCGATCATTTTGACACAAGGCCTCAACCGACAAATCCGTCGCATGTGTTCAGCACTCGGGTTTACAATTAAACGATTGCAGCGCGTGCGTATTATGAATATCGAGCTTGGTAACTTACCAATCGGTAAATGGCGGGATTTAACGGAAGATGAAAAGAAGGAACTGTTCAAACTGCTTGACTATCAACCGAAACGTTCGTAAAGGGAGAGATGCAGGATGTTAACGATTCAATCGACACCTTATGCTACAGGAGCCACTATCAGCGGAGACATTTGGGATTTTGACGCATTCTTGACTGCTGCTTTTGATTTAATCGGAGAGACCAATAAGTATTATGAATATCAAAGTACACATGAGCGACTGCATGCTGCGCTAGTCAAACTTGCGGCAGCGCGCAAAGGTAAAGCAGATGTCTTACTTGTTTCAAATGGCGCTAGTCGCGATCAATTAAAACAGCAAAGCACGATTACACCAGAGCGCAATGTTTACTTTGGCTATAAAATGCTGTGGCCAGAGCTTCTATTCACTGCATTAGGCTTAAATGATTTTGTATTATTGCGCACCAAAAATATCAAACATCCGCATCTTCATTTATACACGATGGAGGTTCGCCTGTTTCAAGCGAAGGTCATTGAAGCATTAGAGGTTGCAATGCCAGACGAGGACTTCTCTGATGTGAAACAAGCTTTATTGTCACCAGAACGTTCTACAGAAGACTATGCAACGCAGTATGTGGACATGTTGGCCCTGTCTTATTTGAATGTGCCGAAAGAAGAACGTAAGGGGTTACTACCGAAAATAGCACGCAACATCATTGTAGGCGGGAATGATTACGAAGCTTTCAAACAAAAAGTGATAGCGGAAGCGAATAAAACAAAGAGCGCTGTGCATAACATCAAACTGTCGGCCGATTATCCGGATCACGAGGATATTGACTGGTAAAGGAACTAGAAAATTGGAAAAGACAAAGAAAGACCTGAAGCAATCGCCGCTTCAGGTCTTATTTGTTATACACCAGCTACGCGTGTAGCAAGCGGTTTAAATAATTTTTCACGATCTAATCCAGGATTCATTTCTGCAAGTTGTTCAAGTGCATACTTAGCCCCGTAGTCCATCCCTTGGCACCCTGCAAGGAGCACAACATCTTTATCGTTTGCCTGGGCAAGTCCTTGTTGTACTGCTTCTGGTAATTCTTCATACAGATGAACCGTGATCCCTGCTGCTTCCATCACTTCTAGGAACACGGCTTTCTCTTCTTCGGCTACTACATCTTTTGCAGTAACGTGAGACTTACTAACAGTGGCAATCACCTCTGTCAATCCCAGTTTCGGTGCCCACCGAACAATCGCCTCTGCATTTTCACGGTTGACGGTTACGCCTCTATCTCCACGAATTGCGTAGATCAGCTTCAGGTTTTGATAATCCATCTTTTCAACAGTTCCCAGTGTAATATCAATGTTGCCACTGTTCGCAAAGTGGTCATCAATTACTTTGAAACTTTCTTCAAAGATCATTTCAAAACGGCGCTCCACACCTGTAAAATCATGCATAGCTTTTTGAATGATTTCAACAGACGCTTCGCAAAGAAGACCAATAGCAATCGCTACTAGTGAATTATAAACAGAATGATAACCCGGAGTACCAAGCGACACTTGGAACTCGCCCTGTGGAATCGTACCTTGTGGCGTCTCTATAGTACGAGCAATAGAAACCGTGAAGTTTGCGCGACCTGTCGATAGATCAAGGTCTGTACAGCGAATGTCTGCCTCTTCACTCTCTACACCTATTGTAATCACGTGGGCTTCTGTTTGATTTTGAAGTGCTGCAGAGTAGGCATCATCCAGATTTAAGATGGCCACCTTATCAGCGCCCGCACGCGTCACCAATTTCGATTTGTGCATCACATAGTTTTCGAACGATGAATGCAAATCAATGTGTTCACGACTAATATTATTGAACGTCACAATATCAAAATCCACACTGCCTACACGGTCTAATTCAAGTGCCGACGAAGATACTTCCATCACCGCATGTTTAATGGATTGCTCCACCATCTCTGAAAAATATCGTTGTAGGTCTAGCGATTCTGGCGTAGTTAGTTCAGATGGTTCTGCCTTTTGGCCAATCTTAACCACTACAGTTCCAATCAATCCTGTTTGAAGACCCTGCTCTTCTAAGATGGCATTCGCCATGAAGGATGTCGACGTCTTGCCGTTTGTAGCAGTAATTCCAATTGTTTTCATTTTTTGAGTGGGATGCCCATAAAATGCATCTGCCAGAGCTGCTAAACTGCTACGAGCGTCTCGAACACGATATTGGGGTACATCAAGTTCTTTTATGAACTCTTCGACAACAAGAGCTACCGCCCCTGCATTCACTGCTGCTGGAGCAAACGTATGTCCATCGGCTTTCACTCCACGAATACAAACGAAGACATGACCAGGCTGTACTTTGCGTGAGCTATAAGCAAGTCCAGTTATCGCCACTTCACGTTCGTGCATAGTTTGTTCTATAGCGATAGCTGGTACTAAATCTGTAAATTTCATCGTGTTCACCTCGTCTTTCATTGGTCCGTTTCTTTATAATGTTCCTGACAAAATAATTGTAGCAGTTGGAGCTCTTCTTCTTCGAACTCAAAATCGAGTACTTTAGCAGTGGCACGATCGATAAAATGAGCTTGCACGATGCGTTGCCCTTTGGCATCATCTGCAAAAATTATTCTTACGTCGATTGATTCTGTCTCTTCGAACAGTTCATCTTCCTCATCATACGCGAGTCCGATTAAAAATTCATAGCGGTCACCTTCTACAATTCCAGTAGGATCTTGCAGTTGTTCCACTTCAAATGATTCAATTTGCATGGTCATCCTCCTTGTCCATGCTTCCATTATACAAAAAAGAACTCCTCCCATGAAGGAGGAGCCATTACTTTTACGTATTTTGAAGTTCTTTGTTCTCTTCACTAGTGAATGCTCGAGAGCGAGTGAGGAACCTTTTCCCCTCCACTCCCTCTAACGAAAACATTCCTCCGCGCCCATCTACCACATCAATAATCAACTGCGTATGTTTCCAGTAATCATATTGATTCTTATGAATGTAGAATTTTGCGTCACCGATTGTGCCTAGAAAAATATCTTGATCACCAATTAGTAGGTCCCCTTCCGGATAACACATAGGGGAAGACCCGTCACAACACCCGCCTGATTGGTGAAACATCACAGGCCCGTGCTTTTCTGTCAATAAGGCAATCAACTCAAGAGCGGCCTCCGTAGCTATAACACGTTCTGTCATTGTTTTCACCTCCTCTAGCAGATCAGAAGAATCCTAGTTTGTTTTCATCATATGAAACTAGTAAGTTCTTAGTTTGTTGATAATGACTTAACATCATCAGATGGTTTTCGCGTCCAATACCTGACATTTTGTATCCGCCAAATGCCGCGTGCGCAGGATAAGCATGGTAGCAGTTTGTCCAAACGCGTCCAGCTTTAATACCACGACCGAAACGGTAAGCTGTGTTCATATCGCGCGTCCACACACCTGAACCTAGACCATATAACGTGTCGTTAGCGATTTCAAGTGCTTCTTCTTTTGTTTTGAACGTAGTTACTGAAACAACAGGACCAAAGATTTCTTCTTGGAAGATACGCATTTTGTTATGGCCTTTGAAGACAGTAGGCTTAATATAATACCCTTCTGCAAAGTCGCCACCTAGATCATTACGTTCTCCTCCAGTAAGACATTCAGCACCTTCTTGTTTACCAATATCTAAGTAAGACAAGATTTTTTCCATTTGTTCCGTTGATGCTTGTGCACCCATCATCGTGTTTGGATCAAGCGGATTGCCTGTTGCAATTGCTTCAACACGTTGCAATACTTTTTCCATGAACTTATCGTAGATCGACTCTTGAATCAACGCACGAGAAGGACATGTACAAACTTCTCCTTGATTGAGTGCGAACAAGACAAATCCTTCAACAGCTTTGTCTAGGAAAGCATCATCTTTGTCCATAATATCTTCGAAGAAAATGTTAGGTGATTTCCCACCCAATTCTAAAGTTACAGGAATTAAGTTTTGTGAAGCGTATTGCATGATCAAACGACCAGTAGTCGTTTCACCTGTAAAGGCGATCTTAGCAATGCGCGGGCTTGAAGCAAGAGGCTTACCAGCTTCTAGTCCAAATCCATTGACGATATTAATGACACCTGGTGGTAGTAAATCTTCAATTAGCTCCATTAACACAAGAATGGATGCAGGTGTTTGTTCTGCTGGCTTTAACACTACACAGTTTCCTGCAGCAAGTGCTGGTGCCAATTTCCAAACAGCCATTAAAATCGGGAAGTTCCAAGGTATAATTTGACCTACAACTCCTAGTGGCTCGTGGAAATGATAAGCAACTGTGTTGTTATCAATCTGGCTCAAGTTCCCTTCTTGCGCTCGAATAGCTCCTGCGAAATAGCGGAAGTGATCGATTGCCAGCGGTAAATCTGCATTTAGTGTTTCACGAACTGCCTTCCCGTTGTCCCATGTTTCGGCGACAGCAAGCAATTCTAAATTTTCTTCTATACGATCCGCAATTTTATTTAAAATAACAGCACGTTCTGCAACAGAAGTAGTTCCCCAGCTATCTTTCGCGGCATGAGCGGCATCTAAGGCAAGTTCAATGTCTTCAGAAGTAGAGCGTGCAATTTTTGTGAATACTTTACCTGTCACAGGTGTGATGTTTTCAAAGTATTGACCTTTTACTGGCGCTTTCCATTCCCCATTAATAAAGTTATCATACTGTTCTTTGAAATTGACGACTGCACCGTCTGTGTTTGGAAACTTATAAACCATTCTCATCTCTCCCTTTGGTTAGTAAATTTTGCGCAATGAATACGCTTTCATTTCTCCCACTTCCTATTTTGTCAGATTATATAGAATTTTTCAATAAAGATTGTTTCAAAGTCAAAATAAAATTTTATTGCACACAAAAAACCTGACCTTTCAGTTCGAAAGGTCAGGCTTTTGGCAAATTAGGATTTCACGTGTAAAACGTTGTTTGGTAGTAGTTGCACGGTCAACTATTTGTAACCCTGCGTGTTGAATCGCCTCGTCCATCGAATCAATTGTGACAATCACTACTCTATCGGCAATTCGAGCAGCATGTGTGATCAACGCATGTTGCTGCACTTCAGTGGAGTGTGTATAAAGGTTATACGGTAAATCTAGAAATGCTACGTCGTATTGCCCTTGCTCGTCCTCAATCACTTTTATTTCGATATCAATAGGAATTGGATAATTATAATACTGAAGATTGTCACGAGCACCACTACAAGCAAGCGGGTTTTTGTCGCGGCCTTTAACAAGCATGCCCATTGATGCCGCTTCTACCAGAACTGTGCCGATGCCACAACACGGGTCAATCATAGTCAGAGCTTCCTCATGAGGATTCGCAATGTTGACGAGTGTACGCGCAGTGCGTGCATTTAAAGCAGTTGAATAGCCTTGTGGTTTTTTCACATGTTTCATCCAGATAGGCTTACTTTTTTCATAGTTCCCCAGATACCAAACACCATTTAAGTTGGTAATTGCGTAAATGCGGCTCGGTGTTTTGAGATCCAAAATTCCTGGCATTTGGTTTCCGATAGTTCTTGCAAGTTGCAGGCGCTGTTCAACTTTCCATTCGCCAGTCATATTGGATAATTCGTGTTTCAAGAAGATGACTTTATACGATTCTGATGCACAACCGTATTCACGCGCTTTTTCTATAAGATCTGCTACGTTGGTTGCTTGCGTAAGAATGTGAAGTTTTTCGCGAATGAAGACACTTCGGGACGGATCTATGGAAATGTCCGAAAGAATCACTTTTCCCTTCACGGTAGCACCAAAAAACGCCCGTATTTCAAGCTCTGCAAGTTCTCCTTCATCTTCGGTGTAGCCGTAAGTATATAAGTAATGTGAAGCTGTCATAAGTTGGTGCCTACTTTCTAAAACCCGATATTTTTCAAGAACAGACGAATGACGTCAGCTCCACCGATTAACGTACCAATCGACCCAAAGATGTTTGTTAAGACCACTACGAGGAGCACGCGCGTCACTTTATTGCGCCAAAAACCCTTCACTGTGAAAACATCTTCTGATAAACGCTCAAAGTCCGCAACAGTTGGTTTACGCATGAAGGCTTGGACAAGTCCTGATACCCAGCCTGACGCCAGTATAGGATGCAGCGCAGTAATGGGGGCAGCGAAAAAGGCTGAAACCACGGCTAATGGATGACCGAAAGCGACAGCAGCTCCGATAGCAGCCATTGTTCCTGTCCACAGAATCCAGCTTAGCGCTTGATTTGTACCCGCTTCTGGATTGATAAAGAAAGTAGCAACGATCAGCGCTACAATTATGATTGGCAATGCCCAACCTAAGATTGTCGGCACGATTGACTTCGGTGGCCGTTCTGAAAGTTTTTCAAGATCATGGTCTCGGTGAATCTCTCTTGTGATTCCTGGTACGTGAGCAGCACCTAGAACTGCTACGATTTTTTGACCTGGAGCAGTTCTAATTTTTTGAGCTAGGTATTGATCTCTTTCATCGATTAGAGGTTCTTTTAATTTTGGAAAAGACTCCGTAAATTCAGCAAGCACCGCTTGAAGCGTATCTTGTTGCTTCATTTTTTCCATCTCTTCTTCTGTAATCGTGTCTTTTTCAAAAATCCCAAAAATGACACCCGCTAATAGTTGTGATTTTCCCCAAAACCCTAAGTTGGCCCAAATGCGTGCAAACGTAATTTGAATGTCCCGGTCAGCAAGCACTAATTCAGCGCCAACTTCTTTAGCACTTTCAATTCCTTGTAATTGCTCTTGTCCAGGAGTCACATCAAATTGCTTAGCCATACGATTTTGAAAAGAAGATATTGCTAGATTCATCAATAGCATGGTTGCCTTCTTTTCTTTTATAACCTTGAAGATGTCCATGTTCTTCCACTTGTCACCTTGTTGGATAGATTGGAAGCGTTGTTGATCCAGTTCTATACAAACAGAGTCAGGACGTTCTCGTTCGATAACTTCTTTCACTTCGATAGCACTAGCTTTTGAAACGTGTGCAGCACCTATTAGAATAATTTCTTTCCCATCTATTTCTAGGCGGGTAATCGTCTCTTCCATTAAACTTGCCCACCTTTTCATATTTTCATATAATATTCAGAAATTTGCTATTATTTTGAAAGCGCTTTCTTTAATAATCCATTCAACACTTGTTGCTCTTCACTGGTCCAATGACCTAAGAAATGTTTATCGGCGTCTACAGCTGTCTCGTTTAAGCGACTTACTTCTTGTTCACCTTTTGAAGTTAGAGAGAGTAGTTTCAAGTTTCCTGATTTCTCCGTTTTCACAAGATCAGCTTTTTCAAGACGTGTTATCAACTGGCTTACATTACCTTTTGTTACAGATAATAGGTCGCTCAATTGTTGCTGGTGAAGCGGCTGATATTCCTTGATTTTTCTCAATGCGTTGTATTGGGTAAACGTCATCGCTTCATTGGCAAATGAAGCTTCCATGCTACGATTCCATTCAAGTGCTAATCTTTGTAATTGCTCCGTAATTTCTAGAGATGTTGCAGGTTGCATTGTGGAGAGTAGTTGATTTTTAATTTTTTTTCGTTTCTTTTTCATTTTGACCATCGGTAGTTCCTCCTTGATGTTTATATTTAAACATTTTACATGACAATGCAGTTTGTTTCCACTGTTAACTTTACAAAAAAGACGCCTCAAAAATTGAGGGCGTCTATTGTCGCGGGTTCTGGTTGCGGTCTACCAATATAGTAACCTTGGAATAAGACATATCCTGATTCTTTTAACCAGTTATATTCCTGTTCCGTTTCAATTCCTTCAGCTAACGGGACAGTACCCATCTTGCGTGCTTGTGTTAAAAATTGGAGTGCTACTCTTTGCTTCTCTTGATCTTCATGAATGTCCGTCACATATTTACGGTCGAGTTTCATATAATGTGGCTCAATTCCTGTCAGCATTTCAAGCGTGCTGAACCCTTCCCCCATATCATCAAGAGCATACATAAATCCTTTTTCTTTGTAATAGGTCAAAATATCTTTCAAATGTTGAACATCATCCACTTGTTCAGTTTCTACAACTTCAAATACTAGTTGTTGGGGATCTACGTTTAGTTTGCTAGCTAGTTGCATTGTGCTTCGCAAACAAAATTCGGGTGAGTAAATCGATGTCGGGATAAAATTGATAAATGCTTTTACTCGTTCTAATCTAGCCGCGTGACGAACTGCAGCCATCCGACACATCCGGTCCAACGCATAGAGCCTGCCTCTTGACCTAGCCGCATCAAATGCTTCATTCGGAAATATAGCCTTTCCCTCCGCATCTTTAAAACGCGCAAGAAGTTCGTAACCAAATAACATGCCATCAGAACGGATAATTGGTTGATAGTGACATTCCACCCGTTCTTGCAAAATAATCTCATCTATCCAACTCAACTCTAAAAAGTTTCCTAATTCCGAAAGAGTTGTCCACTCAGTTTGCTCGGTCTTGAATAAAATTTGCTCAATATCTAAATGGTCTTCGAAGAAATTGATTACTTCAGGAACATGATGTTCTGGTAATGTTATTTCACGATTCGTTTGATCCACAGGAATTTCATTGCGCTTTAAAAATTCATAAACTGCATCTATTAGGGACAGGTTATGCTCCCCACTTAATTGGAAAGTATAACGTAAGTCTGTTACTGTGCATCCTTGACATCCCATTTCTTCTTACCCCCTCAACTCAAAGTCTATTGGTACTTGTTTATCCATAATAAATTTATCTCGCCCTGTCATTTTCGCAAAATATAAAGCGCGATCTGCTCTTGAAAGGAGCGACTCTCGACTATCTGTACTCATAAATTCGGCACTACCTAAGCTAACAGTCACTTTCTTCGGAACGACTGTCATGGCTTGAATTGCCCGGCGAGCCTCTTCCCCTATCTCACGGGTCTGCTGAGCTGTCATCGCCGGTAGTATAATAATAAACTCTTCTCCGCCGTACCGTCCAACCATACCCCCACCGGGCACAGTCTCCTCTAAAATCTGGGCTACTTTTTGTAAAACCACATCACCGATTGCATGCCCATAAGAATCATTAATGTTTTTAAAGTGATCAATATCGGCAATGATGAAATTGAATACCGTTCCTACAGACATTTCCGCGAGCTTTTGGTCCATCCATTGATTGGCATAGCGTCGATTGGCTAAACCTGTTAATTCATCTGTACGGGCAAGTCGATGAATCTCCTCACTTAAAATATGCAATTCTTCGTAGGCTTTGTTCTTCTCTTCAAGCACTTGTTCCAACTTGGATCTAATATCCCGTAGTTCTTGTTCATAATTAAATCTCTTTTTCATAGAGATACACACACAGTCGATAATCTCAGCGTGTCCAATCAAATGCTTTTTCCCGCTAATGGATAGAGGGACAGGTGAACCGTCCTTTGCACGAAGGGTTAACAAAAGTTCCTCTACCGTTCCATACATTGTTAAGTACGGGTAGAAGTATGTATGAAACATTAACCTATTTGAGACATTCATAAACATTTCGATGTGTTGGCCTAACAATTCTTCTGCTGGCACTTTCAATAAATCCGCAAACGTCTGATTAGCATAATGGATAACTCCTTTTGGAGTCATCGTGATAATTCCACACGGTGCCGCATCTATGCGTTTACGCATCAGCTGGAACAGTCCTATTTTGTAAGTACGCTTGTATGAATTTGACTGTTTCTTCTGGGTGACTAAGTTGTGGGTAATGGCCCTTGGCATTTAATTTCACTAAGCTTGCGTTAGGAAGGTTCTCTGCTAAATAGTCGCCCACAGTTTCAGGCACAATACTATCATCTGAACATTGCATGATAAGTACCGGTGTGTTTACTTGCGGAAGTAGCGAACGATAATCTGAATAAAATGTAGCTTTGGCAAATTGATTGATCACTTCCACATTTGTAGAGGTAAAGCTTGTTTTCAACTCTTCTGCAAATTTTTCATCATTTTCTTGATGAATGGCTATAGGAGCTAAATAGCTTGCCCACCCCACAAAATTCATTTCCATCATCTCTAACATCTCATCCACATCGCTCTTTTCAAATCCGCCAATATAGTTCTCGTCATTCATGTATCGTGGTGATGGACCGACCATGATTAACTGTTTAACGACCTCTGGTTTTTCGAGTGCTGCCAGCATGCTAATCATGGCACCAACTGAGTGACCAATAAGCGTTACCACCGGCGCATCCAAATAGGCAATTACTTCAAGCAAATCCGTTTTATACCCTTCTAAATCATTGTATTTATTCGGGTCATAGGATGCACTATCCGACCGACCAGAACCCACGTGATCGTACAAAACAACTTTATAGTCTTGGTAAAAGGCTGGAGTCACTAACCGCCACATGTCTTGATTTGCCCCAAATCCATGTACAAAGATGAGCACTTCATTTCCCTCTCCATAGACGTTTATATTATTTCGCGTTTGAATATTCATAGTTCCCCCCATTTCAGTATCTTCTGTGAATTCAGTATACCATTTCCCATATAAAAACAGCTTACGAATTTACGTAAGCTGCTTCATATAAGTTACCTATACTACTGCCGTTATTGCCGGAATAACGATTTGATTTTTTCACGTTTGAATTTGGAGACCAACACGTATAAGACGTCGCCACCTTGAATGAATGTATCACCTCTTGGTGTGATAACTCTCTCACCTCGAATAACAGCTGTAATCAATGTATCTGTTGGCAATTCCACATTCTTCAACTCAGCACCATCGATTTTTGTTCCTGGCTCAATAACAATCTCGATAATCTCTGTGTTGGTTTTTCCGATAGAAACTAACTCCAAGCTATGAGGTACTTGTAGCGCTTTCGGGCCAACAAGTTTCAATTTTTCAGCGAACGGCGTCAACGTTGCTCCTTGGAATAGCGCAGACAGCAACACGACGAAGAATACGACATTAAACAGTAAGTCTGCATTTTCAATACCCGCTAGCAGCGGATAGGTGGCCAGCACGATTGGCACTGCCCCACGTAACCCAGCCCAGGAGATAAAGAGTTTTTCTTTAGCATTGAATTGACTAAATAGTAAGCTGATATACACTCCAATTGGACGTGCCACAAACATTAGAATAAGGGCTAACAACAAACCTTGCCAGATGACTTCTCTCAATTGATTTGGGAATACCAGCAAACCTAAAAGTATAAACATACAAATTTGCATCATCCAAGCAAAGCCTTCATTGAAACGGAAGATAGAGTGACGGTAAGTCAGATCCATGTTTCCTACTAGTACAGCCATGACATAGACCGCTAATAGTCCACTTGCACCAATCGCGGTGGTAAACGCGTAGGTGAAGATAGCAAACCCCATCGCTAAAACCGGATACAGCCCCGATGAGTCGAGATTAATTTTATTGATAGCCCAGACAGAGACACGTCCCATGATCAAACCGACAAGCAACCCAATGCCCATCTGCCAGAAAAACTCACCAACTAGGGAAATGAATGGACCTGCCTGCGCTTGAATTAAGCTAATAAACGTTATGGTTAAAAACACGGCCATTGGATCATTGGTTCCAGATTCTGCTTCAAGTGTGGAAGTAATATTAGGCTTGATGTTTTTATTTCCAAGCACCGCAAATACTGCCGCTGCATCTGTAGAACCTACAATAGCGCCGAACAACATGCCTTCCAGCCAAGAAAGATCTAATACAAATTTTGCTACAACACCAATCCCGACTGTTGTAAGGAGAACGCCAATAGTCGCGAGTGAGGCTGCAGCAGGAAGAACTGTTCGCATTGTTTTCCATTTCGTTTGCATACCCCCTTCAAACAAAATAACAATGAGGGCGAGAATTCCAACTAATTGAGTGATTTTTGCATTGTCGAAGTAAATGTATTGGCTGGCTAACATACCAACCCCAATGAAGAGTACGAGTGAGGGCAATCCAAGACGAGAGGAGAACTTTGTAGTAGCCACTCCAATAATGAGTAAAACTGATAAAACAAATATTGCTGTATCGACGGTGAAGGTCATCCGTCATCCCCTTCCTAAACATTTAGATGCTCCAATTATACTGCTAGGAGGTATTGAAAACAATTCACACCACTCCCTCAAGCCTTCTGATAGGATAGTAGTATGAAAACTTAGGAGGTTTATTATGACAATCAAATCAATTACAGTTGTTGGTGCTGGAACCATTGGTTTATCATGGGCTAGTTTATTTCTCAGTCATGGTCATCATGTAACATTGACAGACATTCGGGAAGATTTAGAAACTGTATGGATTCGTCACCATGAATCTGTTCAAACTACTCTTGAGTCTCTTGGCTTACCAACAAGCTACTCCAAAGATGTACTACGCTTTACAAACAATTTAAAAGAAGCATTAGTCGATGCCGATTGGGTGCAAGAGAACGGTCCTGAGAATAGAGAATTCAAGCAGCAGCTCTATCAGCAAATGGAACGTTTTGCACCTGCACATACGCTATTTTTCTCTTCGTCTTCTACACTCCCGGCCAGTGAGATCAGCGCCAACATGGAAGACGCGTCTCGCGTTGCAATAGGTCATCCGTTTAATCCACCTCTTGTAATGCCCCTAGTGGAGGTCGTTGCAGGAGAAAAGACAGCTCCGCAAACCATTGATCAAGCTATGAAGTTTTATCAATCCCTCGGGAAAAAGCCACAATTGATTAAAAAAGAAGTATTTGGGTTTGTGGCCAATCGCCTTCAATTTGCCTTGCTTCGTGAAGCAATGCATTTAGCTGATGAAGGAGTAGTGACAATGGCCGAAATGGATGAAATCGTAAAGGATTCAATTGGATTACGCTGGGCGGTAACTGGTCCCATGCTTGGCATGCATTTAGGGGGTGGAGAAGGTGGAATGGCCGCCTTTGTGAAACACCTTGGACCGACAATGGAAAAAACATGGGCAGCACAAGGCAATCCCCTAATGGATGAAGAAACGCGACAGCGTCTAGCAGCACTTGCGTTTGAATCCTACGGTTCTACTTCCATAGAAGAGCTTGCTAAGTGGAGAGATAAACAACAACTTTCGATTTTACAGTCACGTAAAAACTAAAAAAAATGAACCTCACCGAGTGAAATGGTGAGGTTCATTTTTGTTTATAGGTTTTCAGTATTGATTCGTGGCTGCGGATCTACAACTTCAGTATCCTCATTCTTATCTGGGTCAACATCATTTGATGACAGTTTTAATTTTTTGTCCTCAAGTTCGCGAATTTTACGTTTTTCATGTTCATCTTCACGCTTGTCTTTCTCAAACATCGAATCACCTCGTCTCTTCCATATCTAGTATAGCTATACCCTTTCCTGTCAGATTTAAGCGTTGTTTATTTTCCAACCCTTAAATTATTTAAATAGTTTAAATTATAAAAAAATTAGTTGACTCCAATTTAGGAAACCGCTTACAATCAAAGAGACTTTTGATCAGGCAATGGGGATTGCTTGGTTTAATTTTGAGCGAACGCTCAGTTGTAAGCTGAACGAACGCTCGGTCGTATTTGGGAGAATATTCATAATTCGAAGGAGGAAGTGTATGAAAGCTTACAAAAAAGAAGTTCGTTTCACAATTTGGATGGCTCTCGCATTCGTCATTATGGGAAATGCTGGTTTATTCTTCTCTATCTTCCCGACAGACGCCATGTTATTTGGATTTCCTGTCACATATATCATCCCTATTTTAATGGGTTGGTTTGGGGTCTTTTTCCTGACAATCGTAGCAGGGAAAATTGGCAACCGCATTGATGATGAGATTGATGCAGAACAAGTCGAAGGAGGCGTGAAGTATGATTGATGGTGCATGGCGATTGTCCAACCCCATTCTTGGATTGGTGGTTGTGGGCTTAACCTTTTTACTCTTTTACGTAGTGGGCTACATATCGAATCGAAAAGCAAAATCTGCGAAAGACCTTTATCTCGGTGGCGGAAATGTTGGTGCCTTCACAAATGGATTGGCAATGGCCTCCACTTATATGAGTTTGGCAACATTTTTAGGCATCACCGCTCTTATTTTAAATTTAAAAGTACCTTTTATCATGCTATGGATTCAATTAATTTTAGCCATTCCCTTAATCACAATCATCTACGGGACATCGCTTCGTCGAATGGGAGCTTTTACGCCTACTCATTTTGTTCGTGAACGCTATGGTGTAAAGGCTTCTATCATCGCCGCTCTATTCATGATACTTGTATCGATCATGTATGCCCTCGGGCAGATGATTGGGATTGCCGTTACATTTGAAACGTTACTAGGCATTCCCTACTTAACAGGTCTTTTCGTCGGTGGTCTGATCATCGTCGGCTATATTACAGTCGGAGGAATGGCAGGAGCCACGAATAATGCAGCTATTCAGATGGTCATCATGGCGCTCATGTTTATCGTTCCACTTGGAGCTATTATGAAGGCGATTGGAACAGAAGGCTGGTTCTTCCCTCCATTACTTTATGCCGATATGGTCCCTGCCATGCTACAAGCTGTTCCGGATTTCTTTGACTACCAGTATCCTACTAAGTGGTATTTCTCTGTTATACCCGCTCTGACAATTGGTGCACTTGGGCTTCCTCACTTGGCGATGCGCGTGTATACCTCTTCTAGTTTGAAGAGTGCACGAAGCGCAATGGTTTGGTTCGCCTTTATTCTTGGTTTAGTATTCTCTGCCACTTATGCAATGGGCTTCACCGGTGTCTATGCAACAAGTGTAGAAGGACTGAACATTGCAGACGGGGATGCCGATAAACTAACGATTATCTTGAATCTTGCCTACAATCCTGAATGGGTAACTGCTCTTGTAATTGCCGGTGCCATTTCTGCAGGTGTTTCTACGTTAAGTGGAAACCTGCTAGCAATCGGCGCTCTTCTCTCACAGGATATTATCAAGACGCTCAAACCAAACATTCACGAGCGTTTAAATTACCGCTTGAGCTATATCGCTATTTTTGTCGGTGGATTCATTAGTATTTTGCTAGCCATCGAACCGCCAGCCTTCCTAGTCGTTAGTATCCTCTGGGCATTTGGATTAGCTGGAGTGACCAATGCTCCGCTAATTATCGTCGGTGTGTGGTGGAAGGAAGCGAATAAATACGGTGCCATGACTGCTTCTATTGTTGGAGGAGCTATTTATATCGCTGTCTCTCCTTTCGTTTTTCCAAGTCTTGCATTAACAGGACATGCTGTTACGGATGGAATGGGTCTCTCTGGCGCAATGCTTGCTGTGCCGATTAGTTTTATTTTATTGATTGTCGTTTCATACATTACGAACCGTATCCCTGCTCTTCAAAAGAACTTAACACGTGATCGCGATGAAAAATTAGTCGAGTCCATTCACGGTTGGAAAGATGTCCAAGCCTATCGCTACAACTCAACAATTGGTGCAGGGGTCACAGTTGTTCTATCTATTGCTGTTGCTATTTGGGCTCTCTTACCATGGGGCATGTAAAAAAGGAGGACATCCATCATGATCATACATCTTCTCTCGCTGAAGGATTCAGCGTTTAAGAGTTTCACCTCCACGGAAAAGTCAAAAGTTCAGGGCAGCCTAGCGCTGCTTCTGACTGGGCTTTTATATGGAGTTCTTCTCATCACGGCAAACTGGTCTTACATCCTGAGTTTTGAAACTCCCGCACTAAGATGGGCAATCGTCCCACTCATCTTTATTGTTTCAGGACTGATGATGGCATGGCTCACCCGAATAGGTCTGACTTTATTATTATGGGCAGGAGCAAGAGGGTTTGGTGGCGAAGGGGTTATGAGCAGGATTGCCCCATTTGTCTCGATCAGCTTATTGCCTGGATTGTTAGCTGTACCCCTATTAACTGGCTGGCAAGTCAATGCATTGGGTATTTCACTTGCCGTCATTGGTGTCGCTTGGATGTTCGCCATCCATTGGAAGACATTGCAATCCACTCAAAGATTTTCACCAATTAAAGCAGGCATAGCAGCGATTACTGTACTCATCTTTTTTGTGAGCATCTACTATTTAATCGTGCCAACTAGCTCTATCACATCATGAAACTGGAGGAATCATCTATGAATTTTGAACATTTACTTGCACCAGAAAAGTACAATATCACAAGTGAATTAGAATCTTACAAACACGATGACACTCGCTTAGCCATTCGTTGGATGGATGATCAAGGAAACCGTCGCGACATTTCTTATAAAGAACTATTTAGTAAAATGAATCAATACGCACAGGCCTTTAAGGCACGTGGCATTAAGAAAGGCGATCGCTTGTTAATCATTCTCCCTCGAATTCCGGAAGCCTACATGACCTATTTAGCTGCTCTGCGTGCAGGAATTGTAGCCATTCCTTGTTCAGAGATGTTACGCAAGAAAGACTTAATGTACCGGATGGAGCATTCGGGTGCAAAAGGAATCGTGGCGTTTTACAAAACAACGTCGGAGACAAATCTAATCACTGAAGAGTACTCTGCCCTTGCCAATAAGTTTATTATCGGCGGACAAGAAGAGGGTTGGCTCTCATTAGAAGAGTTGGCAAACGCACAACCTGAAGAGTATGCAGGCGAAGACACAAACCGAGAAGACATGGCGTTTTTATCCTATACATCCGGAACAACTGGCAATCCAAAAGGGGTGGTTCATGTTCATGCATGGGGATATGCGCATGTTCGTACAGCTGCAACTGAATGGCTTGGAGTTCTACAAGGAGACGTCGTTTGGGCAACAGCTGCACCTGGCTGGCAAAAATGGATTTGGAGTCCGTTCCTATCTACGATCACTCTTGGCGCAACTGCTTTTGTCTACCATGGTGGATTCGATGCAGAAAACTACCTTCAAATTTTACAAGATGAAAAGATTAATGTGTTGTGCTGCACCCCTACTGAGTACAGAATCATCGCAAAGGTTGAAAATCTAAACTCTTACGACCTGTCTGCTTTACGAAGCGCCGTATCCGCTGGAGAGCCACTGAATCGTCAAGTCATCGAGGCATTCCAACAAGCGTTCCAGTTAAACGTACGAGATGGCTACGGACAGACAGAAAACACGTTGCTTGTGGGAACACTGCAAGATATGGAAGTACGCCCAGGATCTATGGGGAAACCAACGCCAGGAAATCACGTAGAAGTAATCAATGAGTTTGGGGAGCCTGTTAAACCAGGCGAGGTTGGGGACATCGCTGTTCATAAAACTGCACCGGCTTTATTCCGCGGCTATTACAACGACAAAGATCGCACCGCTGCAGCGTATCGAGGCAATTGGTATTTAACAGGTGACCAAGCAACCAAAGATGACGAGGGGTATTTCTGGTTTGAAGGTCGCAGTGATGATATCATCATCAGTTCTGGTTACACGATTGGACCATTTGAAGTGGAAGATGCTCTGACAAAACATCCTGCAGTTCGGGAATGTGCTGTAGTTGCAGCTCCAGATGAAATTCGAGGAAGTATTGTAAAGGCCTTCATTGTTTTGCGTGATGCTGATCAGCATTCGGATAAAGATGCATTGATTAAAGAGTTACAGGCTCACACTAAAGAAATTACAGCTCCTTATAAATACCCACGTATCGTAGAGTTCATAGATGAACTACCTAAGACGACATCTGGAAAAATTCGTCGTGTTGAGTTGCGAGCTATAACGAAGTAAACACTAAGTGCCGGTACAAACACAAACTCAGTAGGTTCTCTTAGTAACATTCCAGAGAATCTACTGAGTTTTTACGTTGAGTTCCGTTCCATACCAAATAAATATTTTATTAATATGTTTTTATCGAAGCCTCTTTAAATTTTTGTTCATGGGCTAGTAGCCATTCTTTACGCCACAAACCACCCGTATACCCGACCATCTTCCCGCTCGCACCGATAATACGATGACAAGGCAGGACAACTGTGAACGGATTTTTCCCATTGGCTCCTCCAACAGCTCGCACCGCCTTAGGTCGATTAATAGTGGAAGCAATCTGTAAGTATGAGCCGGTCTCTCCGTAAGGGATAGTTTTCAAGCTCTCCCAAACTTCACGTTGAAAAGGTGTACCGGTCTGTGGCTCTAGCTGAAACGTAAACTCTTTTCCAGTCCCCTCAAAGTAAGCAGTCAACTCCTGATAAGCTTTCGCGACCTCTGAAGCGAGATCCTCATGATACGGGTCAAGGAGTGTGTCTCCATCTTCAAACTGGACACTGTGAATAGCTTGCTTATCTCCTATAATAACCAATCGACCAATGGGTGTTAAAAAATCTACTTTCTGCATCCAAAACCCTTCTCTCTTTTCTTTTCGTCCTATGTTTAGTATACTATGGGCAACTGAAAGACACGAAAGTTTTCTAGGGTTCCGGAAGCGCTGCTTTGACTGGTCCGAGAGAAAACGCATGGCTCGGCCATGTACACGGAGGGACAAAAGCCTGGGAGATACTGCGGATGCAGTGTCTTTCAGGCTTTTACTTTTGAGAGGAGACGTTTGAAGATGAAAGAATGGGGATTGTTGATCATCGCCGCTGTATTTGAAGTCGGCTGGGTGATTGGATTGAAACATGCAGAGAGTTTTGGCGAATGGGCTCTGACAGTCGTTGCTATCGTGATTAGCTTCAGTTTATTGATACGATCTGGACGCTATTTACCAGTTGGTACGGCTTACGCTGTATTCGTAGGACTTGGCACTGTCGGGACTGTTCTAATGGATGCAGCACTATTTGGCCAACCACTTGGGTTCATGCAAATTGCGTTAGTCGGATTGTTGTTGCTTGGAATTATCGGATTGAAACAGACTACACAAGGAGCTGAGACATAATGGCGTGGATTGCTTTGATTATTGCCGGGTTACTCGAGATGACAGGCGTCGCCATGATGGCTCGTTTACATGAAAAGAAAAACCTCACTTCCGCAGTGCTTTTAATCATCAGTTTTGGGGGAAGCTTCTTATTCTTATCAATGGCAATGGAGACGTTGTCGATGGGTCTAGCGTATGCCATTTGGACAGGTATTGGCGCAGCAGGAGGCGCTATTTTGGGAATGATTTTTTACAAAGAGTCTGTCGCACCAATGCGACTGTTCTTTTTAGGATTGATAATTGCAAGTGTCATCGGATTAAAGCTCGTTAGTCCATAACAAAAGGCGGTCACCTCTCTCAGGTGTCCGCCTAATTATGTTGTAAAAACTGTAGGAGTTCTAATGGATTTCCGGCCAGGTCTTGTAACGTATATTCATCCAACACTGCCAAATATGCTTGGAGCGCTCTTGCTAACGCATGTTTTAGTGAACAGACAGGTGTAATTGGACAACTATTGCGCTCTTTATCAAAACACTCAACGATATGAAAATCATCTTCCATCAGCCGCACAACTTTTCCGACATTGATGGTTTGAGGATCATGAAGCAGTCGAACTCCCCCACCTCTACCACGTGTACTCTCTATGTATCCTAGTTTCGCTAAATGCTGGGAGACTTTCATTAAATGATTTTTCGATATGCCATACGATTCGGCGATTTCAAGAACCGTCGCTTTTTCTCCGGTCGGTCGAATTGCCAAATAGATCAATAAGCGTAAAGAAAAATCCGTATACATCGTCATTCGCATACTTCTCACCTCTTTCTTTCACTATCGCACAGGTGAACAACTTGTGACAACAAATGTGTCCAATTTTTTAAAGTGGTATTTTAAATATTTGTTTTAACTTTAAAAAGGCGTATGCTGAAACCACTAAGAGATAAGGAGCTGTTTTACACATGTTATCACTTGAAACAAAATCCATTATTAAAGCAACTGCACCTGTACTCGCTCAGCACGGAACAACCATCACAACTGAGTTTTACCGCTCTCTGTTCGATGCGCATCCCGAATTATTGAATGTATTCAATCACGCGAACCAAGCAAAAGGACGCCAACAAACGGCACTTGCGAATACGGTATACGCCGCTGCTGTTCATATCGATAACTTAGAGGCCATCTTGCCTTCCGTCGTGCAAATTGCCCATAAACACGTTAGTCTCGGAATCGTACCAGAGCAGTACCCGATTGTTGGAGAGTATTTATTGAAAGCTATTAAAACTGTCTTAGGCGATGCTGCGACACCTGAAATCATTAATGCTTGGGCTGAAGCTTACGGTTTCATTGCTGACGTCTTTATTTCAGTCGAAGCGGGCATGTATAAAAAGGCTGAAGAACAACAAAATGGATGGAAGTTATTTAAAGAGTTCAAAGTCGTCGACAAAGTACAGGAAAGTGACGCCATTACATCGTTTTATTTACAGCCCACTGACGGCTCTAAAGTGCCCGCTTATCAACCTGGACAATACATCTCTGTTCGTGTTCATATTCCGGGAGAAACCTATACGATGATTCGCCAATACAGCTTATCGAAAGCGGCAGATGAGGAATCCTTCCGTATCTCTGTAAAGCGTGAAAGTGACTTAGATCCAAACGGGAAAGTATCAGTTTACCTACACGAACAACTAGAAGTAGGTGGCACTGTTGAAGTAACTCCTCCAGCAGGTGAATTCGTCCTAAATGAAGCTAGTAGCGGACCTGTTGTGATGCTTGCAGGTGGTGTAGGAATTACACCATTACTGAGTATGACAGAACGTTTGTTACAAAGTGCAGCTGTCCGCGAAACATTGTTCTTACACGCAGCGCGTAGCGAAAAAGAAGCGGCATTTGTAAACGAACTACAACAACTTTCTGCAACACATGAAGAATTGACTTACCGTGCTTTTTTCTCCGATACTGATAATGGGTTCATCACTCGGGATATCCTTGCTACCGTTCCAAAAGCAGCTGACGTCTATATATGTGGTCCAGTTGGTTTTATGGAAAGTATGATTGCGAACCTCGTGGCACTTGGCTTCTCTGAAGAGCAAATTCATTATGAATTTTTCGGTCCAGCTATACCAGTCAAAGCATTTGCAACTTCTTAAACAACACAAACCCGCACAATAAATGCGCGGGTTTGCTTTAGGTTTTAAATGGGTTTTTCCACTCCATGAGCATCGCCATGTTATGTGATTCCTCGTCTTCTAAATACTCTTTTACAATACGGACAGGGGTTCGTCCACTACGCATCATGAAGGTAATGACCGGATCTTTTATTTCTCCTTCAAGCACTCGATGAATGTACTCTTCTGGTGACAACTCTCCTGCCACTCGGTAATATCCTGACATCCGGCCACCTCCAAGCAACCGGTCGAGACCATCGACAATGACACGCTCATACAACCCTTGCAGTAGCAGCTTGCCGAGATCCAAATTTCGAAACTCTGGACGGATGCAGACATCTACGACATAAAGCGTATTCCCATTCGGTTGATGTGGAGAAATGTCGCCTCCTCCTGTTACCTCTTCCCATGTATGATCAGGATCTTCTGGTGTATAGTTTATCCGTAAACTAGTGATAGAGCCTGCAAGTTTCCCTTCCACTTCCACACACAAAGCACCCTCAGGGTAAAGTCGGATATGGCTTTCAAGCTGTTCTCGCGTCCATAAGAGTTCATCAGGGAAAGGAGGTGGAAAGCTTTCTCGTTGAATTTGAATCAATTCATCAAAGTCCGATGAGTGATAGGTACGTACCCATGCTTGACGAGGTTTCTTACGATCAAAAACATATTGTTTTTTACTATACATGTGGCCCTCTCCATTCTTTTTTATGACTTTTTCTTTAAGATGACGTTTGCTACATTCATTCCAGACATCGTGACCATCGGCGAGCCTCCACCAGGATGTGTACTGCCTCCCACGAAGTATAAGTTATTGAGGTCACGACTTTTATTTCGTGGACGTAAAAATGCATCCTGCTTCCGGTTACTTGAAAGCCCATAGAGTGCACCTCGAAACGCTCCAAATCGTTGGGCAATTTCGGATGGTGGGATGACACGCTCTACCACTAAATGGTCCCTAATCGCTAACCCTTTCTTTTCGAGAAGGTCATAAATATGCTCTTTGTACTCATTGACATTATAAGACTCTTTCCCGTTTTTAGGTAAAGGCGGGGCATTAACAAGGATGAAGAGATTATCTCCATCGGGAGAACGCTCACGATCGGTCACACTAGAATTACAAATATAAATTGTGGGATCCTTAGCTAACTCTTGTTTAGTAAAGAGTGCATCAAATTCAGCTTGATAATCTTGCGAGAAATAGACAGAGTGATGATTCATGTTTTTCAATCGTACCTTCAAACCTGCTAAAATAACGAATGCTGAAATGGATGGTTCTATTTTTTCAATCTGTTTATTTGTAAACGACGGACGGTCTTTTTCCTCTACCAGTTCTGAGTAAGCTTTTAATAAATCCGCATTCATGACCACCTCATCCCCTGTCCAAAGCCAAATTCCTTTAGAATGAAGTTGCGTGATGCGTTTGTTTTGAATTGTCACGTTATCTACTTCTGTGTTGAGATGAAACCGCACACCTAATTCCTTTGCCACTTTATGAAAGGCTCTGGCAATACAGACCGTTCCACCTTTCACAGTATACACTCCTTGTATCAGTTCCAAATAAGCAATCATACTAAAAGTGGCAGGTGCTTGATAGGGAGACGAACCAATGTAAGTCGCGTATCTTCCGAATGCTTGTAACACAGTAGGAGCTGTGAAATAACGTTTAAAAAAATGATCCATCGATTCTAAAGGTCTTACTTGAGTTAGAGCATAGCCAAGACTAGGCGACAAATAATCTGTCCAAGAACGAAACGTCTTTGGGAAAAAGTGAGTTTCCGATAATTCATACAAACGAGTCAGCTCTTTTAACAGGGAGTAGTAGTTTTTAGCTCCAAGTGAGTCTACTTTTTCAAGCTGTTCTACCATATATTCTTTGTTGCGACTGAAGACAAGTGAAGTTCCGTCCGAAAAGTAGTTGGTCGTGTGGTGCTTGAGTGGAATAAAAGTTAAGTACTCTTCTGCACGGCGACCAGTTTGCTCGATTACCTGTTTAAACACATGAGGCATCGTGATGGTATTGGGTCCAAAGTCAAACCCGTAAGTCTGAAGCTGCACAGGCATCAGTTTGCCGCCGATATGAGCGTTCTTTTCAAACACGTCTACTTCATATCCCGCATTTGCAAGTGTAATAGCAGCCGATAGCCCTCCAAGGCCAGCCCCAATAATGGCAACACGCTTCATCCATAAAACCTACCTTTCCATTCAACTTGCTGTCCTTGCAACGATTGTCTCATAGCGTTCCCTAACAGTAATACGAGTGCTAAAGCGGACGCAGGAAGTAGAAATGCCAAGAACAGGGGTTCACGTGTTGTACGGTAAACTATCAATGCCTGTAGCGTAATCAGAGCATAAGGAACTAGCCATAATGGTTGATCTAAAAAGAGAGCAAGTACTAGAAGTATCGCTGGAAACACGTACATCGTTACATAAAAAATAATAACTAGTGTCGCCATACCCACAGACCGACCTAATCCATTGTATATGTTCTTTGAGAAGCCCTTCCAAACACCTTCATTTGTCTCGTACATCGTACAACTACAAAATTCAGTGATGTTCGCCAGCCACATTTTGTATCCATTTGCTTTCATTCGTTTCGAGATAGCGACATCCTCTACGATTTCACTGTGCACCGATTCATGCCCACCTATCGCTTCATACGCGGTTCTTTCAAAAAACATGAAGCCCCCATGCGCAGCAGTTGCAGCTGGCCATTTGGTCCAGTTGGCTAAAGCAATCGGCAGATGAAACAGGACAATGAAATGCTGCATAGGAACTAGGAGCTGATTCAGCCATGTAGGCAAGAGGAAGCGCGAAAATCCAGATAATAAGAAAAGTTTATGGCGTTGCATAAAGGCTAATGCTGTCTCTACAGCGGCTGGTTCAATTCTCACATCGGCATCAATATAGAGTAAATACTCACCCTTTGCTTGTTGTCCAAGTTGATGACACGCATAGACTTTTCCAATCCATCCCTCAGGTTTCTCAGAGCCCGTCACTATACGAAATCGATTGTCTCCATAAGTGGCTAAATTCAAAGCATCCCGTGTACCGTCCGTCGATTCATCGTCTAAAATAAGGACTTCAAAATTTGGGTATGTCTGTTTCTTTAAGGAACTGACCATTCCCTTTACATTCATTTGTTCGTTACGCATAGGAACCAAAATTGAAACTAGTGGCTCCCCTACCACTCTCATTCCCCGTTTTAAGCTTGGCAATAGGAGACTATGGAGAAACGTGATTGCCACAAAGATACTAAGTATAGCAATAAACCACAATTCCCATACCATCTTCATTCCTCCTCACAGTACTTGATAGCTAGTTAAGTTCTCGTGGACAACATCTTTTTTGAGTAGTTCAAGTTGCTTTTCTAACTGCTCTTCCAAAGCGTGCATCTTTTCTTTGCGAGATGTTCCGTTTAAAGAAGAATAAAAGATCGGTTCTCCTCCACGTATCGCCACTTCTGACTTTTGATGATGACCGTGCCAATAGTATGTAGTAATCGGAATGATAGGAACGGTCTGCAATTGGCGCGCCAGATGACCTATTCCTGATTCTAATGCGAGCGGTCTCTTCTCTTGAGAATATTCTTCTCCTTGAGGGAAGATCCACACACTAGTCCCAGTCTCTAAAAGTTTTCTTGTGTAAGTTAATGACTCTACAATATCTCGTGTTGAGCTCTTATTGATTGAAAAAGCTCCCACAAAACGGAAGTACCAAAATTTCTTCAATCCCTTTTCATGCATCATAATATGCGTGCTACGATCAATGACCGTATGACGCAAATGAAAATAAAGCAAGCCGTCCCACCAGGAGGAATGATTGGCTATATAAATGGCAGGTTGAGGATACGGATTTTCGCCCTTCCAATACACCGCATGAAACTGCCGACGTGTCTGAGCTAACGTCACGCGACGCATCATCCATTCAAATGCTCGATTACGTTTTGCTTGAATCATGTCGGCTCCTCCACTCTGCAGCGAGATAGAATAGTATCGTTAATACAAAAGTGAGACCTATCGCTAACCATAAGCCTGCGTTAGCAGCCGTGACCATGAACATGAAAATCATCATTCCATAAAGGAAGTAAATGCGTTTTTCCCATTTGTTAAAGGAAGATTGTTGGCTACCGTCACTTTGGAATAACCAGATGACTGCGTGAAGAATACTAGCCACCACAAACCAGCCCATGAAATTAGTCCATGGAATATCGTAATAAAGTCCACCTTCCACCCAAATCCAATATTCATTGGCTTTGAAGGCAACAGGGTCAATAATTAAATCCATTACGACAGCTGCCAAACTCCCCAAGACAACTGTAGCGATTCCCGGTCGTTGTGTGATACGCATAGCGATTGCATGTGTTGTGGACATGACGAGTAACCACGCAAAGCCAATCGTAAAGGGGATATCAAAAATTTTGGCACCAAATCGATCTGTATAATCATACTCTCCAAATAATATGCCATAAGCAGAGCCCAGATATTCCATAAATGATGAGAATAGATAAATAACCAGTGTTATAGTTACAGCCTTTTTAGGTGAAAATAAGGCAAAGAAATAAAAAATACCCATGACTCCTGCTAACACTAAAAATACTGTGTTAGCCCACTCTAACCAAGGTGGCAGGAGATCAAAGCCAACCAGCACCACTCCTACTGCAAACCAGAAGAGAAATAACTGGTGCGCTCGATCTTTCCACTTTTCCATGTAGACAGCTCCTTTAATCGGTAGTAAAAAACACCCTTATCGGGTGCTTATTGAAGTACTGCTAATATTTCTGCTTTGCGTTCATCCGAGACAAAATGTTTTGTGTCAAAGACACGATAGTCTTTCTCACGAATAGTGGAAAGGATATGGCGATAAAAATGAGAAGCACTCTTCAATGGAATTTGAGAACGCTTTGGATAGAAATGAATCGAGCGATTAGCTTGATCGTAATAGGCCTCCGCTTGAACAGCTAATTCTTCCCAAGAACGAATAAATCCCTCACTGATAACCCCTTTGCGCATACACCATTCGGACACTTCAAAATGAGCTAGTCGATCTGTCGGCATATAAATTCGGCCGCGGTTAAGATCTTCCCCTACGTCGCGAAGAATGTTGGTAAGTTGCATAGCCAGTCCAAGTGTTATCGCATCTTCTTTCAATTCCTGCTGGCGAGTAGGTGCCAGAATTGGCAACAACATCAATCCAACCGTGCTTGCTACGTGATAGCAATACACCAGTAGATCATCCATCGTTTTGTAACGATTATTTGTTAAATCCATCTCTTGGCCTTTTAACTGTTCCTTAAACGGTTCTGGATCCATGTCATAACGCTTAAAGACGTCTGCAAGTGCCAGCCACATTGGATCAGCTTCGTCGTAACGACCATCTAAAAAATTTTGAAACTCCTGCTCGAATTCACGTAAGCTCGTGACAGGGTTCAGTCCTTCATCGACTAAGTCGTCTACCCGTCTGCAGAAGGCATAAACTGCCCAAACTGCTAAACGATCCGCTTTTGGTAATAATGAAAAGGCTTTGTAAAATGTCCGGGAATTTTCAGCAATGACGCGTTCACACTCTTGGTAGGCTTGCTTGACGTTCATTCAGTTGTCCCCCTTTTACACTCAAATCATTTAGTACTGCTTCGGCAGTCAAATAAGCGCCTTGCATGACTATTGGAATTCCACCGCCAGGATGTGTGGATGCACCTACCGCATATAAATTATTAAATTTCGTTGGTTTGGCTTGTGGTCGAAACACGCCTGACTGACCTAGCATCGGCGCAATCCCAAAATTACCACCTTGGAAATACCCTTCACTTTTGGCCGTTTCAGGTGTACGGATCTCCATCCATTCAGTTCGTTCACGTAAATCTGGGTATCCGTTTGCTTCTAAACGATCTAGTAGACGCTCGCGCCAGTCTATTACATCGTCCCATTGTATATCAGTACCCGATGGTACCGGGACTAGAATATAAAGAACACTTTTCCCTTTAGGGGCCAGTGATTCGTCTATGACACTTGGATTAAAAATGTAGATAGAAGGTTCACTTGGTACTTGTTTTGAACGAAATACCGCATCCATATGTCCTTTAAAATCAGGACCCATTAGATAGGAGTGCATTGGTCGTTGATCGTATTTCCCTTCGACACCTAAGTACATTAAATAGCAACTAGATGAAGGTATATACGTACGTTTCGACACGGCCGGTAAAAGGTCCTTCAAAAATGGCATTTCTCCGTTGAAAATGACGGCTTCATGCAGTGTTTCACCCGCTTGTGTTCGAACACCGGTTGCACGACCTTCAGCAGATAATATTGATTCAACTTCACTCTCAAAATAAATGGTAACACCACGCGAACGTAATGTTTTTTCTAGCAGCGGTATTAAAGAGGCATAACCGCCTTGCACATAATAAACACCATGTTCATGTTCAGAGAAAGAGACCAATGAATACATAGCTGGCACCTGATAGGGATTCCCACCAATATAAAGGGATTGCAATGCGTAAGCTTGTTGTAGTCGAGTGTCTTTGAAATAACCCTTCATTAACCCGCTGACCGTTTGATACGGTTTAAGAGCAAGCAGTTTACGTACAGATGTAAACGTCCAAAAATCTTTTTTTACGGAAAATGATTTAGTGAGAAAAGCAGACATCCCAATATCGAATCGCTGTTTTCCTTCCGTTAAAAATTGATTAAAGCCATCCACATCTTGTGGAAACAACCGCTCAATTTCTTGTTGTTGTTTGATAGCGTCTGCATATTTTGTATAAACTTCTCCATCCTCAAATTGCATAGAATAGAGAGGATCACAACGTAATAAACGAAGACCTGATGTATCTACACCTGCTTTTTTCAGCAAATCTAAAAACATATCGGGTAATAACACAATTGTTGGGCCTTCATCAATGCAATAGTCGCCGTTTTGAACGAATGCTAATCGTCCGCCCAGCTTTTTACTTTTTTCATAAATCGTCACTTCATGCCCTGCTTGCGTCAAATACAAGGCAGTCATTAAACCGCCAACGCCTCCACCAATAAGTGCTATCGTCATGCTGTCCCCTCCCATGCTGGCAGCATACCAACCGGAATACGCTCTTTACCTTCTTCAGCGAGGATTCCATTGGTTACAATACGAGCGGATTCTAAAATTGTCGGTAAGCCACTGCCTGGGTGAGTTCCCCCACCTACTAGCCAACAACTTTCAAGCTCTTCAAATTTGTTATGAGGACGGAAGACCATCATTTGAGACAATTGATGCCCCAAATTAAATGTTGCGCCTTTGTAGACGGAAATATCTTGCTCCCATTGAACAGGAGTTAAAATTTTCTCAGATACTATATGTTGAGATAGATCTTTGAATTCTGATTTCTCTTCAATAGTCCGGATCACCAAATCACGGAATGCCTGTTGCTCTTCTTGCCACCCAATTTTGCTGTCGTTATTAGGAACTGGGGCTAAGATGTATAAAGCGGACTGTCCAACTGGTGCAAGTGTTGGATCCGTTACACTAGCATTTTGAATATAAATAGAAGGGTCTGCAGATAATTTCTTTGTATGGGTGATTTCTTCTACATTTGTCTTATAATCTTTTGCAAATAAGATATTGTGATGAGGTAAGTCATATACTTTATCAATGCCCAGATAGAGCATAAAAGTTGAGCAGGAATATTTTTTCTTTTCCAAATTCTCAGTTGAATACTTTTTTAGTATACCTTCATCCACAAGGTTTGTCATGACGTGCCCAAAGTCGCCGTTCACAACTACTTCGTCCACTTCTACTTCTTCTCCAGATTCCAATAAAAGCCCTGTCACTTTACGCCCGTCGAGTTTGAATTTCTTTACTCCTTGCCCTAAGTGAATGCGTCCACCGAACTCTTCAACTACTTTTGCCATAGAAGTAGATAGTTGGTTGACTCCACCAATCGGGTGATAAATCCCATAAGCATGTTCCATATAAGAAAGGATTGAAAATGCGCCTGGACATTCCCAAGGAGACATACCTAAGTATTTAGATTGGAACGTGAAGGCAAGCTTCAATTCTTCATGATTGAAGTAGCGACTTAAGACATCATAGAGCGTTTTACCAATTTCTAATTGAGGCAAAGCTTTGACAACAGAAGGTCGCATGTAATGAATTAATTTATCCATTCGTGATTGCAGAATAGGGGTTAAAGCCTCTAACTTTTTACTACTTTCATAAAGGAATTGATCATAGCCACCACTGTCTCCAGGGTACACTTCTTCAATTCGACGCTTCATCTCTTCTCGATCGCGCGTCATGTCCAATGTTCGTTTGCCATCAAATGTTAATTGGTACATTTCTGGAAGCTCCACTAAGTCCATGTAATCGTGCATATTGCGACCCGCTGCTTGAAAAAGTTCGTCGACAATATGGATCATACTTAAAAATGTGGGTCCCATGTCAAAGCGGAAACCGTCCATTTCGATGGCGGCATTGCGCCCACCCACTACTTCATTTTTTTCATACACATCAATCTCAAAACCTTTTGATGCGAGTAGCATAGCCGCTGCAAGACCACCTGGCCCTGCTCCAATGACTGCTATTCTCTTTTTCATGATGGCCCCTCCTCTTTATACAATACTTGTACAATGATTATACAATCGTTTTCGAATTTTGGCTATCAATTCGCTGAAATGTTTATTTTTGTACAACCTTCGAACAATGTTTTTGTAAAGGAAACCGTGACAATTAGCTTCTACACCTTAAGTTTAGTGTGACCTGTTGTGCGTCATTCGTCTATACTTAAAAGATTTAAATTTCTGCACAAAAAAAATCACCCGTTTGGGTGACTTGGTTACTCATTAAGATTTAGATTGGACGTGTGGTGCTACGTGCAGTGGTGGGACAACAAGCCATGCTTTTTCTTTAAGTAATCGCAGCATCTTCATGCCTGCCATGGCTTTTGCGGCATGAAATTGTCCAAACATCATCCCAATGTCTTCTCGAATACATTGCCCCATCACCATACTGCACGAAACCAATCCTTGCCCTAAGTTCATCGATACGATATTTGCGATTTCTGGATCAAGCAACCTTGCACCTGTCGGAATGTCTTGTGCATTCGCCACTGGACGTTCGGGTGTAGTTGGTGGTAAGCCAATGCCATTTTCTTTCAATACCTTTGCCAGTTCTTGAGTTTCTTGTTTCATTGTATGCAACAAACTCGTTAGCTCCTGTTTCAAGTCGTCGTCACCTACATGATTGCTAAACGTTTCATACAGTCGCATCAAGCCATTTGTTGACATGAGATACGCCCATACCCCCGTCACTTCACCGCTATGCATAGGTTCTTTCGATGGATTTCCTGATAAAATCCCCAAAATCGTAACCTCCTTTAGTAGTCAACATAACTAGCTTGAACCATTAATGGAGGTCTTATACCTATGAAAGTAAACTATAAACTGAAAAAAAGTGACAAACGCTAGCTGCTAACACAAACAGGTGCCAAACGGCATGATGATACATGAAACCACGCCACACATAAAAAATGGCACCTACCGTGTAAAGAACGCCTCCAGCTATTAAAAGCATTAGACCCTCTTGCGTCATGGCAGAAGTTAGCGGATTCCATGCAAAGACAATCATCCAACCCATTACTACATATAAAAACGTTGATAATTTGACAAAGCGTTTCACAAAATACAATTTAAACAGGGTGCCCGCTATGGCCAAACCCCATACGACCCCAAATAATACCCACGATAAGACACCTTGCACTGCAATGAATAGAAACGGTGTGTAGGTTCCTGCTATAAACCAGTAAATCGAGGAATGATCTAACCATTCAAACCAATCTTTTGCATTTCCTTGAGGAAACGCATGAACTAGTGTAGAGGCCGTATATAAAATCAACATGGATGTGCCGAAAATAGCAAAGCTAACAACGTGCCAGGCATTGCCCGATTTTGCTCCAGCCACAACTAAAATAACAAGCGCTGAGATGCTTAGTAAAATGCCAATTCCGTGAATGAGCGCATTCACCAATTCTTCTTTTTTTGTAAATGTATGTGTTGTATCCATTCGAGTCATCTCCTTATCCCCACTTTACACAAGAAGACACACCAGAAGATAGTGACCTCTGTCATTACTTTTGGTGGACACCCGCATCATTTCTACTTCTCGCTTCGGTGGAGTGCGATCTGTTCATCCACTAACGCATCGAATTGTTTGAAGTGGTAACCACTAGTATGTGCAAGAGCTGTGGTTTGTGCCAAAGAGATTCCTAAATCATACGGACTTCTGTTCGTCATCTCGTCTTCAGCATACGAATAAGACTTTTCTAAGCGCTTAGCAATTCTATCCAACAGTTCATCAATGGAGATACTTCCCTCAGATCCTGCATTGATCGGACCTTCAAAATCCGATTGAGCGACTTTAAGCAAGAATGCTGCTGCATCTGCAGAATCAATGAAACCAAACTTAGCATTGCGATTAGTTGTACCAATTGGGTTGCCTTGTTTAACGGCTCTTACATGAAACGCAAATCGCTCTGTATAGTCATCGAGTCCCACTACAAAAGGAAAACGGACCGTTACAACTGGACACGGTGCTTGCTGATACAACACTGCTTCTGATGCACGTTTTGCTTCTTGATATCCTATCATACCTACATATTCTTGACGAGGCTTGTAATGAATATCAAAATGGCGCGGATCGAAGTCTTGTTCAACGAGCTGTTCTCCTTCATCATAAACAGCTACCGTTGAAATAAAGACATACTTTCCGATTCGTTCATCAAGTGCTTCCAGTACTTCACGTACCTCCACCGGCGAATAACATGTATGATCAAAGACCACATCGTAGCTCTTATCATGCAATGCTTCTTTAACCGACTTCTCATCTGTGCGGTCAAGCTTTAGTCTCAAGACACGGTCTCCAAAATCATCAGCCGCTCTTCCTCTCGTTGCAATGGTCACAGTGACCCCTTGATTTAAAAGTAATTCAACCAATCGCTTTCCAACAAATTGAGTCCCGCCTAAAAGTAATGCAGATTTCATGGTTATCCCCTTTTCTATAAATTAATTTGTTGTTTCGTGTAAGCCAGTTCTACTGGCCCCGTAAATTCTTTTTTAGCTTCTTTCACCAAGACACTCCGTTCCCCGTATTGTGGAAGATGGGTCAACACAAGGCGTTTCACCCCTGCTAGAGAAGCAAGTTTACCTGCCTCTTGTCCCGTCAAATGCCCCTGAATTTTCCCTGCATACTGCGGGTAGACGTTTGACTCACTAACCAACAGGTCAGCGTCTCGTGCAAAATCGACGAGTGCATCTGTCCATTCCGTATCTGCCGTAAATACAACTGATTTGTCCTCCACCTCAATACGAAACGCTAAACAATAGACGGGATGGACCGTTGGACATGTGGAAACTTTAAACGGCCCAATTGCAAACGTAGCATGTGCCTCAATCTCCACGCCTGTCGTTACGCCTTTGTAAGCCAATTTTTCAAATTCTATTACGTCCTGTGCATGCGCATAAATTGGTAATGGACTGTGCAGTTCTCCCAATTGCTTTTGAATCATGGCAGCATGTTGTAAAACTCCTATATCGGCTATATGATCCGGATGGTAATGACTGACTAGGACTGCATCCAATTCGTGGAGTTCCCCCATTGTCAAATATGTAGACAACACGGCACTCCCACAATCTATAAGTAAACGATGTCCCTCATGTTCGACAATAAACGAAGAAGTAGCTTCTCCTTTGTTGGGATAGCCACCCCACATTCCTAACGTGACTACATTCATTGCGTCTCACCCTCTCCGATTATCTGTTCTTGCTTTATTCTACCCATTTTCGGAATTCTTTGCATTCTTCCTTGTCTTTACTAATGGTATAATCATAAAATTAATGAGAGAGGAAAGGAGGAACTTGAATGGATGCACTGCAAATCATGGACCAGTTTGACCGCGTCCGACCGGCTCTTCAACCAATCGTCAGCGCCATTACACATAAAGTAGCAGGGTACGAGGTTTTAGGACGGTTTCAAGAGGGTGAAGAGTGGAAATCCCTCGGCACTTTCTTTTTAGATCCGGACATTCCTACAGAATTTAAAAATGAACTAGATGAACACCTATTAGATCAAGCTGTTGATTATTTGCTAGAAACCAACCAACCCGGATTTCTATCTGTCAATCGTTCGGCACGTCAATTGATTTACGGGGATGATGAAGCGTTATTAACTTTCCTGTTAAAGCAACAACAAAAAGGCTTTACCCTAGACCGCTTTGTTCTCGAAGTGACGGAACATGATATTGAAGAAGAGTTTGAAAGTTTGAACCACCTGCTTCGCTATTACAAGACTTATGGCGTTCAATTAGCAATCGATCACATCGGGGGAGCCAGCTCAAACATTGATAGAATTCGAGCTTTGCGACCTGACATTTTAAAGATTGACGCGTCTTTAACTCGATCTTCAAATTTAGAGAATTTCCAGGATATCTTACATACCCTTTCCGTGCTAGCTAGACGCATTGGTGCAGTTTTGGCTTACGAAAATATAGAAGATGCCAACCAGCTTTATTTTGCTTGGAAAAACAATGGCCATTATTACCAAGGATTTTACCTAGGCAAACCAAGCTGCCTTTTAGGGGAGGCTGTGCAACTTGACGTGATGCTCCCTACTCAAATTCAAACATTTGTTGAGAGAGAGAAGGAATTAATCGCAAAACGCATTCGTTTTACAGAAAGCTGTCATAACCAATTAAAGAAATTGAGTAAGTGGCAAGATGAATCACACGCCGACGAACTGCTTGATGAGGCTCGACAGCTATTTGATGACCGCACGTTCCGGTTGTACATCTGTGATGAAAGTGGCCGACAAGTCTCTGGTAATTTACGAAAAAATCAGCATCTCTGGCGTTTTGAACAACACGTGAGAGGGTCCAATTGGGCATTCCGCCCCTACTTCTTAGAAAATATGATGCGCATGCAACGCACGCATCATGGTCGATTATCTGATTTATATGCAGATATCGAAACACGAGAATTTGTGCGCACGTTTAGTTATCCACTGACATCACAGTACTTTTTATTTATCGATTTTAGTTACGATTTCATAACCGAGAACGATTTTCTCTTTATGAATTAGAAGGGGTTGATGATTTGCACTCACTACTGAATAGTACCGAAAATGTGACCGCCGGAATGACATGGAGAGACTCAAATCGTTCCGAGTCTAATAATATGGCACTTCATAGCTGCCAAAGTGAAGAGGCTGTTTTAGCTAATCGAGAGCATCTGGCGAGAGAACTGGGTGTTCCTCTCCAGCGATTTGTTCTGGCGAACCAAACCCATAGTGATCATTTTTACGAAGTGACCAACAAGGATCTAGGCAAGGGCACTCTTTCTGCCGAGACCGCAATTCGTGATACCGATGCTTTGTTTACCTATGAACAATCAATTGTTTTAGGCACTTTTACGGCAGATTGCGTTCCCTTGCTGCTTTGGAGTTCTAAATCGATGCTTGTCGCAGCTGTCCACTCCGGTTGGCAAGGAACGGTGAAAGAAATCGTTCCGAAGCTTTTACACTTCTTACAAAACGAGAAAAATGAGGACCCACAATCACTGCACGTTTATATTGGCCCCGCACTTAGCGAGCAGCGCTTTGAGGTGGATGCAGATGTAGCAGATCGCTATAAGCAACTCGGCTATGCGGATCCATTTATTCGCTACGAAGATAAGACAGGGAAATTTCACATTGATAATATCCTTACAGTAAAAGAACAATGTTTGCGTGCCGGAATACCTGGCGACAATATCACGTACTCTTCAACTTGCACGTTCACTAGTGAACATGGATTTTCTTATAGACAAGACCGACAAAGCGGTAGGCACCTCGGTTTTATTTATCGCCACTAAAATGTGCTGTAGGCATCTTAAAACAGGGAATAACGGCATCAACTAAAAAATCGGTATCTTCTCTAGTACTTGCTCAAGAGAAGATACCGATTTATTTTTTTATTACCAATCCAGCGCTTCTTTATCTTCTATGATAGCTTCTAAATCAGGGTCCCATCCATTTAGCAAAGGATTCCAAACACGTACATAGGTCGTGTTTTCTTGGGTATCCAGTAAGCGATATTCATAACATGTCACCCACTGCCTCTCGCCATCATCAAAATCTACTAGCTGATCAACAGTCTCTACAAAATCGCCTATATGTTCTTTGCGTTCCGCTAACGATAGACGCACGCCTTCAAGGAGGAGTTCTTCTGTCGCTTCAATAGAATCATGTTGAATCAAATGGCGAAATGTTTGAACTGGCTGTTCTTTTAAGTCAGCTTCCCATTCTGTAGGCATAAAATTCTCATGAAATTCGCTATAGTATATCTGCTCAAAGGCCTCTGGCTGTTCTTCTTCAAAAACACCAGCCTGCAGTTGACGCTTGCCCTGTGGCGTAAGTTTATACACTTCTTTTTCCTGTAGCAGCAACCCATTGGCCAGCATTTTTTGAAGCATATCTTCTACAAATAGTTCTTCCACATAAAGAAGTTCAGCAATAGCTAACGCTCGTCGGATGGGCACCTCTTCTATTACATGGAGAATCATGCGCATGAGGATGTCCAACCGGAAACGTCTGACTGGAGCGTAGGACACTTCATAGGTATAGATGGGGAGGTCCCAGACGGTTTCTTCTAGGACTTTGACTCCAGTATTTCTCAAAAGCTGATTTCTAAGTTTAGTTTGAAACTCCGACACTGCCTACTACCTCCTCCATCATCCGTTTACCACCTAGACGGTCAACTGTTTGTGCAACATGTGTATACATCTGCTGGGTACTCGCTCGTTTGACGCGTTCGGTAAACATTGTCTGACTGCCAATTAAGACGAGGAGTTCTTTTGCACGCGATAAAGCGACATTCAGTCGACGATAATCATTAGCAAACCCGATATCTCCCCTAGTCTCTTCATGATTTCGTACCATATTGAGTAAAATCACTTCCATCTCCATACCTTGGAAACGGTCAACTGTCCCCGTGCGCATTTGGAGATGAGGTAACCGCAGTTCTTGCTGAATCAATCGATTAAGTTGCTTAACTTGTTCCCCATAAAAACTAATCACGCCAACAGATTTCTGATAATCTTTCGGAAACACACCCTTGTCTTTCGCTCTGGCAACAGCATCATTCATGTCAATAAGAGTTTGCTTAGTGATAGCCAGCTCGGTTGGATTCCAAAGACTTCTCCCACCTTTTACTCGCTGTTCAAAGGAAGCCGCGCCATGTGGCAGATCTATCCATAGCACATGATTTTTCGCGCTCAGCCAAGAAAGTTCTAATCCGTGTGCACGCATCGCATCGGAGTCAACTAAACCACACTCAAGTGCATCTTGTTCATCTTGATAAAACGGCGCAATAGTTTGCATAATATCCTCATGCATCCGGTATTGAATCGCAAGCATGGTTTTATGTGTTGTAGGTAAGTTTCGGTATAAACGTTCAAACAAAGATTCTTTTAGTAACTTCTCAATTTCTTGTTTACCTGTAAACTCAGATTGAGTGACTACCATTTTTTCAAGCACTTCTTCCAGCGTGTCATCACCTAACAATGGTGGTAGCTGATGATGGTCTCCCACTAAAATCACTTTTTTCCCTTTTAACATCGGCAGTAAGAGTTCTGGTGGCGTTGCTTTAGAAACTTCATCAATAATAACTACATCGAACGAAGGATAATTCTCTACAAAGTCTTTGCGAGCAGACGCAACACAAGTGGTGCCAATCACATTCGCATATTTGACATTTAACTTTCGTATTTCGTCTACGTCTTCAGCTGTGGCATTCTCTAAAAGGTTCTGCCATTGTGATTGTAGTTTTTGATGAAGCGGGGCTTCTTCATTTTCTTTCTCCAGTTTTCCAAGTTCGAACTGCAGAGACAACCATCGTTTTTGAGCAGCTTCGTAGTGTTGTTCGGGCTGTTCATCTACTAAAGGATTCAGTAGAGATGCCTCTTGCTCTATTCGTTTCACTTGCTCTGTGTAGTGCGCTGACTCTTTCAAAAACGTTTGAAGGGCTATATCCGCTAACTGAAGTTGTTCTTTAGCCTCTTTAAAATGCTTTTCAGCAATTGCAAAATTCTCTACAAATTGTTGCATTTCCATTTGCAATTTCTGCAGCCTACCGACTTCTCGCTCTGCTGTGAATGCAGTGGTTTCATCAAGTTTTTCCAGCTGTTCTAGCTTGTCATCTCCGTTAGCATGCTCCCACTCTTGGTCCAATTGAGTAAAGGTGAGTTGTAAGGAGACCGCCCGTTCTTCAAGTGCTGCCGATTCTTTTCTAAGCTGTTCGTTTTGTGTACGATCAACCGCCAACAATTCCTCTCGAATCAAGGTCAGTTCACTTTCACCACGCCCTACTAGCTCCTCGTAATAACCAGTAATCGCTGCCAAATAGCGCATGCGGCTATAAAGTCCCTGCACGTAGTCCCCCAACTCTTTTGAAGAAGGCAACTGACGGATTTTGATCCACTGGCGACCTTGCTCTAAATAGCTGATAAGCTCTTCTTTTCGATACACTGGTTCTGCTACTGGACGAATGGGGCGTCGTTTCTCGTCGAGCTTTTCTATAAAGAATTGCAAAGCTTTTTCATAAAGTACTGTCATTTCTTTAGCAGGGTGATAGGTTTTAATCAGGGCTCGAATCCCTTCGATTCCTTTCACCTTAAACAATATTCGAGAAGTAGCAAAGTAAGGTTCCTCTTGTAAAAGATTGTGAATGGCTGCTACAGATTGCAGGTCACGGATAGCTGCTGTCTTGGTCGCACTAGCTTGAAGAGAGCCTGACATAAGATCCTTTTGTTCCATGACTTCACTAAGTTGTCGCTGTACTTTAAGACGAGAATCGTATAGTTTCTTTAACTCGGTCAAGTGTTCAAGTTGTTCAAGGAATAGACGTTTCTCAGCCAACTGTTGAAGTAAGTCTTCTTCAGTCGGAAACACTTCTTGCTTTTGCTGTAGTTCAACTACTTGGTGTTCCAATTGATGGACGAGCTGTTGTTTCTCTTGAACATCTTGTTTGAAACGGCCATGATCAAATGCAACTTGCTCAATTTTCCCACGTATTTCCTCAAGTTCTTTTAGTAGCAGTTGTTGCTGTTCAACTGCACGTTTCTTCTCCTGAACCTTCTCTTGCCATTCAGTAACAGCTAGTTCCGCCTCTTGAAATTGTGGTCGGATACTATGAAGTTCTTCTGACAGTTTCTGCAACCTGCGTTCACGGTCTTGAACACTCGAAGTAACCGTGGAGAGCGTCACTTCTCGCCAGTAATCCCCTATATTTTCTTCAATAAATCGTTTACCTTCTTCTTCTATACTTTCCGTACGACCTACTCGCAAGATTCGAATATCCTTGTTTGCAAGTAAACGACTAAGAGCGTTATCAACCGCTAAATTTGACTGGGAGGCAACCAGTGTTCGTAAACCCGCCTTCGCATTTTGTAGGCAAATCTCTGAGATGACTGTAGTTTTACCAGTTCCAGGTGGCCCTTGAATAACATACAGGTCTTCTGCCGCAAAAGCACCTTCTACAGCGCGTCGTTGGAACTCATTAAGAGGATGTGAGTATGTCAACTTAGGAATAGGTCGAAGCGGTGCTACAGGTGGAGATTCTTCAAATAGGATTTGTTCCAGAAGAGGATTTTCAGCATGTCCTTTTTCTAGCTGATGAAAGCCAGAGCGAAGTCGTCGAATTTGACTGAGTGAAGCAAAATTTGTCAGTACGGCCTCGTTGCCAAATCGGTCCATTGGTGTTTTTCGAATCACATCTTCCATATAGGAGACGACATCTACTTCAATGGTTTTTTGACGTGGATTTGCCTTAGCAACCTTCCCAATCTCTCGACCGATGCTCACTAGCTTAACATCCATGTCCTTAAGTTGTTTCCATTGATCAGTCTTTAACTCTACTTGATAGAGAGTAAGCTTTCGAAAATCCTTTTGAATCGAAATATCTGTGAACGAGAGTCGAATATCGGCAACATCCATCTGTTGCTCTTGAATGGCCAAATAACCTTCCCATCCCACGATACGTTTTTTCACATAATCCGTTCGCTCATTTGCAAGTGGCAGTTCATGTAACCATTCTCGAAATGGAGCCGCGATAGGATTTCTAACTCTTGGATCTGGCGAAAAGGAAAGATTCACGGAACGTCGCCAATTGGTTGGCTGGCTGGTTTTTTTAGGAACCATCATAAAATGAACCGCGGTCATCACATTGTCTTCCAGCAGCAGCGTCAAAACAGGCACCTTACGATCCTGTTGAGGATTTGAAAAATCCGTAAAATAAAGCAGAATCTTAGTTGCGGTCTGCTCCGGTTCCTTATTTTTTTCAATCTGAACAGTAAAGGTTGGTTGTTCAGTCAAAAAACCAGCCTCTCCCCATCCAAATCGTTTAAATGCATCTTGGACAGACTTTGTTAGACGTACTGGACAAGTAAATGTGCGTAATGTTGTCATCATATCCCTCATTTGTATCTGTTCCTTTAATAGTACAATGAATGGTTTTGAGATGAAACCGTCAGAAGTCCTTTCTTTTTGCACCTCATTTCCCGGGAAATTCTTTGGTGTTCAAGAAAGGGAATGGTATACTTTTCATTATCGACTTTGCGACTAGGAGAGGATGAGATTGATGGCTAAAGTAGGGCTAGGACGTGCTCAGTTTCAAAATTTTGATGAAGCTGCAGATACTATTTTGAACATGATGGCAAAACTTCTTCAAATTAACACGCTGTTTATAGCAAAAAACGATAAGGTCTCTAATGAAATCTATAAAGTCATGAATCAAGAAGAGACTTTACTTGAAGTAGGTACCGTTCTCCCATTTGAACAGACGTTTTGTAAAGTAAGTGTGGCTCATGGTCACCATGTGCTCTACATCCCCGACATCACCACTCATGAAAGCACGAAGAATCTGCAAGTCACTCATAATTTAAAATCAGGTAGTTTCGTTGGCATACCAATTTTTACTGGAAACGGCGATAATTATGGTACGATTTGCGGTTTAGATACAAACCCTTTTGTATTAAGTGATGAGCATTTGAATCTCTTTGAAACTATGAGTGATTTATTGTCTTATGTATTAGAATTGGATGATGCACAGCGACAAATCCAAAATTTATCAGTCCCTATCGTTCCGTTAACACAAGGAATCGCAATTTTGCCAGTTATCGGCAATATAACACGTAGACGTGTTGAGCAATTAGTGGAAGTCGCACTCATAAGAAGCCAAGAATTGAATCTTGATTATCTGTTCGTTGATTTATCTGGCATTACGGACATGGATCATTCCGCTGCAGATTCACTCATGAAAATAACCAACCTCTTAAACTTATTAGGAGTGAAACCTGTCTTAACGGGATTACGTCCTGAAACTGTTTTGAAAACTAACCAGTTAGGGATTGAATTGAAAAATGTCATGATTGAAGCAAATTTAGAGCGAGCCCTTTCCAAAATTGGTTTTAGCCTTCAAAAGAACTCATAAAAAAACACTCCAGTGTAAAATTTACTGGAGTGTTTTATTTCATTAGTTTAAATCTTCTGCTGCTTGCTCTTGAAGTTGTTGGAATGCTTGAGAAACACGCTCAAACTCTGCATCCTCTTCGATTTCATATAATTCTTCTTCTCCCTCTATACGTAAGAAAAAGACATCAATATCTTCTTTAGATTCATCTTGAACATCTTCAGAAAATGCAACAGCTGCATAGTCTGTCTCATCGACATTGACGAGGCCGAGAACTTCAATTTCTACTTCTTGTCCATTCTCGTCATCCATTGAAAAAACATCGCCTACTTGTACAGTACTCATTTCGTTTCCTCCTCGTAATCTGCCTTACTCTCTCAGCATAGCATACTTCCCCTACCTAAGAATATACTCTACTTTTCCCTGAAGTCGATGCTTCAAACGACTTAAAACGATCTGTTAAAAGTTACTTGATTGCCAACGTAAGCTAGCGTTTCACGCAATACAAAGGGAAATTGCTCTGCCCACGTTTTATAGACACTAGAAGGAGTTGGTGCTGCTTCCACATCCAGGCCGAAAACATCTGCCATCATAAGCGCGCGCTTCATATGAAAAGGATCACTCACAAGCAAAAAATTTTGGAGATTCAATTCATCAGCCAGTTCCTTTGTGAACAGCATATTTTCACGGGTCACGAGTGAACTGCCTTCTAGTAATATAGCCTCTTCTGGGATACCCAGAGTTAATGCATAAGCTTTTGACGCCTCTGCTTCACTAATCAAACCGCCTGGCGTAAGTCCACCTGTAAAGACAATTCGCTCTACAAGTTCTTGCTCGTATAACCAAACTGCATGGTCAATCCGTTCACGAAGTGCATAAGATGGGTCTTCGCCATCTAATCGTGTTCCAAGAACAAGCGCGGCGTCCGCTTTTTTATACTCTGATTCAGCTGTAAACGTCCAAATACTATGCATTGAAGCCACTATGTATAAAAGTAAACTAAGTACTGCTAGCTTATAAATTACGTGCATCCGTTTCTCAAATCCCCAATTCTAACTACTTTTACTTATTAGTATAGAAGGTTTTGAATGGTTGTATAGGGACATCCGACCCATATGATGTGTCTATATCTTGAAACAATACTCGAAATATTCGTTCAGTTTTTTTGAAATAGCACTTTCATTTGGGAATGCACCGTCTCTTCGAAAACATTGCCAAATATTTTGTCATCTATCACCATCTCTTTCATACACTAATCTGGTGAGCCGAATTAGAAAAGCCGCCCAATTGGACGACTTCACTTTAGTATAGTTCTGCTAGGACTTCTTCCAACGTTTCATTTCCATGGACATCATATATTGTCATACCATCTGGCCCTGGAAGTTCAGGGTCTGCCCCGTTCATCAGTAATAACTCTGTAATTTCCAAGTTCTGAGAACTAACTGCCGTAACAAGAGCTGATGAGTAATCATCCATGAAATTCGGGTCTGCGCCTTGTTCTAATAAATATGAAACGGCCTCTGGAGAGCCACCATATATGGCGTACATCAGTGCATTGGATCCATCAGCATCTGTTGCTGACAAATCTTCTCCCTCATTTAGTGCTTGGGACAATCCCTCTATATCACCATAGTAAGCAGCCGTCATAAGTGAGGTTTCTCCCTCAACCCCCATTGTTCCGTAAGTTTCATCCACATTAAAGCCTTCTGAGAAATCAGGGGAAAAGGCAGAAGAGAATAGACCTCCGAACAAAATTGCTCCACTTGCTAGTAGCGCAATGGAACCTACGTAAATAACGCCAATTATCGCTGTAAAGATTGCCATTCCCCCAACAATTTTACCTGTGTTCGGAAAATAAGGACGTTCGCCTGTTTGGGCAAACTGGGAAATGGCTTGAATACGCTTTGGAATACGCGGATGAGTAGAGAGCACTTCCGCAAGCCATACAAACGCATTTGACTCTGTTTCAATTTGTTGCACGTATGCATCTTCGTTTACTTCCTTATACATCCCTTTTCCCATACCTAAAAGAGTTAATGCGCGTTTGGCAGCTGTGGGATTTTGGATCATATAGGCCGCATGACGATCACATGTATACTCACAAGACCGACTATACGCCTGTGCAAGGAATGGGATAAACCCAGCCGGTAATATTAATAGGTTCTTCCATACATGCCGACGTTTCACATGAGCTAATTCATGAGCAATAATGAAGTCCAACTCATCTTGACCTTGCTCTCGGGCAAGTTCAAATACCTCTGAGTAAAGCACTACCATATCACGCCCTAAAAATCTTGTGGCAAATGCATTCAGTGCCCCCTCAGATTGAACGACAAAAATGTCAGGTGTTTTTGACAACCCCATGTCTCTAGCCAGTTGCTGCGTACGAGCATATACGTCGGGAAATTGGTTCTGATGAATCCGGACACCATTTCCTCGAATAGATCCTAGCATCATTAGCTGTATGTAGATTAAAATAGCAAAAATAATGAGAGCGATAGGTATACCGATTAGAGATACTATTACCGCGATGTAAATGAGCACACTAAAAATAATGCTAATGACAAAATAAACAGTTTCACGACTTGATTGAATTTGACTGGACTGCATGTTTTTTCCTCCTTTTTTACTTTTTTAGAATAGCATGGTGTCCAGGAAAAATCACCCCTATTTTCGACATATTCTAACAATTAATTTTTTCAAAATTCACCATTATCAATTAATCAATATTTTTTGATGAAATAGTTGACATGCACCTTAAGGGGTCGTATGATGAGTATATCAAGGAAATTTGATTGAATATTAGAAGGTGAATTCGATGCAAGAATCGACATACTGCACGCTCTCTTCTGATACACTTGCTACTTTTGAGAAAAAGTTTAAAGCAATTAGTGATCAGAAACGTCTGCAAATTTTAAACATCTTATCGAATAAAGGTGCCATGTGTGTAGGGGACCTTGCTCCGCTTGTGGACATGACACAATCTAAGTTATCTTATCATCTAAAAATTCTTTTAGACGCTGATCTTCTAATGCGAGAAACAAGCGGTACATGGAGTTTTTATGAATTGAATCAGCACGAGCTGAATCAACTTCTCTCAGATGAGTTATGCTGCCTATTCAAACCGGAAAACTAATTTTCGGTTGTGCTTTTAATCAAATTGTCTTGTTTAATTAATAATTCAAACAATTTAGGAGGAATTTCAAATGATGAATGTATATACAATGCAACAATCTGTGAAAGATCACCAAGACTCCGTCCAATTTTTAGCACAGCAACGTTTGAGTAACCAAACAGCAGCTCACTCTAAAACACGTTCATGGACTAGCTGGTTTTCAATCAAATCTAATCGTTCGGCTTAATTTTTTTACAGCTTTTATCAAATTGTCTTGTTTAATTAAAAATTCACACAATAATGGAGGAATAACAATGATGAATTATTATACAATTGGAGAATCAATGAAAGAACAACAAAATGAGGTGGCTTTCCACATAAATCAACGTTTGGAAAACACAACTTCTTCATCTACAACGAAAGTTACTGGATTTTCAAAATGGAACATTTTCAAATCCACTCAAAAATCAATCGCATAATCTATGCGAATTAGTCGTTCAGATGAAATGTCTTCCCCGTCTCAGAAAACATCTTTAGTCAGATATCTCTGGAATACTATTAAGAATAAATTTAAAAAGTAAAAAATCCCTTTCACCCAGGTAGGTGAAGGGATTTTTTTTGAGGCTGTACAGGATCTGGTCGTTCCCTCGGTGTCATGTTGATAATAAAGTAACTACCTATTAAGATAAAAATAACTAAGGCATTCAATAAGGTATGCACTGGGTTATCATGCTCTACTATGATGACACGGGTCATAGCTGTAATCCCGATGTATAAGAAATAGCGCAATGGAAAATGGTAATCTTCTTTAAAATACTTCACAATCATTGCGATGAATTCAAAGTACAGAAAGAATAAGAGGATGTCTGCTAGAAACAATTTATAGCTGTAAGACTCCATTGTCCATAATAGCTGAATAAATTCTACCAAAGAACGCATCAACAAAAATGACAAGGTGATGGCTAGACCAATCAATGCAATGTTTAAAAACACTTGCAAAACTTTAGGTACCATCACAGCAAGTGGTGTAGCTTCTGGGAAAGGTCGTCTCATCTCAATTCCTCCTCTACTCAACTATACACGGCTTCTATAAAGAAATTTTGAACTACATGTAAACTTTCCTAACATTTCATTGATTAGTCTAGTTATACGCTGTCCCAACCCTTTCGTCAATCATTATTTATGGTAAGCGTTTCCAATTTGATAGGGTTTTGCAATACATGTTCTGCTGCTACTGGTATACTCCAATAATGTATGAAAAGGAGGGAATTCGCATGATTACATTTGGCTTTGCAGATTTTATTTCTCTCGTTATTTCAGCTTTCATTATTTTGCCTATTGTCGTTTTTATACGAGAATCTGGCTATGTGATTGCTGGTATGCTATTCGGTATTAAAAACCCCCGAATTACTATCGGTACGGGGCCACGACTTGTTCGAGTCGGGATGATTGATATTCGCAAATATTACCACCTGTATAGTTGGTTCTCTTATGATGATTTGACACATAAAAGCAAGTGGATTTATGTTTGCATCTACTCAGCTCCAATACTTACAAATATAGTCGTAGGTATCACTCTAAACTTGCTAATCGTGAATGATGTGCTGGAAGGGATGTCCTCTTTTTGGGACCGTTTTATATTTTATATCTTCTATTATGTTCTGTTTGATGTCGTGCCTATGCGCACTTTAAATGGGAAACCAAATAACGGGATGATCATTTATGAAATGATCCGCTATGGAAAACGGACGGATTTTTGTCCCGAACCTTTTTTACCCTCCACCACGGATACGGAGGAAGAGATAAAAAATCAGGACAAGCCTGCTAAAAACAAAAAAAACTAACAGACAAATACTGCCTCCTGCCGTATACTTTTCACAACAGGGAATGGAAAGTATCCAAAAAAATGGAGGTGGCTCTGCTGGAAAAGCCTATCATTCGTCAAAACACAGATATTGAGTTACTTGCGCAGATGCTAGACCATGTAACCGACCTCGTATTTCTGATGAAAGTTCAAAAAGATGAGTTTGTATATCAATTTATTAATAAAAAAGCTCGGCAAATTCTAGGATTAAACGATTATACACTTGGCAAAACTATTCTCGTTGCGCACGCTGAAGAAAAGTCAGTTCCTTTACACCAAGCTTATTCACGTGTTGTGCAGTCACATCAACCCATCACCTTTCGTCAAAGAGTCCAAACGCCTACTGGGCTCTTCACTGGTGAAAGTAAACTGACACCACTGTTTAACGAAGATGGCCTAGTCACCTTTATATTAGGTGTAGTTCAAGATGTTTCAACCTTGCAACAGAGTGAAGATGATTTAGCCATGTCTCGTCAAATTGAACAGTTAAATCAAATTCGTATGCAGTCTTTCATTAATTATAATGGGCGCGCGGTCTATGAATTAAATTCAGAGGGGCAATTCATTCAGTTGAATGCGATGGCACTTGAAATTACTGGCTATTCACGAGAAGAACTATTAAATTACGGTTTTGCCTCCATCATTCATCCGGATTTCATAGACTTAACATACAGTAAGTTCTTGCGAGGATTTAACGGGGTGTATGAAGACTATTATACGAAGATCTTACATAAAGATGGGCATTCTGTTGATATCCATATCACCAATATCCCAATCGTTATAGATGGAGTGGTGGAGTCCCTAGTCGGCATCGGCATGGATGTCACGGATGATATCCAATTAAAAGAAGAAGCAGAATTGAATAGACAACGCTATAAATCCTTATTTGATTTACATCCAGCCGGTATTATTGCCTACGATTTGCAAGGAAAGCTCGTCGACGGCAATTTTGCGGCATCTTCCATTACAGGCTACCAGTTTCAAGATGCTTCTGAACGGGAATTCCAAAGTTTTATACTCCCGGCTTATTCCGAAAGTACAAATCAAGCATTTATCGATTCTGTAGAACAACAACGAGCCATCCATCATGAGACAGCTATTTATCATAAAGAAGGACATGTGATTTATCTATCTGTTGTAAACATTCCTATTAGTGTTAATGGACAAATTGTTGGTGCCTACGGTGTGTTTAAAGACATCTCGCGTGAGAAAGAATTAGATTTAGTACTAACCGAAAAAAATCGGGATCTTGAGACTCTTTGGAATACCGCTATCAATCCTATTTTTCAGTTGAAGTTAGATGGTACGGTGTCTCGTGTCAATCCCGCATTCTGCCAATTGTTCGAGTATGAAGAACAAGAAATCATCCACACCTTGCGCAAAATCGTTCCTGAACATCTTACGCAAGAGATGGAAATTTTGCAGCAGCGACTGGATCATTTTGAGTCAATTGAATCTTACGAGACTCAGCGGATTACAAAGTCAGGAAAAGTGTTAGACATTTTAGCCTCTTATACCCCTGTCTATGATGAGGATGGATCACCTACAGGAGTTCACGTCGTCTATAACAACATTACCAATCTAAAAAATACACAACGCGAATTAGATCAGAGCCGTGAAAAGTATAAAGTCATCACAGAACATGCCTTTGATATTATTAAAGTTTTCAATCGCAACGGACGAGCGGATTACATATCTCCTTCGGCCTTTCCATTATTAGGATATGAACCAAGTGAATGCATAGGACAACGATTTACTCAATTTGTCCATCCAGAAGATCGGGCAGTTGTACAAGAACACCTCCAGCTTTTGCTTTCTACAAACAAGCATTCGACAATGGAAATTCGTATGAAGCATAAGCAAGGCCATTATATATGGATGGAAGTCGTAACCAGTCCCGTGATTGAACGTGGCCGCGTCATGAACATCATTACCATCTCTCGAGATATCTCGGAACGCTATCAAATGCAAAAAGCCCTTCAACAAATGGCTTATTATGATCATTTATCAGGCTTACCAAATCGACGAGCTTTTGATGATAAGCTTCAAGAATTAGTCGACCAACCCCTAACTGAAAGCGGGATTGCCCTTCTCATTATTGATGGAAATCAGTTTAAGAGAATTAACGATACTTACGGACACGATGCCGGAGACGCTGTCATTGCTGAAATGGCACAACGGTTAACGGAAAGCGTTCACGTGCAGAACATGGTTGCTCGTCTAGGTGGAGATGAAATAGGAATTCTATTAGAGGGAATACGCTCTCGTAAACAAGTAGAAGTTGTAGTTCACCGTATTTTACATGCTTTTACTCATAAGTTTATGTATAAACAAAATGAGATTGATATACAAGTCGCTATTGGTATTTCTATGTATCCAACAGATGCACAGGATAAAAAAGCACTCTTTATTGCTGCTGATAATGCGCTTTACAAATCGAAAAAAACGCATATAACTAGTTTTACATTCTATGAAGATTTATAAGACGTGCAAAAAGCGATGACGCCGGTCATCGCTTTTTTTGTTACTCAAATAATGTAGGTAATTGATTGAACAATGTATAGCCACCCACTGTTCCACCTACCAATGTCACAATAGCTAGCACGTCGATTTGGGTTGGAGCAAATGTACGCAGCACCGCTTCTCCAACCGGAGGATTTGATTGAAATACTACGTATAGGACTAAACCAATCATCACAAATCCAAGAACTTGTGTGAATTTATCCATTAACAGCCCTGCTTCTTTCACCAAGAAGATCGCTATGGCAATAGCAGCACTTATGAGCGCCCCGGTAATAGGTGATAGGCCTGACAATACATTTAAGCCCAGGCCTGCCCCACCAATATTCCCGATATTAAAAGCAATTCCTCCTAATACAATCAGTCCGGCTAGTAAATAGCCCAGTCCTGGATACACTGCATTTGCCACGTCTTGCGCTCGCTTTTCTGCCACAATCAAGATACGCCAAATATTCGTTTGGGCACCAATATCAAGTAAAATCGATATTAAAATAACAAATCCAAAACTTGCAGCAAGCTGTTGTGTAAATACGGTGGTTTGTGTTAGAAATCCTGGTCCTATGGCCGAAGTAGCCATTAAGAACGCTGCACCTAATAATACACTTCTGGTTTTCTTTTGTTCTTGTTGTGCCAATGAGACTCCTTGATCTTTCATGTTCCTCATCTCCTAAACGTGCCGAATAGTAATTCCCAATCGAGTAAATAAAGAATGAATAGCTCGGGCAAATTCTACAGCATATGGACCATCTCCATGAAGACAAATGGTATCTGCTTTAATTGGGACTGATTCTCCAAGTCGCGTTTCGACGACTCCATCGAAAACCATGCGCTCTACATGTATAAGTGCTTCTTTCAAATCCTCAATAACAGCATCTGCGTGCGTTCGAGGAGTTAATGAACCGTCTGATTCATAACGTCGATCCGCAAATACTTCTTGGGAAAGAGACATACCGTGTTTTTCAGCCGCTTCTACCCATGCACTTCCTGCAAGACCGACTACAGTAAGCTTGTCATCACAAGACTTAATTGCTTGGACAATAGCATCTGCCAGTAGCGGTTGACGTGCTGCCATATTGTAAAGTGCACCGTGCGCTTTAACATGACGGACAGTCGTCCCACAGCTTTTAGCGACGGCTTGTAATGCACCCACTTGATAGACCGTGTAATCAAATGCCTCCTGGGGCGAAATAGTCATTTCTCTTCTTCCAAACCCTTGCAAGTCTGGTAGGCCAGGATGAGCTCCAATACTGACGTTATGCTTAGCAGCTAACTGCACCGTTTTGCGCATGACATGTGCATCTCCTGCATGAAAGCCACATGCGATGTTTGCTGAAGAGATATACGGCAAAATCGCTGTATCATCTCCCAACCTGTAAGTACCAAATGATTCTCCCATGTCACAATTTAAATCGATAGAGCGCATTGACCATTTCCTCCTTTGCTCCCAACTGGAGAGAAATTTCTCTCCCTACACTTTGTAATGCTCTTGCTAATTTTTCTAAATGCGTTTGTTCATTGAAGCGAACTTGTGGTCCAACAAAGCTTAAGCCAGCAACCACAGCTCCGTTATGATCAATTACTGGCACTGCGATAGCAGACGAATGGGACTCTAGCTCTGAATGACTAAGTGCCCACCCACGTTCTCTCGTCTCACGTACTTTATCAAACAACTCGCTTTTTGAAAGCGGCGTTTGATCCGCATAGGCCACGTATTGAAATTCATCTGCTAATTGCTGTTGCTCATCTTCAGTTAAATAACTGAAGATTACCCGCGGGCAGGCACCTGCATAAAGAGGTGCACGTCTTCCAATTTGTGTGAAAACGCGAATTCTCTCTTTTGTATCTGCTTTTTCAACATAAACAGCTTCAAGACCGTCTCGCACAATCAAATTAACCGCTTCGCCGTATGTGTCTCGTAAACTTTGCATGAACGGAAAAGCCAATTCTCGTATATCTAGTCGTTCTGCAACTAGAGAACCAAACTTCAAAAAAATCAAGCCTAGCCGGTATTTATGCTCTTCACTCTTTTCTAAAAAGCCCATTTCCACCAACGTCTCTGCCATTCGATGAGCAGATGTTTTTGGTAAGCCTGTATGCTCCATAATGTCAGCTAGGGAAGCTGTCTCTTTATCGTAGAATACATGAAGGATCTCCATAGATTTAACGACTGTTTTATTTAGCATTTTGCCTCCTCCTTGTATCAATGCTTACTTTCACCTCTTGCGTCCATTGCTCTACTGCTGCTGAGATATCTCGTGCCTTTTCCAACCCCACCCATTCGAACTCTATACTGTCACCCGGCTTTTTTTGTGCAAGAATGCAAAGATCTGCTCGGATAACTTGGCCTATTCGTGGATAGCCACCTGTGGTCTGTCTGTCTGCCATCAAGACAATTGGCTGCCCGTTAGAAGGCATTTGGATTGTGCCAAATGCAACAGGTTCAGAAATCATTTCTCTTGTGTCCCTAGCGTAAAGAGGGGCTCCTTGAAGCCGATAACCCATCCTGTCCGATTGTGGAGTGACTGAATACGTTGTTGAAACAAACTCCTCTAATTGGTGCTCTGAGTAAAAAGAGCTCTCAGGTCCTTTCAACAACCGTATGCGTGATTTATTCCACCAGCGATCAGTCGTCACATGCCAGTCACTTGAGACTAACTTCTCTGTTTTTTGCTCAGTATAAGGAATTCTGTCTCCTTTTTTAAGCATTCGTCCGTTGAAGCCGCCTATAGCCGCTCGTATAAATGTACTTTTACTATTCATGAGAAGTGGGACATCAATGCCACCCTCAAGCGCTAAATAAGCTCGACATCCTGAAATCATCTTAGAAAAATGTAGTTCACTGCCTGGCTCAACTTCTAAAGGACGTCCACATTTAACGGGTTCACCATTGAGTAATAGTAAGGTATCCCCTCCTGTGACAGCAATCCTCGTGTGTTTATGAAAGATGAATTTAGCGCCTGCAAAGGTAAGTTCTAATACTGCCTCTTCGATCGCATTACCTACAAGTAGGTTGGCGAGTTGAAAAGACTGTACATCCATAGCTCCTGTCACACTAACCCCGTAGCGTTGATAGCCAATACGCCCTCCATCTTGAATTGTTGTAAGTGGTCCTGGCTGAATGACTTCAAGCATGCGCTTCCTCCCTTTCTATGGCCACAAAGCGAATAAAGTCACCGGCCTGTAATAAACTCGGCGGGTCCTCGTGAGGTAAAAATAATTGCGTTGCTGTTCTTCCAATGATTTGCCAACCACCTGGCGTGGCAATTGAATAAACACCGGTTTGTGAACCAGCAATCCCTACAGAACCTGCCTCAATTCGTTCACGAGGCCGATCTTTTCGAGGTGCATGGATTTCTGCTGGCAATCCAGCTAAATAAGGAAACCCGGGTGCAAAGCCAATCATTTGTACTGGATAAACGACAGATGTATGCAGGGCAATAACTTCTTTTTCTGAAAGTCCAGCATGTCGGGCGACGATTTCTAAGTCTGGTCCTTCAGCTCCTCCATAGAGCACGGGGATTTCGACAATTCTTTGTTGTAATTCATCCACTTCTTTGCTGATTTCTGCGAGTCTCAACCACTCACCTGTCAATTTATCGATTGAATCCTTCGGTAATGTAGGCTGTAAATAAATTCCTAAAGTTGTTGTCGTGGAAACGGTTTCAACAATTGAATGTGAAAATTGATCAATTAGTAGCTTTTCAAGTGATCTAATGCGTGCACTTGTACTAGTTTCTTGTTCGTAACGTATGATCCACAGATTTTCTGAAAGCCAATATGATTTCATCGATTCACCATCCCATTATTCGGAACAATCATTCCATTTTCCGAGACTTTTATTTATCTTACAAGACAACGTCTTCCCTTGCAACATTTCGTTGAATTATTCTGAAAATAGCAAGAGCAAATTCTTTGGGGACACGTAAAAAACTCCTTATACTAAAAGTAGAGGAGGAATTACTATGTCACTTTCTGAATTAGGCTTCAAGGACCAGCCGTTTGACCATCTTTATTTACTGCCAATCGGCGCTGAACTACCTGTCGGCCTCTCATCTAAATCGCTACTTAACCAGTTAAATTCCACCTTTAAAAAACTAATGACTGTATTATCTACCGATGAACTTCAATTAATCGCAAAGTTGACGCAGCTCCCAATTGGTGTTTTCCCGATTGCTGTTGTCGCAGATCAAATTGCTTACCCTTATTTGATTCAACCAGACTATTTTTTGCAGAAAAGAACTAAGCAAGGACTTCACCTAACACCGAAAACCACTCATTTTGACGACAAAAATCTAGCTAAATTATCACCAAATCAGTTTGACTCCTATTGTGCTGAACAACTTAGTCGCTATGCATTTGCCGGAAAGCTTGTTTCACTCACAAAAAAACAGTGGAAAGAAAGAGCACAGGTAGCTTACACTCAACACCCTTTCATTCAATTGGCTTCCAACAAGCGCCTTATCATTGAAGCGGTAGAGCGGCTAAATCGTTCCATGCTTCTCGGTGTATTAAATCCTCCTGAAGATGTGGCATTTTGGCGCCATCGTGTGGAGATTGTATTACGTCCTTATAGGAGTCTTCCACCAGATGCAAGATATCACGCATGTAATCATGCAATCACCCTAACAATTTCTAAAAACTATCCAAGTTTTCAAGTGAACTGTGAAGCATGTGCGATGAACTATGACTATTTTCCGATGGAAGATCGAGTCGCTCTTCAACAAGAGGTACCATTTGAACAAGCCGTCAAACGCATAGCTACAATCGAACGACAATTCGATGCGCTTGCTGAAGGAACACCTAAAGTCATAACAGCGCTACAAAAGCTCCATACGATTCAACAGTGGTTCCCACATAACTCTTTAGATGAAAATCAGGGTCCAGTCCACCGACTAGTGGCCTCTATCTCTGCTGCAGAATTTCCAGACACGCCTGTCGAGCCATCTCTGCTCTCTCTGCAACATGTGAAGTTATCAACGATTGATAGTCTTCGGTTTGTTCAGCCCTATCTTGCCACTACACAAGAAGAATTACAGCAACTTCTTGAAAATGAGCGAGCTGAAGAGTTGAGTACCGACAATCAAGATGCTTCAAATGAGGTTGTTTACTTCTCTACTAAGGGATACACCCTCTATGAGAATGAAGTTGATGTTATCGAGGAATACCTCTCACGGGACGAAGGAATGACGTTTCATTTATTGATACAAGTTTTAAAAGGAGAGGCTACAAGTAAAGTACGCAGTTTAAATCTGCATTTGTCTCCTATCTTCGGGCTACTGCGGCCTTGGCCTAAAAAATTAATCCCTCAAGCGATTAAAAGCTTTTGGTAATCAGTACTAATGAAATTAAATTCAAAAAAAGCATTTTCTCTTAAAACACAGAGAAAATGCTTTTTTATTTGATTAGAACCTTTTATTTATTGTGCGTATGCATCAAGGAATTCTTTTACTTTATCCGCATCCGCTTCAAATGTTAAACCTGTATCGACTAAAGGCGATACTGTTGAAACAGCTGGCTTTTTGTTCCCTTGGTAATACGTGATGAAATCTTGTTGATTGATAGAATACAGAACCGCTTTACGAAGGTCTGCAGACTCTGATACTTCACGACCTGACATGTTGAACTGTAAGTAGCTCACACCGTTGCTGTCAGCTTGTTTCAGCGTCAAATTGTCGTCTGAATTCACAACATCATACTTTGTATCTGGAACTGTTTGAAGAACGTGAATTTCCCCGTTACGTAATGCAGACAATGCACTGTCGTTATCATCAATAAAACGAACATTCACTGCATTAATTAGTGGTGCATTTTCAGAACCAGCGCGATACGCAGGGTTTTTCACAAATTGTGCTTCATAATCATTTTTCTGTACTAAGATATAAGGTCCACTCGCAAATAACTGGTTGTCGTAAGAGCCGCCTTCTGTAATTGTTGACTGATCACCATAGGCGATGTCGCTATTTGGATCATAGCTTGCCACGTCAAATGTATTGATTGCTGAAACTTGTTGTTCAGAAACAATACCACCTGATTGGTGTGCTAAGTAGTTGAGAACTTGTGGGAATGGCTGAGTTGTTGTTACTTTTACAACTTGGTAGTTTCCAGTAGCGTTATCCACTTCGTCTTCAGAAGCAACAAGCGCCGTAATATCTGCTGGAAGTTCTTGAGACAATGCTTCTAGAACACTTTCACCGTCTGGAGTTGCAGCTCCTTCAAGCTCAGCAAGGTCCGTTACAATCTCAACAGTTTCCATGTTTTCGTGAAGGCTATATGTGCGGTGATCTGGTACTGACTCAGGATCTTTTGCACGGTTCAATGAAAATACAACATCTTCTGCTGAAACTAAGTCTCCTGTATCGACCGCTTGCCCATCTTCCACAGCTGCAAAGTTAATATCGTCACGTAGGATAAAGTAGTAATTTGAGTTATCCTCTGTCATTGCGTAGTTGTAAGATAGAGAGTCTTCTGAAACCACTTCATCCTCATCTGTAAGGTTCACAAGGCGTGAGTACATATTAGTGTTTAATGTATTGATAGATCCGTCATTTGCTTTGACCGGATCCAGAGAAGTTAATGAACCAATTGCTTGGTGCAATACCAATGTCTCAGATGCGTTTAACGATTCGTCGTTAAATGAAATCTCTTCCCATGCCTGTGCACGTGATTTTGACAAACGTACCGTATCTGGGTTCACTTCTGCTGAGTAAATCCCCTGTGCTTTATTTGAAATATAAAGTGGGGCAATATAGGCTTGATCAAATACTAGAAGCTCTTCCACTGCTTTGTACGCTTCTACTGCTTCTTCACCAGTAACCGCACTAGCTGCATCAATTAGTTCATCAAGTTGCTCATCAGCGATGACACTGGAGGCACCGTCAGACTTAAACAATCCACGAACTGAGTAATCAGGATTTCCAGTTACAGTCGTCCAAGACGAAACTGCCACATCATAGTTCCCCGCATCTTTTTGAGAAGAGAATGAACCGTAATCTGGCTGAATGTTTAAAGTAACTTCAAAACCATTTTTTAAAAGTTGGTCACGAACGATATTCATGTCTTGCTCATTCGATGCCATACCTAATACTTCAATCACCGGTTTCTCAGCAGTAGCCGTTTCTGACACGCCCCCTGATTCACTATCTGATTTCGTTTCGACACAGCCTGCTAATACTAAAGTCGCCGCAGCGGCAACCGCAAAAAATTTCTTCATAATGTCTGTTCCTCCTCTAGGTTAATTTGTTTTTGGATCAAGCGCATCGCGCAGGCCATCTCCAAAAAAGTTAAATGATAGTACAAGAAGCATGATACAAATACCAGGGAATATCGCAACGTATGAGTGGGTTTCTAAATACGTACTCCCCACTTTTAAGATATTTCCCCATTCTGGAATATGGGGTTCAATCCCAAGTCCCAAGAAGCTTAAACTACTGGTAGCAATGACGGCTCCCCCGATCGTCAGAGTAGCTTTTACAATCATTGGGGCCAATGAGTTCGGAACGATCTGTTTAAAAATAATCGAACCATCTGATGCACCGAGTGCTCGTGCAGCTTCTACAAACTCCAAATTGGAGAGTTGCATGACTGTCGCCCGCATCGTTCGTGCATAGGTTGGAATAGCGCCAACACTCAAGGCAATGATCAAGTTGACAGTATTTGCTCCAAAGGCTGCGATGATAGCGATAGCTAGTAATATTCCAGGGACGGCATATAAAATATCCAACAACCGCATGATGATAGAATCTGTTCTTCTCCCAAAGTAGCCGGAAATAGCACCCAACGTCCCTCCTATTAATGCAGGAATGACAGTGGAAGCAAAGCCGACTATCAATGAAATTTGTGCACCAAAGACAATTCGCGAAAACAAATCTCGACCAAAATCGTCCGTTCCGAGTGGATAAAGAAGCGATGGATTTTGCAAAATCGCACTATAGTTATTTTGTGTAGCAAAGTCATAATCGAAAAGCCATTCACTCATGACAGATAGGGAAAAGATAAAGGTGATAAAGAACATCCCGAAGATAGCCATTGTGTTTCGCGTAATCTTCACCCACATCGAATTCCATTTTTCAATGGACGACGGATTTTTTGAAATGATTTTCTTTAGTAACGAATACCCTAGTAGGAAAGCAAAGAAGTTACCTGTCAAAACAGTGGCTATAAGCAAAATGCTTGGAATGAGCATCCACTTAGGAGCTGATTCTGCTGATACAAATTTTGCTGTCAGTATGATGAGCACCAGATAAATTATGGCTGCCGCTAGCAATACACCCATCGCGAGCAGAAAAGTATCGACAACGTACGGCTTAAATAAATTAAGTGCAGAGATACCAATTACAAACAGCTGTGTGAGAAGTGCATAGACAGCAAATGTATATTCAGGTGTTTGGTTTCGACTCGCAAGAGAGAATGCAAATCCTGCAGCGAATATGTTTCCTACAAGCACTGTGAGTAAGAGTGGATAGGCTAGAAGACGGGTTCCTTTTACAACTTCTCCTTTGGTTACCACATCTTTTTTAATTTTGCGTGCAATGAATAGGACATAAATAGTAGTGACAGCATAAATAGCTAACAAACTAACTACTGGCATTCGAAGCTGAGCTTCTGAAAAGTCATAACTGTAAGCTAAAAACAAAAGTGTAAATAGTAATGTAAAGACCCAGGTGAAATTGGCATTGCGGTAATCTTGCGATAGTTTCAGACGCAGGGCGTCATTTGTGATTTGCTTCAATGTCGCCCCTCCTATCCTTTCTTCTTCATCGTCGAGCGTATCCGTGGATCATAAAACGCGTACAAAATATCGATAATCAAATTTACTAATGAAATGGCAATTGCAATATAGACGACACCGCCAAGGAGTGCAGGAATATCAGGGATGAACTGCTTGTCTACGATGTAGCTACCGATACCGCTAATATTGAATACCTTCTCCGTAATGGCTGCCCCGCCCAGCATCCCGCCAAACAGCAAACCAATTACAGTAATGATAGGAATCATAGCGTTTTTCAAAGCATGTTTGGAAACGATTTGAAGCTCCGTTAGTCCTTTTGCTTTTGCTGTTACTATATAATCCTCATGAATAACCTCTAGCATGGAAGACCGGGTCATTCGAGCAATCGAAGCTGCTATAGATGTTCCGAGTACAGCTATTGGTAGGACTAGAGACAACCAATTGGACGTACTATAAGTTGCGGGGAACCACTGCAAATTGATAGAAAAGCCTAAAATGAAGAGTAACCCCTGCCAAAAGCTTGGAATCGAGAGTCCAATCAGAGCCACAATCATAAACGTATAATCCCAGTACGTATTTGGACGTAGTGCGGATACAATCCCTGCTGGAATCGCAATGATGATAGCCATCAGTAGCGAGAATAATGCAATCGTCAAAGTGACGGGGAACTTGGAAGCGATACTTGCTGTAATATTTTCTCTTCCAGCAAATGATGTACCCAAGTCAAATGTAAATAAGCTGTGAAGAGCATTCCAAAGCTGGACAAGATACGGTTGATCCAATCCATAGATTCGATTGAAGTTGGCCACTTGTTCTGGCGTTGATTCAACTCCTAAAATGTTCCGTGCCGGATCTAAAGGCGATATGTAGAGTATTGTAAAAACGAATGCAGCGACTCCCAAAATCACAAACACCGTTTGAACGAGACGACCAAACACGAACCAAGCGAACGATTGACTTCTACCTGCTAGATAGACATACATGATGACCCCAAGAATGGCAGTTATCCAGAAGAATAATGGGCGTCCAATCCAGTCTGCCGTAAAGTCAGCATAGCGATTTGGTTTGATTCCTTTTTTCTCTAAGTGTGCTGCGACAAGGCGACTCTCGTGATCTGTTGTAAGCTGGCGTGCCGTTTGTTCAAGCGCCTCTGAGGACTGGCTTAGCTGAAACGCTTTGTCTTTCGCTTGTTCTTGAGACAGATAATCCAAAAACCATTTTTCTCGCAAATCGTTGGAGAGGTTGTCTTTCTCACTAGCAACTGCCTGTTCATAATCTCCAGATGGGCGACGAATTAGATACAGGAAGAATGTTATGAAGTGTAGAGGTAAACCAAGAAGAATAACTAGAAGATGCGTTCCTTTATGCCCTGTTGCTTTGCGGTAATTAGACTCCATAAACTGAGCAACATTCACCTCATCGCACTCCTTTCTAAGCAAAAAATTCAACCCCCCTTCCACTTTTCGGAAGAGGAGTTTTCTATGGACTTTATATATTGTATAATTCCTAGTGGTATAGTAGAGTATGAAACATATTCGAAAAAGAGTCAACTAGTTTTTCTTACTTTATGATTGAGGTGTTTAAAATGGTCCAACCCATTATTTCTATAAAAGATTTACGCGTTTCTTTTCTTGCTGGAGAACGTGAAGTGGAAGCCGTTAGAGGCGTAAATTTTGAGGTGTTCCCTGGAGAAACAGTTGCGATTGTCGGGGAATCCGGTAGTGGTAAAAGTGTGACGGCCCGCTCCATCATGCGTCTCCTCCCTTCTCCTCCTTCGTTTGTAAAAAGCGGATCCATTAAGTGGAAAGATGAAGAGTTGCTTAGTGCTCCTGAAAAGCGATTGGAGCAGTTGCGTGGACGTGAGATTTCGATGATTTTCCAGGATCCGATGAGTTCACTCAATCCCACAACTCGTATTGGCGATCAGATTGCCGAGAGTTTGACCAAGCACAAAGGTCTATCGAAACGAGAGGCGCTCGAACAAGCCATTACGTTAATGGAACAAGTCGGCATTACTAAAGCTCGCCAACGCGCAGCACAATACCCACACGAATTTTCGGGAGGTATGCGTCAACGGGCGATGATTGCAATGGCACTCGCATGTGAACCCGAACTGTTGCTTGCCGATGAACCGACCACTGCCCTTGATGTAACGATTCAAGCACAGATTTTAGCACTTATGAAAAAGGTGCAAGAGCGTCTAGGAACAGCAATTATTCTCATCACCCATGATTTAGGTGTCGTTGCCGGAATGTGTGACCGTGTGATCGTAATGCAAAAAGGCGAAATTGTCGAGACAGGAAGCACGGAAGAAATCTTCTATTCACCCAAACATCCTTATACGAAAAAATTGCTCGATGCCCTTCCAAAGCTTCATGAACCAAAAAAGCCGAACCTCCAGAGTCTAGTCGAGACAGACCGTGACCCTTCTCAGCCACTAGTTGAAGTCCGTTCGTTGGTAAAAGAATTTGATTTAGGTCGCGGGGAACGTATGAGAGCAGTGAACAATATCAGCTTTTCCATTTATCCTGGCGAAACACTTGGTCTTGTCGGAGAATCCGGTTCTGGTAAATCGACGACCGGTCGTACCCTCTTGCAACTACATCAAGCGACTTCCGGAGATGTACTATTTGATGGTATACCATTAAACCGCTTAACAAAGAAACAATTGAAACAAATGCGAAGACGTGTTCAAATCATTTTCCAAGACCCCTATGCTTCTTTAAATCCACGTCAAAAAGTAGTCGATATAATTGGCACAGCTTTAGATTTACATGGACTAGCCGGTTCTCGAGAACAACGTCAGACGCGCGTCGAAGAATTATTGGAACTTGTCGGTCTTGAGAAAGGACATGCGATGCGTTATCCGCATGAGTTTTCTGGAGGACAACGCCAGCGTATCGGCATTGCTCGAGCACTTGCAGTAGAACCCGACTTTATCGTTTGTGATGAACCCCTATCTGCACTAGATGTATCGATTCAAAAGCAGATTGTCGAGCTTCTCCAAGAACTGCAACAAAAACTAGGCCTTACGTTCTTATTCATTGCTCACGATTTATCCATGGTGAAGCATCTAAGCGATCGAGTGGCCGTCATGTACAAAGGAAAAATCGTGGAACTGGCTGAAAGTGAAGAACTCTATACGAATCCACAACATCCGTACACGAAAGCTCTTCTGGCAGCAATTCCTCTACCTGATCCACATGTAGAAGTGGAGCGCAGAGCGGCACGTGCAGTGGTAAGTGAACAAGACGCAGCCATCCACTATGACGTGGAAGATGCGCTGTTAACAGAAGTCAGCCCAAATCACTGGGTGGCACTACAACAAGAACTATCACATCACTAACATAAAAGAGCCGTGCATCAGCACGGCTCTTTACTAGTTTTGCAGTCGCTGCTCCGATGCCTAATGCACCCCCTGTGATAACAGCTACTTTCCCTAGTAATTTACCCATTTTCTCTTCCTCCTCAAGTGTCTGCTTGCGACGCATTAGCAATTGTGGGATGCTAATGGTACTGCTCTTACTTTTAGTTTAGAGGAAGCGGTTTCTAAGACCATCCTTACTTTGAGCGCACTTATTATGAACATTTTTCTTTTCATACCTTGCAGGACCTTCCTGTGGACATGACATTATTTAAAAGGGATATGGCTAATGGGTTTGTATGGTTTACTGCGGGAGTGGATTCAAAGCGACTATGCAAAAGATGAAAATGAGTTCATTACTGAACTTATACAACCGTCCAAAACCCATATCGCTTCTTACACGTTTTACGGGTTGCTACAAAAAAACTCCCCTCATAATTGAGGAGAGCTTGGCTTCTTATCAAGTGACACTCGTAGCAGATATAAACCAATAGCAGCTAGCACTAAAGAAGGGAAATAGAGTGGAATATGATAAATTGGATCAATATCTTGCAAATAAGGCCACTTCTCCACTCCTATAAATAATGCGCCACTGAACAACAGATAGATTAATCCAAATACACGATTTTTCATGTAAAAGCTCCTTTTTTAAATGATCTTCCTAAAATTGAACGGAGGAATTTGAATGCCAGCTCATAAACTCATTACTTTACGTGCCTTAGTTTCACGACACACTGGTACTTTTCAAGAGTATTCTACCATTGTACCTGAAAAAGCTCGTGTTTTTTTAGAGAACTTACAAAATACAGACTATCAAGCACATGTTGAGGTTGCGTTATTTGAACCACAATCCCATGTAGATCACCTAGAAGGGGTCTTTTATGTTGGCGTTCTTGTATCGAAACAACCTTCCCATCCACCTGCCGGAATGGAGTATATCGAAATAGAACGGGATTATGCCTTCGCGCGCGGTACTACAGAGGAAATTGGCGAGCTTCACCAAACTTTAACCAACTGGATGCTCGAAAATAAATTGCAATTTGATTTTAGTGGCTATGTGGTGGAAATGTACTTCCCCACTGAGCATGGGGAAGAAGTGGAAATCTACCTTCCTATTAAGTCCGTTTGATTGTTTGCCTTAGTACGTAAAAGAACTCTCAGTATCCGCACTGAGAGTTCTTTTTGTTACTAATTAGATTACTGGTTTCCACCAAGTTTTGGTTTCGTAAGAGTCCAATTGAGCAACGTCCAACGTTTCTCCTATTTTAGGGATAACAACGTGTGCGTCATGCTCGCGACCCAGTTCCATCATTTGCTCAGGAGGATCGTCCCACTTATGAAACGCCAGTGTAAAAGCACCCCAATGGACCGGTAGTACATGTTTCCCGCGAGAATCAAGAAACGCCTGCATACTTTCGTCTGGATGCATATGAACACCTGGCCAACGTTCATCATATTGACCTGTCTCCATCACAACAAGGTCAAAGGGGCCGAACCGACGACCGATTTCTTCAAAATGCTTGCCATAACCGCTGTCTCCACTGTAGAAAATGCGGTAATCGTCCCATTCGAAAACCCACGAACACCATAAAGTCTCTCCATAGTCTACACCTAGACGTCCTGAAAAATGACGTGCCGGAGCTGCTGTGAATCGCATGCCATCCTCTTGAACAGACTCCCACCAATCCATCTCAAATATACGATGTTTTGGTACACCCCATCCTTCCAATCGACTGCCGAGTCCTAATGGTACAAAGAACTTACGTACACGGTCTTTAATCTGTTGTAGCGTATCATAGTCAAGATGATCGTAATGATCATGGGAGTAGATGACATAATCAATCTCCTCAAGACATGCTGTGTCAAAAGGATCTACAACAGGATAGCGCATATCCTTCACTTGGAATGGTAGTGGAACTTTTCCGAGCATCGGGTCTACCAATATGATTTTATTTTTCCATTCAATCAAGAAACATGAATGGCCAAGCCACGTAACATGAGGTGTTTGAACATTATCATGACAGCTGAACTTTTCACTTGGCATTGGGTTCGCCGGATGTAAGTCTGCTTTCCCTACAAAATAGTCCTTGGCGAGGCTTTGTATTGTTTCAAATCCGCCGGGTGAAACGATAGGTGGCGTATTTCGAAATTTACCATCTTTGTAGTGTGGCAGTTCATTAAATTGTATCTTTTGAGAACGAGTGACGCGCTTCCCGAACGTTGGATTGGCCACTAGATAAGCCGCACCCGCAGCTACCAATGCGCCGGCTATCCATCTTTTCTTTATCTGCATGTACTCCACCTCTTTTTATAAAGTGTATTCCCTATTTATTTGACCTAGTAAACTACTCCTCAATAATTTCCCAGCCTTGTTCTTTTGCATAGCGCTTCAATTCTACATCTGGTTGGACTGCAACTGGATGACCAACTAAATCAAGCACATCCACATCATAGATGCTATCTCCATAGGCATAGCTTTCTTCCCAGTTCACTTCTACACCCTCTAAACTCTCTTCAATCCGAACAAGCTTTTGACGTTCATGTACATGAGAGAGCTCTCGAACTTTCACTAACTTGCCATTTTCAAATGGCACCTGAGTACCTAATTTTTCATCAATCGGTAATTCTTTCAGAACTTCATCGAGCATGACATCAAATGCACCTGATATGACAAGTACACGATGCCCTTGTTGATGATGCCAGTTCAGTCGATTAATTACTTCTTGATTAAAGTCATCTGCCATTTCTCGTGCCATCTCTTGAAAATAAGCCCGCAATTCCAATTCACTTAAGCCCTCGAATGTCTTTAAATAGATTTCCATAGCCTTTTTACGCATCGTCTTTTCTGGTGTCATCTTCACTTTATATAAGAAGTAAACCGGCATCAGTCGTCTCATGAACTTTTTATAGCGATTACCATATTGCTCGTGTCGTTGTAGAAAACGCATTAACAACGTAAACGTCTCATGCTTGTAAATAGTGCGGTCAAAATCAAATAGTGCTACCTTCATATCCAATCCCCCAAGTTACTTTGTTTCTTCTAGTGTACAGGATAGCGCATTGGCTTGCGAGAAATGACAAAAAGCGAAACCCTGTAAAGGCTTCGCTTGAACTTTAATAAACTATATGAATTTCATTCCCCGCTGGGTCTTCTGTAAGGAGTACTTCTGTCACCCACTCAACTCGAGCACCACTAGCTTCTAACCGCTTTGCGAGTTCTTTTTGTTTACTAGCATTTTTCACATCTAGTGTGAAATGGACAAGCCCCACTGAATGTTTAGCCGGTTGAGGCGCCCCTACTCCATTCCAAACGTTTAAACCGATGTGATGATGGTAACGATTATCGGCAATAAATAATGCTTGATGACCATAACGCGTCACCACTTCAAAATCGAGTGCTTGGGTATAAAATTGTTCAGCTGCTTGTAGGTCGTCTACATGGAGATGAATATGTCCCATAACAGTGTCATGCGGAAGACCTGTCCATTCTGATACTGTTTCCTTCGCTAACAAATCGTTGAAATCGAGTGGATCTACAGTCATTTCTACAGAATCTCCTTGCCAGGTCCATTCTTCTGGCAAACGATCCCGGTAAATTTCAATGCCATTACCATCGGGATCTGCAAAATAGAGAGCTTCACTCACTTTATGATCAGAAGAACCAAGCTGAATCCCTTGCTGAACAAGATGAGGTACAAGACTTGCAAGTGCTTGACGAGTTGGCAACAGAATTGCAAAATGATAGAGCCCTGTAGTTCGAGCTTCTTTTCGCTGAACGTCTTTTGGCTGAATAAGTGTTAACAAAGGCGTTTTTCCATCTGCTGTCAGTTCAACTTTAGTTGTTGATCCTGTTAATACACGAAATCCAATTACCTGTTCGTAAAAAGCCGTGGAACGGGAAAGGTCTGTCACATTTAATGTGACATTGGCCACAAATGTAGTGGGTTTTTGATGAAAGTTCATAATCGCACTCCTAACTTACTATTTGTAACTTAGTTTATAATAGTAATCTAAAAATGTCAATAGTTGCTGTCTAACAAAAATAACCACTCGTTAAAAGTGGTTAAAAGGCGTCTCGATTAGATGATTTACTGTCCATTTTACTAGAAATTTCTTGCAACACGCGAACTTTAGCACGCTGTGTCTGAATGATTTGAACCATAAACCAAATAACGAAACCTATGATCGCTAAAATAAATACTAAGTATAAAATTGAGAATATCCCAAAACCAATTGTTGTCATACTACTCATTCGTTTCGCCCCCTTAGTTATTTATACGGATGGAGCACTTAAAGGTTTCATGACTTTAAGAGAGGAGCTGGGCATTGCGCACAAGTTCTTGGTAATATGGATTGGTTTGAACTAGTTGTTGATGGGTACCTGCACCGCGCACACCTTTGTCACGAATGACAATGAGTTGATCGGCATGCTGTACAGTAGAAAGCCTATGGGCAATGATCAGCGTTGTTCGATTCTTCATAATCGTTTGAAGTGCTTCTTGAACCAAACGTTCAGACTCTGTATCCAGGCTAGAAGTGGCTTCATCCAATAACAAGATTTGTGGGTTTCGTATGACAGCACGCGCAATAGCGATTCGTTGTCGTTGTCCACCTGAGAGCTTAATGCCGCCCTCCCCTACAGGAGTTTCAAGACCTTGTTCAAGTTTTGTGACAAACTCCCATGCGTTGGCTTGTCGCAAGGCTTGCTCTAGTGTTTGATCATCAATTAGTTCTGGTGTGACTCCGTACAAAACATTATCACGTATAGTTCCGTTCATTAGCGGGCTTTCCTGAGATACATAACCAAAAAGACCTCGCCAATCTGCCAGGCGAATGGAACGAATGTCGGTAGAACCATAGAGAATTTCTCCCGAGCGTTGTTCATAGAAACGCTGTAGCAATGAAAACATGGTTGTTTTCCCACCACCACTCTCTCCTACAAACGCTGTCACTTTGCCTTTAGGTAATGTAAACGTCAGATTTTCAAGAATCACGTTCTCCCCATAAGCGAATGTTACGCCATTGATTTGAATATCTTGCTCACTTGAAGGCAGTGCCTGACCTTCTGCTTGCTCTTGTGGACGCAGTAGAATATCTTTAATTCGCTCAGTGGCACCCACTGTCTTCTGATAAGCTGTAAAAAAGCTAGCCATTTGAGTAAACGGAACAATGATTTGTATTAAATAGAAGATGATAGCGACCAGTGCTCCCGCAGTAAGTGCTCCTGAAGCCACTTGGGCTCCCCCATAACCAAACACGACAATCAACACAAGAGTCATCACCAGTGTCATCACGGGTGATAAAACGGCAACAAGCTTAGCTTCTTTCAAATAGAACGAATAGATTCGTTGCACTTGTTGCTCACCATTTACCTGCTCTTTCGGTTCTGACTGACTGTATTTTACTAGTCGAATATTTTGTAGCACTCTTCCCAGTTGAGCACTAAACGTCGCCACTTCATCTTGAGTAGACTTTGCCACTTTGGACATCTTACGGCCAATCGGGAACATGATGGCGAGCGTGACTGGGACTGAGATCAACAGAATTAGTGTCATCTTCCAATCAATCCAAATGAGGATTGCAACGGCCCCAATCACGGTTAAAATACTAGTGAAAAATGTGATGAGGTGGTCCGTAATTAACGACTTAATGACACCCGTATCTTGCAAGATCCGACTCATCAACTCCCCAGACTCCTCTTCATCAAAGAAGTTTACAGGTAAACCAAGAACATGTTTCCATACTTCGTTTCGAATAAAGGCAACTACGTATTCTCCAATTTTTCTCATCAAATAAAACGCAATACCTGAGAGCACAGCCTGGACCACTAATAGCAGTGCAACTGCTGCTAACATGAGCGGGCTGATGCCACCTTCAGTAAAACTATCGATAAAGTTCATCGTCAGCAATGGAATCACTAACCCAAATGCCGTTTCAACAAGACTAAACGTAAACGCAATGGCTATCATCCACTTTGGCCATTTCATTCCAGCAACCAAGGATTTCATCTTCATTTCATCTCCCATCTTATCTGACCACCTATTTTTATTTAAAACTGATACTTTTTGAGGGTTCAGTTCCTTGGTAAAGTAGGAGTAACTTAATTTAAAGAAAGAAGGAATTTGTATGCAAAACCCTCAATCTTTGTCTCGACCTATAGCGCGTGGCAAAACATTTGATTTAATTTTAACATCAATGTTGGTTGCATTAGTATTTGTATCTACTATGTTGTTAAATATTCGTATTCCATTCTTCGCAGCCAATGGTGGATTGGTCCACTTAGGAACAGCGATGCTTTTCATTTCTGCGATGTTGTTCGGACCAAAAAAAGGCGCAGCAGCTGGTGCACTCGGTATGGGACTATTTGATATCATGGGAGGCTGGTTAGTATGGGCTCCCATCACAATCGTTGCCCGTGGTATTCAAGGCTATGTAGTCGGTAAAGTCGCTTGGTCGAAAAACCGAAATGGCACTAGTATTGGTTGGAATATCGCTGCGGCTGTAATCTCGATTCCGTTTATGCTAGTCGTGTACTACATCGGAGAGGCAATCATGTTTTCAAGCTTTGTCATTCCGTTAGCATCTATACCTGGCAATTTGATTCAAAATGCCGTAGGGTTACTAATTGCAATTCCTGTAGTCATTGCATTAAAAAAATTACCATACTTCAAATAAAACAAAGCACGGCCATCAAAAAACTGATGGCCGTGCTTTTCATTATTAAGATACAAACAATAAATAGGTTGTTACAAAATAGACGAGGACTGTCAGTATTGATGGAATTAAATACATTGCTGAGCTGGTTGTTGGTTTACGACGAATTCCGTAAATGGCTAGTAGCGATAAGAATGTAATACTTATGCCCGTAATAATATGACTTGCTGCAGCAGCATTTAATATGGATCCATCTCGGTAGACGATATCAGACATGACGAGAATTAACATATTAAAAATGTTACTTCCCAAGATTGAACCAAATGCTAAGTTTACATTTCGTAAGCGAAGGGCCACATACACGGAAACAACTTCTGGCAATGAAGTTGTTCCAGCAATTAAGAAACTACCAACAAAGCTTGAGCCAAGACCTGTCAATCTAGCGATTTGGTCACCTAAAATCGATAATGCTGTCCCCGCACCCATAATGACAAGTGCCGCAATCGTAAAACCGATAATGGCTTTCTTTAAAGTGATATCTGAGTGTGGGTTACCAGGCTTTTTATTAGATTTCTTTTCTTCTTTAGGTTCTACAACTGGTTGCATCGAAGAAGACTTTTTATTCATGTAGATAAGACCCGCAATATAAATGACTAAAATGGCAATCATGTCGATACCGACTCCAAATACAGCCGGCGTCTGGCTATAGACTAATCCTGAAAGCGCCAATGCGGTAAGAATAATTGCTAATACAGCTGTGTAAAGATGTGTGCTATCGATTTGTTCATATAATTTCTTCTTACGGAAATATAAATCAAACAAAGCTAACACAAATAAATTAAATAAATTTGAGCCAAGGACATTTCCTACTGCGATGTCGGGATTTCCGATAACTACTGCTGAAATACTTGTCGTGACTTCTGGCAAGGAAGTCGCTCCAGCTAGTAGAACGGTACCGACCAACATGCCCCCCATAGATGTTTTAGTACTTAAGACGTCTGCGAACGTTGATAGCTTCATAGCCGCGTAAAGGGTAATACCCGCCACAAGAATAAATAAGATATAGACCATTGCATTCACTCCTTCTATGTTGGAAAGTAGTCACAAAAAAAGACCTTTTTATGAAAACACCTGACAAATCAGTCTGTTTTCATAAAAAGGTCTTGTGCGCTCAAAAGATTGAGCGGGACGGTCCGGGTACATTGTACCGAATTGACGAACACGTCGCTTGTCACTACTCCCCTATTTATAAAAATAGTATACCTTATCTTTTCTTAGCTGTCCAGTCAGAACTGTTTTTGAAACTTATCCGGATGACTTACCGTCTTATAGAAAGCAGAAAGGTGGGACTACTATGAAAAAAATCGTGATTGTCATAGGGATGCTGATGGTCTCCATCGGTCTATTTGCGCTTTATGAACGGCTCGAGCATCCGCCTCTTCCGTTTTCTTCGTTAACTCCTCCAGAAGTCGCAAAGCGAATTTCTTCTTCGGATGCGCCTTTGGTTTATTTAACAGAAGAAGAGGATTCGTTGTGGTATGCGGTGAAAGAAAAACGTGTAGATCTAGCCAATCAACGCATCGAAGAATTTATGGCATCTCAAGGTTGGGAGCTGCGAGAAAGAGATGGCAGTGGTTTGTTCTTTGCCCGCCCTGATGATGAAATTGTACTGACTACTCAAAAATGGACGAGAAATTATATGCTTGTAAAGGTCCCGAAAGGATAACTTCATCCTTCGGGGCTTTTCTTTTTTTAGTTTGTGTGAAACCATAAAGAGATGTGTGTTGTCTAACGGATAGGAAAGGATGCGATGATGTGACAGAAGACCAAAAGAACGACCGGTTGAACGAAGCTATGCAGGAGCATGGGGACATGATAAAACGCGTCATCTATTCCTATGTTAGAGATTTACAAAAAGCAGAGGATCTCACACAAGATACATTTCTAAAATTTTATATTGGCATTGAAAGTTTTGAAGGTCGTGCCTCTCTCAAAACCTACTTGTACCGAATTGCTGTCAACGAAAGTTTAAATTACTTGAAGAGTTGGCATGCTCAAAAAGTTAAGTTCAGTGATAAACTGAAAATTTTCAGGAAGCGTGCTAGTAATGAAGATTCGCTACTTGAGAAAGAACAAACGTCCGAACTACATAAAGTGCTCGAATCGATGCCGCTTCATTATAGAGAATCTTTATGGCTACATTATTATGCTGAGCTCTCAGTTAATGAAACTGCAGAAGTTTTAGGGTGTTCGCCAAATACTGTGAAGACACGGCTTACCAGAGGTCGAGAATTACTGCGGAATGAATTGGAGGTGGATTGGCATGGATCTGAAACAACTTCTAAATGAAACGCTGCCAAAAGAAATCACGTTCAGCGAGCGTGAACAGCAACTTGTAAGAGAACGTGTTCGGAAAAAGCATTCCTTAAAGGCTATGAATTTGGTCCCTTTGGTCGCCTTACTTTTCATTGGTGTGATAGGGTATGCTTTGTTTGTGAGTTTTAACGACTCTGCGGCCTCCCCATTCGTCTATCATGAAGAAATCATAGTACCTGACACGTACCAAAGTGCACTACACTGGTCGGTCTATGTTCCGGAAACCCATGAACTTATTTTCGCAAAAGAAGATGGTGCCTATAGTTATGCTATCGATGAGAAACTCACAGAGAAAATCGCAAACTTCGCAGGTCCTGGTGCTCAACATTCTTATGTAGCCAATGACAAATGGCTCGTTTGGGGAGATTTTGAGAATGAAGATTACACACTCAATATATTAAATCGAAGCAACAAAGAGCTTGCTGTCATACCTTCTATCAACCCAATTGAGTTAACTTTAGAAAACAATACATTGTTTTATACAAACTTCTACACGAATGATCATAATCACTACATGATGGATTTAACTATACAAATCCCAGCACTACTTCATACAAATGAGAAGATGGATACAAGAGGTGCCTACCAAAATCATAGAGCTGTCATTTTAAATAGTTTTGAAGATACCTCTACTTTATTTGTCTATGATACGCTATCTGGCAAATTGATTCAGAAGCAATCAAATATTCCTTATAGCTCTGTTTACAATATGCATGTAGTAAATGACCGAGTTTACTTTGACTTTGCAACGGAAGAAGGTCGACTTGAGCTTGGTTATATGGATATTCAAACAGGCGCTTTCCAAATGATTGAAACGCCAGAATACAGTTTTTCAGCTGTTCACGACAACTATTTAGCGCTTAGTGTCACAGACAGCTGGGGAGAAGACACAGACGATGTGGAGCTTTTCAGGATTGAAAACAACATTGCAGTTCCTTACAGTGACTTCCCGAAAGTGAAAGATCGTCTTGTCACTCCACAATTTTCTCTAGATGGCACGCTCCAAATGGTGGAAGAGAACTATTCCGATGGCGGTCCAACCATCCATTTAATAAAACCATAAAACAACCTCGGCGCACTCGCCGAGGTTTTAATTTGTCTCCATAATAGCAAAGTAATTGTCTTCTCTATCGGCAAAATTAAAGAATTTACTGTCGCCCATCTGAACCTTCTCCCCAAGAGTCACTCCTTTAAGTTGAAGCTTGTCATAGAGTGCATCCAAATCTGAAGTGAAGAACAGTAAAGAAGGTGTTCCAAAGTTTATATCTGGACTATTCTTCTCTACAAACGCACGGTCATGCAGAATCACGGTCGTTTCTGCATCAGCTGTCGGCGCAATTTGCACCCAGCGCATCTCACCGTCTCGATAGTCTTGCAAAATCACAAACTCCATATCTTCCTGCCAAAACCGAATAGCTTCATCTTGATCGTTAACATACACCATAACTTCCCCTAGCTTCGAAATCATCTCGTCGCCTCCTTTTCTACTTCATTCTAGGTAGAGGCCTATCATTCCTTCCTATTGAAGAAAATCTTTATGAGAACTGCTACACTAGTGGATAGAACTACTTACTAGAAATGAGGGATTTGAATGATTGATTTACGAAGTGATACAGTGACCAAACCAGACGAGCGAATGCGTCGTGCCATGTATGAAGCGGAAGTTGGCGATGACGTTTACGGAGAAGACCCTACCGTTAACCGCTTGGAACAGCGAGCGGCAGAAATTCTAGGCAAAGAAGCTGCACTATTTGTTACAAGCGGGACACAAGGGAACCAAATAGCCGGTCTTATCCATTGTCGCCCTGGTCAAGAAGTTATACTTGAATCACAGTCTCACATTTTTTTATATGAAGGAGGCGCCATGTCTGCCCTCGCTGGTGTGCAATTGAAAACGATTGATGGTATTCGTGGTGCTATGGACCCGACCCTTGTAGAAGCCGCCATACGTGGAAAAGATATTCATGAACCGGAGACAGGGTTAATTTGTTTAGAAAACACGCATAATAAAGCGGGTGGAGCGGTTCTTCCGGTAGAGCATATGAAAGCTATTTATGAAGTCGCACAAGCCCACAACATTCCTGTTCACTTAGATGGGGCTCGTCTATTCAATGCGCAAGCAGCAACTGGTATTCCTGTTGCTGAATTTGCCAACTATACGGATACCGTTCAATTCTGTTTGTCAAAAGGACTCGGTGCACCCGTTGGATCTATCATCGCAGGTTCAGCTGATTTTATTCATCAGGCACGAAAATGGCGCAAGCGTCTAGGGGGTGGCCTTCGACAAGTTGGCGTTTTAGCTGCTCCAGCACTTATTGCGCTCGAAGAAAACCCTGAACGATTACAAAAGGATCATCAGCTCGCTAAGTTGTTGGCGGAAGGCATTCGACAGTTGACTACATTACGTGTTGTGAACGAAGTAGATACAAATATCTTGCTCGTCGAGCTAACAGATCCTTCCCACACTACTGAACACCTACTCTCTCATTTAAAAGACAACTCTATTCTTGCGGGTGGATTTGGTGCAGGAGTTATTCGTTTAGTTACAAACAACGGAATAGACGAGGTACATATCCAACAAACATTGCATGCACTTTCCAAATTTTAAGTAATTTACCACTATAGTCGCAGACTATCTCGCGGCCTTCTGGGGAATAGTAGTTTTATCCAAGCCAGAAGGGAAGTTGATTTTGCTATGAAAGCTGTCACGTTTCAAGGCTCAAAAGATGTCCAAGTCAAAGAGGTAGCCGATGCAAAGCTTGAGAAGTCTGATGATATTGTTGTAAGAATTACCACGACTGCCATTTGCGGTTCAGACCTTCATATTTATCGCGGTGCGGTCCCTGCACGTAAAGGGTACGTTATTGGACACGAACCGATGGGGATTGTTGAAGAAGTAGGTCCCGATGTAACATCTGTAAAAAAAGGAGACCGCGTTGTCATTCCCTTTAATGTAGCGTGTGGTGAATGCTTTTACTGTCAGCACGAGATGGAAAGTCAATGTGACAATTCAAATGAAAATCCAGCTGTTGATTCAGGAGGTTACTTCGGATTTACGGAGCGCTATGGAGACTGGGCTGGTGGACAAGCAGAATACCTACGAGTACCATTCGGCAACTACCTTCCATTCAAAATCCCGGAATCTAGTGAATTAGAAGATGAAGCCCTACTTTTCTTATCAGACGTATTGCCTACCGCTTGGTGGAGTGTTAAAAATTCGGGGATGAAAAAAGGAGATACTGTAACAGTATTAGGTTGTGGTCCGGTTGGATTAATGGCGCAAAAATTTGCCTGGATGCAAGGAGCAAAACGCGTCATAGCAGTTGATCACGTTCCGTATAGACTGCAAAAAGCTATACAGATGAACAAAGTGGAAGCCTATAATTTTGATGATTTTGACCATATGGGGAAACATATTCGAGAAATCACGAATGGTGGATCAGACGTTGTAATTGATTGCGTCGGGATGGATGGAAAGATGTCTCTTGCTGATAAAGCTCAGCAAAAACTAAAACTGCAAGGCGGGACATTGAGCGCTCTCGATATCGGACTTGATGCCGTACGCAAATTCGGAACGATTCAACTAACAGGTGTATACGGCTCTACCTACAACAATTTTCCACTGGGGAATATCTTTGAACGTAATGTCGAATTGAAAATGGGCCAAGCACCAGTTGTTCATTTGATGCCGATGTTGTATAAAAAAATTGAGGACGGAGAATTTGACCCGACTGAAATCATTACACATCGAATGCCTCTGGACCAAGCAGCAGAAGCATATGAACTGTTTCATGACCACCAAGACGACAGTATCAAGTTTGTTTTAAAGCCCTAAGTAAAAAGAGCGCTCATTGCGCTCTTTTTTTAGTCCCCATATACATCCTGATAGCTATGGTAACCATCTTGGATAACAGTTTCGTCAATCGTCTCACGCGTGACAGCAATTGGTTCAATTAAAACTGAAGGTACTTCTTTTTTTCCATTGTTTACATAGCTACTAGTTACAACCTCTTCTCCTCGTGCAAGAGTCACAGCAAGCTCTGCTGCCGTTTGTGACAAATGCCGAATTGGTTTGTAAACGGTCATCAATTGATCTCCACTCACAATTCGCCGAATTCCCGCCAAGTCTGCATCTTGCCCTGTCATGGGAATCTTGCCCTCTAATCCATAAGCAGCCAATGCTTCTTGCACACCACCACCCGTTGCATCATTCGCTGCAATGATGGCATCAACCTGTTGGTTGTTTATTTCTAAAGCCTGTGTCATATTGTTCTTTGCATTCACAGGCGTCCAATCCTCGGTCCATTGGTCATAAATGATACGCACACGTCCGGCGTCAATGGCTGGTTGCAGCACAGAGAAAACACCACGTTTCAACAGATGCGCATTGTTGTCAGTATCCGCACCACCGATAAACACAAAATTCCCTTCAGACACTTCTTTTAACATGGCTTGCGCCTGTAACTCCCCCACCCGTTCATTATCAAAAGAAACATATAAATCAATGTCGGCATTTTTCACTAACCGATCATATGAAATCACCTTAATACCCGCTTGGTGTGCTTTGTGAACAATAGCCGCGGTCGCCTCTGCATTATGTGGCACAATAACGAGCACATCTATACCACTTTGAATAAGCGTCTCAGCTTGGGCAACCTGTAAAACATCATCGCCATTGGCAGCTGTGATCATGACCTCTGCTCCCAGTGACTCGACAGCTTCTTTAAAAAGGTCACGGTCTTTTTTCCAACGGTCTTCCACCAACGTGTCCATAGAGAAGCCGATCCTTACTTCTTCTACCTGCTTCGTTGGAGGATCAGGAACCGCTGAGAGAATCTCCTCTTGCTGACACCCGCTCACTAAAGCTAGGAATACCATCATCTGTATAATCCAAGATTTTCTCATAGGCTCGCCTCCTTACCGGATAGGTAGTTGCTTACGGTATTCAGAAGGCGATTGTCCGCACATCTTTTTAAACACTTTGCTGAAGTAGTTCGGTTCATGATAGCCCACCTCAAAACTAATTTCTTTGAGACTCTTATCAGGATCTTTCAGTAGCTGTTTCGCATGCTGAATACGGCACTCGGTTAGATAATCAATATAATTGACTCCAAGTTTATCTTTAAACAGCTTACTTAAGTACATGGGTGTAAAATCTACTAATTCTGCCAAACGGTCAAGTGACAATTCTTCGTGCGAATGTTCCTCTATATAGCGCTTCACTATCTGCACCTTGTTTGATTCCGCTGTTCCAAGATGCGATGTGTAATACGTTGCGACTTGAGAGAGAATGCCCTGCACTTCAGCTCGTAATTGACGATAGTTCGACGATTGGAAAGATAGGTAAGCTGGTTGGCTGCTCATACCTAGGTGTTCAAGTGCGCGTTGTATGATCCAAAACAACTCTAATACACGCTGTTGAGAATAAATCAGCGGTTGACCATGTTGCTCTTGTTGATCAATAAACTCATTCAAAATTTGCTCAATCTGGTGCCAGTCTCCCTGATCTAATGCTTCAAAAAACTGTTGCTCTTTGTGCCGAATGTTGGTAGTTCCTAGAGGTTGAATTTGAGTGCTGGTCTCTTCATAAAATCGGAACCGTACGGATTGTGAGTGTGAAGCTAAGGCAAATACTGCTTGCTGATAAGATACCGCCACTTGGGCCAGCTCTTTGACTTCCTCTCCCACTCCTACAAAAATACCTACTTGATCTCGTAAATGAGCAATCATGTTTTGGACAAATGGCATTGCCTGTGAGCGGTAAGACACACCTTCTCTTCGAAACACAATAATAGGTAGCTGCTTCCCGTAGAGCGCTCCCACAAAGGCATTTTCAGATTCACGAACGCGCTCCTTGACTTGACGGTACAACGCCTCTGTTGGCTCCGGAAAGTAAATAACCACTACAAAAGCAGGTCGCGCAACGATTCCAACAGATTCCATCAATGCGTCCAACTGAACATCATGCACATGATGAAATAGCAATTGCGTCACCAGCTCCGTCTCTAGTAAACGCTCAGCCTGTTGGTCGGTTCGCAGTTTTTTTGCTTCCATCTTGCATTGTTCAATGACAGCTTCTACTGTAGCTATGATTTCACTACGTTTACTCGGTTTTAATAAATACTCTTTTACACCTAAACGAAGTGCTTGTCGGGCGTAATCGAAGGTATCAAATGCCGTTACCATGACACCGCGCACTGTTGGATGAATGGCTTGAATTTGTTGCAACGTCTCGATTCCATTGATGCCTGGCATCATAATATCCATAAGAACAATATCCGGACGTTCTATTTCGGCAATCTCAATAGCCTGGTAGCCATTTCGAGCATCAAAGATGGTCAATTCTGCAAACGCATCAGATAATATTCGGCGCATTCCTTCACGCTCAATTGGCTCATCGTCTACTATCAACAGCTTCATATAGATGCTCCTCCTTCCTCTACTGGAATGCGAATACTGACCGTCGTCCCTTTATTTAGAGCACTTTGAATGGTCAGTAAATCAGCCATGCCATAAAATAAGTGCAGTCTCTTCAACACATTTTGAAAACCGATGCTAGTAGAATGTCCTGTCTCTGCTTGTACCTCTTGAGAAAGCAGTCGCGTCAATTCTTCTTCAGACATTCCAGGACCATCATCTTCAATCTCAGCAACCACAAAAGCCTCTTGTCTGTAGATTCGTAAAGTAATCGATCCACCGTCCACCAACTTTTCTACACCATGAATCATGGCATTTTCAATAATTGGTTGAAGGGTCAGACTCGGAATAGCAATTGACAAGTAACGAGAATCTACCTCTTGTTGAAATGTCAGTCGATCGGAAAACCGTGCTTTTTGAATAGCGATGTATTGTTCAATGACCCGTACTTCTTCGCCAAGCGTCACGGACTGATCTACTTTTTTCAAACTGTATCTGAGCAAATCGGCCACACTGACTAACAAGTCACTCGTTTCTTCTGCGCCATCTAAATACGCCTTTTTAGAGAGCGTATTCAGTGTATTAAATAAAAAATGAGGATTAATTTGACTCTGTAGACTCTTTAACTGACTTTCTTTTAGCAATAGTTGATTTTCTTGCAATTCATTTTCAAGACGCGCTTTCTCTTGCGTCTCTTGAAATAGATCATTGATATTGCCACGCATGGTTTCAAATGTTCTGGCTAAGAAAGCGATTTCATCATTTGAGGTAATTTGAATAGGCGTTTGGAAGTTGCCTTGGGCTACCTCATTAGCGGCTAGAGTTAGCTCATGTACCGGTTTAGTTATGGACAGCGAGAAGCGATAGGTCACCAGCAACACAATAGCTGTAATAAGACCTAACAACCAAAGCCCCAGTCTCTCTAGTTCTTGGGACTGCTCAAGCACACCGCGGTACAATGTATTGTAGGTACGTAGCTCGCGATCTAATATATACAATGTGCGGCTCTCAAGTGCGGCGGCAATTCGATTGGCTTCATTAAACTCTTGCGCAGCTGCATCTACCTCTGACTGTTTGGCAAAGCTCAGTGTTCGATTAGATGCTTCAATCAAACTATCAATCATTAGCAAATAATTGGTCATGTCTAGTTGATTGTCCTCAGTACGAAATGTCCTAACTTGCTGCTGAATACCTTGAAGTTGCTGCTCTTGTCGCTTCAACTTGTCTTCTTGAGAAGGAACTGGAAGTCGTATGTATTCATTCAGTTCAGCAACTAGTGTTTGACTTGACGTGGTCACTTCATTCATTTGCAAATAGCGACTGAGTATAGAACTATACTGCTCTTGTGCTTGTTGGTTTGAGTAAGTCAATGCTACCCAAATGCCGCCCATAATCAGTACAGCTAGTGAGACGAGTCCCCATATTTTATTTTGAATCGTCATGAACCCGCCTCCTCAATCAGAATTGGCGTTTCATAACCTGTGGAATCTAAAGGAACTGTCTCCCCGCGAATCCATTCTACTAATAAGCGAAGGCCTACCTCTCCCATTTCTTTTGGTCGTTGCCGAATAAGCCCATCGACAATTCCCGCTTGTAAGAGAGCTTGCGCTTCTGGCGCTTCATCAAATGAGTAGAGCAGATAAGGATCCACTTGCGTACGTCTACTGATTTCTTGCGTTAGAAAATAGGTAATGTCAGAGTCTAAAACAATCCAAGCAGTGGCATCAGGTGAAAGATTCATCCGTTCCGTTGTTGCTGTCATGATCTCTTCTTTTGTATCGCCCATTCCTTGATAGGTAAAGGAGACTTCTGAATACTGCTGAAATGCTTCCTCCACTCCTTGAAGACGTTGCTTTTGCATATAACTTGGTTGTTCATCCCCGACCACTATGACTTCACCTGTGAAATTCATTTTTTCTGCCACTCGCTCGGCCAATAATCTTCCTGCTTGTTGTTGATTGGAGCCAACATATGTCTTACGTAGACTATCTTCTGCTGGTACGTCTTCGCCTATCGTAATGATTGGCACTCCGTAAAAAGCTGCTTTAATCTTAGTCAGCTCTTTGAACGCATCTGTGTCTTGCCCTTGTACTAAAATGCCATCGACTTTTGAATAGATGGCTGTCTCTAAGTTTCGATTAAAGTCTTGGTCTTCCGTTCCAAAACCTGCCCACGCTTCTACTAATACATCTTGTTCTTCTGCGGCCTCAATAGCTCCTCGTTCTACCTGTTTCCAAAAATCTGTCGACTGGTTCTCTGTAATCAAGACAATGCGCAGCTGATCGATGGTTTCTGTAACTGGTTCTGGAAAGTTGGGAGCCGCTTCGATCACACGCCAAACAGAAATTGCGGTGAACGTAGCGAAAAAAGCAATTAAGCAGCTGAGTATAATTGTGACCTTTTTCCGCATATGCTCGCCCCCTTTTCTTCTCATCTTACCATTGTCATCTCGAATCAAAAAGCACCCGCTAATGAACGGGTGCTTTCATTTATGCGCGTTGTCTACGTGTCATTACATCAAAGATTACGGCAGCGGCTAATACCCCGCCTCGAATCATATATTGGTAAGATACACCAACACCCAATAGGTTCATCCCACTCGATAACGATGCCATAACAACTGCGCCGATGATGGCACCCGTTACTTTACCAACACCACCTGCTGACGAAACGCCCCCAACATAAGCGGCTGCGATTGCATCTAATTCAAACAAAGTTCCAGCTGTAGTAGTAGCTGACTGCAACCGAGCTGTATAGAGAATACCTGATACTGCTGCTAGCATACCCATAGAGCCAAATACAAAAAGAGTAATCTTCTGTACGTTGATTCCACTCAAGTGAGCGGCTTCTGGGTTACTTCCCACAGCATAAATATGTCGGCCAAGTACAGTCTTTGTTGTTAAGAAGTGATAGATGACTACTACGACTAACATAATCACAACTGTCCAAGACAATCCATTATAACCTGCTAGAATCCATGTGACATAACCGATGATTGCAGAAACTAGTATTAGTTTAATGCTAAACATAGGCATTGACATGACATCAAAACCATACTTCTGTTTGTCCTTACGTCCTGAGAACTCACTGTAAACATAAAATAAGATACCTACAACTCCGACTAGTAAGGTCAATAAGTGCAATCCACCGATTTCAACTAGTGAAGGAATAAAGCCATTCCCAATAGCGTTGAACTGATCATTGTTGACGATGATTGTTCCTGACCCTGAAGTGGCCTCTAGTAAGGCTCCCCTGAAGATTAACATAGCCGCAAGCGTCGCAACGAATGCAGGTATTCCAATCTTAGCGACAAGTACACCATTAAATAATCCAATTAAAATACCTAAGACCAATACGACGGGGATGGTAATCCATACCGATACACCCATCTGTGTTAGAAAAATAGCTGCTATCGCGCCTAAAAATCCTGCAACAAAACCGACCGATAAATCAATGTGACGGATAACAATGACTAGTGTCATCCCTACAGCTAGAACGGCAATGTACCCAGCAGAATCTAACATGTTGCTAATATTTCGTGAAGATAAAAAGAGTCCGTTCGTCATGATGGTGAACGTTAACAGGATGACTAGCAAAGCAATATACATCCCGTAATCTCGGATATTTTCTTTTACAATGGTTTTTGCTTCCGTTACTAAGTTCATAATGGGTCCCCCTATTGTGTCGCTAATTCCATGATGGATTCTTGCGTTGCTTGTTCGCGTGACAGTTCACCTTTAATTTTTCCTTCTGCCATGACATATACGCGATCACTCATGCCGAGTACTTCTCCAAGTTCTGAAGAAATCATGATAATACTCAATCCTTCACTGATTAGCTGATTCATAATTGTATAAATCTCAAATTTTGCACCGACATCAATTCCACGCGTCGGTTCATCCAAAATCAAAATCTTAGGTCCGGTAAACAACCATTTCCCTAGAGACACTTTTTGCTGATTGCCTCCACTTAGTTTGCCTACAACTTGTTCCAGTGAGTTTGCTTTTATATAAAGGGAATCTTTATAGCGGGTCCCAACCTTTACTTCTTCATTTAGGTTTAACAACCCTTTTGGCGCAATCCCTTTCAAGTGTGCTGCTGAGATATTACTTTTAATGTCTTGCAACAAGAACAACCCGTCCCCTTTGCGATCCTCTGTGACATAGGCAATCCCTTCTTTGATTGCTTCACTTGTATGCTTTAGCACCTTCGTCTCACCGAATAGTTTCATTTCGCCATCCACTTTGTAATTTCTAGGATTCCCGAAAATACTGAGAGCAAGTTCTGTTCGTCCAGAACCCATCAAACCTGCAATGCCAATAATTTCGCCTTTTTTAAGATGTAGATTTGCACCTTTCACTACCTCACGCCCAAGTTGTGCATCATAGGCAGACCAATCCTCAAGTGATAATACGGATTCACCAATGACAGGGTTGGATCGTTTCGGGTAGATATCCTCAATTTCGCGTCCCACCATGTTTTTGATAATAAGACGTTCTGTGATTTCACCCTTTTTTGAATCCAATGTGCAAATTGTTTTACCGTCACGAAGAATCGTAGCTTTATCGGCAATCGAAATGACTTCTTTTAATTTATGCGAAATCATAATACACGTAATGCCTTGTTCCTTTAATTCTTTTAACAGATTCAACAGGTTTTCACTATCGTCTTCATTGAGTGCAGCGGTTGGTTCATCTAGGATTAGTAGCTTTACATCCTTACTAAGTGCTTTTGCGATTTCAACGAGCTGTTGTTTACCAACACCTAATTCCTTGATTAATGTTTCTGGAGTTACACGTAGCTTCACTTTTCGTAAAAGCTCAGTGGATTGGACAATTGTTTTATTCCAGTCAATGAATGGTCCTTTACGCACTTCGTTGCCTGCGTAGATATTTTCATACACGGTTAAGTCCGGAAATAATGCGAGCTCTTGATAAATGATGCCGATTCCGGCTGTAACACTATCGCTGATTTCTTTAAACTGTTGTACTTCTCCTTCGTAGACAATATCGCCCGAGTAAGTTCCATACGGATACACTCCGCTCAGAACCTTCATCAGTGTGGATTTTCCAGCGCCATTTTCACCAATCAGGCAGTGAATCTCCCCTTTTTCCACTTGAAAGTTGACGTCTGTCAGTGCCTTCACTCCTGGAAATTCCTTTGATATGTTCCTCATCTCTAAAATGTAGTCCGTCATTTTGTGCGCCTCCCTGCGACTTGCTTCCTAAGTAAATACGTCTCACGCCGAGGCATGAGACGCATGTTGGTTTACTCTAATCCTGTGAACTCACTTGCCTCATAGTATTCTGAGTCGATAAGCTCTGCTTTTACATTTTCTTGATCGACAACAATAACATCTGTTTGTTTAGCTTTTACTTCTACTGCACCATTGTCATAAGAACCTGTTGTTTCTGGGTCATTACCGTCTAAGATATCAACCGCCATACCCATTGCATCTTGAACCAATGTACGTACGTCTTTAAATACAGTCATAGATTGTTGACCATCAATAATGTATTGAATAGACGCTTTTTCAGCATCTTGACCAGTTACAAAGAATGATGTGATAGCACTATCAGAACCAAATACATCTGCAATTGCGCGAGCTGTTCCATCGTTAGGTGCTAAAATAGCTACATCACCTTTTTGATCGTCAGCTGCTGCTGTTAAGTGTGTTTGTGCCTTGTTTTTCGCTTCGTTTGGATCCCAGTTCGTTGTTACTTGACCAATAATTTTACCAAGTTCATCGCGAGAAAGTTCTGCTTTGTCGCTAAGCGCTTCTGCTTCAGAAGAGTTAGCAATGACAAATGTGCCATCTGCAATTTTTGGTTGTAATACTTCCCAAGCACCTTGGAAGAATAAGAAGGCGTTGTTATCAGATGCCGCTCCTGCATAAAGATAAAGTGGGATTCCTGAACCATCTGCATTATCAATCAAATATTGTGCTTGTGCTGCACCTACTGCTAAGCTATCGAATGTCACGTAATAATCTACTGCATCTGTATCTGTGATCAAACGGTCATAAGAAATGACAGTAACACCTTCTTGTTTTGCCGCTTCAACTGCAGCACCCGCTGCCGCTCCGTCATGAGGAGTGATGATCAATACATCAATTCCTTTATTTAATAGTGCATCTACATTTTCTTTTTCTTTTGCAGATGACCCTTGGCTAAATAAAATCTCTGTTGAATAATCTGAATCAGCTAAAGCATCTTTAAAGCGCTGCTCATCTTGTACCCAACGTGGCTCATCTTTTGTTGGTAAAACGATCCCCACGTCTACACCACTACTTGAATCTCCACCTGTTGAATTACACCCAGCAACAAATACCATGGACGCTGCAAGTAACCCAGCCCATTTCCACATATTGTTTTTCTTCATTTCTAAACCCTCTCCCTTTGTTTATGATGATTTCTACTTCAGTATAGAAAGTTAAGCATTTGGATGTAAGCGCTATCACGGGTAATCTTTTACTATCATCTGTATTTTTTTAAGATGTTGTCCGAAAATTAAAAAAAGAAAATCAGACAAAAATAAATCAGCAGGTTCTCTAGGTTGAATTCCAGAGAATCTGCTGACTATTGTTTACATTGAGTTCCGTATATATATTCTTTTAGCCTATTAAGCTAATTACACCCATTTAGCTAAATCTTGAATCGGTAAGCGAACGGATTGATAGCCGTCCTCTGCTGCTTGACCGATTGAAATGAGCATAACTGGTTCAAAGCGCTCTTTCTCTAATCCAAAAGCTTCTGCGATCTTGGCTTTTTCAAAACCACCGATTGGATTTGTTGCATAGCCACGACTTTGAGCAGATAACATTATTTGCATCGATACAAGTCCTGCATCAATAAAATTCATAGCTCTCATGTCTTCTCGTGGAATGTCATTTAACATATTTTTAATCATTGGCACTTGGCGATCACGAACATCAGCAGGCATAACACCTTTTTCTACTGCCAAGTCATAAATTTCTTGGGTTGTATCACTGCTATTCATATCGACAAAAACAGCAATTACAGCAGCTGATGTGTCTACTTGACGTTGGTTAAACTTAGCTAGTTCTTTCAGTTTACCTTTCCCTTCTTCGCTGTCGATAACAAGGAAGCGCCATGGCTGCAAGTTCAATGAAGATGGCGCAAGAGATGCCTCTTCTAATAACTCCATCATCTCTTGTTTTTCAATCTTAACTTCTGGATTGTATACGCGAATCGAACGGCGTTCTTTTACCGTTTGCTGATATGTTGGTTGTGTTATAGTTGTCATTCTAATACCCTCACTTTTTCTTTGCTGAATGCAGACTAGTCTAACGCTAGATTATAGGGAACGTCAATTACTCTGCTTATAATTGCGCGCGTACCATATTTTTGATGCCTCTACTTCGCTTCCCGTCAACTGGTGACCGTATGGCTCAACGTGCATGTCCACTTCTGCTCCATGTTCAAGCAGCATAGCTTTGAGCCCTTCTGATTCTTTATAAGGCACCATTTGATCATTGACTCCGGCCCCTATAAAGACTGGCAACTTTGCTAAATTCGGAATCTGCGCGTCTGGGTTCGGAATCATAGGATGATACAGGATGGCTCCGGCAACGCTTTGTTGTTCCGTCATGATGAGATTAGCCGCGATGTTTGCCCCATTCGAATAACCGACTGCCACCACGTTTTCCCGGTCAAAATTATAGTCATTCGCAGCTTGTTGAATGTAGTCATGTAATTCCTTCGTTCGGAAGGCCAAATCTTCTTGATCCAGTACTCCCATTGCTAGACGCTTGAAAAAGCGTGGCATCCCATTCTCAAGGACGTTTCCACGTACACTTAGAACGTTAGCTTCTTCATCAATCATCGAAGCAATCGCTAACAAGTCGTGTTCGTTCCCTCCTGTACCGTGCAATAACAGTAGTGTAGGTGCTTGGGGGTTAGTACCTTGTTTGAATACATGTTTCATAGTTTATCAGTCTCCTTTGCGAGCTGCTTTGCCCAATTTTCGTGTAATTTCTAACCATTGTTTAAATTCCTCTTCTTCAATCCCAGTAAAATACTGACTCATTCGCTCAAGATGCTCAGGAAATGCTTGTTCCATCAACTGTTGTCCTGATGCACTCAGCTCTATATACGTAATACGTCGATCTTCCGTACAGACCGTACGTGTAATAAGTTGCTTCTTCACAAGTTTATCTAGTACGTATGTTGTACTACCGCTTGTAATCAATACATGTTTGGCTACCTTTTGAACCGGTTGTCTTCCTTGATGATAGAGCAGTTCAAGAACTGAAAACTCAGTAACGTGTAACTCATTTTTCACGGCATCTTCTTTGATTCGTTGGTGAAAGGCGCCAGACGTCCGAACGAGTGCTTCAATTGCTAAACCTACTTGTTTCGTATCCATACTTACACGCCTCCTTTATCTTGATTTCAAGATAATTGTATCATAGGAACTTGTAGTCGTCAAAAAAAGAGCCTGGAGTTCCCTCCAGACTCTTACTACTTAAACGCGTTCGATAATCATGGCAATGCCTTGGCCGCCACCGATACAAAGACTGGCAACACCATATTGTAAGTTCCGTTCTTGCAACTCATAGGCAAGACTTAAAACGATTCGTGCTCCACTAGTACCAACAGGGTGACCAAGCGCTAAAGCACCGCCATTGACATTCGTTTTTGCACGGTCAAGACCGAGTTCTTTCTCAACAGCCAAATACTGGGCCGCGAACGCTTCATTGACTTCCACTAAATCCATTTGATCCAGTGTCATGTTTGCGCGCTCCAGAGCCTGTTTAATTGCTGGGACTGGACCGATTCCCATGATTTCAGGATCTACTCCAGAAACACCCCATGACACAATACGAGCAATTGGCTTTAACTCTTGTTTCGTTACAGCTTCTTCTCCTGCAAGTACTAAGCTTGCTGCACCATCATTAATCCCACTAGCATTTCCAGCTGTTACAGAACCTTCTTTTTTAAACGAAGGACGAAGTTTTCCGAGCGACTCTACTGTCGTGTCAGGTTTAATATGTTCATCTAGCTCGACCATGACAGTTCCTTTTCGAGAGGTCAGTGGAAACGGCACGATCTCTTTTGCAAACCTTCCTGATTCACGTGCCGCTGCTGCACGCTGGTTACTCTCAACTGCAAACGCATCTTGTTCTTCACGACTGATGGTATACATGTCGGCAAGCTTTTCTGCAGTCATACCCATCCCATTGCCCGTATAGTCATCGGTTAGAGTAGACAGTATCATGTCTTCAAACTTCATCGGTCCTAGCTTTGCTTGATGGAATCTGCTCGTGAAACTTGCAAAAGGTGCCATAGACATGTTCTCGGCTCCACCAGCTAAAACCACATCTGCTTCACCCAGTTGAATCAACTGAGCTGCCGACACAAGCGCTTGCGTCCCAGAACCGCATAGACGGTTTAGCGTTAATGCTGGAACTTCTTTTGGAACACCCGCTTTTAGACCAATGTGACGCGCAAGGTAAGCCGCATTTGTATGTGAATGAATGACATTGCCATAAATGACATGATCAATTTGTTCAGGCAAAACACCTGCTCGCTTCATTGCTTCTTGCGCAGTTACTTTCCCAAGCTCATCCGCTGGTACAGCTGAGAATGATCCCCCAAATGCTGTAAATGCCGTGCGTGCTCCTTCTACTATATAAACATTTTTCAATTTATAGTTCCCCTTTACGTTTTCTATACTAAGTTCATTACCGTTTTCACTGATTCAGCTGAGCGGTCAAGTGCCGTCTTTTCAGCTTCTGTAAGTTCGAGTTCAATAATTCGTTCGATGCCGTTTCCGCCAAGCACAGTCGGTACACCCAAATAAATATCTGAGTAGCCGTACTCTCCTTCTAAATAAGCAATGGCCGGTAAAATCCGCTTCTCGTCTTTAATGAGTGCTTCAGCCATTTCAACGAGTGCTGCGGCAGGTGCATAATAAGCACTTCCGTTACCAAGCAATGCTACAATTTCTCCGCCGCCTTTGCGTGTGCGTTCTACTATAGCTTGCAAACGTTCTTCGGAAAGCAACACAGTTAGTGGTACTCCACCAGCGCTCGAATACCGAACCAGCGGCACCATGTCATCCCCATGTCCACCTAACACAAAGCCTGTGATGTCTTTCGCCGAGATGTTCAATTCTTCTGCTACGAAAGTAGAAAATCTAGCTGTATCAAGTACACCGGATTGACCAATGACACGGTTTTTTGAGAAGCCTGTCGTCTTGTAACATACGTAAGTCATGGCATCCACTGGATTACTGAGGACAAGGATGAAACTGTTTGGTGCATAGTGTTTAATGTTTTCTGATACTGTCCTCATGATTCCTGCATTCGTGGCTACCAAATCATCACGGCTCATGCCAGGCTTGCGAGCAATTCCCGCTGTAACAATAACAAGGTCCGCGTCACGAATCGCCTCATAATCGGAAGCCCCTTGAACTCGAGTGCTAAACTTTTGGACAGGTCCTGTCTCCAGCATATCAAGCGCTTTTCCTTTAGTCGGATTCTCTTGTTGTGGGATGTCTAGTAAGACAACATCCCCTAACTCCTTCTGTGCGAGCATAAAAGCTGTTGTAGCTCCTGTAAAACCCGCCCCGATCACAGCAATCTTAGTACGTCGAAAAGTCATTGTAACTCCCCCTATAAAGTGACTGAATGAAAACGCCTTCTTTTCCATTGTAATCCTTTTAATCGTATTTCGCGAACGCAAAAAAGACCATCATTAAATGGTCTTTAAATGGTGGTAATGCCGGACATCATTGCAATATAAGCCGAAAGAATAGCAGCTAGACTAAAGAACCCTCCTGCTAGAAGTGGCGCTCGCTTAATAAATGATGTAACAACCAAACCACTAAACAAAATTGCGAGACCTCCAAACAACACAGTTCCAATACCTACTTGTAATCCTAGTTGAACACCGGACTGAACAGAGTCTTGTAAAAAGAACGTGGACAGCGCCGATAAATTTGCTTCCATAACCATGCTGCTTGGGGGAGCTTGATGGCTGAAAAACGCAGTAACTGTAAAAATCGCAACCAAGATAATGGATTCTGCCCGTACCCATGGGATAGGGTCCAATTTTCGTGATTCGATCCATCGTTTCATAAAGAAGCTGTTAATGACAATGTAAGCAACGAGGGGGATCATCAATACCTGTTTGATGAAAAGTCCTTGCCCATAGGAAGTGCTGAGTCCTGTCGCATAATTCGGAACCGTTAAATCCATTAGCAAGAATCCACTTACCCCCATCGTTACGAAACTAATGAAAGCTACGGGAGAGAACCACTTCAACCAAGGCAGCCAGTTCTGTGTATTCGTTGAGAACCATGCAATTACTAATACCACTCCGACCCATACCGCTGCTGCCAGTAGGTGCAAAAAGTCACCAATAAAACCTTTGATTGGCGCGATAGAGCTTGCATGACTAGCCCAAGCAATCGTCCCTATTAAAAATGTCGTCAATGCAAGATACCCTGCTTGGAAATACCATTCGCGTCTCTCTTGAAATACTGTGTAAAACAAAATTAACAGCACGCCTCCTAGAAGTGTGAAATCCCAAGCGATGCCTGTTCGGTAAGAGAGCAAGACCGTTTCAAGTGCAGTAGTAAACGATTGACGTGGCATTAGAGCAAATGTGATCTGAAGTATAGGTATAAACGCCCCAATCACCACTGCTAGTGTACTGATGAGTATTATAATTGGAGATACTCGCAAAGCGGGCCGTTTGGTTTCAGGGACCGCCAGCAATAAAAAACTTCCAACAAGAACAGCCAGTCCAAGCGACAGTACAAGCTGCCCTGCCATAACGAGGAGTTCCATTACGCTCTCTTTCTTCTTGTAATAGTAAGAATGCTAACTGCCACTAAAACTACCGCTAGTGCGGCAATGATCCAAATGAATGGTGAAGTGCCCTCTTCTTCAGCTGTTGCTGTTGTAGACGCCACTTCTGTCGCTTGAGATGAGTCATCCATTTCTTCTTGCTCCCCGGCAACCGGCTCTTCCTCTTCTTCCGTTGCCACCTCTTCTTCAGCAGCTACTTCCTCCACTGGTGCATTGACAGTAAATCCAAACGTCCCGTTTAGTGGATGTCCGTCTTCACTGATCGAATTCCAATTGACAGTGTACGTGCCGTTTTCAAGGGGCTGTTCTAATTGACCCGTTAAAACGCCGTCCTCAATTGTGAAGTCTGTCACAGCTACTTCTTGCCCAGATTCCGTTAAGACATCAAATACACTACCTTCCTCAATTTGACCTGAGTACGTAAGTGTAATCGCATCAATTGTTTCTGTCAGCTCTGCTCCGTCTTCTGGAGTTGTTGCGCTAAGTTCAGTGTGTGCAGAAGCGACTGATGTAATAAATAAACTCATTAAAATAGTGATTAAAATTAAGCTACGTTTCATATGATTTCCTCCTCTAATTTATCCGTTTCTTAGTATAGACGGTGAATGTGAAATTTGAATGAACTGCTAATCCTACTTAGATAACGCGAAAACCTGTAATATGGATCAATTTCTTTTAGACATACCTTCAGAAATCTGTCATCATTGAGTATGGGGTGAGGTAATGAAGCGTCGAAAACAACCAATCAATATGGAGCCGATTCTGCTAAGTTCTGGTGTTCTTTTATTGGTATTTTCAGTGTTTATATCTATACCCATCATCTTATTTATGCAAGATTTGTTATTTTTCAAAGAAGATACACTTACACTCATTCGTCATGACGAAGCATTTACCGGGTTAGCCGTTGCTTTTGCTTGGCTCGGCATTGTCTCACTAAGTGCTTATGGAACAGTTGTTTACGCAGACAAAAAAAGAAAACCTTATCGTTTAAAATGGGCTCATATTGGATTAGCCTTCCTCAGTTTACCTATCGCATTCTTTTCCCTCTTTAGTTACTCAACTGTACAAGAAACGTATATACAATCACACGAGTTTGGAGAGTTCAGTTCTGAACGTATAGAATTGCATGAGGTATTTCAAATCACGCGTCATTATGAACCCAATCCTACCCGAGTGACGTCTATTACATTTGAGAGTCCGAACAAACAAATCACGATCCCATTTAGTGCAGAAGATGGACGAACATCTCGCGCTATTCAACGAATTATTGGCGATTATAATTTTTCAGTGATAGAAGATGGGCTTTAAAAATTTAAGGAGTTGGCTATGGAAGAATTAATCATTTTATTAAAGTACATATTTTTAGGATCTCTACAAGGATTTACAGAACCAATTCCTATCTCATCTAGTGGACACCTTGTGATTGCTCAAGAATTATTCGGTATTGAGATGAGTGTTGACGATTTCACGTTTGAAATCTTAATGAATTTTGCGTCACTTCTTGCGGTTCTGGCTATCTACCGCAAAGACCTTATACGTTTGGCTACAAACTCATTGAGTTATGTACGTATCAAAACGGAAGAAACAAAAAAAGATTTTCAATTTGTGCTCTACTTACTTATCGCAACGATTCCTGCCGGTGTGATTGGCTTATTATTTGAAGATACAATTGCTGCTGTATTCAGGTCGACAAAGACTGTAGCCGTGGCGCTAATTGCTACGGGTATCGCGCTCTTCTTTATTCGAAATTTAAAGGGACGTAAGAATGATGGAGATTTGACGTGGAAAGATGCGGTAATCGTGGGGTTTGCTCAAGCAATCGCCTTAATCCCAGGGGTCAGTCGTTCTGGTGCAACGATTGTTGCAGCGATGGGTCTTGGCATGAAGCAAGAAACGGCACTTCGTTTCTCCTTCTTATTGTTCATTCCTATAAGTTTAGGTCTCATCTTGGTGAAAATACCTGATCTTGCTCTTGGAGACATGTGGCTACCCTACTTACTTGCCTTTATTTTCTCATTCGGGTTCTCTTACTTTGCCTTGAAATGGTTCATGAACATCATGGCGCGTGGTAATCTAATCTATTTCACGATTTACTGTTTAGTTGTCGGGTTTGGATTCTTAATTTTTGGCTAACAAAAAGGAGCAAGGACTTAGCGTCCTGGCTCCTTTTTTTACTTTGTTTCCCGATGCAACGTCACACGCTTCAAACGTGGGCAATATTTTTTTAACTCAATACGCTCCGGATTATTCCGCTTGTTCTTTTTAGTAATGTAATTACGGTCTCCTGTTTCTGTACATGCCAATGTAATGTTTACTCGCATTTTAGGTTCCTCCTAGTTTTGAACGATAGTTTCTGCACCAGGCAGAGTATCGTTAAATGATGACCAATCTTGTTTGAACTCTTCCTCTGACAACAGGCAGCTTTCAAGATCTTGACGAATGCCGGCTTGCTCCATTTTGATTCCTATTAACACAAGCTCTGTTAAATGAGCATCTGTGTCTTCTTCCCAATACCCTATTTTCTCTATCGTCATGGCTGGACCTGCTTGTGAAAGCAAAATGGCATCTTTTGGTCGAGTTGCAATCCATAAGAATCCTTTTGCTCGAACAACTTCCACTGGCCATTCCATCAACCAATCCATTAAACGTTCCGGATGGAAAGGACGTTCAGCTCTAAACACAAAAGATGAAATCCCATACTCTTCAGTCTCTGGGATATGCTCTTCGTTTAGCTCTTTGATCCATCCAGCACCTTGACTAGCTTCTTCAAAATCAAATAGTCCCGTGTCCAATACGTGGTCCAATGGAATTTTCGAATGATCTGTCTCGTAGATTTTCGCCCCTGGATTTAGTTTACGAATGACACCTTTTAACTCAGCTACGTTTTCTTCTTTCAGCATGTCTACTTTATTAATTAAAATGACGTTTGCAAATTCAATCTGATCAATCAGCAAATCTGCCACTTCGCGCTCATCCTCTTCTCCAACTGCTTCTTTCCGGTCGAGAAGCGTTTCTCCTGAAGTGAAGTCATGCCAGAATCGGTTGGCGTCCACCACTGTCACCATCGTATCTAAGCGACTAATTTGTCCTAAATCGATTCCGACAGTTTCATCAATGTAGGTAAACGTCTGGGCAACTGGAATCGGTTCGCTGATTCCTGAAGATTCGATGACCAAATAATCGATGTCTCCTGCTTCAACTAGCTTTTGCACTTCCACGATCAAATCTTCCCGCAAAGTGCAGCAAATACAACCATTCTGCATTTCTACAAGCTTCTCTTCTGTATGGCGAAAGCCACCCTGTTTAACGATTTCAGCATCTATATTGACTTCGCTCATATCGTTTACGATGACAGCCACTTTAAGTCCTTCGCGATTTGCGAGGATATGGTTGAGCAATGTTGTTTTTCCAGCTCCAAGATAGCCACTCAAAACGGTTACAGGAATTTTTCTCATAGTTATTAGCTCCTCACCAATCAAAACGTAATGATTACGTTTTAAAGAATACTTTATCTTCTTGAAATGTGCAAGTGAAACTTTTACAGTGCTCCTTCGTAAGGTAATTTAAAGGAGTGTTGGAAGTGAAAAATTCAGGAGTGTGTCCAAAATGCAACCATGATGAAGTGCTTCATTTACATGGTATTTTAGAACTTAATCAGATTGGAAATAACATTTATACTGGGGCGGCTGGCACAATAACTGCTTCTCCTGTAGGTCGCTATCTTTGTATGCACTGTGGTTATCTGGAAGAATGGCTGGACAATATGCATGACATTGAAAAGATCAAGAAGCGCTATACGCCATTTAAGTGGGGAGATTAAAAAAAGAGCCCTAGATTAGACTCTTTCAAGTGAAACATTTTCAATTCGAGCTTTTAATGGATATAAATATTCTTTGGGCAATGCCCCTAGGTCTTCGAGTGTCATGAAGCGAGTTTCATCCACTCGAACACTTTCTTTATACTGGTAGCCTTCAATTGAAACTTGGTGGACACTTTCGTCAATCAAGTCAAGGAAATCGCTTAGCCGCGTTGCATACAATCCATCTAGCTCTTCACGTTGAATGATAAGGTCATCGAGTTCCCCCTTGTGAACATACAAAAAGACATGGGCAAACTCAGCATCATTTATTTGGTTTGTCTGAATGTGATAGGGAATCACGCCAAGAGACATCAATTCATCAAAAGCGACTAAGATCCCTAGCTCTTCATGCAGCTCTCGCACGCCATCTTCAACACGTTCCGATGCCTCTATGTGACCAGCTGCTGTAATATCTAAATCCCCTGGATAATCCTTTTTCTTTAAACTTCTCTGCTGAAGATAGATCCACCATTCTCCTAGACGTTTCTCAAGCACCCAACAATGAAACACTTCATGCCAATCTCCATCCTTATGAACTTCTTCTCGTTCTTTATCTCGCAAGTAGCGAAAGTCCTTCGTAAATGTTCGTAGTACCTCTACCATTTTCAACTCTCCTCAAAAAAACCTCTTCTGTTTTAGACACCACAGAAGAGGATTTTATTCATTTAATTCAACTTTTCTTTTCCTGGTAAGCTATTGATCTGTAAAGCCGCATACGTATTACAGAATTTAAAGACTGTCTCTACGACAACCTTTGCACTGTATTCCATGAAAGGCTTCATATGATCACGGTTATTAGGATGGTAGAAAGTCGTTAAGAAATCTAATAAAAGATCATTTACAATTTTTGTTGTCATGTACCCAAGTTCTGCGTGACGAGCGCGCTCTTCAAGAGTTTCGCCTTTTAAAACATAGTCTCGTTGTTTCTCCATCATCTTCTGCAATTCTTCTGGATTTTTCACCATGGTGCGCATATTGCTTAGATAAACTTTAAAGCTATCGGGTGTATAAAAGGTTTCTTTATCAATACTTTGAAAGAAAAAGTTGTTCATTCCGTTTGTATGATTGATATAAAAGGCAACGTTTTTTAAGAGTCCTTCTAAATATTCTTCATCCGACTCTACTTTTTCACGCTTCTCTACAAGAATCTTTTGAATCCCTGTCAGGAGTGCTTCTTTCTCCCATTTAGGTTGCTTGGTTACAGCGTTGATCACGCCAGCTGTCTGTTTTGTCAGTAATTCCATTGACATGTTGGTACACTCCTAATTCTAAATTAAATTTTCTGTCAATAAGCGTATGTTCAGTGTAACATATCCACTCTTCTTGTGCAGAACACCAATTATTCCTCTTACAATTCTCGTAGAAAACTGTGGCGTCAGTGAAGACTAACCGACAAAACACCAGCGCAAAAGCGCTGGTGTTTTTTAAAATATGCCCCAGTAAACCAAATGGAAGAACAGAGGCGCTGTATAGGTGAGGCTATCCACTTTATTAATCGTTTTACTCTCAATAACTGGGCCCTCCCCCGTCTCCCGCAAGAAAAAATTACGCTTCAAAGCAGACATGACGGCTGTTCCGAAGAATCCAGTTGCACCAATTAAGAACCCAGCAAATATACTAAACGGTACAGACATCGGTGTAATCCATGGGGCTAGGATGGCAGCAAGAAGGGTTGTTCCTACAATTCCTGCGATGACCCCCTCCCACGTCAAGTCTGGATTGGCAACAGGCAATACTTTTCGTTTTCCCCATTTTTTTGAGACCATGTATTGAATGACATCATTCGCTTGCGTTAAAGGAATAAGAAAGAGAACCATTAAAGCCCCGTACTGCGTTGCAATCCCCACATCATGGCGCGTAATTTCAGGCATCTTCGCAAAAAGTGCCAAGTGGCTTAATCCAAAAACCAATAGCATAAGTCCCCACTGCGTCATACTGACAGATTTTATAAATCCAGCACTGCTCTTTTGAAACAATCGAGCTAATGGCAAAAACAAGAAGACATAAATGGGAATGAACACAATAAACATGCCGTACCAACCAATATGAATCCAGTAAAAATTTATTGGAATGGCAAGGTATGCCCAAATAAAAAGTCTGCGATCATGCTTGCGTGTTTCAAACATTGAAAAATACTCTCGAAGCGCTAGAAAACATAGAACCATTAGTGACAACAAAGAGATAGTCGGATGAACTAAAAAGGACAATCCAAAAATTGTCGCCATCCCCCACCAAAGCTTTGTCCGAATCACCAATTGTTCATATTTATTGAGCCCCTTATTTTTCCTCTTTTGAAAATATGTTATAACTGATACAAGAAGACTAACAGCAATCAAAATCAAAAACACAACATAGACGACATAGAACGTAGAGTTCATAAAATACTCGACTAACACATTCCCACACCCTTGGACTCAAACAGAAGGAGAGGATCCCCTTTGAATGAACGATTTGTTTATATTTTATTGACCGATACCGGCACCGTCTTTACGAAGACAATCAAAACGTATACCAAAGCTCCTTATAATCACTCTTCTCTCTCTCTAGATAAGGAATTAATTCAATTATATAGCTTTGGACGTAAAAAACCCAACAACCCTTTTCAAGCAGGATTTGTGCAGGAAGATGTACGCAATGGAACTTATAAAAAATATCCAAAAACTACATGCGCTCTCTATGAAATACAAGTCAGTCCTAGACAGTACCAAAAAATCGAGCGAATGATTGCTTTGTTTCAAAAAAATAATAAAAAAACCATTTACAACTTACTAGGAATCTTTGGTGTAGCGGTAAAAGCACCCTTTGAACCACAAGGCTCTTATTTCTGTTCTCAATTTGTCGCTGAAATTTTACATAGAGCAGGCATCAGTTTTTGGCCGAAGCTTCCCTCTCTTGTCGAGCCAGATGATTTTCGAAAAGTGCTGGCCTCCAACTTAGTTTTTGAGGGTCTTCTTACAGATTATGTAGCACAACAAAAATAACCATAAAAAAAGAGCTAATCTCGCTGATAATGGCGAATACGCTCTTTCACAATTTGCAATAAATACGTCGTTGGACTCATATTACTAGCTAGTGGAGAACCCTCCCAAACTTGATGAAAAGTTTCTTTCAAGATACGTTCCTTAGTTTTTATACAGACTGGACAGCGAGATATAAGTTTCCATAAAGCATTTTCATAGCGATCATAAAGTTGTTGCAATGCCTGTTGATCACGCAACTGGATTCGTTCCAATAAATCTCTATCTGAATTCACTAATTCACCCGCCGTCTTCTTCAAGTACTTAATACCTACCCTTTCCTAAAAAATTGCAAACACTGAAACGACTACCAGCAAAAAATATTATAATTGAAGCACGAAAAATATCATGGAGTTAGTGTAATTACTTTTCATTGTATAGTTTCTCTATCGACGAAATGGTATACTATTCTAAATAGTTGAACTTATATGGATGTGAACTTATGGAAGCTGTAGACCGCTATTCTCAAATTCAAGATGCCTGGACTTATGTTCACTCTGACACAAAAAAAGCTGCACGTATTAGTCAGGAGGTCTTACAAGATCCACAGACATCACACGATTTCCTTTTACAAGCGCAAGCAAAAATTACGCTTGCTTTTTGTCATGCCTATGAGGGGAAAAACGTAGAAGCACTAAATCTTGTCAACCATGGTCTTGAACAGGTAAGATCCGAACAATCCATTGAGTGGATTATCAATGCAAATCGCGTTATCGGCTATGTTTATTCTAGCTTAGGTGATTTAAAGCGTTCGAGTGATGCTTTTGAAGAAGGCCTGCAATTAATCAAAGAATATGACCTTCCTATTGATCCACATTACTTAAATAATTTAGGGTTCATCTATTATGAACTTGGGGAATTCAAACAAGCACACGAACAGTTGCTTGAAGCCTTGGCTGTAGCACAGGAGCAAAATCACGATATAGTTCCACTCCTGCTGTCTAATGTAGCGGATTTGCATTTACAGTTCGATGAGGTAGAAGAAGCAGAAAACTACAACCAACAAGCTTTCGACATCTTACAAACACGTGTGAACGATCGCAGTTCACTGGCCCACTGTCACAGTATTTTTGGCTTAATCTCTAAACATAAAGGGCAATGGGAGGACGCCTATAACTCGTTTACCATAGCCCTCAAAATGTACCAAGAACAAGATGCCAAGTACGCCGAAGCTACCATCCTCATTGATTTGGGTGGCCTTTACTTTGATCAGAAGAATTTTGACTCTTCCCTTACAAATTATCATCAAGCTCTTGAAATAGCAGAAAACCTTGAAGCCATACTTTTGCAACAAGAGATACTCAAAAAAATGTCCGGTGTTTATTACGCCTCTCATGAGTTCGAAAAAGCCTATCAATTTTTGTTACGGTTTAATGATGTGAACGAGCAGATTAAAACAAAAGAAGTTCAAGATCAAATCTCCCGGTATATGACGGTAGCGCAAGTCAGCCAAATGCAAAAAGACGCCGAAATTGAACGTTTAAAACTAAAGCGTGAGTCACAAGAGGCTTCGATTCGAGCCAAAGTAATGGAAGATTCCTATCAAGATTTGAAGACGGTCAGCGAGATAGGACGGCGAATCATTGCTAATCAAGAAAATGCTGAAGTGATGTACTCTGTGTATCTAGATTTAAATCAGTTAATGGAGGCTCATATCTTTGGTCTTTGCTTATACAACAAAGAAACTCAAGAAGTAGAATACCGAGCCTTTGTAGAACAAGGTACCTTACTTTCTCTTAGCAACAAAAGAATCGATGACCCAACGAGTTTATCCGTCAAGTGTATTCGCGAGAATAATGAAATACATATTCAACGTGCCATACTTGATAAAGACTACACAATTCGTGATTCTGTTTTTCCAGATTACAATCCACAATCTCTGCACTTCCTGCCACTGAGTATGAACGATGAAGCTATAGGTGCAATGACTGTGCAAAGTTATGAATCTGAAGCGTTTAGTGAGCGTCAAATTGAAATGTTACGTCTTTTAGCTCTTTATATCTCCATTGCTATGAGCAATATTTTAAAGTCAGAGCAACTTCAGTTACAGACAAGGAAACTAGAGGAGTTGGCAAAGACTGACCCACTCACTAGCCTTTATAATATGCGTCATATGAAGTTACTTCTTGCTCAGTCCATGGAGACATATTATCGTTCCAATAAATCCTTCTCCATCTTGGTAATTGATCTAGACCATTTTAAAGAGATCAATGATTCGTATGGTCACAGTTGTGGTGATCATGTTTTGCAGGCACTCAGCCAACATTTCCAAGCATTTGTTCGTCAATCAGATGCCATTGCACGTTGGGGTGGCGAGGAATTTCTCATGCTGTTAACTGACACTTCATTAGAGGACGCTCGCTTAATTGGAGAACGCCTTCGTAAATCAATTGACGACTTAGCTATCTCTTACAATACAATTTCTATAAATGTCACAGCGACTATCGGTGTAGCCACCTATTCAGCAAAAGACTGGCATGTAGATGAGTTAATCGAACGTGCTGATAAAGCGCTTTATATCGGCAAAGAGGCTGGACGCAATCAAGTAGTTACTTACAGAAGTGAATAAAAAACGAGTGCGTCTCCTTAACTAAAGGAAAGGCACTCGTTTTTATTATGGCAGACGATTTCCTGCTGCTTGATAAATGGCATACCATTCTTTGCGAGACAATTCAATCTCAGATGCTGCGGCGATTTCTGAAATTCGACTAATTTTTGTAGATCCCGCTACTACTTGCATACCTGCTGGGTGTCGTAAAATCCAAGCAGCGACAATCGCTGATTTTGACACGCTGTATTGATCAGCTAATCCTTGCAACACTGTATTCAACTCAGGGAAACGGGGATGATCTAGGTACACACCCTCAAAGAATCCAAATTGGAAAGGTGACCAGGCTTGAATCGTAATCGATTGTTGCTGACAATAAGTCAGTACTCCCCCATCACGGTCAATAGCACCTGCAAAGTCTGTATTTGCTTGAATTCCGGTGTTTAAAAGAGAAGAATGTACAGGACTAAACTGTAACTGGTTGATTTGAATCGGTTGATGAGTAGCTGCTTGCAACCATTCTAATTGATAGCGGTTAAAATTACTGACCCCAAAGGTTTTCACTTTACCTGAACCAGCTAACACGTCAAATGTGTCGGCAATCTCATCAAGTTCCATTAAGGCATCCGGACGATGCAACATAAATACATCGACATAATCGGTTTGAAGGCGTGCTAGGCTTTCATCCACTGACGTGAGCAAATGTTCTTTTGAGCTATCGTAATAACCTGACCGAATAGAAGCTTTTGTTTGGATGACTAAGTCCTCACGAAGAGATGGTTGATTCTTCAACACTTCACCAAAACGCGTTTCACATTCTCCTTTTGCATAAATGTCCGCATGATCAAATGTGTGAATTCCGAGCTCTAATGCATGATGGACCCATTCTGTTACCTCTTGGTCGGTCAGTTCATTAATTCGCATACACCCCATTACAAAGGGATTTTTCTGCTTCTCCTGCATCTTCATTCCTCCTTCAATATAAAAACGCTATTCTTAACCTGTTAGGAAAAGAATAGCGTACTCTTATAAAATATCCAACCAAATTTTGATAGCTGTTGCTAAAATAAGGCTAGCTAAAATCCATTGAAGATATTTTGTATTCATTTTTTGACCTAGTTTTGCACCCAGAGGAGCTGCGAGAATACTTGCTACAATCATCACGGCAGCTGGTCCGTATAGAATTTGGTCTGTAGCAATCTTACCAATTGTCGACCCAATAGACGAAATAAATGTAATAGCCAGTGATGTGGCAATTGTCATGCGAGTTGGAATTTTTAACACCACTAGCATAATAGGAACTAATATAAACGCCCCTGCTGCTCCTACAATACCTGCTGCAATCCCAACAACGAACGCTAGACTTGCTGCCAACCATTTATTGAACATCCCCTCAGCTGCTGGTCGATCATCCAAATTCTTTTTCGGAAGAAACATCATGATGACGGCAATCGTAGCTAATACCGCATAAACGATATTAATAGTACCTTCAGAAATAAGTGTCGACCCATATCCACCAATGAAACTCCCTACTAAAATAGCTCCACCCATATACGTAATCAGTGTTTTGTTGAGATACCCACTCTTCCGGTATGCCCATACGCCCGCAATCGTGGCAAAGAATACCTGGATTGCGCTGATTCCCGACACCTCGTGTGCCGAAAAGGCAACATAACCTAGAGCTGATGGAATATAGAGTAGCATTGGATATTTAATGATAGATCCACCAATCCCGACCATGCCGGAAATAAAAGATCCGACGAAGCCAATTAAAAAGATGACGATGATAAAGTCGATACTCATCTGAATTCCTTCTTCCTTACGCTTTTTTAATCCAGAACGTCAACACCTCTGCTTGTTCTTGAACATCCAACAGCTCATGTCCACCTGATTTAGACCAAGCGGCTAAATCTGCTTTCGCCCCTTTATCGGTTACGACGATCTCTAAAATTTCACCGGACTCTATCTCATTCATTGCTTTACGTGTTTTTACAATCGGCATCGGGCATGCAAGTCCCTTTGCGTCTAAAATTTTAGCTACATTCATTTGAAAACTCCCTTTCCATTAGCGCACTGCGCAACGATTTGGACCTATTTCCATTTCACGCTGTACTTCTTCATCAGGGGTGATTTTCCCCATATTCGTATGTCGTATATCTTGATACGCGTTAGGCTGTGGTGGTAAATTGTTTGTTACTAAATCGCGAAAAACAGATTCATCTTCTATATTCAAGCCATGATTTTCACGGAATAAATCCCCAAGCTTCTTCGATACACTTCCATCTTCATTAACTTCATCCAGTATCATAAAGTGAGCAGGAAGGACAACTAGCTCCTCTGCTAATTTTTGATAACGGCTATAGAGAGATTCACGAAGATCTAGTACCCAATCTTGCGCAAGACCCGCTAAATCTGGTCGTCCTATAGAATCAATAAATAATATGTCTCCTGTCATTAAATACTGGTCATCTACAAGAAATGATGTAGAACCAATAGTATGGCCTGGAGAGTAAAGAGCTTCCACCTTAACAGATCCTACGTTTACAGATAAACCATCTACTAATTTTTCAAATGAGAATACGACTTCTTCTGCATCTGCTGGTGGTAAATAATACGTAGCACCAGTGGCTTCAGCAATCTTACGACCACCTGAAATATGGTCAGCATGTAAATGAGAATCCAATACATGCTTGATTTCAACAACTTTTTCTTTTGCAAAATCAATAAAGGTATCTGCCATACGCGTCGCATCAACAAGAAGGGCTTCTCCATTTGAGAGGACCATGTAAGAAAGACAGCCCTTCCCTAATCGTACAAATTGATACAACTCCCCACCTGAAGCTAAATCTGCAATCTTTACAGGTTCTAAATGTTCACTCCAAGCTTTCATGCCAGCGGCTAGATAGGAAACATTTACGCCTTCTTCAGAGAGCATTTCTGCCACCATAATAGACGATCCTTCTTTTGCGCATACTACTAAAATATCCCGGTCTTGTGGTAAGTCTTTTACAACTTCTTCAACCCCATCCAACAAGTCGAAATAAGGGGTGTTTAGATAGGTAATTGCTCCACCTTCAATTTTCCAATCGGCAAAAGCGTCGCCATTACGCACATCGAGGATAAACAAAGGTTGGTTGTCGATTATTTTACGCGCGACTTGCTGCGCATTCATTGCAGTTACAGTCATAAATATTTACCCCCTAAGGTATCTATAAAGTTAAATTTTTTAGAATGTTAATGTCACGTCAGCATCTTGTGCGAAGTCTAAGAATGTGACAGCGCCGCCCACTTCAATACCATTTACAAACGCTTCTTTTTCAAGACCCATTACGTCCATCGTCATTTGGCATCCAATAAACTTCACGCCAAGGTCTTGAGCCATTTCAATTAATTCTGGAATGCTTGGTACGTTTGCATTTGCGAAACCTTGTGCAAAATGCTCTTTTCCTGCAGGCATTTCTAACTGTTGGTTTCCTTGCTTATGAATTAAGTTTAATCCTTCAAATGTGAAGAAGATTTGCACCTCGTGATCGGTTGCTGCTGCTGCTGTTGCGATATTAAATACTTTGTATGCGTCAAATAGTCCACCGTTTGCTGCGATAATTGCTGTTTTTCTTGTCATTAGAATCTCTCCTCTTTTACTTCAGTAGTTGTTTTTCCTGTAAAATCACGCATTCCTGGAACGACATTATAAAGTGGCGTAAATCCTTCTTTAGCTAGAACACTTCCCGCTAGAGCGCTACGTCTCCCAGAATGACAGATAATATAAATTTCTTGTTCTTTTGGTAATTCGTTCATACGCGTTTCGATATCACCTAATGCAATATGGATAGCCCCAGGGATATGCGCCTCGCGAAACTCATCTAGTTCACGTACATCTAAAATTGTCATTGCTGATGTTTGCTCTAGCTTTTCTTGAAAAGCAGCTAGTTCAATTTCAGGAATTTCAATAGATTCTTCTACTTTTGTCGCTCCATCTTTTTTCAAGAAATGATGAAGCACTTCACCCTCCGTTTCAGTTCCTAAATACAAATGCCCAGAGCCTTTTGCCCATGCTTGAAGATCCGCAGTCGAGCCTTTATCTGTCGCTTGAACTTCCAAGATAGAGCCTGATACTAGATCATTCATTGCTTTACGTGTTTTCACGATAGGCATCGGACAAGCAAGTCCTTTGGCGTTTAACACGTGTTCCGTGTGAATCATGTCATGCCCTCCTCTATACCTATATGGGTATAAATTGAAACAAAAAAATAAGATTTTATATACCCCATTAGGTATACTAAACTGTATGCGAATAAATGTCAACTCATGTACCTAAATAAAAAAACTGTTTAGATGATCGCTCATCTAAACAGCTCCTTACTCTTCTTTATTAAACCAAAGTTCTTCTTGATCATCGACATCCCCATTGTAATTAATCAGGATTTCTTCGCCTGCTGCAATATCTGTATAAGCAAAAAAATCAAACGTCTGGTTGTCAAAGTTAATCTCATACGTTGAGTTTGGTGTATACGAATGATTGAACAACATACCATATCCTAATAAAATAGCGGATCTTCCAATGCCATACTCAAACGCATAGTCAGCTAAATGCGTCTTTTCAATATACTGATGTTCTTCGTTAGGATAGGCTAATACAGGAGCCTGGTGAAACATTGTCCCTTTTGCGATTGCTTGTTTGGCGAATACGCCTCTATTCATTTCTCCCTCACCGAGTGGAGACCATTTGATTTCAATCATGGTTTAAGTACCTGCTTTATCGTAGATTTGTCTATCTTACTGTACCACGTTCTAAGAAATGCGTCTAAATTGCAGAGAAATAGGGTATAGAGAAGTAGCTATTTATAGAGGAGACACCCCTATGACATCAACCTATCAAGTACTCCGTGACCGTTCTCCAGAACGACAAAATTCACAAAACACTTCATTAGAAATATTAAGAGGTACCCATTTACGTAGCGCATTACATTCCCAACTAGTTGCAGGAGCCACGCGCTACTCTCAAGCGGAAACGGATCGACAAGCAGTAGAGGAACTTGTGGATCTCGTTGAATTAGTGCATGCATTGCTGCCGGCACACAATATGACGTATGAAGAACTTGAAATGGTGCGCAGACGTAAAAAGAATGAGCAAGGCTCATTTACCGAAGGACATGCTATTGTTCAGGTATAGGTAGTGTGAAAGAAACCTCAATCCAACATTTTGGATTGAGGTTCTTTTACGTCTGTAAAAACGTATCAATTTGTTCCACCGGCTGTGGCCGTGCATAATAATACCCCTGAAAAACATCACAACCAAGGCCTTTCAACAAGTCTACTTGACGCTCCGTCTCGACTCCCTCAGCCACTATAGGAATTCGTAGATTATGGCCTAATGCTATAATCGCTGCCACAATGGCTTCCCCATTTTCTTCATCCAAATCTCTTACAAAAGCTTGGTCAATCTTTAAATGATCGATTGGAAAATGGCGCAAATGCTTCAGTGAACTGTATCCAGTCCCAAAGTCGTCCATCGCAATCAAAACTCCCAATGCCTTCAGCTCTTTTAAAACACGAGTTGCCGCATCTTCTTGCATTGCAATCGATTCCGTGATTTCTAACATCAAATAGCGGGGATCAAGCCCTGTCTCTTGTAGGATAGACGCCACTTGATCAACCAAGTCTTTTTGATAAAACTGGCGCAAAGATAGATTAACAGAGACCGGTACAAACTGACCAAATTGGTCCTGCCAGCGTTTATTCGTTTTACATGCTTCCCGAATCACCCACTCACCGATTGGCACAATCAGTCCATTCTCTTCAGCAAGCGGAATAAAATCAACAGGTGACACCCTTCCGAGTTGCAAGCTCTCCCAGCGAATCAACGCTTCAAACCCCGTCAACTTTTCATTTACTGCTTCAAACTGAGGTTGATAATGAAGCGTAAATTCTTGTTGTTCTAGTGCTTTGTGCAATAACGATTCAATTTCTAATGTATTCTTTGTGAGACCGATGATTTGTGTTGTATAGAACTGATAATTATTGCGTCCCACTCTCTTGGCATGATACATCGCCATATCTGATGAACGCATCAATCCCTTCATGTCTGATGCATCTTTTGGGAATAAACTGATCCCAATACTAGTTGTCAATACAGCTTCAAAGCCGTCTAGATTTAGGGGTTTTCGCATCTCTTCAATTACTTTCTGAGCGATTTCCGTGACCTTTTGTTCCGAAGTCTTGCGTAAAATCACCGTGAACTCGTCACCTGCATAACGAAATACAGAACCACTTTCTTCAACACATGCGAGCAGACGATCTGCCACTTCTCGCAACACACTGTCTCCTGCTTCATGGCCTAATAGATCATTAATAAACTTAAATCGGTCTAAATCCACCAAAAACACAGCAGATACTTCATCCTCTGCATGGGGCTCTTGTGTTAATAATACAAGTTCATCTTGAAACAACCGCTGATTGCTTAATGAAGTCAAGACGTCATGATAAGCCATATAATTCGCCAAGTCTTCGTTTCGTCTACTTTCGGTGATATCTTTACATACACAATGAATGGCCGATAACTCCCCATCGATCATTGCGGGTATTAGCATGACATGCAGTAAGTGCTGCTTCTCATCTCTACCAATCACCATCGTTTCGTATTGACGGGGTTTCCCATCTAAAACTAACTGGAAGTTTTGATACGATTCATTGCGCCGCGAGGAATCAATCAAGCGTAAAAATGATTTCCCCACTAGCTCCTCTGCCGGATAGCCAATCATGGTGATGGCTGCTTCATTTACTCGTAGGAATTTCCCTTCTAAATCAAATGTCAAAACAGGATTAATATTGTAATCAAACAACGCTTTATAACGCTGCTCGTTTTCTTTCAACAGATTTTCCATCCGTACTTTCTCCGTAATTTCATGCGCAATTCCTATTAGTCCAGTGATTTCATCGTTTACAAATACCGGAATAGCCGTAATATCAACATCCAACGTACGTCCATCTTTAGAACTAATAGTTGTTTTGAAACGTGCGGTCTCTCCTTTTAACACTTGATAAAAGTAGTCTTTTAGCCAATCGAGATTGGCCTCTGCAATCAACTGCCTTACATCCATACCTAGTGCTTCATCTGCTTCATAATTGAGTGCAACTAGACCAGCCTTATTGAGTCCTGTAATGGTCCCATCTAAGTGAAGCGAAAAAGCGATGTCTGGATTATTGCTAAAAAGTGAACCAAATTCTTGCTCTGACTTTTGTAATTGTTGTTGCGTTTGATGGTGCTCCGTAATATTAATAATGGTGACGACCATAATAATTTCACCAGAAGCTAACTCGACTGGATGTGGTTCTACTTGAAGAGCGAAACCCGTCATATTTCTTTTTAGAGGGCTTTTTTTCAATTTGATGCTTTTTTTACGAGTCTCTTCTCGTAATTCATCGAGATCTCGATCAACTGGAATTTCAAATAACTCTTTCCATGTGTAAGTAAGTATTTCCTGTTTAGGCAACTGCATTAATTCTACAGCTTTTTGATTTATGTAAATAAATTGGTGTGGATGATTATTTTCATCCATCTGAAACAAACAGATGGGTACAGGGAAGTTTTCAATGATTCGTGTAAAATCATCAATCGAATAGAGAGAAGCCAATTGTTGATCAAATTCACTGTAAGTTTTCATATGGCACCTCCGGCCTATTTCCACTTCAAACTATTTCGTAAAACTAACCGTTATTTTAGCCGTAGTAGTAGTTTCTTATCTTTAAGTATAAAAGAAATCTGTGCAAAATGTATAAAAACATGCAAATTTAGAAAGAATTTTCTGAATAAAAAAAGATAGTCACAATTCTCTCATATTCCCTCCTAGATGTAAGACCTTTGAAGCGTATCCTTCTACGAAAATCCGTATACTAGAACATAAGAGGTGAACCCAATGAAAACACTACAAACATGGGCCTTACAATACCGAAAATTTTTACTACTCCTTATGCTTCTAACGCTACTTTTAGCTTTCACAATTATTGGACAGAGCTATGCAATTGTTCAAGTAGTGGATGGGGCATTTATTCAACAAAGCACATTTAAAGATGCATTGCCGTACCTTCTTGCCCTAGTCGCATTTCTTATTGTTCGTGCCTTGATCAATTATCTAAATGCTCGTATAGGCCTTAGTCTGTCATTTCGTGTTCGTGAATCGATGCGTGCTGAACTCATCACGAAATGGGGCCGTCAGCCACTTCAACAAAGTGGGATTTCCCAATCGGGGGATCGGCTAACGACGCTTATCGATTATGTAGACCAATTAGATCCTTACTATCGTGAATACGTCCCACAAGTCATTAAAACAACCTTAGTACCAGTAGCTATCTTGATCAGTGTTTTTTGGGTGAACCCGAATAGCGGCTGGATCATGTTGATCACGGCCCCTTTCATTCCACTTTCCTATATTCTTGTCGGGCTGAAGACCCAACAAAAGTCTGAACGTCAGTTAGCCGAACTCTCTTTGTTCTCCGGAAAGTTTCTTGATATTTTGCAGGGGCTGCAGACCTTAAAGCTCTTTGGACGCGGGAAAGAACAAGCAGATGTTTTAAAAGAGAGCAATGCAGGATTCCAACGTACTACGCTATCTATTTTAAAAATCGCTTTTGCTTCTACTTTTTTTATCGAATTGATCATCACCCTAGGTATCGGATTACTGGCACTTGAAATAGGATTTCAGATGCTAGTTTTTGAAACTCTGGCATTTGCCCCCGCTTTTTTCGTTTTAGCAATTGCGCCAGAATACTATAACTCTTTAAAAGAACTTGGGGCTGCGTTCCACACCGGTAGAGGAAGTCTTGCAGCATCTGAAAAGCTGCAAAAAGAACTAGAGAAACAGGAATACCCCGTAAAATGGGGCACTACACCTGTGCCCGTACCTATTCGTTTAGAAATGAACAATGTGACATTTTCTTATGGGGATTCCTTTACTTTAACCGTCGACCATTTTCAAGCCTTGCCAAATGAACGCCTTGTGATTATTGGTCCTTCCGGTCAAGGGAAGACAACTTTACTTCATGTAGTATCTGGCTTGTATGAACCCCAGCAGGGCGTCATCACTATCAATGACAAAGAACGGCAGACGATCGACGAAAGCAGTTGGTGGGGACATACCGCTTATATCTCACAACATCCTTATCTGTTTGCGGGCACTATCCGTGAAAATATAGAGATGGGCACTCCTGCTACAGACACTGAATTGTCCGAAGCAGTCACTTCAGCTGGACTAAATGAGTTAATCGCCACTCTCCCAAATGGGTGGCAGACAATCGTTGGTGAAGGCGGTCAAGGTCTGTCAGGCGGGGAAAAACAACGAATTGCGCTAGCTAGGTCCTTCTTGAAAAAACCGAAGCTCATCTTTTACGATGAACCGACGATCGGATTAGATGTAAAGACAGAGCGTATTCTATCAGAGTCTATGGATCGATTGGCAAAGCAAGCTACCGTCATTACCGTCGCTCACCGTCTTCCTACGATTCGCAAAGCGGATAAAATTGCCGTCATTCTTGAGGGAGCTTTAGTGGCTTTAGGCACACCTGAGCAAGTTCTCGAGAAAAGCAGCTACTACGCAGCACTTGTGCAAGGAGGTCAGCCGAATGAAGATGCTACTTCAACTCATACTTGAAGAACGAAAAGATGCGCTTATTGCCATAAGCCTTGGCGCTGTTAGTGGAATTACGGCAATTGCATTATTTGCCCAGAGCGGCTATATGATTTCAAAAGCTGCACTTGCGCCACCTTTTTATACAATCTTAATTTTAACGGCATTTTTAAAACTCTTTGGGGCTGTTAAATCTACTAGTAAATATTTTGAAAGATTGATCTCTCACCAAGTGACATTTGGAGCACTAAGCCGAATTCGGCAACATTTTTTTGCACAGCTTGACCCTCTAGTTCCACAGTTATTTACTCGCTTTAGAAGTGGCGAATTACTAACGCGCTTTGTTGGAGATGTTGAGGTTTTACAAAACTTCTTTTTGCGTGTCCTTTATCCACCGCTCGTGACAGCTGTCGTATTTATGGCCACGATATTTTTCACGTTATTCTTTTCCATCTGGATGGCACTTGTATTGGTAGTAGGATTTTTACTGATTGCCGTTGTGGTACCTGCTTTGTTTGCAGGGCGTTTGCGCCAAAATAACGTACTTGAAAAGCGGGCGGCTGTTGCGACCGATGCGGCTGAATACTTGGCAGGGTTTCGAGAGTTAAAACTCCATAATCAACTAGCTGTCAAAAATCAACAGCTCAAAGAGACGCAACAGCTCTATGTAGCGGAACAGCTACAAGCGGCTAAGACACAGTTATGGAGTCAGACTGTTAATGCGACAGTGGCCTCTTTTACAGCGCTAGTTATTCTAGCCATTGGAGCCTACTTCGTTTCAATAGGAGAACTGAATGGATTGTTTCTTGCGATGCTAACATTGGTAGCACTCACCTCATTTGATACAGCAGTTCCTATCGCCGGGTTGCCTGGCCATTTGCATGAAAGTCGTCAAGCTATGTCACGCCTGAATGATGTTGTGGCTCCTGAACAACTTGCAGGAAATAATAGTCTAACCCTATCCGCCACGTATGAGATAGAGCTTAGCGACTTATCTTACAGCTATCCTGGAATTGATCGCTATTCTGTAAATCAAACATCATTAAACTTTCCCTCTGGTTCTCGTACCGCTATTGTAGGTGCGAGTGGTTCTGGGAAATCCAGCTTGCTACATTTGATTGCGGGCATGGTACTTCCAAGCGCTGGAGAAGTGCGGGTCAACGGTCAATCAACTCATAACGTAATTCCCGAGACGTTATGGCAACAACTTGGGATACAACTTCAAAGTAGCCACTTCTTTTATGGCACTATTCGTGATAATTTACTGATCGCTAAGCCAGGAGCTACAGATGAAGAGTTGCAACTCGCATTGCAGAAAGCTCAATTAACTATCAGTTTAGATGCAAACGTATTTGAAAAGGGAGAAAATTTGTCAGGTGGGGAAAAACAGCGCCTTTCCTTGGCTCGGTTGTTTTTAAAACAAGTTCCTATCTATTTGTTAGATGAACCTTTTACAAGCTTGGATTATGAGACAGAAGAGCGTTTGGCAGAGGCCTTGTGGCAACACACAAAAGATTCAACCGTTATTTTGATTAGTCATAAGCTCTCTGACTTGGAGCGTATGGATTCGATTGTGGTAATGGATCATGGCCGGGTAGTTGAAAAAGGAACTTATCAGGAACTGCTAGCTAAGCGTGGTGTCTTTCATGAAATGAAGACTATTGAAGATTCTATAGTTTAAAACCAAACAAGGATGGATAAAAATAAAACAGTAGATTCTTTAGGTTCCAAAGAATCTACTGTTTGTTTGTGTATGCTGAGTTCCGTTCCGGGACTGCGTTCCGTGGGCGCGTCGTGAGTTTCCTCGTCGCAAGCTCCTGCGGGGTCTCACGTTCCGACTTTTGATCCCACTGGAGTCAGCCCCTCCTCTCCACTCAGCATAGCAGTCAATAGATATATGTTTTTTTACCGTTCTGTTTACATTTCTTAAATAATTGGTCATCTACATCAGCTGCTGGTAGAGGTCGGCTAAAGTAATAGCCTTGGAAGACATCGCAGCCCAGTTGACGCAGCTCTTGTACTTGATCTGGTGTCTCAACGCCTTCTGCTACAACTGTCATATCTAAATGATGACCTAATGAAATAATTGTAGCAATGATAGCGCGGCCTTCTTTCGTATCTAGTTTATCTGTAAACGCTTTGTCTATTTTTATATGATCAATAGAGAACGTCTGGAGATATTTTAACGAACTATAGCCAGTTCCAAAGTCATCCATAGCTATTCGTACGCCAAGCTCTTTCAGTTCACGCAAAATATCTGATGCGATATCTTCTTGCATGGCAATAGTTTCTGTAATTTCAAGCATAAGACAACGTGGTCCTAGTCCTGTTCGTTTCAAGATCGATTTTATCTTCTCCACTAAATCTGACTGATAGAATTGGCGTAAAGACATGTTCACAGAGATTGGGGTGGCCGGAAACCCTCTTTTTTGCCAAGCCATATTTTGCCTGCAGGCCTCTTCTATCACCCATTCCCCTATAGGAACAATCATACCCGTTTCTTCTGCAACCGGAATGAAGGCATCAGGTGGGACGACGCCAAGTTCTGGGTTGTTCCATCGAATTAACGCTTCAATGCCGTGAATTTTATTGGTTGCTGCATGGTATTGGGGTTGATAATAAAGAACAAACTCCTTGTTTTCAAGCGCTTTGTGCAAAAGTGTTTCCATTCGTAAATCACTATGAGCCAGTCCTGCAATATCAGAGGAGTATAATTGAAATGTATTACGACCGTGTTTTTTGGCGTGATACATGGCATGATCAGCCGCTCGAATTATTTCCCGCTCGTCTGCTCCATGCCGTGGATAAAAACTGATACCCAGACTCGCGGTGAGTACTGTATGAAAGCCCTCAATTTCATAGGACTTACTTAATTCTCCTATGACTTCTGCAGCTAGAAGTCTGGTAGCCAACTCTGTAGTGTGCGGTGTAATAATAGCAAATTCATCACCGCCATAGCGGAAGACTTGTCCTCGGGAACCAATGATTCGTTGAAGTCGTTCGGAGAAGGATGTAATCAATTGATCCCCAGCTTCATGACCAAGGTGATCATTGATGAATTTAAAACGGTCCAGATCGACAATCCATAAGCCTAGTTCAGTTGATGTATGCTGCTTCAACAAACTTCTAAGTTCGTCATTAAACAAGCGTTGATTCCCTAAACCCGTCAAATTGTCATGATACGCCATATGACGCATCATCTCTTGATGTCTCTTCAACACTGTCACGTCTTTTCCAATACAATGAATATGAAGTAGCTCCCCATTCACAAATGCCGGAATAAGTGTGATATGCAGATGTGTACGTTCCCCTTCAGTATTAAGTGCCGTTGTTTCATACTGATAAGGCTGTCCATTTAGTACTTGTTGAAAATGATGCCAAGTACTTTCGCGCAGTTCCTCTTCAATAAAGGGTAAGAATGACTGTCCTATTAGCGCTTCTTGCTCCACACCAAGAATATCTTCTGTCGCTTTATTAAACGCTAGGAAGCATCCTTGCAAATCGTATGTAATAACTGGGTCAATATTGTAGTCAAAGAAGGCACGATGGCTTTCTTCACTGTCTCGGAGTTTAGTTTCCATCTCTAATCGTTCCGAAATATCTTGCGCCATGCCGATGACACCGGTTACTTCTTGATCAACAATAATGGGTACTGCTGTGATTTCCACAGAAAACGGGCTATTGTGTTTATCTTTAAGTTGAATAAAGAAATTTTGAACATGACCTTTTAGTATTTCTGAGAAAAGGGCTATGGTTTTTTCTAAATCGGCTTCTATAATAAGATCTTTAAAATCCCTACCAATCATCTCGTCTCGCGAATAACCAAGTCTTTTCAAGCCTGCATCATTGAGATTTGTGATCAAGCCTTCTTTACTAATAGCGTAAATGATGTTGGGGTTGAACTTAAACAAAGATTCAAATTCAGATGAGGTGACGCGCAGTTGTTCTTTTGTTTGAAAATGCTCAGTTGCATCGATTATCGTCAAAAGAAAATAAGTTTCCCCAGCCTGTGTTTGAAAGTCACGAAGGCTAATACGCAAAGCATGACCTTTTAGCTGCTTACTCAAAGGAGATCGTTTATAGGTAAACGGTTCAGAAGCTGTTTGCTCTTCCATCTCTTGGAGATTGATTTGAGCATCAAAGCCAAAAACCTCTGACCACGAATAGGTACGCAGTTCTTGTTCCGATAATAGGAGTAGGTCTTCTGCACGTTTATTGACGAATAGGAAACGATTTGGTTTTTGTTCATGGGTACTCGACAAAATACAGAGTGGTTCTGGCATTCTTCGTAACATCACTTGAAAATCCTCAATCCCGAAAAGTGAATCCATCGAAGCAGTTAATTTAGTTTTATCCATGGAGATGTCACCCCCTTTTCTAATTAGGTTTTAGAATAGTTTTATAATTATTCTTATTATAGCAAATAGTAAGGAATAGAGAGTAAATCAGCTAAAAAGTTACAACAAAAAAGGCCTGAACATGTCAGACCTTAGTATCTCTCTCCTAGCGGACTCCTAGTGGCGAAGCTATATGATAACTAGATTTATTGTCAGCTTTAGTAGAATACATCGCTTGATCAGCTAAGCGAATCAGTTCTTTTTGATCTTGTGTATGATCTGGATAGACAGCAATTCCTAAATCGACTTTGAACTCAATCAAGTGTTCGCCTATGCGACAAGGCTCTTCAAAGACATTTACAATGCGCTCAGCAATAAAGATGGCCTCACGTTCCTCAGCAAGTTCTGGTAAGACGATTGCAAATTCATCTCCACCTAATCGTGCAACTGTGTCTACTTGACGAACAGCTAGCTCCAAACGCCGCGCAATCTTATTGATAACTTCGTCTCCCACCTCATGACCGTACGTATCATTGATTCTCTTAAAATTACGCCCATCAATAACTATGAGACCCACGCGTTCACCATGTCTCTCTGCATGCTTTAGAGCCATCTTCAGGCGGTCTTCGAAAAGTCTTCGATTGGGAAGCCCTGATAAGTAATCATGGAACGCCATGCGCGCAAGTTGTTCTCGGTATTCAATTCGTTCTGAAATATCTCTTGCTGATGTCACAATTTGAGTGACAACGCCATTTTCTAGGATAGGGGTCGCAATGATTTCCATCCAAATATAGTGCCCCTGTTCATGTAGATGCTTTACCTCTACTGTGATAGACTTAGCTTCCAAAAGTACTTGCTCAAATTTTGCTAAAATCGTTTCACGTTCTTCTTCAATGAGAAATTCGCTAAAGTGTTTACCCATGTATGCGGAAGGAGAAAAGCCCACAATCACTTCACTTGATGGCGACACATATTCAATAATTCCTTGGGGATTGATCAATTTGATGACATCTAACGAGTTTTCAGCAATCAGTCGATAACGTGCTTCATTTTCACGTAACTTTATTTCTAATTGATGTTTTTCGGTAATGTCTTTGACAATGGCAAGGATATAAATACATTCGCCTTCTTCATTAAAGGCAGGATAGAGAGTCGTGTCTCCTATGAACTTTCGAGTAGGGTTCACGAGCTCGTGAATAAACTTAACTGGCTCTCGTGAAGTGGCTACTTGCCGATATTGGGCGTCTAATAAATCTGCTTCCTCTGCGTCATTAATAACCTCGTGAAGCGTCCTATTTATGGTAGCATCATCAAATAAAAGCACGTTTTTCACTGCTTGATTGATGTAGTGGTAGGAAATCCCGAGCTCTTCTACTTTCATTAGAAACACTAGGTCATCCACATAATCAAACAGACGAATCATTCTTAACCCTTCGGACAAATATGTATCGAAGAATGTCTGCATCCCCTTTTCCCCTTCTCCAAAAAAACAATAATTGGTTTGATTATATACTATTTACCCGGTAAAAATCGAATATTACGCAAATAATGTGAGTAATTTGTGACACGTTATATTACTTTTATGATAGATTTTCTATATTTATGCGCAACAAAGCCCTTCTTCCTTTAGTTTGAAGAAGGGCTTTCTTTATTCCCACTCATATAGTTGTTTTAAGTTTGATTGAATCTCTTCAATAGTTTTACTATCCATTGGTGTCTTCATCCAACGATCCACATAGTACAAAGCATCTTCTACAGGAATCGCATATTTGATTTCTCCGTAGTCCCCACCTGTTTGCGTAATGATGCCAATCACTTCACCAGACACCCGATCAAACAATGGCCCCCCACTGCTACCAGGACCGACCTGTCCATCAAACTGGATAAACTGATTGTAAGAAGACGACGATTCCATCTCAAGGTTACGCTCTCTCCCTGTAATGTACCCTAATGATGCAGTGTGCTCTAAACCATACGGTGCGCTAATTGTAAGAATGGGAGATCCTACTGGAATAATGGCTTCACGATCTATTGCTAATCCTCCTTCTCCTACGTAATCAGGCACCTTTACAAGAGCAATGTCCATGAATTCAGAGATTCCTATAATCTCGCCCTCTGAGTAGTGGCCATAAGCGTTCCAGACTTCTACTTCTGTCCCATCTAGTGTGACATGAGCATTGGTAATTACATAACCTTCCTCTCCATAGAGAAAACCTGATCCCATCCCTGTTTCCGTGTAAATAGTGACGACTTGTGGAGAGAGGGATTTAATTAGTTCGCTGTAATTATCAGATTGTACTACAGCGGTCGTAGCAATAGCCGAACTGACTGTATCAGTGTTTGTTTCTGGCTGATTAAAGTAGAATCCCGAAAGGTTTAATCCGAGCAAAACACCTAGTACTACAAGTGACGTTGATTTCAGGAAAGGTTTGATTTTACCTTTTCTCGTTGCATTTTCTGTATTCATCTGGGTTCCTCACATTCATTCGTTACTGTAGATTTGTTGAATTTGGTCCAACCACTCGTTAGTTCCCTGTCCAAAAAAAGGTCTTTCTTGTAAATAAAAGGCCACCTCTGGATTTTTCGGATCTTCAATCAGTTGCTTCAATATTAAATTGTCTTGCTGAAGAAGTAACAGACGAACGCCTTCCGCTTGAGTGCTTGTAAGCTCATCAAGGAGATGGACAGCTTCATCTAAATTCCCTTTTCCTGCTTCAAGCATAGCCCGTTCTTGTTTCATTTCATCTGGAGACCTTGTAATGTCCGTTTGCTCCAGAAGATTAAGTACTTGAGCAGCTTCCTCAAAATTCAGTTCATTCTTAAACAATCGGTAACAGTGCTCCATTGCTTGAATATACATCGGGAGGTACAGCTTTTCTTTCAATACTTCGAGTTGTTGTTCCCAAGTTTCAAAATGATTCGTAGCAGCATCCATTCGACTTTCAGCTGAAATGGTCAGTTGTTTTTGATACTCCTCAATAATCACACGTTGAATTTCTTGTTCTTCTGTCATTTCATAAAGGTCTCGAAACTCTCGTTCTAATTGGTCAGTATCTTCTTCTAGTAACCAGTTTTGAAGTTGCTCCACGCCGCCTTTTCGTGTCAGTTCTGTCACGAGCAGTTGACCGTATATATATAAACTAACGCCATTGAGTTCGGTGGTGGCACGACTCCCACTCTTGTGGACCTCTTCCAATGGAAGATCTTGATAAGCATCAAAAGGACCAAGTACCAGAGTGCCTGTTACCATGTCGGCAAACCCTTCCTCTAGCCAAATTGGAAGAAGTAGTGCTTCACCTGCTTGTTCTAGTTGGTATTGGTGAATTCGGTAATGTGCGTACTCATGGATCAAGATTTCTTTCCAGTACTGATTATTGTCATGAATATGCATGCGTTCGGTGATGCTTGTGTAAAACCCACCTAGCATGTCGCCGTCCCCGAGTAATTGAAGTGTTGAAGCATCCCGGTGCAATTCAATTTCTGGCTTTTGTGATGCATTTAGAGTTGGTAAATACATATCTAAACGTTTTTCAATGAGTGGCATCATACGTTCAATTTCTTTGACCTTATCTTTGTTCTCAGGAGTTACGTAATAGGTGGCGTACACGCCTTCCACTTCTTCTAAGTTTTCTTGCAGGTCTGTGTAGCCGGTCCATTTCCCGAACCACCCGATTTTGGCAGCTGCATCTTCTTCTGGCTCTCCTATTTCGATGACAAACGCATTGGCAAATGCCAGCATCACGATACTAGCTCCAAGTGTTAGGGACAATGCAAAAAGACCAGAAGCCGCAAGTCGCGAGGGAATGAAAAATTTCGGCAATCCTTTGTTGACTAGCGCGACAATCGAAAGGATGAAGAAAGCAAATGGAATGCACCATAAGCCGATTGCCCAAAGCATTCCTGTCACTGCATCATGCTGGAAAATAAACCAGCCACTTGCAGCTAAAAACACTAGACCTATTACTAACACTGCAAGGTTTGCTGCGAATTTCTTCATTCAATCTCTCCTATCTATTAGTAGTATATACGATTACACATGGAAAAAGTGTCAAATTTTAGATAAAAAAACACCTTCAGTGAAGGTGCTGGTTACCGCAATATGTGCAGACAAAAATCCAAATCTGCTTCTAAATGTTCTTTCATTAATCGCTCAGCTTCAGTTGTTTGATGAGCTTCAATCGCCGAACAAATCGCATCATGCTCATCGATCAAAAATGGTCGTTTCTGATACACGACCGTCTTGCGGAACAAATAAATGATTGACTGCATGCGCTCAATCGTATCGACCATGACCGGATTGTTCGTTGCTTGCACGATGATATCATGGAAACGCGCATTGGCTTCCATCACCTCTTCTGGTGTGCCTTCTCTCCCCACAATTACGCACTGACGCAATTCTTGACGCAATTCTTCACTCAAATATGTAGCCGCTATACGTGCTGCATAACTCTCCAATAAGATACGCACTTCAAACAGATTACGCAAATCCGTATCAGTAGGATTGGTCACACGCTTCTTTTGAATCAAGCCTTCCTGTTCGAGCTTTCGAATCGCTTCACGAACCGGTGTACGACTTACACCGATTTCTTCCGCTAATTTCTCCTCTACCAGTTTGGTACCACGTGGTAATTCACCCGTCAAAATCTGATCCCGAATATATGTGTAGGCCTGACTATAGGCCATTATTGATTTTGTAGTCATTTGCATTCGACTCCTCACGTCCCTAAAACCCTTACTATTACTAGTATAGAGGGGATGTCTAGGAATTCCCAGTGATAATTTTGTATACATTTAATTATTTTTTGTATACAAAATAAAATATATTGTGTACAATAACTTCAATTGACAGATAATTTGAGGAGGAATTTCAGTGAATATCGGATTTATTGGTCTTGGCATTATGGGTAGACCGATGGCGAAGAACTTACTGAAGGCCGGTTATAACGTAACTGCTTTTGATATAAATGTAAGCGCTATCGAAGAAATGCAACAATCAGGTGCAAAAGGAGCCAGCTCTCCACGTGAAGCTGCGCAAGGGAAAGATATTATCTTCACTATGTTGCCAAACGGAAACCACGTACAGAGCGTATTGTTTGATACAAATGGCGTTTACGAAAGCGCTTCCGAGGGAGCAATCGTAATTGACATGAGCTCTATCTCGCCTGTCACATCACGTGAGATTGCAGCTAAGCTTGCAACACTTTCTATCGGTTTCTTAGATGCACCCGTTAGTGGTGGTGAGCCAAAAGCAATTGACGGTACATTAGCGATTATGGTCGGCGGAAAAGAAAACGACTTTGAACAAGCTCGCCCAGTCCTTGAAGCAATGGGAAGTGTCGTGACACATGTTGGCGACACAGGAAGTGGAACAACTGCCAAGCTTGCCAATCAGATTTTAGTGAATGTGCACATCGCAGCTATGTCTGAAGCATTGATTTTAGCGGCGAAAGCTGGAATCGATATCGACAAGATGTACCAAGCCATTCGTGGCGGTCTTGCCGGAAGTGCAGTGCTCGATGCCAAAGTGCCACTCATCTTAGAGCGAAACTTTGTAGCCGGCGGACGTATCGACATCAATGCCAAAGACTTAACAAATGTTATGGAGACGGCACATGAACTTGAAGTGCCCCTTCCGCTCACAAGCCAAGTGCTTGAAATGTTCCACTCGATGAAAGCAGATGGCAAAGCAGCCGATGACCACGGTGGTTTAATTCAACACTATGAAAAACTAGCAAACTTCACAGTTGGTGAAAAGAATGACAACTAAAAACTTAGCACAGACACTCGCTGCTTATGCCACAGTTGATAGCGCCCAAGTAGATTCTCTATTTGATAAAGCATTCGCAAAGATTTCTTCCAAAATCATTGTGTTAGATGATGATCCAACTGGTGTCCAGACTGTGCACGGTGTGTCGGTCTACACGGACTGGACGGAGACATCCATTCGAGCCGGGTTCGAAGAAGAGAGTCAGATGTTTTTCATCTTAACGAATTCCCGTGCATTTACAGCGCAAGAAACAAAGGATGTTCATGCTGAGATTGCCGAACGTATAGAGAAAATCTCAAAACTTACGGATACTCCCTACCTTTTGATCAGTCGTGGCGATTCTACACTTAGAGGACACTACCCTCTTGAGACAGCCACTCTTCGTGAAACGATTGAAAAACAGGGCACTACAAAAATCGACGGGGAAATCTTGTTGCCATTCTTTGAACAAGGCGGCCGCCTCACTGTAGATGACATCCACTATGTTGTACAGGGAGAAGAAATGATTCCTGCCGGAGAGACGGAATTCGCAAAAGACCGGACATTCGGGTACCAAGCTAGCCACTTAGGAGACTACATTGAAGAAAAGACTGCCGGTGCGTTTCCAAAAGAACAAACCGTTTCCATCACACTTGAAGAAATTCGCGCACTCTCTACCGAGTCGATGGTGACGAAGCTCATGGGTGTTCATGACTTCCAGAAGGTCGTAGTGAACGCTCTGACCGAGCAAGACGTGAAAATCTTTAGCATTGCTCTTCTTGAAGCATTAGCTCAAGGGAAACAGTTCTTGTACCGGACAGCCGCAACATTCACTAAGGTCATTGGCAATATCTCGTCCCGACCTCTTCTTACAGCTGAAGAATTGACGGATGCTTCGTCTTCCCATGGCGGACTGATCATGGTGGGCTCGCACGTTCAAAAGACAACGCAACAACTTGATGCTTTACGTTCTTTAAACGAACTGGCATTTATCGAGTTAGACGCACACCTCGTTCAAGACGCCGCCATTTTTGCACAAGAAGTAGAACGTGCCCGCACGGTTGCAGAAACGTTCGTCGCTAATGGCAAAACTGCTGTCGTTTATACAAAACGTGAGCGTCTTGACTTAGGTCCCGGGATGGAAGAGGAAGAACTTAAGTTATCGGTTCGCATCTCAGAAGCCGTTACATCCATCGTCCATGATTTTGCTCATACTCCACGGTATTTGATTGCCAAAGGGGGGATCACGTCAAGTGATATCGGGACACGTGGTTTAGAAGTAAAGCGTGCGACAGTAGCTGGTCAAGTAGCACCTGGTGTACCGGTGTGGACAACTGGGGAGGAAAGTCGCTTCCCACACTTGCCGTATATCATTTTTCCAGGCAACGTAGGATCGGTAGAAACATTGAAAGACGTAGTTCAGATGTTAGAAACTCATGTAAACTAAAGGGGGAAATTTAGTATGCTTACAGGGAATTTGTTGATCGTTGTGTTTTTAGGGGCTCTTGCTGCATTGTTCTTTTTAATCTTAAAAGTGAAGCTTGAACCGTTTTTAGCATTAGTGGGTGTCGCACTGGCAACAGGTCTTGTGATTGGGATGCCTCTGAATGAAGTTGCCTCTACCGTCACTACCGGTTTCGGTAATACACTAGCCGGAGTTGGGATATTGATTGGACTTGGTGTTATCTTTGGTCAATTCTTAGGCGCTTCAGGTGCAGTCGAAAAAATCGCTGGAGCCGTACTCCGTTTGTTTGGGGCAAAGAAGTCTCCTGCTGGTCTCGCCTTAACAGGTACAGCAGTTTCGATTCCTGTATTCTTTGATGCAGCCTTTGTTATTTTAAGCGGGCTCATTCGTAGCCTTGCCTCAAAAACAGGAATTTCTGTCGTGACTTTTGTTACAGCACTTGGTGTTGGACTAATCGTCTCTCATAACATGATTGCCCCTACTCCAGGTCCTTTGGTAGTAGCGGAAAATACAGGTGCTGAGTTAGGCTTCTTCATCCTCTACGGTTTAATCGTTGCGATTCCTGCGACACTTGTTGGAGGTTACTTGTACGGAATGTTTATCGGGAAACGCATCCAGCATTCTGGAGACGTTGAAGAGGTTGTAGTCGACCCTGCAGATGCTCCGAAAAAAGAAATCGGCACGGGACTCAGTTTCTTCTTGCTAGGTCTTCCAATTCTATTGATTCTTTTCAATACATTATCAAATCTTTGGTTCCCTGGTACGACACTGGCGTCTGTTCTCGGGTTTGTCGGAGAAAAGAACGTTGCCCTCTTCATCTCAGTTGTTGTCGCGCTAATTGTTTTACATCCATACATCGCTGTGAAGAGCGAGCGTCTGTATACGGAAGCCATCAGTTCAGCTGGTGTCATTATCTTGATCACAGGTGCAGGTGGTGCATTTGGTGCAGTAATCAACAAAAGTGGTATTGGTGATCACTTGATTGCAACGATGCAAGACTGGAGCATTCCAGTACTGTTACTCGCATTTATTTTCTCGCAGATTTTACGTGCATCTCTTGGTTCTGCCACAGTAGCCTTGGTCACGACGTCAAGTATCTTAGGCCCAATGGTTGCCGACCTTGGAGTATCTCCAATCTTACTCGGACTAGCCATCTGTGCGGGCGGTATCGGCCTTTCCTTACCTAACGACTCTGGCTTCTGGGTTGTCTCTCGTTTTGGTAAGCTAACTGTCACGCAAACGCTACAAGCATGGACACTTGGTGGCTTCATCGCTGGTGTCACGGCTCTTGTAACCGTCTTTATGCTTAGCCTATTCGCTGGCTTCTTGCCAGGACTGTAAAGAAAAAAACCACGTTCAGTTGCGAACGTGGTTTTTTCTATGATTATTCCGCCCAAACTTTATAGTCTTCTGATTCACTGACGAGTTGATCCTCCAGGACATACGGATGTGTCTCCAAAAGAATGGTTTGAAGACGCTGTGGCATCTTCTCTAATTCATACGCACAGATTAAAGGAAATGCTAACTCATTGATTGTATTATCAACAATACGCTCAAACTCCTCTATCAAATGCATAGGCTCCTTGACACTCTCCCACTCTACGTGTGCCCATGAACGAAATGCTTGTCCACTTGCCACAAAAGGTTCAACCGTTTTTGAAAAATATTCTTGTATGGCTGGTGGATTATAGCTTCCACTCGACCAATAAAAATGAAGACTATTTACATAATGTACTTGCTTTAATTGAGTAGGCGAGAACCGCTTGGCTAATTCTTTTTGAATTTGAAGCGATATGCGTTCATTTTCAATTAGTAAAAGATTGTCACCATGTTCTATACCGTTAGTAAAAGATTGTCACCATGTTCTATACCGTCTGTGATAAATTGGTAGAGCTCTCTAAAATAGTTGGGACTTCCCGTAAATGCGTAAAGAATATGTGCATTCCTTTTTTCATCCACAAGCTGTTGGACGCTTGATATCATACTCTTTCCTACTCTCCATTTTGATTCCGAGGCTTTTAGGTGAATTATAGTATACCACTAAATGTAAGTGGTGACTGCTCCGAATCCTAAAGCTAGTAAAATCACAAATGCTGGATGCATTTTGACGCGTTCTAGGAGAACATAGGAACCAATTAATAAAATGATTGTAATAAACAATCCATTCATCGCATAAGCATCAGCGAAAAATTGATACGTCAACACAATCATCAAGACGGCTATAATCGGACGAATCCAGCGGGTTAAGCTTTTTACGTAAATAGATTCTTTGTATTTCCAGATCAGATTTAAAAGAAGAATCATCATAAGTAAAGACGGGCCAACTGCTGCAAATAATGCAACTAGGGCTCCCAGGATACCTGCTTGGTCATACCCAACAAATCCAGCCATCTTTGTCGCGACTGGTCCTGGAAGTGCATTGGCTGCAGCCACCATCTCAGAGAACTCTGAGTTCGTCATCCAGCCGTAGCGCTCAACCACTTCCACTTGCACAAGAGGAATGGCTGCCGGCCCCCCGCCATACCCGAGAATCCCCGGAATTAAGAAAGCGATGAACAACTCCCAGTAAATCATGACGCTCGCCTCCTTCTATCAAGTAGAGGCGAAAAGATCAGTGCGAACACGGCGAGAATAACAAACGCCGGATGAATATTCAACACATACATGGCTACAAATGCGACAAGTAAGGCGAAAATGGCTTTCATCCATCCAATTGATTCACCTGATTTTTTCACAAAGTCCCACGCAAGCACACCAAGCATCACCGTCACAACGGGAATGACAGCGTTGGCCATATTTTGGACGACGGGAAGTTCCTTATACGTTTCAAGTAACTTCAATAAAACAATAACACCAATCACTGTGGGAACGACGTTGACTGCAAGAGCGATCAACATCCCCACCCAACCAGCTACCTTGTAGCCGATATAACCGGCCATTTTGGTGGCAATTGGCCCTGGCATTGCATTCCCCAAAGCTAGTACATCACTAAACTCGTCATCTGTCATCCATTTGTATTTCTTCACTGCTTCGGCATGGACGAGCGGGATGGCAGAAGGTCCTCCGCCAAAGCCTAACATCCCTATTCGAAAGAACCCAGCTGCGAGTTCTCGGTAAAGCTCTCCCTTCGGACGCACAGAAGGAGTTGAAGTTACCACGCAGCTACCGACCCATCCGTACGAGATTCCGTACCGCCTTGTAATACACCCGTTTCAGGGTCTCTCCAAATGATTTGCCCGCGTCCAAAGCTGCCTCCATCCGGTAAGACTTGAATCGTGTGTCCTTTACGAATCAATGCCTGCACAAGATAATTCGGGAATTCAGGCTCTACATGAATCGTCTTTCCTTCAATCCATTGCCATCTTGGCATATCGAGCGTTGCTTGTGGATTCAACTGGTGATCGACCGTGCTTGATACGACTTGGAAGTGCCCTTGCGGCTGCATATACCCACCCATGACACCGAAAGGACCAATCGCTTGCCCATCTTTAGTTAAGAATCCCGGAATAATCGTATGGTAAGTACGTTTTCCAGGCTGTAAGTAGTTTGGATGCGCTTCATCTAATGAGAAATCATGGCCACGGTTTTGCAGGGCGATCCCTGTCCCAGGAATGACAATACCTGAACCGAAGCCCATGTAGTTACTTTGAATGTACGAAATCATATTACCTTCCGCATCAGCTGCAGCTAGGTATACAGTGCCACCGCGTGGTAATTCATAAGGCTCTGGCATCATTGCCTCATCCTTAATTTCTGCTGCACGTTTAGATGCATACTCTTCTGATAACAGGTGTTGCGGGTCTACTGGCATATCAGCTTGTTCTGTAATAAACGCCTTGCCGTCTGTAAACGCAAGCTTCATCGCTTCGATTTGACGGTGAAGTGTATCAGCATCTTGCCACTTTGTATCTCCTGTTTGTTCAAAAATCTTGAGTGCCATTTGAGCAATCATCCCTTGGCCGTTTGGTGGGATTTCCCACACATCATAGCCTTTGTAATGAGCCGATAATGGCTCTACCCACTCGACTTGGTAGCTTTCTAGATCTTCTTTTGACAGATAGCCACCATGTTGTTTCATAAAGCTATCGATTTTGTCAGCGAGTTCCCCTTTATAGAAGGACTCTGCTTCCGTATCCGCAATGGCACGCAATGTAGAGGCATGGCCTGGTGATGACCACATTTCACCGATTTTTGGTGCTTCGCCTGTAGGAGCAAATGTTTCAAACCAACCCGCAAACTCTTCAGATGTATACGTTTCTTTAAATTTCTTATGCGCGAGTCCCCAGAACTTCCCGAGTACAGGTGAAATTGGATAGCCTTCTTCTGCATAACGAATAGCAGGAGCTAGTACATCTTTAAGCGGTAGCTTGCCAAATTTACGAGACAATTCGACCCAACCAGCAGGAACACCTGGTACAGTCACGGGTAACACGCCGAATACAGGAACTTGCTTATGTCCTGCTTGTTTTAACTTGTCGGCTGAAATAGCTTTTGGAGCAGGTCCAGACGCGTTCAATCCGTGTAACTTATCTTTAACCCAAACAAGCGCAAAGGAATCTCCACCAATGCCGTTTGAAGTCGGTTCCACAACTGTCAGAGCAGCAGCAGTCGCAATGGCCGCGTCAATCGCATTACCACCTTGTTTCAAAATATCTAGACCTGCTTGTGCAGCTAATGGTTGAGACGTAGCAACCATGCCATTCTTCGCAAATACCGTGTTACGTTTTCCTGAAAAAGGATGAAATAAGTGATCCATAGGTAGTTGTTCCTCCATTCATTATTCATTTGTTAATAGATTTCTTGTTTTTACTTAACAAATGTATATCTAATGTGAAGTATACAGAAAATTCTGCAGGAGTGCCAATAAAAAACCACAGACCCAAATGTGGTCTGTGGTAGTTGATCTTGCTCCTATAATTTAAGTCCGCTCCGACTTTTAAAACGTCGCAATAAAATATGGCTTTCTACACGCGTGATTCCTTCAAAAGCATACAGTTCTTCGTTGATGAATTTTTCTAAGCTCTGAAAATCGTCCACCAATACATGCATATGTAATGTCGAAGGACCGGTCATTTGGTAACAGCTTGCTACGTTTGCGTTTTCAGCTAAATTTTCAGCTACTTCTACTAGAGACTTCGGCTCACAGTCCACTTCAAAGAAGGCGGACACATTTTTTCCGACCTTTTCAGAGTTCACCACGACTGTAAACCGTTCAATGATGCCTCTTTCCTGTAAATCATGTACGCGTTCCCGAACGGCCACTCGCGACAAACCTAACTCTTTCCCAATATCCACATAAGACATGCGGCCATTCATAGTTAGCAACTCTAATATTTTCTTATCCGTCGCATCTATTCGTTCCATTTCGACACGCCTCCTCATGCATTTCCTTAGTTCGATTACGTTGTGTATCAAATATACCTTATTTTTAACCAAATTGAAAAAGAAGTGAGGGGTTTCCTCACTTCCTGTTATATTTCTTGTCTACTTATGTCGTTATTTCCTGGGAAATAGTCACGATTTCTTCGATAGTCGGCCTACACACTAGCCTAACCACCTCTATTGGCAGCTCTATCCCTTTGAACTGCGTAGCAAAACGTTCGACTTTTGCTTCTACTGGCCAACCAGACATCCCCTCTATCTCTCGGTAACTGGCAGCTGTCATGACGATGTCGCCACCTTGGCTGAGCTGTTGAACGCGTGCAGCTAAATTGACAGTCCGTCCAAAATAATCAAGAAGGTCGTTGGCATTAACAGCAATCGCAGCGCCTTGGTGGAACCCAATCTTGATTTCAACCGGTTGCGACAATTGCTGTTGCAGTTCTTGAATCGAGTGTTGAATAGCAGTGGCAGCCCGCATCGCCTGCCGAACATCTGTGAACACAGCCATCACAGAATCGCCAATTGTTTTCACAATTGTCCCGTCATGATCTTGGATGTGTTCTTTTAAATAAGTGAAGTGGTGACGGACGTCTGTATAGGCCAGTGCATCCCCAATACGTTCATAAAGAGCAGTTGATTCTTTTAAATCTGTAAACAATACTGTCATATCACTGACTTGAATTTCAAGATCTGGTGCAAGCACTTCTGTAGCAAACAAGTCGCGATAGAGTTGCAAGGATGTCAATTCACGTGCAGTAAGTGCATCTTTCCCCCACATGAGCTCTTCAATCATAAACACAATCTCGGACTCGCTTGTATTTTGAACAGTAAATTTTGACTGTGGTTTACTATGTGTTTGATCAAATCCATCTGTCGACCATGTGAATTGTTTTACCGCTTCTCCGGCATCCTCTTCTACTTGAATCGTGTGATTGTGCTGCATGATTCGGTAGCGGTGTGGCTGTTCCCAATCAGGTAGCGTCAATTCCACAGATTCTCCTGCAGGAATGCGAAATTGGCCTAGTATATGGCGTGCATTCATCGGGCCGTTGATACAAAAAAGCTGAGCATCAATTTTACGAATGGCAGGTGACACATCAAAACGCATTTCAATGGCTTGATCAAAATCAACTTGATAATCTACACCACATAGTTCACAGTGTACTTCTCCTGATACCTCTCGCAGTGTCGTCACTTGTTTTTTGGGCACGCGACAATTGGGGCACAATAAACTCCATTTTTGTTGCAACAGGCCATGCTTAGTCGCAAGTAGGAAGAGGGAAAGCATTTCTTTCCGGTCAATCCCCCACTCTCTGGCAAGACGGTAAGGTTGCATATCTGTAACATCTTCATCGTTAGCTGTGCTTAGAAAATCTACAAGCCTTGTAAGCAGACCTACTTGTTGAAAGTCGTTTTCTAAACGCTTCACACGTTTAGTTAGTAACTCTATGTCAACGTCCGTCTTCAGTTTAGCCTGTGGTCGCGGGGCGTTATTTTTAAAAGCAATGGCTGCTGCATCTGCATAAATAAAAATGCCAAAGAGCTGAGGAATGACCACCTTCTGAAGCGCTACTTTACCGAGAAGGTTGGCATAAGTAAACTTCCCATCAATAGCAAGATACGTCGTTTGGTTGTCCAGTGGTCGCAGAGATACTTTCCATAGTGCGCGGACAATCGGACTTTTTTGGTAAATTCGCTCTATCTCAAACCATTCATTACGTATCCAAGAAAATGTGTGCTCGTGCCACTTAATAGGAATTAGACCAAGTGCTTTTGCAGTGGCGTGGCGATAATAAGAACTTCCCGTCGTCTCAAACTCTCCAAACTGTACCGGAAATAGATCAATGTAATGATTAAAGTGATTAGAGTCTGAAAGAACTTCCCACGCAGCTTCTATTGGCATGTGAATAACTCTTTCCTCCGAGACAACAAGATCTTTGGTCATGGACGTAGCTCCTTAAACATCAGAATAGGACGTACGAATTTCATTAAAACGATCAAAATGCCTTAGGAACAAGTCGGTCAACTGGGGATCGAACTGGAAGCCTGCTTGCTGTTGAAAATACAGTAAAATCTCTTCATCGCTCCACGGTTTTTTATAGACGCGCGCACTGCCTAATGCATCAAACACATCGGCGATTGCCGTGATGCGGCCAAAAATATGAATTTGCTCTCCTTTGAGCTGGTTCGGGTAGCCTTTTCCATCCCACCGTTCGTGATGCTGATGGGCAATGATAGCAGCAGTTTGCAACAAATCCCGTTTAGAGTGCCTAAACACCTCATAGCCTATGGCAGCATGTTCTTTCATCACTTGGTATTCCTCGTCATTTAGACGTCCAGGTTTTAACAAGATCGCATCTGGCGTCGCCACCTTCCCGATATCGTGCATCGGTGACGCCATTCGTAACATGTCCCGTTGTTTTTTAGGAATGCCTGCAAGTTTCGCTAGTTCATAAGAATACAAGGCTACGCGCCGCACATGGTTACTTGTTTCTTTCGAGCGACTTTCACCGATTTGTCCCATGATTTCAATCATTTCTTGCTGTGTCTTGAGAAGTTCATTATGTAATAACCGCGCTTCGATCGCTTTCCCTGCGTAAGTGGCAGCGAGCTGAATCAGCTGCTGGTCCTCTTTCGAGAAAGCCGTCCCTACGGGCAGTTTGTTAATGGCTTGAAAAGCACCAAAATAAATTCCTTGAGCATTTTGGAAAGGGACCGTCAAAATGGAATACGTTCGATAACCCGTTTTTTCGTCGATCGAGCGATTAAAGCGATCGTCTTTATAGGCATCATCGATACGAAGCGATTCTCCTTGCTGAATTGATACACCTACAAATCCACTATCGGCTGGGATGCGGATGGGTTCAATCCCCTGTGCAACAAGTGTCCAGTTTTCATGAGAGACTTCATCATGCAGCCACACGGTACACCTGTCAGCTCCCGCCAAATCTTTCCCGAGCTGGGCAAGCTCTACGAGGACTGGTTCAAGTTCAGTCTCACCAGAAATGACAGCGATCGATTCAAATATCTTTGTTAATTTATCCATCTCTCTCATCCCTTCGCCCCACGAAATTAGTACTGTTATTTTAGCACGTATGTGCTACATTTAGATAGAGATTACTCAGAAATTAAAGGGGATGACCAGATGACTCCATTTTCTTATTTGTTAATCGGCCATCTGGTCGGGGATTATTTGTTTCAAACGAGTTGGATGGCGGAAAAAAAAGCTAAACAATGGGCACCACTGCTTATTCATTGTGCCATTTATACTACTGCCGTTGCGTTGCTTGGCGTCTGGGGTGGCGTCGTGTTTCCTCCACTTGTCTACGTTGTGTTATTTTTGTCTCACGTTCTATTAGACCGCAGGACCTTCGTAGTTTGGTGGAATGCAACAATCATGAAGAACACTACGCAGAATTGGCTGTTCACTATGACTGATCAGATATTCCACGTGATTATTCTTGCGCTACTCGTTCATTACTTTATCTAGTAATCGATGAAACATTTGGCCACTTCTTCCGTATAAAAGGAAAGGGGTGGTTTTTTATGTGGAAACAGAATCGACCGCACATTGAACTTGAAGCAACAAACATGGAGCGGCTATTGCTTGTCCTGACAGTAGGTATCTACATTACTTGGATAGGCTGGCTGGCGTTTCAGTGGTCCTCGCTTCCAGCTGAGTTACCTGCACATTTTGGAATAGATGGTGAGGTAAATCGATGGGGCTCTAAATGGGAGTTGCTTATTTTACCTGGTATATCTGGTATCCTTGGATTCTTTATGATTTGGCTCCGCAAGAAACCAGAGTGGCATAACTATCCTGTGAACATCACTAAAGAGAATGCCCCATTTTATTACCGGTTGTCTCGAAACTTGCTCGTTTGGATCACATTTGTGATTGTGGCAGGGTTTGCCTGGCTAACCTGGGACATCGTCCAGATTGCAAAGAGTAATAGTCCTTTTCTTGAAAACTGGTTCATGCCTGTATTCTTGACAGCTACTTTTGCACCTGTTGTCTACTTCTTCTTTAAAATGTTTCGCTATCAGTCTAAAAATAATGCGTAATGAAAGCAGCTAACCCGCGTGAGTGGGTCAGCTGCTTTTTCAGTTGAATGCTGAAATGGAAGAAGCGGCTGCAGACTCATCTGCTTTAACACAGTCAATAGCCACAACAATGCCAATCATGATTTCTTCCATCGCCTCTTTGTAGACCGTCACTTGGTAACTGTCTCCCCACGTGAACCATTCCTGCGATACACTTCCGATAACTTCTCCATTTTGTAGAACATCAAACGTCATATCCCACCAGTTCCCTTGCACTTCAATTCCAGCCGCATCTATGGAGTAGCGTGCTTTGAAGAAGGAAAATTCTTTCTTGATAGTGAGTACTTGCTGCCCGTTAACTTCTAGAAAGAATTGAGGTAAGAAGCTGAAAGTCTTTTTTGTAATCATCGCCACTTCCGTACGCGATGTATCAAAGATACTAAACGTCTTAGGGATTTTCATGAAGCTTCCTTCTACGTAGTATGCGTCCTGCTGCTGTTCGTCTTTTACTGTAAATTGACCATTCAAACTGAACACTTTTTGCTTAATATACAACTGCCTCATGTACATGACCCCTTCCAATTACTGTCTAGTTCTTTTACGAATGACGTAGTCAAAAGATTCAAACTTATGGCATACTGAATCAGAAAGGATGTTGCACATGAATGAACAAGCAAAAGAGTATTGGAAAGATTACTGGCTACAGCAACAACAAGAACCACCTGCGAAAGTTACCGCTTGGCAGTTCGGTGCCGATCCTGATTACTTAGCTGAACAAGTTAAGAAAGGAATAAAATCAGCAACTTGTTCGGCTCATGTGTTTTACAAGCATGAAGAGGAGCCTCTTCCAGAAGTTAATGACTATAGTATAGTTTTAAACAGCAAAGATAAACCAGTTGCCATCATTCGCACAACCGAGGTCACCCTGATGCCGATGAATGAAGTTCCAGAGTCATTTGCACGTGCAGAGGGCGAAGGTGACTTATCATACGAGTATTGGCACCGAGTTCACGTCGAATTTTTCACCAAAGAGTTGGCTGAGTTAGGATTATCCTTCAGTGAAGATTTGTTGCTTGTCTGCGAGCGTTTTGAGCTTGTAAATGCAAAATAGGGCTTGCAGTTTCGCAAGCCCTGCCCATTATTTATTGCTACTCATTCTTCATTTCTGCCATCTCAGACTCATTCAAATCTACATCTACAGAAGAGACAAAGTACTGCGTACCCTCCACTCCATCCACTATAACCTTCTTCCGATCAAATAAAGAAGCTGTATGAATTTTTTCGAGCTCCCCTGTCTCAGGGTCTTTTGCATAGACGCGGTAGCCAATAATGGCATCGTCACGAACTGCGTGCCAAGAAAGCGTATTTGTTGCTTCATTCAAAGTGATTTCTGAAGGTGCTTCTGGATCTTTTTCCAAAACACTTGAATCAGAAACAAGCTTCGTCGTAACAACTAACCGTTGATCATGAGAACCTACATCACGATTGAATGTTCCTGTACAAGTAATCAAATTAAGTAACTGACCACTAGAGGGACCAAAGATCTCTCGAATTGGCGCCTCTTCAGTTTTATAACTCACTTTTTCCACTACTTCGAAAACCATCTCGCGACCATCTGCATCCGTCACAATAACTTGCTCGCCAACTTCTACGTTCTCAAGCTCGTAGAAAATAGCGGGTCCTGTTGTACTATCGACATGTCCTGCAAGTACAGAGTGCCCTTTCGCTCCAACTTTGTAACCTGGCTCGAACCAACCGACCTCATCTGGATCATCTGGAACACCCATTTCTCCGTTTTCCAAAACCCCTGTTGGTTGAACCACTGCCTTTACACCGATAGAGGGGATTTCAATCGTCTGAGGCGTAATCCCCTGAACAGCATTCAAGCGCTGTTTCTGGAGTTCTTTTAAAGTTTCTCGCTGCTTTGGGAGGATAGGAAACTCAGCAATTTTATCGACATCTTCTTGAATCTCCGTGAGTGTTTTGACTTTGGTGCGCGGCTGCTCTTTCGACTCATCTGTTTGTTCTTGTGCACCGATTAAATCATTCGGCACTGGATTTAATACGAAATAGAGGACAGCAATCAAAAGTACTGCCACTATCATTGGATACCATCGCTTCATTGTCTAGTCCTCCTCCCTTACAGAATATGTAGAAAATAGAGGGAGCGCATGTCTCCCCCTATTTGAAATTATTGTTGTTTGGCTTGGCGATACATGATTGTACTTGCTGCACCAATAATTAGTACGCTAAGTGACATCCACACCTTCATCATAGATGAAGAAGTTTCTGAACCACCTAAACCAGTTGCTGGCATTTTATCTGGAGCCATTGTAGCAAACTGCTCTGGGAATTGGTCAACGATTGAGAAGCTCAATAATTTTCCTAGGTCAAACATGATGGCATAGCCTTCACGGTACTTAGCATATGAACCTTCATAGTCGCCAGTTACATAAAGCTCAAATGTATCGATTACTGAATTTTCATGTGCTGTAACAGCTGCAATCGTATCTTCTAGAGGCATACGATTTTCAGTAGCAGTGCTTAAAAGTGTGCCTAAATCTTCAGCAAACATACCCGTCAGTGTTGATTTCGCTTCGTCTACACCTTCTTGGTTGTCATTTGCACGAGCCGATGACAGGTCACCTTGAACTGAGATATGCTCGCCTGTCCAAATTTGTTCGAACTGAGTTGCTGCCTCATCTCCATAAAATGTAGAGATAGCTCCTGTAAACTCTGCAGTGTTTTGATCCTGTGCCCAATCTACGAAGTCAAAGTCTGGAGATGCTGTGAATCCTTTTTGCAAGCTAAGCTGTGCAAGTGCAAAGTGTTCTGCAGCAATGCGATTGACAGTAGAGCGGAAGTCACCAGCTGGAGTATTTGGATCTGTGAACTTATCCGGGAACTGTGCATGGATAGCTCCACTGATTGCTGCTCCTGCTCCAAAGATTTGTTTGAAACCGTCTAAGTATGTCATATAAGAGGCTTCAAATTCACCTGCTACATACAAGTCAAATGTGTCTTGTACAAAGTCCTCATGCTGGCGTAATGCGTCTTTTGCACCGTCAGCTGGAAGATTACCTTCTGTAGCGGTTCCTAAGAAGTCACCCATTTCAGTTACGAATGCTTCAATGCCATCTAAAGCTTCTTGCTTCATTTCTTCGTCGCCCTCTTTAACAGCCATGGCGTAATCATCTGTTCCCATGTTGTGCTTATCAAAGATTTCAACGAACGCTGCTCCGCCTTCTTCTCCATAAACAGAGGCAATAACAGGTTCCATATCTGCTGCGTTTTCATCCAAAGCCGCCATTGCTGCTTCAGCCGCCTCATCACCGTCATAAATTTTCATCATACTGTCCACAGCAAGTACATAGTGCTCAGATAACAAGGCATCTAACGTTGCCCGTAGCTCAACACCGGAAGTATCTGTTGATGGCGCATTTTCCGCCGCAAATGCTGGGGTCATCCCTGGTATCAATAATGCTGCTCCTGCTAATGGAGCTAGTAGTTTTCTTAATTTCATTTTCTTCACTCCTTCGTTTTTTTCTCTAAAAAGCTAACGAAGGAAATCACGTAATGGATCACTTTAGCGTAAAAATTTTAGAAGCAACTGTTGATTTTGTTCAAGAAACGCGCGGTTTTTCTCAATTCCTCGTCTCTGGCACCATCCGATACTGTTGAACGCATCTGTGAAACGGTAATAAGGGAGTACGGCCTCTAAATCAATAAGTGGCCGAACACTTCGATAGCCTTGCTGATAAGCTTCAAAGACGTTTTCGTCGTGCTGTAAATAATCCCGGTAAAGTTTTGTAAAATCAATCTCTGTGGCACCAAAACGCACACTTTCAAAATCTATACTTCCTGTAACCGCATTTCCTTGTACGACAATATTGGCCGGTCGAAAGTCCATATGTAAAAAACTCGGACCATCAAGCGGCGGCAAGTCACTCTTCATTTGTTCATACTTCTTTAGCGATTGTTCAAGTGCTTGTGGGCTGATCAGTTCCTTTGTATCTTCGGCAAACCCATAAAACATTCGATCCACGAAATCACGCCAGTTTGAAAACTCATTATCAATTCCATCGACTGGAGGATTCCCAGGCTGTACCTCATGGAGACGCGCGTGGTAGACACCCACTTCATACCCGAGTTTTCTTGAAGGTGTACCGGTAAGTGTCTGCCCTGGCAATGCAGACAGTAAGAAAGCACCTGGCATATCCTCATCTTCTTCCCAAACTTCCAGTAATTTTGGAATTTCAACGTGCCCTGCCAACACTTTATAGGCATCTCGTTCCCGGTCAAATTTTACTTTGCTAAATGGAATCTTTAGGTAGACCTCTTCCCCGTTCATCAATTTACATTTGTAAACTGTGGAACTGAATGAATCCGGTACATCTTGTACAGTTTCAAACTTCAGACCAAATTGTTTTTCTAGTTGTGTGCGATCCATTCCAAATTCCCCCTTTTTCTGTTTTTTCATTGTAGCCTATAAGATAACAACCTCCTACTCAGATTTGAATAGGAGGTTGTTTATTTATGCAAATACAGTTTGAACGAGCACCATATAAAAAATAGTTCCCCCAGCGATTGATAGCAGCATATTGCGCTTCCATATATGTAAACAAATAATCAGTACAATCCCGAGAAGCTCTGGTACTCCATATAAGCCCCTTGTCCACTCCACATCCTTCACACTATAAATCACCAAGAGCCCAAGCACAGCAGGCGGTAATAAGCGCCCTAAAAACAACACATATCCTGGCGTCGGCTTATCTGCCGGGAACACCCAAAACGGCAAAAACCGTGTCAGCATCGTCCCGAGCACCACCACTGCAATCGTAATAATCTGTTGAGTCAGTGTCATAACGGCTTCACTTCCCTTCGCTCAAGAGGTTTCCGGAAAGCAATCAAAATCATCAAAATACCAACCATTGCCGGAATGACAAATTGATTCGCGCCAAATACCATCAGTGCCACAATCGATACGATAAGTCCGATCATCGCGCTCGTATGACGTTTCTCTTGTAACCAATTCTCTAAAAAGATAACCACAAATAGCGCTGTCATAACAAACAACAAGCCGTCCGTGTTGAATGTAATGAATTGACCCAATACCGCTCCGAGCGTCGAACCGCCCACCCAATACATATGGTTGTAAAGCGTTACAAAAAACATGAACCACCCTTTGTCGATCGTTGGGTCTGGTTTAGCTGTGTAGTTGATGGAAAATGACTCGTCACACATCCCGAAAATCAAGTACAGCTTCTTCTTTCCTACAGAGTGGTACTTCTCGAGCATCGACAACCCATAAAACAGATGACGTGCATTGACCATAACCGCTAACAAAAATGCCTGGAATGGCGCGAAAGCCATTAATAGAAGATTGGCCGTAATAAACTCAATCGATCCCGCAAAAATAAAAAAGCTCATCAAGATCGGAAAGACCGGATGAAACCCTAGTGATGTCATATAAATTCCGTATGCGGCTCCTAAGAACGTAAATCCCGCAAGAATGGGGATCGTCGCAGGAAATGCGGCGCGTGCTGCCGCTCTCACAGGTGATGCCATGCTGCAACAGCCTCCTTCTCTCTCCCTCTGTTTTACCATACTTTAGTTCCCAAAGGTAAGCCCTTTTTCTCAATTCTATTAGTTTGCTTTGACAATTCACAGAAAATCCTGTAAATTACTCAATGGACGAACATTAACAACTAATTCAAATAAAATATTCGTTTTTAGGGGATGGAATGAATGGAAAACGTATTCGATTATGAAGATATTCAGTTAATACCAAATAAATGCATCGTAGAAAGTCGCTCAGAATGTGATGCTTCTGTCCAATTCGGCAAACACAGTTTCCGACTTCCTGTCGTTCCGGCCAACATGCAGACAATCATTGATGAGAAGATTGCTGTGTATTTAGCAGAAAATGGCTACTTCTATATCATGCACCGCTTTCAACCTGAGACTCGGAAGGCCTTTATTGAAATGATGCAGCAAAAAGGGCTTGTGACTTCTATCAGCGTCGGAGTGAAGCCAGAAGAATACACGTTTATCGAAGAATTGAAACAACACGGGCTTGTTCCAGACTACATCACAATTGACATCGCGCATGGTCACTCCAATGCCGTGATCCGTATGATTCAGCATATCAAACAGCATATTCCCGAAACGTTTGTCATTGCTGGAAACGTAGGAACGCCAGAAGCGGTCCGTGAGCTTGAAAACGCCGGAGCAGACGCAACGAAGGTCGGCATCGGTCCAGGGAAAGTGTGTATCACGAAAATCAAGACAGGTTTTGGAACAGGTGGCTGGCAGCTTGCTGCACTTCGACTCTGCGGTAAAGCTGCAACAAAGCCCATTATTGCTGACGGTGGGATTCGTACACATGGGGATATTGCCAAATCTGTGCGCTTCGGCGCATCGATGGTGATGATTGGCTCATTGTTTGCTGGACACGACGAGTCTCCAGGGGAAGTAAAGGAAGTGGATGGCAAAACCGTGAAAGAATACTTTGGCTCCGCTTCTGAATTCCAAAAAGGCGAACGCAAAAACGTCGAGGGTAAAAAGATGTTCGTAGAGCATAAAGGCAAGCTGCAAGATACATTGACGGAGATGGAACAAGATCTTCAGTCGTCGATCTCTTATGCAGGTGGCGATTCACTCGACGCTTTAAGACATGTCGACTACGTAATTGTTAAAAACTCTATTTTTAATGGTGATAAAGTGTATTAAAGTACTCATTCAAGAATTAGAGGAAAATGAATAATAGACAGGGCTGCCTCAACACAGCCCTGTCTATTATGTTTTATTCGATTCATTACTCCAGCGGTACCCTATCCCCCAAATAGTGACCAAAAATTGATCTGTTGGAAAGCCCGCTTTTTTCAATTTTTCTCTCAGATTTCGAATATGGGAATCCACTGTCCGTGGGTCTGTATAGGAATCGTATTCCCATGCAATCATTAGTAACTGCTCCCGAGTATACGTCCTATTAGGATGCTTCATCATCGCTTCTACCAATTGATACTCCTTCATTGTCAATTGGACATGATGACTATCCCAAGTAAGGGCATAGCTTTCGGCGTCCAAACGGTACCCGTCTGCTGCCACACCCGCAGGTGCTGGTTCTGGTACCCGTCTTAGTAATGCCTGCACACGAGCCACTAGCTCCTCTTCATCGAAAGGCTTGGTAACATAATCGTCCGCCCCAAGTGTTAATCCTTTGACGACTTCTTCTTTCCCTTCACGTGCTGTCAGCATCAAGATAGGTACCGTAGACAGTTTCCGGATCTCGGCACATACTTCAAACCCATCCATCCCTGGCATCATCACATCCAAAACAACCAGATGGACTGTCTGAGTGCGAACAACATGTAACGCTTCTTTACCGTCTAATACTTTTATACATTTAAATCCTTGAGGATTTAAAAACAACTCGATTAAATCTACCATCCGACGTTCATCATCTACAATTAAAATTTTCTTCATCATGTCCCTCCTACAACCGGATGGTAAAGGTCGTCCCTTTGCCCACTTCACTCATCACTTCAATCGTCCCATTATGCGCTTCAACCAATTCTTTCACGATAGTGAGCCCTAAACCTGAGCCACCATGTGAACGAGAACGAGATTTTTCAATCCTGTACAACCGGTCAAAGATAGCCTCCAAATGCGAACTTTCCATGCCAAGCCCTTCATCTCTTACCTCAATGCGTATCTGAGAACCATCTCTTGCCCCAGTAATATGAGTCTGCGCTCCCTCTCCTGCATAGCGACGTGCGTTATCTAGCAGATTCATTAAAATCTGTTCCAGCCGAAGCGGATCTGCATGCACCACTAAATCTGGTTCACAACTAAATAGTAAACTACTTCCTTGCTGCTCAAATGAAGGTGACAAACGCTGATGCAACCCTTGAATAAACGGTAGCAATTCAATAGCTTCCTTAGTCACTTGAAAACTAGGATCGTCAAGTTTTGCAAGAGCGAATAAATCCTCCACTAATGCCGCTAACCGTGCCGTCTCTTCCTGGATGATTTCTAAATACTGCTGTTTTTCTTCGATTGTCAGGTCTGGCCGCATGGCTACTTGTGAATAACCAGTCAGATACGTCAGAGGGGTACGCAGTTCATGCGAAATTGAAGATAAGAACTCGGTTCGGGTCTTTTGAAGATGTTGCAGGTCTTGCGCCAACTTCTGAATAGAAGCCGCAAGTTCTCCAAGTTCATCCTTTCCTTTAGCCGGGAGCACTACATCAAAATGGCCTTCACTCAATTTCTCCGTGGCCACCTTCATTCGATTCAAAGGTCGGGTCAGAAAGCGAGTGACAAGCAAATAAACGATTAATAGAACCATTAAACTGCCTATGCCTGCCAATAGAAAGTGAAAATTCAGCTTACTCATAAGGGATTGCATAGCCGTGGTGCTCTGCAACATCACCAATGTTCCCGACTCACCTTGTGCAGTTTTGAACGGATGAACACTAACAAGAAAAGGTTCATCTTTCCAAGAGTATTGCACCATCGTATCCTCACCATATTTAGAAAGGTCCCATCTACCCACGAGAGCTTCCCAATTAACTGCCGTTTCATCCGACCCGTCTATAAACTGCGACTTCTCGTCAAATACAGCTACTCCTCGGTCCTCACGCGATTCCATTAGTAAGATGTGATGAAGGGTCTCCTCTGAAAAATTGTCTTCCAGCACTTCTCGGTGATTGGCACCTGTAGCTAATTGACGGGTATACTCTTCTTCTAACCTGGCTTGGCCAATGCTCGGATGCAGATACATCATTAATAACCCTTCCAGCAATAAAATTGTAATCAAAAAAGAAGTAGCTAGCTTTAACGACAATTTGTTCATTTCGTTCCCCCTCCTTGCAAAAAAGAGCCTCTCGCTACGGAGAGACTCTCAAGATGGTATTAATTCACAGGTGATAATTCACTTTCTGTAACCCATTTGTGGTTGGTCACTTCATCGCCTGTCTCTTTATCTGTGTAGTTTACCATGTAGACAGTTGTTTCTTCAGCAGAATCGATAGTAGCAGTTGCGCCATCCATTCCTTCCATGTGATCAGCATCAAGTGTTACTTCAGACCCGACCTCAAGAGGTACTTCTCCGGCTTCCTCCAACTCTTCATGGATAACCCATTTATGATCTTCTACGGGATCACCACCAGTAGTTGGCGTAAAGGTGACTGTATAAGCAGTGGTAGCAAAGGCACCGACAATCTCTGCCTCCGCATCTTCCATACCTTCCATGTGCGCATCTGTAATTAAAGCCATGTCCCCTACAGCAAATGTAGGATTATCCGCATCTTGTAGACCTTCTGGGATGGTGCCATCTGTTGAGTGGTTCATGGAACTGTGCCCCATATCTTCATGGTCCATATTGCCATGCTCTTCCATTTGAGAATCATCCATCATCGTACCGTCGTTTGCATCGCCACAAGCCGCCAGGAACATAGTTACCGCTAACGTTAAAGTGGCGAATTTTCCATAGTTTTTCATGTTGAGTAGCCTCCTTCATAGGTTCATACCTATAGCATACCCATCAAATATGAAAAAATTGTGCAGAAACTTCTAACACGATAATTTTAATGATCTCAGGACAAGCGCTACCGTTTCTGCGTCGGTAGTCGTGTGCAGTTCAAAGTCTTCTTGATAGCTTTCACTACCTTTTCCAGTGATGACAATCCAGTCTCCCGAACGCGCTTGCGAAATCGCCCGTTCAATCGCACGTGTACGATCATTAATTCGTTCCCCTGTAAACTCCAACTCGTCTAATTGATGAGTCATCTGCTCAGCAGTCAACCCGTTCAAGTCATCGAAGGTAAGGATCGAGTGGTCGCTGTGTTGAGTGGATACACGTATCATCTCAGGTCGCTTGGTGGCGTCTCGTTTCCCTCGAAAACCAAACACATGAAGAATACGACCTGTAGATAATTGACGGGCACTTTCCAACACTTGACGAAAAGCGTCAGCCGTATGGGCGTAGTCAATAACGATTCGTATATCTTCAGGCCCTTCCACCACTTCAAACCTGCCCGGAACGCCAGAGAATGTTGTGAGCTCTTGCTCCACCTGAGCTAAACTCCCACCCATTTCTTTGATAACAGTTGCCGCTAAAGCTGCATTGATTCGGTTATGACGTGGCATATCTAAAGGCAATTGAATCTGTTCTTGCCCCATGCTTATAGAGTAGTAGTCTTCCGAAAGCAAGGTGTCAGATTCAGGCAAGACACCAACAGTTTTCATTGGAATGTTGTCTCCTACCAACTGATTAACCAGACGCACTCCCCAAGAGTCGAGCGTACAGACAACAGCTGTCCCAGTAGCTTTTAATTGGTGAAATAGCTTGGATTTGACGGCAAAGTACTCTTCCATTGTATGGTGATAGTCTAAATGATCATGGTCCAAATTTGTAAAGACCGTGTAATCAAAGTCGATTCCTTCAATACGCAATTGATCAATACCGTGTGATGAGACTTCCATCAACACGACGTCATCCTTACTTTCGTGAAGCAGACGCTGAAATTGAAGGCTATCTGGTGTTGTGTTAGGTGATGGCAGCGTTTCACCATTGATGACATAGTGCACGGTGCCAAATAATGCACAACTATAGCCCAAACCCTCTAACATTCCCTTCAACAAAAAAGAAGTAGTGGTCTTCCCGTTAGTGCCCGTGATACCAATCACTGTTTTTTGATGCGAAGGATTGCCGTAAAATGTTTTGGCAGCAAATGCGACTGTCTTTCGAGAGTCAGCCACCTGTATATAAGGAACCGCCTCAAACTCCATCGGTTCCGTTCCGACGACTGCCACCGCCCCTGCCTTGATTGCTGCTTCTATGTAATCGTGACCATCTGTCGTGTGACCCGTTAACGCGAAAAATACATCTCCCGCTTTGACGCGTTTTGAGTTCGTTTCGATCCCCTCGACTTTTATCGTGGGTAAGGGGTCTTGGGTTGGAACAGTTTCTAGTAAATCGTGTAAGTACATAGGGTCGACTCCTTAATTAATTACTTTGCATGCGCCAAGTTCCATTTGTTTTGTATGTATTTCGCGACAATTAGTAACGCGACTGTATAAATAAGTACAAAGAGCAAGGATTGCCATGTATAGATATCTACTTGATTCCCTGCAATTGTATAGATAGCGATAAGTGGTAGTTTTCCGATAGCGGTTGCCAATAAAAACGTTTGAACCGATAGATTGGATAGTGCGCTAACACTATTCACTAGTATAGACGGTACAACCGGAATTATCCGGGCAATCAACACAACTTGAAATCCATTTCGCTCAATTAATGCGAAAAGTCGTTGTGCACGATGATGACGGATGACAAACGCCGCTGCTTTTCGGTGAAACAAGTACCGAATACAACTGAAAAATAATAACGTACCGAGTAGCGATCCCGCTAAATTGATGGAAAGTGCCAGCCAGCCGGTAAAGCTATAGCCTATTGTACCGTATACAATAGGTAAAGGGATAAAGGGAGCCATCGACATGATTACCACTACAGCAAAAGCAATAACTATCGCTGTGTTTGAACCGTTTTCGATACTCATGATCATGGCTTCTATCATTAGTTTTCCAGCACTCCTCTAGTTGCATATACTCTTAGTATAAATATCCTTTATTTAATAAAAAAGTGTGCCCGGGTGAATTCGACAAAAATGAATCAAATGACACCCCTATTTCTATAGCCTGTCCTCGTATACTAGCATAAAGTCATTGTAATTGATGGTTTGCATATCCTCTTCACTCTTGCATACGCTTTCAAACCGGTGTATACTATTCTTCCTGCCCATTTTCAGAAAAATCGACAGGGGACTTGTAAAAGTTCATTTTTCGAGAGAGGGATGATTGGATGAACAAAGAGCAACTCGTGAATCATGCACGTGAAATCAAACAACGCGCCTATTCACCGTATTCAAAGTTTCCTGTTGGCGCTGCTATTTTAATGAAAGACGGTCGTGTATTTACGGGCGTTAATGTGGAGAACGTTTCATTTGGAGCGACAAACTGCGCTGAACGTACAGCAATATTTACAGCGATCACAGAAGGTTACCAAAAAGGCGATTTCGCTGAAATTGCTGTGAACGGAAATACAGAAGATTTCTTGCCACCTTGCAGCATCTGCCGTCAGGTCATGGCTGAATTTTTTGAACCGAACATGCCGGTCCACTTGACCAATGATAAAAATGAAATCCGCACATTGGCGTTAAAAGAGCTATTGCCTTTTGCCTTTACGGATTTAGATATGTAAAATAAGAGCCATTTCGCAAATGCGAAATGGCTCTTTGCTTATACTTTTCTCTAGTTAAAAAGACCGCTCCGGAACCGCAATCTTCGAACGCTCTAAAAAACGCCAAATGACCACCCCTAAGATAGCACCTACAGCGCTTGAAGCCATAAACCCTGGCATAAAGAAAAAGGCACCAACTTGAGTAGCCATAAACACAGCTGCGTACGGAACGGCCACTAGTGAGGCTATAACCCCTGTCCCTATAAATTCTCCAACAGCTGCCATGCCGATACGCCGCGTGTATCGATAAAGTAAACCTGCTACTACGGCGCCTACTACACTGCCTGGAATGGCTAGCAAAGAACCAGTACCTGTGAGGATACGAATCATAGCAGTCACAAGCGCTACCGCTCCAGCACCTATTGGCCCAAATAGGACCGCTGAGAGCACATTGATCGCATGTTGCACGGGAAATGCCTTCGCAACACCCACTGGGAGCCAAATAAACATAGAGCCGAGCACACCCACTGCACTCAGCATCGCCATTTGTGTCAATTTTCTCAGCTCCATACAGCTCCTCCTTGCTTGAAAAGTTGAATCGTCTCTCGTCGATTTGTTGAACGAGCGATTGCCGAAATCACAGCAATGCCACTTGCACCCGCTTCCCATACCGCAGGCGCATTGTTTTCTGTAATTCCACCAATGCCCACAATCGGTATGTTTGGGTAGAGGGCATGTACTTCTTTAATCACTGAAACGCCTGATGGTGGACGGGCATCTGCTTTAGATGAGGTTGAATAGACTGGGCCGATGCCTAAATAATCTGCACCGTCTTGCATGGCTTGAATCGCTTGTTCGACTGTATGAACCGATACTCCAAGTTGCCGATGCGGACCAATTTTGGCTCGCGCCTCTCTCACGGATGCATCTTCTTGACCGATATGAAGTCCATCCGCATTGCTTGCAATGCACAAATCCACATTATCATTGATAAAAAATGGGACCTTGTAACGTGCACATAACTCTTTACACCTCTTTGCAAGTTCGAGTAGGGAGTCACCTGTCAATGCACCCGGCCCTTTTTCCCTCAACTGAAACTCTGTGATTCCTGCTGACAAGGCTTCCTCTAACACGTCTTCAATAGATTGCTCGGTATTATCGGCTGTGCCCATAATGAAATATAAATTTTTGTTCATCATGTCCACGCTCCTCTCCTTCCTCATACAATCTATAGGCGGCATGATTTGTAGGACCGTGACCTGCACCAATTGAAAGAGGGTACTGAAGCGCCGCTTGAATGAACCGTTTCGCAACAGAGCAGGCGGCTTCCACCGAATGACCTTTGGCAAGCTCTGCCGTAAGGGCCGCACTAAAAGTACAACCTGTTCCGTGTGTTTGCTTAGTTGCAATCCTAGGAGTGGAAAGGCTAAACTCTCTCCCTGTTTTGTCTACATAGAGATCTGTAGCAAGTGGTCCTGTTCGATGGCCGCCTTTGAGAATAACAGCCTCTACCCCTGTTTTAAGGAGAGCTTCCATAGATTTGCGAGCACTAAGGTCATTTTTGATCGTCACCCCCGTCATCAACTCCATCTCCGGAACATTTGGTGTGACGATGGACGCTTTCGGGAGAAGGTAGCGAGTGAGTGTTTCAATCGCCTCTTGTTGCAACAGGGTGTGTCCGCCTTTTGCAACCATTACAGGATCCACAACAACAGTAGACCAATCATACGTCTCAATCGCCTCTACAACTTGTTCAATAGTAAACGAGTCAGCGAGCATCCCTGTCTTGATGGCAGCGGGCTGAAAATCTGATCCAATCGAATCTAGCTGCGCTTTTAAAAGTTCCTTTTCTACAATACCGACACGCTGCACCCCGAGCGTGTTTTGTGCAGTGACTGCAGTCAGAGCAGAGACCCCAAACACTCCACGCTCTTGAAATGTCTTTAAATCCGCTTGAATACCTGCACCACCTCCACTGTCCGAACCGGCTATTGTAAGTGCTATTGGAAGTGTCATGAGCTGTAGACCTCCTCATTCGCAAGTTCTTCTAATAAGGCTGCTGAGAATCCACCAATTCCACTCTTCACAGCCATTTCTCCAGCACGTCCATACCGGTACAATCCCTGTTGAATTGCCTCGAGGCTCGTGTCTTTGACCAGCCATGCCGCGAGAAGACTACTCAGTAAACAACCTGTCCCCACCGCTCTGGTCATGTCCGGATGCCCCGAGTGATTCCTCAGTACGACCTTGCCATCTGAAATGAAATCCACTGCGCCGGTAATGACGACAGTTGTGGCATATTTTTTTGCCAATTCCACCGCTAGTGATGACGCGTCTGCATGACCTGTTCCAGCATCTACTCCACGCCCTTGCCAGTCCACACCTAAAAGAGCGGCAGCTTCTCCTGCGTTACACCGGATGAGTGTAGGTCGACTTGCCGCAATCACTTCTTTAGCAGACTGCAAGCGATATGTTGAAGCTCCGGCACCTACTGGATCAACGACTCGAGGAATCCCTTTCTTAACAGCCGCTTCTCCAGCCACTTTCATACTCCGGACAGTCCGTTCGGAGAGCGTACCTATATTCAAACTAAGGGCATCTGCCAACTGCACAAGTTCAACCACTTCTTGCTCTTCATCCCCCATAATGGGTGACGCTCCACTGGCAACCAACCCGTTTGCCACAAAGTTGGCGACCACATAGTTGGTAATACAGTGAATGATCGGGGAATGGGACGTAGTTTCAACCTCACCGCTCATAGGTTGGCACCTCCCTGTTCACAGTCCACTTTTCTTGTGTCCAAGCCTGTTCCCAAAAGTGCCACTCGTAATAGGCACTGCGTTTAAAATGCGTTTTTAGTTCTTTAAGTCGCGCACTTGAGACATCCATAGCAAGCTTGTCCATCCGGTCTTTCTGCTCCTCTACAAGCGTCTTAAACCACTCAGACCCATAAGTGGAAATCCACCGCTGATAAATCGGATTTTCAGGAGTGGCCTCTTGAAGATGGACACCAATCTCATAATATAGCCAGTAACAAGGGAGCAATGCAGCGAGTACATCTGCTACGTCTCCTTGAGCCGCGCGGTACATGTGGGACACATATGCATAAGCAGATGGTGACGGCTCGAACGCCTCCCACTCAGCCTCCGTAACGCCGAGGATCTGCATGAAGGATTCGTGCAAACTGAGCTCGGCCACACATGTCTGTTCAGCGTGATGTGCAAATGAGCGAGTCATTTCAAGATCTGTCGCTTTCACGGCTCCAAGCGCTTGCACCTTTGCAAAGTGCGTTAAATAATACGAATCCTGCATGACGTAATAACGAAATACATCCTCTGGCAGTGTTCCATCTGCCAACCCTGTGACAAACGGATGATGAAAACTGCTCTCCCAAACGTCTTTAAATTCTTCTCGTACCTCTTTACAAAAACTCATGTTCTCCCATCCTTTCTGACAACAAAAAAACGCTACTCCTCAAAGGAAAGTAGCGTGAAGCCGTCAAAAGGACTACCAAAACGGTCGCGCCACTTCCCTCCGCTGGTATGATCCAGATCAGGTTCCAAGGGTCCGGACTTGTGTCCGTCTCAGCCTCTTCGGCTCCCCTAGTGGATGTGCATGTAGTTGTCGCGATTACTATACCATACCTTTTTTTATTGTGCAAAAATCTTTTGCAACTGGTACATAAAGAGATTCTGGACGGAAAATTACGTTATCCCCGAGCTGCTCGACCATATGTGCCGTCCAACCGACAGCGCGTGCAACACTGAATGTCGGTGTAAAGAGTTCTGATGGAAGATCTATCGACTTCATTATAGCAGCTGCATAATACTCCACGTTTGTATATAAACGTCGCCCGGGCTTATGAAGTTCGAGCAGTCGGATGATTTCTATTTCTGCCCTTACTGCGAGGTGGAGCCAACTCTCTTCGCCGCTGAGTTTCTCACAAGCCGCTCTTAGAACGAGTGAACGAGGGTCTTCTGTTTTATAAACACGGTGGCCAAACCCCATGATGCGTTCCCCAGCTTGTAGCTTTTTCATCACGACATCTTCCACTGAATCCGCGAGAGCAATCTCGTCTAGTAAAGCCAACACACCTGATGGCGCACCGCCGTGCAATGGTCCCTTCATCGTGCCAAGAGCAGAGACCAGACCAGAAGGAAGATCTGATTCACTAGATACCGTCACACGTGCGGCAAAAGTGGATGCATTCATGCCATGTTCCATGGTTGCGATTAGATACGTTTCCAATGCAGTGACTGCTGAAGCAGTTGGCTGTTCCCCGGATACCATATACAAATAATTCGCAACATGCGTAAGCTCTGGGGAAGGAGTGACAGCCTCTTGTCCTTTTTGAATGCGATATGCTGCAGCGGCGATCACAGAAAGTGCTCCGGTTACTAGGACTGCTTGTTCTTTGAGTGTGCGACCTAGCAGTTCAGGAGTTCCGGTGGATGAAATGACAGTTCGTACTTGGTCGATAATGGTCAAATCTTTAGGTAAATGATGCAAAAGCGTGAGATGATGGGCACCAAACTGCCGTCCTTCGTGTAACAATCTTGCAACGCTCTGCTCGTCTATTCCCCATAAAAATGCAGCGACTGCTTCAAATGTATGTTTTTCCATAACCTTCTTTAGAAGTAAACCTCGGTAGCGAAGCTCTCCCTTCTCTCCATCGACTGATGCGATGGCGGTTTCTACAGCTACGACTCCTTTTAATCCTCTTTGAACCATCTAAAACGCCTCCTTTTTTCTAACTATAGCTGTTTGCTATGATTACGAAAATTAAAGGTTTATAATTAATTCAATAACAAAATGTAATTAAGGGAGGTGCTTGGGTGGACATCAGCTGGATCAAGACATTTTGCATCAGTGCCGAGACCCTTAATTTTCGAAAGACCTCTGAGCTTTTGCACATGTCACAGCCTAATGTAACCGTCCATATTCGAAAGCTTGAAGAGGCGCTGGGGGTTACTTTGTTTACACGTAAACAAAACAGAGTTCACCTTACATCCGAAGGGGCATTATTCTATAAGAACGGCAAGGCTTTACTTGAAAACCTCGATTATACTGTCCAGTCTGTCCAAGCCCTCGCGCAAGGATTCACTCGAAAATGGACGCTCGCCATCTCTCCATTACTGGCAGAGACCATCTTACCGTCGCTTTTACGCCAATTTTTAAAAGCGCATCCGACTATGGAGGTTCAAATTCGAGTGGAAGAATCCAGTTTAATCGAAGGATTGGTAAAAAGCGGTGAGGTAGACTTTGGACTTTCTGCCATGCCTCCCACAGATCGCAAACTGCACGTTCATACAATTTTTAGCGAGGACATCCTTTTTGTTCGTTCGGTAGATTCCTATGATGACGAATCGGGTCCACCACTCGATCTTGCAGAGATTTTGACATCCGAGACCTTATTCACCCACCATCACCCTGTTGTCTGGGATGACTTACTAATTCGACTGAGGCATCTGGTGCCGGGTATTCGCACAGTCAAAGTTTCTCAGGCTTCCATCACTAAACGATTTGTACAAGACGGTCTCGGTGTATCGTTCTTGCCACACTCAATCGTTAGACGGGAATTGCTCGAAGGACGTTTAGTAACCATTCCTTTTTCTCTCTTTGACTTGCCGAAGGTATCCACCTTTGCAGTCATGCAAGAAGAAGGCGCACTGGAGCGTGCATTTTTAAATGAGCTAGAAAATCGCTATTTTGGGTAACTACTTTGAGGAGGAAATGACAAATGACAAAAACAATTGTACTGACTGGGGCAAGCGACGGAATCGGTGCTGCTGCAGCACGCCAATTAAAAGCAAAAGACCATCACGTCGTACTTGTAGGACGATCGAAAGAAAAAACTGAGAAACTCGCACGAGAACTGGATGCACCTTACCACCTAGCAGATTTCACAAAACTTCGGGATGTGGAACGACTGGCCACTGAACTTGATGCCTACCCAACCATCGATGTCCTTGCTAACAATGCAGGAGGAATCATGGGGAACCGTGAAGTAACAGAAGACGGATTTGAAAAGACGTTTCAGGTCAATCACTTAGCGGGATTCCATTTAACCAAGCTGCTCTTGCCAAAACTTATTGCTAGTAAGGCAAAAGTGATTCAGACGTCGAGTGAAGCGGCAAACTTATTCGGCAAGACGTTTGATATCAATGATTTAAACAACGAAGGTAATTATTCTGCAACGAATGCGTATGGAAATGGCAAGCTTGCAAACATCTATTTCACATGGGAATTGCAAAACCGTTACGTAGCAAAAGGCATCTCGGCTGTTGCTTTTCATCCAGGAGTGGTGCGCACGAGTTTCGCGTCTGAAACCAATCACTTCATGCGCTTTATGTACCACACCCCCCTCAAATATTTAATCACCATCACTCCCGAGAAGAGTGCAGAAGCGTTAGTTGCTTTAATCGAAGGGACACCGGGTGTGGACTGGGAGCCGGGTGGGGTTTATTCAAAAGGACAACCGATGCGTGTGCAGGCAATTGATGACGGGACGACTGCGAAACTGCTTTGGGAGAAGAGTGAGGAAATGCTTTCTACTTTGAGCTCATATAAGAAATAAGGAGATAATTTCTTAATGCAACATACTTCTATAACTCTAAGACCAATTGAATTAACGGATTTTCCTCAAGTCCTGCTTTGGAGTCAAGATGTTCAGTTTTGCAAAGCGAACGGTTGGATTCCGAACCAAGATGAGAATCGGCTTTTTAAGTGGTGGAGCACCTGCGTTGAAAACACCTCGAGCGACCTCTTCCGTATAGGTATCGAGTGGAATCAACGATTAATCGGCTATGTAGATTTTGCGGAAATTAAAGACGGATGTGCAGAGATTGGCATAGCAATAGGTGACTCCACACTTTGGCAGAAAGGACTTGGTAAAGAAGCTCTAGCGCGCGCCATAAAGTTCGGTGCTACCAATTATTCCATCCGCACTTATACTGCCGAAACAGACGTTTCAAACGTTCGAGCACAGAAGCTTATTATCAGAGCAGGCTTTAAAGAAGTAAAACAAGTGGGGTCGACTATTTCCTTTGAGCTAAATATATGAACACAAAAACGCCAGACGGAGAATTCTCCATCTGGCGTTAATTTTACTTTGTCTCGAGAACCGCAACCGGCTCAAAATACGTATCGAGTACTTCCTGATAAAGCTCATAACGCGGAAGCATGTTGTGCGTGAGAAGTCCCTGTGATCCCATTTCCAAAAACTCTTCTTTCGTGACGATTCGTGCATCCACCACTTCGCCCACCTGATACGTTAACTCGTCTAACCTAATCACCTTTGGAAGTCGCGTGACATACACATCAATCAACGAATCGTTTCGGATTTGTTCCCCAAGCAACACCATTTCATTTGGGTTTAACACTAAACCCAGCTCTTCTTCCACTTCACGAGCAGCCCCTATCAAAGATGACTCCCCTGTTGTAATCGAGCCACCTGTCGACTCCCATTTAAGCCCGTGTGGTTTGGCAGGATCTCTCTGCGACAAAATCAAGCGACCATCCGGCAAGAATGTCCAGACATCAATGACTATATGATAGTCACCATGGGCTAGCGGAGGCTCGCTCCCTCGCACATGGGTACGCCCTGTTAACTCCCGCGTCTTTGTATACACATCCCATAATTCCATAGTGGCACCCTCCATTTACTTGCATCCGCTCTAAAACTGTTGAGATTCTACTATAGAGGATTTTCCCTTTAGCTGTCTAGGAAAAAACTATGGTCTCTTTACAAAAAATTAGCATTCTCTTCATTCTCTCTTCATACAAATTGCGTATACACATAAACTGAACTTCCTTTCCTTTGAAAATTACTCGATCTTCTAAAACACGAAGAAACCTTGTTGATTAGTGGACATCCACTCGCTCACCAGAAGGCCTATTTTGAACTAGATCCAAGTCACCTAGAGAAGATTGATGCCATCGAACTAAACGCCAAAGACTTGTCCGCCCTTTCTACTGGCGAATCCGTCCAAGAAGTCTACTACCTAGGGATGCGACTTGCAAAACCCGTTGTCGGTGGGACCAGCGCATTTCACAAAAACCATTACGGTACAGTCTACACAGAGCTTCATGGCACTTGCTCCACCGTGCAAGACTTGAAACGTATCATTAAAAATGAACAGTTCACAGTTAAACCAGCACCGACTACTAGCCATTTGTTTTTGCAGAACGGAGCCGCACCTGAATTAGGCGTTTGGAGTGAGCCACATCTATAAAGGCAAAAAAAAACGAGACGTCTCCTGTGATGGCGTCTCGTTGTATTTTTTGCGAGGATTAGATTTGGTAATTAGGTGCAATAATTAGACTAGATGCATACTATACTTTAGAATTAATATACGAGTACTTATTTAATAAATTCATTTAAGAAAGGAGCTTACTCATGCGCGAACTATCACTTGCCAAAATTCAACAAATCACGAAAAAGTCTGATGCTGCAGTACTTGAAGTTGTAAAACTCTATAATGCAAAACCTGAAAATAGTGATCGCAAGGCGGTAAAAGGCGGTACTAGAAGACCACGTTGCAAAGATGAAGAGAAGGTTCTTTCGAGGTTCTCACTTAAATGAATGAATTGAATTATGAAAATATCAAAAAAGAACTTCTTTCACTTGTTCCGATAAAAAATAAAAAACAAGAAGTCATGTTAAAAGCAAGTGCCATCTTAACTGAACTTGTGGAATCTGAGCAAGTAGGTGCAAAACCCATAATTGTCGGTGGATTATCCGTTGAAATTTATACTTCTAGTGATTACACCACACGTGATATAGATTTTGTTACTTCTTCAAGCACCCTTTTTGCTGAGCGCCTATTAAAAGTTGGTTTCAAAAAAGAAGGACGAATCTATTACATGGAAGAATTAGAATTAGTTGTAGATGTCGTAGCCAGCTTTCTTGAGGGTGATTACAATCGCGTTCAAAAACTCCCTGTAGATATGGACGATAAAACAAGTTTTGTATTTCTTATTTCTGTTGAGGACATCATATTAGATAGATTAGATGCATTTGAAAATGAAGATACTCTTTACTGGGGTCTTGAACTTTTAACACGTTGGTATGACGAAGTAGATTTAGATTATTTACAAGAAGAGGTAAACAAAAAGTTCTTTAAAACACAAGATACTTTTAATGAATGGCTAACTGTTATACAAGAACAAAGAGAGAAGTCTTAGACAATTTGTCTACAAGACTTCTCTTTTGTTTCTGAGTTAAAACTACGCCACGTCCCGCTTCGTAAACGTAACGAACGAAGCACCAAGGAACACAACGAGATAAATGACCAGCATCGTCACCGAAAATCCGAGCGTCATGCCGTCAATGAGTGGCGTTCCACCATCTGCATACTGTCCAAGATCGGTATTCGCAAACAAGATAAACTTGGCCCAGTCATACCGTGCCAAGAACAGCATCAAGCCACCACTCGACAACAACAGGAAGAGCGAAATCCCGATGGCCATTGCACTGCTTCGGAAAAGCGTCGAAATCATAAACGCGAGTGTCGTCATCATCACAAGTGACACCATACCGAATCCATATTCTTGCCAGATCGCCGTCAAGTAGTTCATCACCAGGTAGTCTCCTGACAATGTCGGAATTACAGAGGTCTGCGTGATATCATTGATCCCAAATAGGATAGCTCCCACAAGAATGGAACTTACAAATAACGTAAGTATTAGCACACCGGTGAAAATAAACACTGACAAATATTTCGCCAACAAAATTTTCGAACGATTGATTGGACGAATCAACAACAGTTTGATTGTGCCCCATTTAAATTCATTCGAGACAATCCCAGCCGCCGTGATAATCGCAAATAGGCTGACCACCAACATGATAAACGCATTGTCATAGGTAAATGCCCACGCATCATAAGGCCTTGGCTTTACATCCTCTTCCAGTGCCACATTGTTTTGTTCGATGCGCATCTGCTGCGTAAACCCACCAAAATCTCCGGCTTCTGCAATTTCAGCTTCTAGCGCAGTGTTCTCTTCAGCTAATTCGGTACGCCAGTCATTTGAATACTCTCTTGTATCCCACTCTTCTAAAAATGACTGTGTCATAATACCGGCACCAATCACCAGTAAAACAGTCAACCCAATCATTACCCATGCCGATTTGCGTCCAAATAGTTTCACTTGCTCGTTCCAGACGAGCTTCAAGAAGTTACCCAATGACATTCTCTCCAATCAAGTCGAAGAACTTGTCTTCGAGAGTTGCTTGCTGTTGCTCGACACTATAAATGGCCACACCTTTGGCCGTCAAGGCTTTGATTAAAATCGGAATCGTCTCACGAGACGTCGAGAACGTCAGTGTCGTCCCCTCTGTCACAACGTCTCCTGTCACATGCCCCTTCACAATCTGCAAAGCACCTTGCACTGGCTCGGCTTCTATCTGCACGATCAAGCCTGTCGCTTCCGATGCTTTCGACTGCACCATCTCAATCGCCACAAGCTCACCATTCTTGATGATCCCGATACGGTCACACATCAATTCAATTTCACTAAGCATATGACTCGACACGATGACCGCCACATTCGCTTCTTGCGCGAGTTTTCGTAAGTATAGGCGGATCTCCCGGATACCGGAAGGATCCAACCCATTCGTCGGTTCATCCAAAATCAGAATCGACGGATTATGTAATAAGGCCTGGGCAATCCCTAGTCGCTGACGCATCCCTAACGAATAACGTCCAGCCTTCTCATGTATCGCCTTCTCTAAACCTACAAGTGCGACCACTTCTCGAATACGGTCTTCTGAAATGCCTTCCATCATGCGGGCATACTGCTGAAGGTTCTTCCAGCCACTTAAGAAAGGATACATCTCCGGGTTCTCTACAATCGCACCGACATGACGCACCGCATCTTTGAAGTCTTTGCGGATACTCTTCCCCTCAATCAGCACATCGCCTTCCGTGATGTTGATCAAGCCCACCATCATCCGGATGGTCGTCGTCTTACCGGCACCATTTGGCCCCAAGAATCCAAACACTTCTCCGCTACGAATCTGGAAATTCAGGCCTTTGATAATTTCCTTTTTGCCAATCGTCTTTTTCAAGTTCACGATGTCCATCACTACAGTTTGTTCCTTCACAACCTCACTCCTTTATATATACTCTCTCCTTAGGTACGTATGAACTGGAAATTTGTTTCAAGTTTTGGGCATGTTTCTGGAAAATGTCTAGAAACTCTTTCGATTCTCTTGAACTTATCGGTATACTCTTAGCAAGATGGAAATAAAAATTCTCAGTTTTACTTATCCACAAAACAAGGAATTTTCTCATGCAGAAGGTTATCCACATGTTAATAGAAAATTAAAATGCGCTTATCCACAGAAATAGAATGAATTGTGCGCTTGAAAAGTTATACACAGACTTAACCCGCAAGAAAAAACCGCTCTTCCTGTTAGAAGAACGGATTCACTCACTGTTATTGTGTTTTCATACTTTTCTTAGTCATCATGAACAATTTATTAGCATTAAGACAAGCTCAGTAGAAAGATGAACGTACCTGTGTTGGACACCATTCTGCTTTCGTACAGACACCATTCGAGGCCTTGCCGAAGAATTGTGGCTAGTGCGAAAGCACGGGAGAATTGTGGCTGACACAGGTATGTGCGTTAGTAGAGAAATACCCTCTTCAAACTCAGTTATACTTCAAAAAATCCAACGCCAGCTTCTGTTCATCCTTCTCAGTAAACTGACGCACAAACTCTTTTCGCGCCTCCAGTGTTGGAAGCTCTCGGAAATGCGCTTGCACACTCTTCGCTAAAAACGCACTATCATAACCGACGTCTTCATTAACACGCACAAGTTCACTATAAAATCGACTATCTCTATGGCTCTCCAGCTGCAACTTCACCTTCTGCCATTTCGCCACGCGTGGCATCAATTTTGGTCGTTTGATCACCGTCATCTCGCTCTTCAACTGCATCAAAAAGCTCTCTACTTCGGAAAGGCATTCATCGAGCTTCGCGTAATTGTACGACTCCAGGTTCGGCAAAATCTGATCCTGATAGCGCATATAGCGCGTCTCGCGATACTCCATCTTATCGACATCACTTTTTTTCTTCAGCTTATTCAAATGCCATTCGTGCTTTTTATCATTCAAGTCCGTCAATGTCTTAAGCAGAGCTGGCGCCATGGCCAAAGCTGCCTTCACTTGACCCGGATTCTTTTTGGCATAGTCCATGCCTTTTGCGCCGAGTTCTTTGATAATTTCTAGTGGGATTTTGGACATTTGAAAGCCTCCGCTTTGTATCTGATTTTACTTCTATCCTACCACATGACCAAAAGAACCTAGCCAGCACTAAATAAACTTAAATGGAACGAGAACTCACCATCTCTAGCACAATCCAACTATGATAGTATTGTAAATAATGACAATCAACAGGATGGAGAGGGGCAAATTCCAATGAGCTTATTTCAAAAGTTGAGCGGCCTATTCACTACTAAACGCACCCCTTCAGGAACTACAATCCCCAAAAATGCTTGTTACTTTTGTAAGAAAAATTCGCGAGATATGCGGATGTACCGAAATGAAACCAATCAGAAAATTAAGGTTTGTCGCTTGTGTGTGGAGTATGCGGAGCGGCGGGGGTTTGGGAAGGTGTGAACCGTACATCCTTTCCTAACAAGAAGATAAGCTCTAAAGAAAGATGAATGTACCTGTGTTGGACACCATTCGAGGCCTTGCCGAAGAATTGTGGCTGACACAGGTATGTGGGTTGGGTGGAGAAAGCCAATCAGAATTTTTCTAACCAACATGCTTCTCGTTCTTTTTAGCTTTTAAGCTCTTAAAAAATCAATATTTATTTTTTCTCTGCTTTTTCCAGTTGATATAAATACAAATTCTTTTCTCTCTTCTAAACTTTCAATTTTACTAAAATATAACTGAAGACTTTCTGGCATAAAATTGCTAGTATAGTCAACTTCATTATTTAACCTTTTAAGTTCGTAATATAAGTTATTATCTCTTTTATTTTTTAATTGGGTACTAATCGATGTCCAATTAGATTTCCTCTTATTAATTAACGGTTTATTAATTAATATAGCTTCATTTTCTAACTGCTCAATAAAACTTTCTACTTCAGTAATTAATTGATCCAACTCTTCAAAATTATGATTATTTATATTTGGTAAGATCTCATTCTGAAATTTTATATATCTATCTTTTCTGTAATGCAGTTTCCCACGAGCCCTTTGGTCCTGTATTTTTTTTTCAAATCTTTCCGCTTCTGTTTTTTTTCTTTCATTTAAAAAATCCACTAATTTTTTGCTTCCACCTAGTGCTGTTAAAACTACTTGAGGATTTTTCTTTATAATCTCAATTCCTTTTTGACCGAGTGCCTTTAATACATCAACAGGTATTTTAGCCATTTTGACTCCTCCTAAAATTTCTCATCTTTCGAGTTTTTAATTTAAATTATAGATTATCAAAACTCTCTTTTTACTTTTGTTTAATCGCAATTAATATTTCAGGCGAATAGTTTAAATCTCTAACTTTTTGGTACCAGTTTACTAACTCGAGTTTGAATGTAATAGATTTGGAATTGTTGAAATTTACACTACCATCTTCTTGAATCAAATTTTTTGTAGTAGTTACTAATAGCATCCCGATTTTCTTTACAGAATTTATTCCATAAACATTAAGCAATTCTTCTTCAGTAGAATAAATCATAGCACTATTAGTTGATTGATATACGCATGTACGAAATTTTGAGAGATCGCCTAGTTTAACATGTATTAATTTTCTTTCAGTTTTGTCATATAAATCAGCAAACTCAACATTCTTATATTTTTCGTGTTCATTAAGTCTATCTAAAAAAATATAATCAAAATTTGCTTCTAAGTAGCGATTATAAACATATTCAGCATATTTTATATTATCTGGACCCATTTTTCTTTCACGTTGTTTTATTACTTTCTCAATTCCAGACTTATTATAATTAAATTTCGAGTCGTATTTTGATATCTCATTTACTATCAAGATTTGTGCCTTGACATGTTCTAAAAATGATTTATTTAACTTTGCCCATTTTCCTTCAAAAAGACAATACCGCTGTTTATTATGTATAGTACTGTAATCCAATAGTTCAAGTACTGGATATTTTATTGTTTTATCCTCATTTGATAAATAAATATTTTTTAAATCACCCAAATCTTCTAATTCACTAAGCTTATTAACAATTTCTTCAAGATTATAAAAAACCGAATTGAGTGTCTTTGATCTTTGTATAAAAAGTTTTTCGTCTTTAAAAGGCTCAAATAGTTCACCGCCTTTATTTATCATTTCTAATAAAGTAAAAGAATTATACTCTTTTTTCACTAAAGAATTTACTAGTTTTTTCTCAAGCTCTACTTTTACCTCTAAACTTTTCTCAAATACCATTCTTGGTAAAGACACAATAGGGTCAAATTCTTTATGAATATACTCTAATTCTAATAGTATTTTAATTAAAGTTAATGGGATGATTTTACTGTTTACTAATTTTACTGAAGTACCAAATTTAATATTTTTTTTAAACTCATTTAGGTAAAAGTCATCTTTTATATTCTCTTTTTTCGAAGTTACAAATATATCACTGATGACTTGATTGTTACTTTCACCAATGTTCGGTGTTGGAAGAACCTTATTTTTATACTGTATATATTCTCTACTTTTTGCATTATTAATATATGAAGATTGTTTACTAGTAATGCTTTCTTTCACAAGAATTCTCTCTGCTATATCTAAACCAAAGTTTAAATCTGAATTACTTTGAGCTAAATGATGAGCTCTACCATATGAAATAAAGAAGATAGTCTTATTAATTTTTATTAATATACACCCAAAGTGTAATGAGTATATAGTATCTGTATTGATACTATACCTAAAAAAATTTTCCCATTGATTTAACCAAGTCACATTATCTTTAGAGTTAACTTTATCTCCAAAATAATAAAATTCACAACTAGCTTTAGAGGTTATATTTGCGCAATCCCTATCATAAGAAACAGTTTTACGAACTCCATATTTTTCTAATCCTGCATCGGAGATTAGTTTTTTAGCTTCCTTTAATGAACAGTCTAATTTATATATATTTGCCTCCATAAGTTACCTCCATAATTAATAGAAATAGATAAGAATTAGGATACCTTTCATTTTTTATCACTATATCTCCACTATAACCAAATACTAACAACACAGCATCATTTATTTACAGAATTATCTTAATATGTACAGATGCTACTAGTATAATGAAGGCAATAACCATTTATGAAATGAGGACATACAATGCCAATCTACAACAAACTCATCCGAGATCGCATCTTAGAAATCATCGAAAAAGACGGTAAGACTTATGATATGGAGATGCTATCTAAAGAACGTCATGCAGAAGAGATTAAAGCGAAGCTGACAGAAGAAGTGCAGGAGTATCAAGCAACTCAAAACAACCATGATGCACTAGAAGAACTCGCAGATATTCTGGAGTTGGTTCATGCTGCTCTTCCCCTACATAATGCAACATACGAACAGTTGGAAGAAGTGCGCGTTAAGAAGAAGGAAAAACGTGGTGGATTTGATAAAGGGATTTATTTGATTGAGGTGCATGATGACTGAGATTCGGTTCATCACACAAAACCTAGTCTCGAATTTGGAACAGCAATTAGAACAAGCTACGACTGTCTACTGGATTACTGCATTTGCAATGAAGTCGGGTGTGGACCTGGTACTTCCTAGTTTAGTAGATGCCGCAAAGCGTGGAGCAGACATAAAACTTTTAGTGGGCGATTATTTATCTATTACGCAGCCAGAAGCTTTGCGACGGTTAATTGATGCAGTGCCAGAAGCAGAAGTACGCATTTATCAGAGCCATGGACTTTCCTTTCACCCAAAAGCGTATTTGTTCCGAAATACTACAGAGAATACATTGATTGTTGGATCTTCCAACCTTTCAAAATCTGCGCTGACAAACGGAATTGAATGGAGTCTTTCTGTGCCAACACCACTTGAAGAACCACTATTTGAAGAAGCTGCAACTGAGTTTATGCGTCTGTTTTATCACCCTCAAACTCTACCTGTGAATTCTGAAACTCTTCTTTTATATGAAGCTAAGTACAACGAAAACAATAAGGCTATGCCACTCAGTTCTCTCTGGGCAAAGCAAGATGAGATTGAAGTGATGTTTGGAACAGACGGAACAGATCATGAGCCTGTCTTGATTGAAACGAACGAAATTTATTCAACAGATGTCACTCCCCGTCCAGCACAGGAATTGGCGTTGAAAGCTCTGGAGGAGTCAATGGAGGAAGAGTACGATAAGGCTCTTGCCGTTATGGCGACGGGTTTAGGCAAGACGTATCTTGCTGCTTTTTTCGCAGAACGTTTCAAACGTGTTCTCTTCGTCGCACATAGAGAAGAAATTTTATATCAAGCACGTGACTCTTTCCAACATGTTCATAATTCGAAGAAGACCGGACTTTACAACGCAACACACAAAGACATAGACGTAGATTTCTTATTTGCATCGGTGGCAACACTTAGCCAAGAACACCATCTAGCTAAGTTCCAGTCCGAAGAATTTGATTTGATTGTTGTTGATGAGTTCCACCACGCGACAGCCCCAAGTTATATGCGCATCATCAATCATTTCAAACCTAGATTTTTATTAGGCATCACTGCCACACCTCACCGATTAGACAATAGTGATGTATTCGGGATTTGTGATGGGAATGTCGCTATTACAATTAACTTCTTAGATGCCATTCAAAAACAATGGCTGGCCCCTTTTAAGTATTTTGGAGTTTATGACGATACGGATTATAGTCAATTACGTTGGGTTGGAACTGGCTACGCGGAGGAAGATCTTGCTCGAGTTCAGCTCCGTGAGTCGATGGCAGAAATGATTTTCTCAGAGTGGCAATCAAAAAAGCAGACGCGTACAATCGGGTTCTGTTCTTCCGTTCGCCAAGCACAGTTCTTAGCAAACTACTTCAAACAACAAGGCATTCATGCGATTAGTCTAGATGCCAAGTCGGACCCAGATATACGGAAAAGTGCGCGACAAAAGTTAAACGATGGAGAGCTCGAAATTATCTTTACTGTGGACCTTTTCAATGAAGGGGTAGATATCCCAAAGGTAGATACACTTCTATTTGTTCGGCCTACCGAATCTCTCGCTGTCTTCACCCAACAAATTGGGCGTGGTTTGCGACTTGGCGATGGAAAAGATCATTGTGTGATTATCGATTTGATTGGGAACTATAGAAATGCAGATTTAAAGTGGCGGGTTTTTTCTCCGGAAGATAGTACTGCTAAGGGTGTTGCAAACATTGCGGATGCACTACCTATGGATTGTGAAATTCATCTAGACACGCAAGTAGTAGACCTTGTTCAACATATGATTCGCAAATATAGAAAACCAAAAGATGTTCTGCTATCTCATTACTATGAATTGAAAGCGGATCTCGGTCGCCGTCCAACCTATCATGAATTTCATTTGCAAACACCTTTGGATACTCTATCAATTAGAAGAGAATTTGGTTCCTATTTTAACTTAATACAAGAAGCTGGCGATTTAAGTACTCATGAAGAGCGAATCTTGAGAGACTACCAAGCTTGGTTGGTTGAAGTAGAAAAGACTAGTATGACTAAGAGTTATAAAATGACTCTTCTTCACTGTATGCTGCAGCGAGGCCCAGCTGAATGGTTTAAACCAGTCTTAGCTGAAGATGTAGCGGTATGCTTTTACGGATTTCTTTGGGAGAAGAAATATCGACGAGATATCGACTTTACTCCTGCTCAACAAATCAAGTTTTCAAGCTTTGATGAAAAGAAAATTGCCAAGCATATTGAAGATAACCCGATGAAGTTTTGGAGTGGCAAACAAGATGGTATGGTAAAATTCGAGGATAAACATTTTTGGTTTGATTTTGATGTGGCAGTTGAAGATCAAGAGATTTTATTTCAGTGGACTAAGCAGATTTGTGAGTTTCGGTTGCATTGGTATTTCGAACGCAAATCACAATAAAGTTAATCACAAATAAAGCTGTGCAGAAATCCTTTGCACAGCTTGTTTTTATTTATGCAGATAAATAACACTTTGATTAGAATAATATCTCCGTTTTAAAGCATACTAAAATGTTCAAATGCTGCTTTAATATGTAATTGCTTCTCCTGAGGACACGGATATTTTCTAGAATTCGGATCAATCCTTCTAGTAGACTGACTTGGATTTAAACCATAGATTTCCTTACAATGAGCAATCCAACAGCTTTTAGCAGAGTAACCATACTCACTTTTTACAAACTGTTGAATTTGTTTATAAGTTGCCATTTATAGTATCCCCCCACTATTTAATAGTTCACCTGCCACCGCATCCAACTTCTTTTTTATAAGATGAAATTCACCACTCAAGTCCAAAGTTGTTACTGTAATTTTTTTGCCGCTTATAAAATATGTTTGGTTAGGAACAATATCTTCATTAGTTTTTGCATACAAGAGCATTCCTTCTACAGTCCCTTGAAATCTCGCAGCTTTATTGGTTACATAAGTATGCAATTGATAGAGATTATTTGAATGAATTGTTTTAGTCCCATAGAGACTATGTGTCTGCATCGTTTGACTGTAAAATTTTGTATCAATAATTAGACTAACCCCTCTGCAGGTTAATGTGATATCTGTCTTCATTCTCGGTAGCATCGCACTCTCCCCAGCAGTAATATCCCAATCAATCGTTGGAGAGGCTGCTTTAACCTGAGGATGGTGTTTCTTGAAATATTCCAATACAAAGCGTTCGTATAGTGTGTGAAGAGCTTGATCATCTAGAGTACTTGATACTTTATTTGTACCTTCTTTCTCTGTTAATAAATAGCCCTTACTTACAAATTCACAAATAGCTAGTATAACCCGGTAACTTGAATGGTGCTTAGCAACTCTTAGGCTAGACCATTTGATTGACTTTAAGTTAACTTCATTTACATTATCGAAATAGAAAAGCAGTTTTTTTAAATGCTGTTTCTGTGGTTCTGCTACTTGTGTTGAAAAGAGTAGTGAGCGAATAGTAGATTTTACAATTTTGTTTATAAGCGTATTCTCCAGATACTCGTCCCTATTACAAATTAATTTCTTTTTAATATGACTATTTTGTTTGATTGAATCGCTGAGATTAATTTTACCTCTTGGCATGATAAGTGCTTCCGTCACTTCTTGATAATCTTTCGCTAACCCTAACTTTATTTGTCGACTCATTTCTAAATGCAACAATTCCGCTAATAGGCATTGAATAGTTTCAAATTTTTCAGGTTGAATATTTTTATAGCCTTTGCGTCCTAATGTTCGAAAAGCATAGGTAATCATGTAATAAATATTTTCAATCTTAATCATTTAAAACACTCCGGAGTTTTGTAGACCATTCTACTACTTTATCAGGAGAATCAAACCAGTACTCTTCTAATAAAGGAATTAATTCATACTCTATAACCGTTTCTAACCAAGTAACATCTACTGACTTTGAAGTGAACAAGTAGCTATGTCCAATAACAAACCCACGCCCTAGACTTTCATCATCAGAAATTTGATCATTGAGTTGCTTTATAAGTGATACAAGAGTATTTAGTTGAGGTAATTTGGCGTTCAACAAAAACTCTTGATATCCCATCGAATCAAATGCAGGCGTTAGTTCCATAAACGCAAATCTTCTACGTAAAGCATAATCCATCATTGCTAAGCTTCTATCCGCAGTGTTCATCATACCTATGATATGTACATTTTTAGGAACATTAAAAAGTTCATTTTTATATAAAAGCCTTAGCTTCTCACCACGTTTATCCGCTTCAATTAGCATTAATAATTCGCCAAAAATTTTACTTAAATTCCCTCGATTAATTTCATCAATGATAAAGAAATAAGCTCGATCACTGTCTTCCTCAGCCTCTTTACAGAATGTATAAAAAGGTCCATATTGAATTTCAAACCCTGTTTCTGTAGGTTTGTATCCCATTATAAAGTCTTCATAACTATAACTTTGGTGGAATTGTACCATTTTTACACGAGTAGTATCCTTTTCACCCATTAACGAATAAGCTAATCTCTTAGCAGCGAATGTTTTACCTACTCCAGGGGCACCTTGCAAAATAAGATTTTGCTTAAAATTAACTAGATTTTCTAGGCGATTATAAGCTTGATCATTGATGAAAACTTCATTTAAGAAATCCTCTTTAGTATATTTCTCATATTGAGGTAACATAGGTTCTATCTCATCTTCACTCTCTGAATCGAATATACTTTGTAATTGCTCAACATACTCTGGATAATCTGTAATATCCGTTAACAATTTTGTAGCTGCTGTTCCTGGATGTTCCCAAATTCCATAATCTGTCCATTCCACTCTCCGAATATTTTGATAGTCAGCTAAAGAATCGTCAAAATAATAATCCGAGCTGACAATACCTCTTCCAATAATTCTACTAATGCCTTTTTTGACGAAGATAACATCACCCTTTTGCACTTCATTAGCAAACTGCCATAGAGCATGACCTGCATTTTTATAAGTCTGATTTTCATCATAATGATTCTTAAGTGCTTCTTTAATCTCACTCTTTGTAGAATAGTTGGTTATGTCACCTATTTTCGATCTTCCGACTGCCATAATTCCTTTTTCATAAAACTCTTCCCATTTATGCGATCCCTGTCCCGCTGAATATATCCAATAATGCGTTTCTCGCGGTTCATTGTTTGCAATTTCTATTATTTCTTCATTTACTTGTTCATTAGAGTATAACCATGCTTTATAAGATAAATCAGGAAAGTTAGTTTGAGAAATTGTGTAATCTTTGAACGCTCTTCGGAATCTCTCACTTATAGCGTAATAAGCTTTTCCATCAGGTAAATGATAAGGATTATGATCATAAAAGATAGCTTCCAAAATGTCTGCTTCCTTAGCAAAATAATTACGATTTTTCTGATCTAGACTAACATAAAAGAAAGGTCTTACCCAAAATAAACCCATAGTAATATTCCAACGGATTTTGTATTGTTTCATGATTTTGGAAAAAGAATCAATAAATTTTTGTTTGGTGTGCTGCTCAGGTTGATCTGCGTGTTCTAATGAAAGTTCAAAGAAATCCCAAAGATTTTGAATATCTGTTGGTTTACGATCTCTTTGATTGCCAAAAAACCATGACGCCATATTATTAATTAATGGAATGCCATTAAAAGTTGTTGGCACTTCAGATTTCAAGTCGAAAATCCTTTTTATTTCATTTAGAATCAAAATTCGATTATTATCTGAAATCCCTTTATTAAATGTTCCGAAGACAGTAAACGGATCCACATCATCTAGCTGTACGTCCAGTCCACTACTTCGATCTACAAATGGATTTTTTAATGATAAATTCTTAAATAGTTGATTAAATAGCTTTAGTAATTCCTCACGATTATTTTTGTATTGAAGTAGTTTAGTGGCAAATTCACTATAAATTTCAGTCCATTGGTATGTATCATTTTTCATGTAAATTTCTCCTTTAAGAAGTTAAATGTTATTACTTTGCATTTCATCTCTTTGGTAAACATTCAAGAATAATTTAAAAAAATCCTTTATTTTGTGCTGTATTGCTAATAATTATTCGGCTGCACAACGATAGTCAAGTAATTAGGGGACAGGCATCGCCACAATTCTCCCGCAGATTTGAACCAGCCACAATTTTTCGGCAAAGCCTCAAATTGAGTCTGATTCAAATCTAGAATGGTGTCGCTGTCTGTCCCCTAGTTGGGATGGAATCTGCGGCGAGCTATGCTCGCCTTGATTCAGGATAAAGATGCTAGAATTCTTTGATTTAGTAAGAAGAAGCTAAACTTCTAAAAGAAGTTTGGCTTTTGGTCTTGGACTTGAAATGATTACTGAAACCAATGAGCGAAAAACTCCGTAAACAAATTATACATTCAATATAGAAAGGAGCCCCAAAATGTCCGGAGCCTTAATCAATCTTCTAGTGATCATTCCCCTTCTCATCCTAGCCGTCTACCTCTCCCAAGGCAAAGGCGCTTTTCTGATTGCGGGTTACAACACGATGCCGAAAGAGGAAAAAGCGAAGTATGATGAGGTCGCGTTATGCAAATTCAGGGGAAAAGTACTGTACGGGATCTGCTTCAGTTTGGTACTGCTCTCTCTAAGTGAATGGCTAGAAATTCCCGCTCTGCTATGGATGGGTATTGCGCTGATGATAGGACTACTTGTTTTTACGCTTGTGTATTCAAATACGGGGAATCGTTTCCGTCAGCAGTAGATCCAGCTCAGTTGCGAGCTGGATTTTTATTTATCGTAAAATAAATTGGAAATATAAAGGATTAAAGTTTACTTTACTTTTTGATAAGTTTACTTTATTATCGAAAGTAAGAGGTGAAGCAGATGAAAAATGAGATGGGCGATTCGATTGCCAATAAGGTCTATGAACACCGGGTTCTTGCCAAACTGACGCAGGCAGAGCTTGGGAAGGCTGTTGGGGTATCGAAGCAAACGATTTTTGTTATGGAAAAAGGCAATTATGTGCCGTCGCTGCTCTTGGCTTTCCGGATTGCTGATTTTTTCAAGGTGGAAATCGGGGATATTTTTACGTATGTAAAGGGGATGGATGAGAAATGAGGATAGATCACGTAGGGGCATTTGTTTTTTCTCCGCTGATGGACTGGGCCGAGCAATCGAATGCGAATTTTAATATGGTACTGATGGCGAGCTTAGGGCTTTTACTTTTGGGAGCAGCGCTCATCACGGTTTACTATTACCGGATCGGGAAGCCTGATGAGCGGACGAATCAAATTTATTTGAAGAGCACGTTCGTCTTGCTAGGCGCGGTAATTCTAGGAGATTTTATTCTGCCAAAAGAAGAAATGTGGACGATTTTCTTTGTACTCAAGTACGGGGTGGCATTTATCACTACTGGTGTATACTTGGCGATGCAATATAAGCGGGAGTTTGCGGGGTAATCAAAAAAAACATGTTGGATATGTAGACTTGTCATGAATAACCCTTATAGTCTTGATATTTTCTTTAACTATGGATAAGTATTTCATAGGTTACATTCTTGTATCATCTTCGTGTACAACGTTTTTTGAATCACTTAGAGGGAATGTATAAGGTGTACCACAAATTAAGGGATTGGAGGAATCGTACATGGCAAATCGAAAGAGTGATCAGAAAATCCGTCGTGAAGAAGCCGAACGCAAAGTTGGCGAAGACACTTCGTACAATCCTGATCAGATAATTAACGATGAGCTTGACGAAAAAGGCGGTCAGATTAGTTCTTCAAGCCACTCCACTAACCATTCATCAGACGACGTGACATGGAGCAAAGAGGATGTTGCTCGTAAAGGTAAAAAACCTGACCAAAGCGGAATCAACTCCTCCGGCTCGTAATTCAATAGATACATGGGAGAAGGCGTTGGTGCCTTCTCTTTTTAATTATTTAAAGCCTTGTCAATCACGTCAGCCTCTTTACGGAGTCGCATGTAATAGATGAGCCAGACGATACCCGAAGTCTTAGTAATAAAAAGACCTGTTACGTGTAAGTGCATTGATAATTTGGTTTTTCTTTGAAATGAAGAAGAAGTTTTATTGGCGAAAGTTCGTGTGCGTATTTTCAGCGCTACTCTTTGGGAACCTGCTTCCAACGATTCCTGTCTCTATTTAAAATTGGATTTTACTGGAGGCATTTAGATGTGGATTCTATTTGGCATGATTGCCATATTAATGACAGGCATTAATTTTTTCCTGTATGCACTAGGCAAAGACTACAAACTCGCTATGGCGCTGGCTCTTTCGTTTACAGCACTTACACTTTGTGCGGATTATAGTTATTTAAATAACTGGGTACAAGCAGAGGATTGGTCGGCACTAGCAGATGTAGTGCCTGGCATGTCGAGGGCGCTTTGGGTTTTGACGATAGCGTCCATCTTGCTCAATATAACGCCAATCTTTTTAGAGCGAGTCTATAAACGAACTTAATATCAAGTTAGTAAAAAGGTGCGTACGCTATGTACACACCTTTTTTAACTATTCAAACTGTATGTATAGTACTCCTGCGCATGGTGGACTTTGAACCCAACAGACTCGTACAAGCGCAGTGCATGCGCGTTTGTCGCTTCGACCTCTAAATGGACCGAGTATCCTGCTTCACTTTGGTCTTTCACAACCCTGCGAAGGACATTGCGGCCGATTCCTTTTCCTTGGTGTTCAGGTAAAATTGCAAACCCGTAGATCCACGCTTGGTCTTCTTCTCGCTTCACGCGCACTTTCCCAACCGGTTCTCCTTCCACCTCAATCATCCACAAATCTGTGTCCGGTTCCGCGGTGATGCGTCCTTCTGTTGCGAGTGAATCTTCCCGTGTCAGTCCAAATGCTTTGATATCCAGTTGCACACGAAGTTCTCTATCTCTGTCTTCCGCAGGTCGCAGTGTAAACCCTGTTGCTTCCGGTAATTCAACTGGCTGCCACTGCATTTGATGTTCAGTGAACGAGTAGATAGCTCCTTTCATTTGTAAGAATGCTTTTGCTGCTTCAGAAGAAGCCGGTGCATTCATTAAGATTTTTGTGAATCCGAGTTTCGATACGGTCGACATCACTTCATCAAACAGGCGTGTAAAATGACCCTCACGACGAGAGTTCGGCTTTACCATTCCTGTGACTTCTACAGTAGACCCAAAACCATAGAGCCCAAGAAACGCTACGAGTTCGTCGTTTTCATAATGGAGAAAATCATACTCATTGGATTCTCGATCTTCGAGCATCTCCCAGTTCAGTTTCATCTCAAGGTTGTCATGAGCTTCCACTTCTTTTTGCAATGCCTTGATGGCTTTTAATTCTTCCAGCGTCCTCATGGTGTCTTTCCTCCTTGTTTCCATCTCACTAGTTCTTGCAAAACGCTGTTTTCACGTTCGATGTAGAAATTCTTAAACGGGTCGATGGGAATCGCCTTGTTCGCTTCAATCGCTGCTTCTGGCGTGATCCATACTCTATGAAAACCTTCTCGTATTTCCTTTTCTGTTAACTTTACGGGCTGTTGTTCCCATGAGTTCAAATGGACATTGTAATACGGAGACCTTAAGTGATACCAAGCGCCTTTTTGAATCCGGTCGGGGTGCGCTTGTACGGCCTGGCCTGCCAGTTCCCGAATCACGAAATCTGTATATCCTGTCTCTTCAATCAGCTCTCGTGCAAGTGCCTGCTTGTCACTCTCTCCTGCCTCCACACCTCCCCCAGGAAACTTGTAGTCTCCGCGGTTCGATTTCATCATAAGTAAGTTCTGACCATTCCAGATGATTGCGCGAACTCCGGTGCGGGAAATCACTTTTACATTTGCCGGAATAGAATTTCCCAACGTAATTTCAAATTTAGTAGTAGTTTTCATAGTTGCATTCCTTCCCTATGACCTGGTCTCAAGTTCCCCGTGGAACAACTAGTCATTTAAATTGGCTGGTTGTAAATTAATGATTTTCACGAGTTGTTCGTTCATTTCCTGGGCAGATGCTTCGAAACCATGTTGATACCAGTGCAAAATCATCCCGATGATCGCATTCGCTTGATAGGCACAATACAAATCTCGCTGAATCTCTGGATGATTCCAGGAAGTCGCATGGTCATTTAAAAACAACTTCCGAACTTCATCAAACAGCAAGTAGTAATACAAAAGAGGAACTCGCTTGGAAAACACAATCGTGTAAAAAGACTCGTAGTTCTTAATGTGATGGAAAATCCGGATAGTGGACGGATCCAATTCTGATGTTTTCACGACAGATACATGGCGGTACGGCTCTTCATAGGATTTTGCGAGGTCCGCTGTGATTTCCCGGAAGTATTCCTCGAACACATCATTGATTTCTTGGTAATGAAGATAAAACGTTCCGCGGTTAATCTTGGCTTGTTGGCAAAGTTCTGTGATGGTAATTTTTTCGAGCGGCTTTGTTTTTAACAATGCAACTAGTCCTGCATGCAAAGCATCTTTTGTTTTGAGAACACGTAGATCCGTTTTCATTTTTTGTTCACTTCCTCCTCGACACATTTATGCGTTTTGTTCATTAGTAAACAGAATCTTATTTTTTGATTATTGTGGCAATTCATTGTTCCTAGTATACTTTTTATTAAACAGGTGTTCAATAATTATCTTAAAATAAGACTGGGGAGGACACACACATGCGTTTACAAGACAAAGTGGCCATCGTAACAGGCGCTGCTTCCGGAATGGGGAAAGCGATTGCGGAAGCGTATGCGAAACAAGGAGCAAAAGTTGTAGTCTCGGATTTGAATGGTGAAGGTGCTGAGGCAGTAGCAAAAGCGATTCAAGAAAGCGGTGGCGAAGCATTTTCGATTCAAACGAACGTGGCAGAGAGTGCAGATCTGGATAAATTGTTCGAAGAAACCGTTGCGAACTATGGGCATCTTGATATTCTCGTGAACAACGCGGGCATCATGGATGGCATGGAACCTGTTGGGGAAATTGAAGACGCACGGTGGGACCGCGTATTCGCAATCAATACAACAGCGGTCATGCGGGCATCTCGTCTAGCAGTGAACCACTTCTTAGAACGCGGTCATGGTGTAATCATTAACAATAGTTCAGTCGGCGGATTGTATGGAGCACGTGCTGGGGCTGCTTATGTGGCATCGAAACATGCGGTCGTTGGTCTAACGAAAAATACAGCGTTTATGTATGCGAATAAAAACATTCGGTGCAATGGTATCGCTCCAGGTGGCGTCGAGACTAATATCGGTTCTTCGATGACAAGCTTGAGCGAGTACGGAATGGGTCGCCAACAACTGGGAATGGCTATCAATCCGCGCATGGGGAAACCAGAAGAAATTGCGCAACTTGCGGTGTTCTTAGGGTCAGACGAGTCGAGCTTTGTAAACGGACAAGTCATTGCAGCAGATTCTGGTTGGACAGCTTACTAATTTATAGTCACTTTCACCAACCTTCAGAGGTTTTCTGGGGGTTGGTTTTTTGTTTGTAAAGTTCTTGCTAGCAAGAACTTTGAGCAAATTAAGGTTTGTGCCCTCAGTCATATTATGGAAACTAATTCGTCCTACTCCTACCAAAAAAGCACCGAACCCTAAAAGATTCGGCGCTCTGCTTCCCTATTTTCCTGCTTGTCGGTCATAATTTCGGATGTGCATACTATTCCCTCGCACCATACCGAACTTTTCATAATACGCGACTAAATCATCGTCGCAAGCTAAATCAATCATATAGAGGTGACGCAGTTCTGCAAACATTCGCTTCACTAGTTCTTTTCCAATCCCTTGGTCTTTATAAGATGGAGTCACTTCTAGAAATGGAATGTAGGCAGACAATACGCCGTCACTTACGGCTGTGATGAAGCCAACCACGCGGTCTGTATCCGGTTCGATTGCGATCACGGCATGGCTACTGTTTTGTAAGAGCTTCACGTGTGTTTCCGCGCTCGGCGGGTTCGGCCATCCCTCAAAGAATTCCGCGAGCTGCTCGGGCTTTAGTGCATCGACATTTGTAGAATAGTTCATTGTTTCTCTCTCCTTTTCATTGACCTCTGAAAACGAGTGGGAATCAATTGTACAACAACATAACTTCTCCTACTTTCTTTTTAAATCGTTTGTTTTCCTTATGTTACCATACAGCAATTCCTTGTCGACCCTATTCCTCAAATAAGTATGTTATTATCTAAGTAATCAAACAATTCAAGGAGGCTCATCATGAATTTAGGACTGACAGATAAAGTGGCGCTCATTACGGGTGGTAGTAAAGGTATTGGATTCCAGACAGCTCTTGATCTTTCTGCTGAAGGTGCGCATGTCGCAATCGTCGCACGTAGCGAAGAACATTTGCAGAAAGCCAAGGACGAAATTAAGGAGAAGACAGGGCGTGAGGTACTTACTATTTCAGCGGATGTCTCACAAGAAAGTGAGTGTAAACGTGCAGTGGACGAGGCAGTCGCACACTTTGGGAAGTTACATATTTTAGTTAACAACGCAGGTACTGCAGCGGCAAAGGCGTTTGAAGATGTCGACGGTGAAGCGTGGCAGAATGACTTGGACCTTAAGCTTGGTGGAACCATCCACTGTTCCCGTTACGCAATCCCACACATGAAAGAACAAGGAGGCGGGGCTATCGTCAATTTGGCAGCAGTCGTAGCAAAGACGCCGCCAGCAAACAGTCTCCCCTCTTCCGTCAGTCGTTCAGCCGGTCTTGCACTGACACAGGCGATGAGTAAAGATCTTGGCAAGCACAATATTCGCGTGAATGCTGTGTGTATCGGTTTGATCCGCAGTGACCAGATTGAAAAAATGTGGCAAAACAATCGCCCAGACCTTACATGGGATGAGTTCTCGCATGAGACCGGTAAAGGCATCCCGCTCGGCCGAATCGGTGACACTCAGGAAGCTTCTAACGTCATCACGTTCCTCGTCTCAGACGCTGCTTCTTATGTTACGGGCACGTCTGTCAACATTGATGGTGGTTCTGGAAACGCTCTATAAAAAAATGACCCCTGGATTTGTCTCAAACACTAAGGATACTTACTTAGTCATGAGACAACCCCAGGGGTCTAAGTTTTATTAACTCTTCGCTTCCCTCAAGTAACGCGGATAGGCAAGTAGAGCTAGTGTACTACAGGCAATTCCAAATCCGACGAGGACTGCAAGCGACTGCCATACGTCTAGAAGTGAACCTTGATTAAGAAGTACAGTTTTATATCCTTCGAGAGCCCAGTAGTGCGGTAAGAACTGCGCGATGTTCTGCATCACTTCCGGCATAAATTCGATGGGCATCCAAAGTCCACCGAGCATTGCGCCACCAAGTGCAATCACTTGGGTGAGGGCAATCCCCATGTTTTCTGTTTTGGCGAGGACCGCCATCGCCATTCCACAGCCTGTGGCAACAAGCGCAAGTCCGACCGATAGGGCTGCAAGGGCAACCGGGTCTCCCAGTGGTAAGTCATACGCCATGACTCCAAATCCAAACAAGACTACAATCTGCAGCAACACTACGGCCATAAATGGCAACCATTTCCCGGCAAAATACTCTAGCCGACTTAAGGGGGTGCTCGCTAGACGAGCAGCCATCCCGCTGTCTCGATCTTTGATAAAGGCAATGACGATTGAAATCATGATATAGAAGGAGAACATCACTGTATAGCCAGGCACTATCTGCACGACAAGTTGCTCAGGGTCTGCTCCCATGCTCTCACCAAACAATGTGATAAAACCTACAATAAAGATAATGGGTAGCAAGAATGTCCAGAACCATAAACCCTTATCTTTCGTTTTCTTTTTCAGCTCTAGGAGTGCAATTGCCGTCATCGTAAGGCCTCCATTTCGGTATCTCGCAACGGCGAGCCAGTCAATTTGATAAAGATGTCTTCAAGCTTTGCTTGGCTTAGTTCCAGACGTTCTGGCACAATTGATCTTTCAGACAGATGATGAGCTAAGCGTTCAAGTGTCTGCATAGGTTCAGAACTTTCAATCCTATAGCCCGCTGTATGCTCGGAAACCCCTTCAAATGCCGTCAATAGGTCACGTGACACTTGTTTACCTTCTAAATAAATGGAAGAGTTGCGATGACGAGCCAGCACTTCTCTCATTTCTCCCTGCTCCACAACCTTCCCATGATCAATAAATCCGATTGCGTCGCAAAGTTGTTCTACTTCCTCCATATAATGACTGGAATAAATAATGGTTTTCCCAGTCCCTTTTAACTCATGAATCAGCTCAAATATTGCTCGACGTGATTGAGGATCTACACCCACAGTCGGTTCGTCCAGAATGATAATATCGGGGTCATGGAGAAGCGCACAGCCGATGTTCAACCGTCGCTTCATCCCTCCTGAAAACGTGGAAACTAGTGCCTTTTCACGTCCTTGCAAATTAATCAACTCTAGTACCTGTTGAATACGTTCGTTTAAGTGTGAACGTTCCATTCTATACAGCCGACCAAATAACAAAAGGTTATCGCGTGCCGTTAATGTTTCTTCTAAACAAATGTCTTGTGGAACGTACCCAATGCGCCGTTTGAGAGCTTGCAAGTTGTGTTGAAAAGGCACTTCATTAATAAGGACCTGCCCTTGATAGTCTTCTAAAATGCCCACCAAAATTTTCATCAGTGTTGACTTCCCCGCACCATTGGGTCCTACTAAACCAAAGCAACTTCCCTTTGGAATGGTGAGATCTACATTTTGCAAAGCTGTTTGTTTGCCATAGGATTTGTTCACATTACGTAGTTGGATCATTTGTGTTCCTCCCTATTTTCTTTTTTGAAGGGACTGATTCATCCGTTTTTCAAGCTGTTTAAAGTAGCTGTACCAACCGAACCAGTTGAGAATATAAGTACCTGTGAAAAACAACCAACCAATCCAAAGCGATTGTGGGTTCACTGGGATCCATCCCGTCAGCCACGTAAATACAGGGAACAATACGATAATGGATGCTGTGTAATGAACGATTGTCTGCTTCAACATACTCCAATCCTCGATTTCGAATAGCAAAGCCGAAATACTGAAATAGGCACCTATCAACATGCTGCCAAAGAGATTCAGAGCAATGAGACGGGCAGGAACTACTTCAGTACCATCGTTGAGTAGTAGTAATGCGACTAGTGTTACAACTGCACCGACACCAAATCCCCCAAAGATTCGAATGACAAGTTTACTCACCACGACTTCCACCCCCTTCGACCAATTGATTGCGTAGATGGTGCACATAACTTCTAGTGACGTATTCTTTAGTGCCCGATTTGAAAAATACGCAGAGATTGCCGTTGAACGATAGCTCAAACCGATCAATACGGTCCATGTTGCCAATTACCGACTTGGAGAATCGAATGAACCCATAATTCCCTAAAAACTCTTCTAGCTCATACAGTTTCAACTTAAGTTCTAACGAGCCAGTTGCGGTTTGGGCAAACACTTTTCTGTTGGCAGAATAGACGAAATCAATGTCTTGTGGCTGCAAGATGATGGAACGTTCTCCCTCTGTTGCAACGAGGCGCTTCGGCGTGGCATCCATTTTTTCTAGCTCTTTCAGGTGGCGGACGATAGCTTCCACTTCAGGTGTCCATTCGCTTGCTTGAATAGTAATCACAGGTGTGTCCTCATGTTGAGGATCAATGTCAATTTTAATTTTCATTGGGCCTCCCTTTCTTTTACCTAGTGTACGTCAAGTTATGTAAGTTGCCGCCAGTCCTTGTTCAACATGTCACTTGGCATGACTAAGTTGTAGAATTTTCAGTGCAAACTGCAGACTATATACTAGTGAATTGGCTATTTTCCTCTATTATCCTGCACGTTATGTTAGAAGGACAGCACAAATAACCAACGTTCATGGAAACTATACCTTCGCAGTCAACGCAAAAAAACCGAGCAAGGGACATCCCTTGCTCGGCATTTCATCTCTTTATTAAGCTGTTTTCACTGTAAAATCAACCTCGACGTTGTTGCGGATGGCATTTGAGAATGGGCAAATTTTGTGTGCTTCTTCTACTAACATTTCCGCAGTTTCTTGATCGACACCTTGGATTGTGATGATCATCTCTACAGAAATGGCATAACCCGCTTCACCTTTGTTTAAAGAAACATGAGAAGTGATTTCAGAACCTGCTACTTGCGCTTTCTTTTGCATCGCTACGATGTTAAGAGCTGAATCGAAACAAGCAGAATACGCACCTGCGAATAATTCTTCTGGCGTCGTCTTCCCTGTCATGTCTACTCCTGGCATTGGCATCCCTAAATTTAAATCATATGTTCCGCTCTCTGAAGCCACGCGACCCTGACGACCTCCGACAGCTGTTGCTGTAGATGTAAATAATTTTTGCATAGTAGTTCCTCCTCAAATTTTCTGCTATAATTAAGTAGTATACAATTTAATTTTACACAATTAAAATAAACTTGCAACGAATATGCACAAGGAGGAATTTGAAATGGATGCTCTTCATCTCTCGAATCAGCTCTGCTTCCCGTTCTACGCAGTTTCTAAAGAGATCACGAAACGCTACCGACCTTTGCTTGAGCCCTTACACCTGACCTATCCTCAATACCTTGTCATGCTCGTGCTTTGGGAAACTGACCAGGTCTCATTAAAAACCATCGGCCTTCGTCTCCACTTAGATTCAGGTACCCTTACTCCACTGATTAATAAACTCATTTCACAGGGTTACCTTGAAAAAGCACGAAACCCACATGATGAACGGCAACTCGTCATCCAATTGACTGCTACGGGTCGTTCGCTTGAGGAGAAAGCGGCAGACATTCCCGAAAAAGTCGTCACGATCCTAGGATTGACTGAACAAGAATACTTTGCTTATCAGAAAATGCTCGTGAATCTTTCTACCAAGCTTGGACTTGTTAATGAAGCAACTTTTTAAACGCCTCCGTCCTTAAGTTCAGGGACGAGGCGCTTCTCTATTCATCCGAATACAGATACGGTAAGAGCACCCAAGAACTGTTGTCATCATCAGTTTTTTTCCAAACTTCCCCACTAGCAGTATCCGTCATATAAAGAAAACCGTTGTCCACAGTTAACTCAAAATTAGTTTCATTAGCCGCATTATTATTTAAATCATTTATGGTTTTAACATAGTCATTACTTACAGAATTTGAAATTGTACACGAGCCAATCAGTACTGCCACCCCTAACAAAGTAGCTGCAAAACGAATATCTTTCATCATAATCCCCCTCTTCTCTCTATTCTTTCTACATACAGAACAATTTTCCCTTCTTTTCCATTTAGTAACTTTCAAAGACTCATTATTTCTCACTTTCACCAGGACTAATCAAGCTGCGTTTTTTTATTTTCCTAGGACTATCGTTAGTCAATTAGACCTTATCGTCCCAATCCACCCTTGTGCAACAAAATAACCAGTTTTTTTTCAGATAATATTACAATAATTTCGCCTAGACCTGTTACTATGAATATATATGATTAGTTCCCACATTTTACATAACGCTAATTGAAGTACTGTTCCTACGTATTTTGCTAATGCCATACTTTTTAGGAGGTTCGTAACATGTCACAAGACCACTCGAGGTATTCTCGTCTAGCCAACATCACCAAAATGATCAACATGAAGCTCGACTTGCGTGAAGTCATGGAGCAAGTAACACTCGCTATTTCTGAAGAGATTATGCGCTGCGATTCAGTCGGTATTTATTTACCCCAACCAGATGGCACCTTTCGAGGATACGTCGGGAAACCCGAAATCATCAATGGCCGCACATTAGATATGCACGTTATTGACACGGATTATGATTTGCTTGCTAAAGAAGTCATCGAGACAAAGAAAACGATTTACATCCCCGATACGTCCAAAGACTCACGTCCAGATCCACGTGCTGTTGAAGCGTTTCAAATCAAGTCACTGCTGGCTCTGCCAATTTCATTTGAGCAAGAGTTATTTGGCGTCGTGTTCCTATTTGACTACGGTATTCCTATGAACTTAACGGACGATGAGATTCAAGCTGTTGAAGCTTATGTTAATATGGCAGCTGTCGCCATCCAAAATGCTACCAATCTTACAAAAAAAGAAATACTACTCAATGAAAAGCAGTTACTACTCGATGTTTCTCGCGATATGTCTATGTATACATCTCTACAAGAATGCTTTGATAGCTGTTTCTTTTACATTCAAAAAGTATTAGATAATCCAAACATCGGCGTTCACCTTTTAGATCCTATCGCTAAAAAACGCATCACGCCAGCCAAGCTCAGCAAAGACAGTGAGTGGACAGAGGAAGAATGGTTAGAAACACATGCCGAGATGAATTTTGATGAAAGCAACGACGTCTTAGTACAAGAAGTAACACGTACTAAATCCTACATTTTCATCCCAGATGTATTTCAAGATTCGCGGCCTAACCATGTGCTGTGCCGCAACTTTGGAATTTACGGAATGGTCATGTTTCCCATCGTTACAATGGGCGAAGTTCTCGGTCAGATATCCGTTGTAACGCTAGAAGAAAAAGCGCCTGCCTATACTGAGACGCAACTACAGTTGACCCAGTCGATCATCGATACGATGGCATCTGCTCTGTCTCATTTGCTTTACATGGAGAAACAAGAAATTTTGATTGAAAAACGCACATCCGAAGTTCTGGAGAAAAATAAGGAACTTGAAGATGTTGTATCTGAGCTACAGCATCTCAGCCGTGAAAAAGCGCTTATCTTAAACTCTGCAGGTGAAGGAATCTTTGGTTTAGATCTACACCGCAATATCACATTCTGTAACCCTGCCGGTGCAAAAATGCTTGGGTATGATTCTGAGGATGAACTGATTGGGAAATCTGTGCATGTCATTATGAACGGGCAGGCCATGGAACGGACAGACGATTTTTCTGCCTATTCCGATACGTACTTTGAAGATTATAAAGTGTTTTACCGCAAGGATTGCACGCATTTTCCAGTGGAGTATGTTTCGGCTTTCATCAAAGAAAATGACAAGGCTGTCGGTGAAGTTGTGACGTTTAAAGACATCACACAGCGCAAACAGTTAGAAGAGAAAATTAAATACTATGCGTATTTTGATAGCCTCACTGACCTACCAAACCGCGTCTTATTGATGGATCGTCTGACGCAGGGCTTGAAGTATGCGAAGAAAAATGGAGAAAAAGCAGCCGTGCTGTTTTTAGACCTCGACCGCTTCAAGCTTGTGAATGATTCGCTCGGGCACAGCTACGGTGATTTGTTATTAAAAGAAGTAGCGCAGCGTCTGATGACTTGTGTGCCAGAAGGAGCCACAGTTTCCCGTCAAGGTGGCGACGAATTTACGATTTTCTTACCGAATGTCAAAGAAGACAGCGATATTTTAAAAGTCATTAAGTGCATCGACGCAGTTTTCGTCGATTCGTTTAAACTCAACGAACACGAAATGTATATTAAAACGAGTATAGGCATTGCTCTATTCCCAGAAAATGGCGATACTTCAGAAATTCTAATCAAAAATGCGGATACAGCGATGTACAAATCTAAAGAACGCCCGGGTACCAGCTTCCACTTCTTTAGTGAAGAGATGGATATTCGCTCGTATGAATCGATCAAGCTCGAAAATGATTTATACCGTGCCATCGAAAAAGAAGAACTATTCATTCACTATCAACCACAAATTGACTACAGCACTCAGGAAATAGTTGGTGTGGAAGCCTTGTTGCGTTGGAAACATCCAGAATACGGCCTTATTCCCCCAGACCGTTTCATTCCGCTTGCCGAAGAAACTGGCTTAATCGTGCAGATTGGGGAGTGGGTGCTACGGAATTCATGCAAACAACTAAAAGACTGGCATGAAAAAGGACTCCATCTACCTAGTTTATCTGTAAACTTATCTGTCCATCAATTTGAACAGACCGACTTATTTGCCAGCATCACAGGAATCTTACAAGAAATAGAGCTGGCTCCTGAATACCTGGAGCTCGAGCTCACTGAGAACTTGATCGTCAAAAATACCAAGCTTACGGTGGAAACGATGAAAGCGTTAAAAGACTTTGGCATTAAAATTGCTATCGACGACTTTGGCACTGGCTACTCATCACTTGGTTATTTGAAAAACTTGCCGATTTCTAAACTCAAAATTGATAAATCCTTTGTAGATGAAATGCTAGTGGATGATGCCGCTATTACAAACACAATCATCACTTTGGCGAAAAACTTGAACCTAGAAGTAATCGCAGAGGGTGTGGAAACGAAAGAGCAGGCCGATTATCTGTTGAAGCAAGATTGTAAGCTAATGCAAGGCTATTATTTCAGTCGCCCATTAGCACCGAATGCCATCTACACAAAATACGCAGAAGTGAGGAGTAATTAAAAATGAAAGCAGCACGTATCGTATTAGATTATTTGAAGCACAACGGGGTCGAGCATATTTTTGGTATTCCCGCTGGATCGGTCAATGCATTTTTTGATGAGTTGACGCAGATGGATGACATTACACCTATCGTTACGAAACATGAAGGCGCCGCTGGTTATATGGCTGCCGCCTATGCAAAATATACAAATCATTTGAGCGTCGCCATCGCATGTAGTGGTCCTGGTGCAACGAACTTGGTGACTGGTGCCGCAAACGCCATGCGTGAACATTTGCCTGTTCTCTTTATTACAGGAGCAGTGCCAGTGAGCACAATTGGGCTGAACGCTTCTCAAGAGCTTGATGTCGCACCAATCTTCCGTCCAGTCACGAAGTACAGTGTAGCTATAAACGACGTGAAAGATGTTGTGAGTGAACTTACTAAAGCTGTGGAAATTGCCCTCTCTGGCGTTCCAGGCCCTGTGCATATCGCGCTTCCGATTGATGTACAGCATCAGCAAGTTCCGGATGCGACTCTTCCTGCACCTGCCAAACGCAAGCTGATTGAGCCCGATGCAGCGGTTATTGATACTATCGCTGACGAGCTAATTTCTCGAAAAACTGGCTACATCTTAGCAGGACAAGGTATTCGTGGATCCGTTCCGGCATTTTTAGAGTTAGCAGAACTACTGAACTGGCCGATTGTTACTACTCCTCAGGCAAAAGGATATATTCCAACGGATCACCCACTGCTTGTTGGCGTATACGGATTTGCCGGACATGAAGCGGCTTCTGAGCTAGTTGCTAGTGATAGCCACAATGTTGCATTGATCATTGGTTCTAGCCTAGGTGAGACTGCTACTAATAACTACAATGCAGCCATCACGGAGAACCGTTTTACAGTACAACTGGACTTTGATGCTTCAGTCTTCAACCGGAAATACGAAGTCGACAAAGCGCTTCTTGGTGATATCACATTGAGCGTTCCTGCACTTGTAGAAGCAATCAAGGCTAAGCAATATACTGCTTCTGATAGCATCGTAAAAAAACAACAACCGTCTACTGGCGGAGAAGACTATACTACGAAAAATGTTTTGATCGCACTTCAAGAGGCTCTTCCTGCATCTACCCGTTACACGATTGATATCGGAGAGTTCATGTCTTACATGATCAATCACCACCAAGTGAAAGAGTCTCATACCTATGAAATCAACGTTCACTTTGGCGCTATGGGAAGTGGCATTGGATCGGCTATCGGTTCCAAGCTTGCAGAACCAGATCGTCCAGTTGTTTGTATCACGGGTGACGGCTGCTTCTTCATGCACGGCATGGAATTGTTGACCGCAAAAGAACATAACTTACCAATCCTATTTGTTATCATGAACAATGCAAGACTAGGTATGGTGTATCACGGACACAACTTGCAGTTCAAACGTACGCACACTTCGTTCGAACAAGAGCCAGTCAACATCAGTGCTATGGCCTCTGCCATGGGTATCCCAAGTCACCGCGTGACAGAGATGGCCGAGTTTACACAAGATAAAGTGGCGGAATTGCTAAGCCATGGTGGACCAGCTGTACTCGAGGTCTACTTGCAAGATAACAGCACACCTCCTATGGGTGACCGCGTGAAATTCTTGTCTTCATTCGGAAAATAAGTGTATGTAAAAATCCCTGACTCGTTGAGTTCAGGGATTTCTTTTTGTTTAGCTATATACTTCCGGCATGTTTTGCAGTACAGCACTAATCGTCTGGCCCTTGAAAGCATCCGGTAAAGGCCCTTCACTCTGGAAGTAAAAGCTGCTGTCTGTTGTGTCAGATGTGTAACCCATGACGTGCAGAGCTTGGGTTAACGCAGGTGGCGCACTAGATGTGCCCATGTTTTGTGCATAATGGGATGTTGTAAACACACGTGCTACACGATCGCTATTTTCCGAATAGATAACGAAATAATCGGTAGCTTGCTCAATTACCCATCGCTCTTTTGCGTAAAGCGAGAGCCCTGCCCCTTCAAGAGCCGACAGTGCTTCTAAGTTTACCCCGAAAAGTTCATTAATGAACTTTCGGATCTCAGCGCCTGTTACGGGTGTTTCTTGTGATGCTAGTTTTGCTTGGATGACTTCGCGTGCGGTCTGTTGTGTAGGTTTAAGAAATGGTACCTTGTTTAAGTCGAAACCAAACACCTGATGCACAGCGTGTAACACTGTCTCTTCTGTCACTTCTTGTCCAGCAAGCAACTGGTCCATCTGTTGTGCTTTTTTCATAGTTGGTCTCCTTCACTTATTTCACTTAAATTTTCAATACCCCGCGCCATCCCCGTGAAGCGTAGTAAGAATCGGCCCCGTTGTGATAGGCAAATACAGTGTTGTAACGACGGTCCCCGAACAATGCCCCGCCTAGTTTACGAATTTCAAAAGGTGTCGCAATCCAACTTGATGTTTTCAGATCAAATTCTCCGAGCGTCTGTAAATAGCGATAGTCTTCTTCAGTCAGCAGCTCGACACCCATGAGTTCTGCCATTTCAAGTGCTGAAGTCACTGGCGGAAACTTCTTGCGACCTTCACGAGCTATTTGATCAAAACAAACGCTCCGTCGACCCTTTGGACTTTCTTTTGCGCAATCATAGAAGTGGTACTGCCCTTTTCCAGCATCTAGTCGCACGACGTCCGGTTCTCCTCCCGTCACTTCCATTTCAGAAAGTGACCAGAGTGCTTGTGGATTTGCCGTCAACTTTTTCTCAACGTCTTCCCACACAATTCCTTCATGCCGTTCTAGGTTCTTCTCAAAACGAGTCTTCAGTGTCTCCAAAAGTTCCTGCTGCTGATCTTGCGTTAGTTCGTGGTTTGCCATCTACTTTTGCCTCCCATCTGTTTCTTTAACTTTACCTTTGTTCTTCCAGCGGTTCAACTGCTCGTTGCTCTTTGTTTTTAGACAAAGAAAAAAGCAGCCCCATTCGGCTGCTTTTCTAAAATTTAGCAACTATCTTGCCTTTCACATGACGCTCGGAAAGTTCCTCTAAAGCTTGTGGAATCTCTTCTAATGAGATAGTTCGTTCCAAAAGTGATTTGATTTTCCCTGCAGCAAGCATGCGAAGAACATCATCCCCGATTCGAGCTAAGTCCTGTTCAGCAATTTCATCGTTCTGCATATGGTTCGCCCCAAGTGCCACTTCATGATACGAGATGACGCGTGTAAATGGGGTGATATGTGTATAGTCTGGTGCTCCTGCGATATGTGCTAAGTGGCCACCGTAGGCAATCAAGTCAAGAGACTGGGTCGCACTGTCACGATTGACGGTATCAAGAACTGCATTGACTCCACGTCCATCGGTCAGTTCCATGACACGTGCTTTCACATCTTCTTCCCGGTAATCGATGACGGCATCTGCACCAAGAGACTTCACATAGTCATGGTTGTGCTTAGACGCTGTTGAATAGACAGTCTTCCCTGCTTGCTTAGCAAACTGAATCGCAAATCCGCCAACACCACCTGCCCCTGCATGAATCAACAAAGTATCAATCACATTCATTGGAAACTTGCGGAACAGTGCTTGATACGCAGTGTATGCAGCTGTTGGTAACGCGGCTGCCTCCTCAAACGAAACTGAATCTGGAATACGTGAAACCGTACGAGCTGTCGTCACTGCAAACTCTGCAAAGACACCCTGCTTGTGCATACTACCGTGCATCAATACACGATCCCCGACCACCCAATCTGTCACGCCCTCTCCAAGAGCCTCAATTGTTCCTGCTGCATCTAATCCTAAAATGTGCGGATACGTCCAGTTCGGATTGCCGTTTGTCCCTGTTTTGTAATCAACCGGGTTGAGTCCTGCCGCATGTACTTTAATCAGTACCTCGCCTGTTCCTGCAGTCGGGGTTTCGAGTTCCTCAACTTGCATCTCACGCCAAGTGCCTTTTTCACGCAATAGTAATGCCTTCATCTAAAACCCTCCCAGAGTTTCTACTATAGGAAGAATACGCTTATCTTTGTCCAGTGACAACCATTTGAACCTTTCAGGATTCTCTAACTTTTGATTGAAAAAACCCACCGCAGCAAAGGGGGTCAAAGCTGCAGTGGGTGGGTGCCCTTATTGGAAATACGTGTTCATTTTTTCAAACATCGCTTGCGTCTCTTCCGCCGTCTTGCGGATGATGAACATGCTACCTTTGAACTCTTTATTAATCGCCTCTTCTACTTCAGGATGTTGATACAATTCAACAATCTTCAAGTAGTTTTCATTGTCAGCTTCATCTGCGCGAGATGCGATGATGTTGATGTACGGCTCGATTGACTCGGATTCTGTATCTTCATAAACAACCGCGTCATCAGCTGGCGTCAGACCTGCTTGCACGGCAACCCCATTGTTGATGAGGGCAATGGCCACGTCCGGAAGAACACGTGCCGTCTGTTGTGGTTCCATTGCGACAAATTCAAGCTCTAATGGGTTCGACGTGATTTTGTCTAAGTCCCCAGTGATGCCAAAATCGTCAGCCAGTTCAATCACACCTGCTTCTTGTAAAAGGTTTAGTGCGCGTGGAAGTGTTGATGCATCATTTGGAATCGCCACTTGATCACCTTTTTGCAGTTCATCTAGTGACTCGATTTTATCGGAATACACACCAAGCGGCGCAAATACTGTTGTACCGACAGGAGCTAGGTCTTCACCAGACTCTGCAACAAAGTTCGAGAAGAATGAAATTGTCTGGAAAGCGTTCAAATCAATATCTCCAGCTGCAAGTGCTTTATTTGGCATGATGTAATCCGTGAATTCCACCACTTCCAAATTAATACCTTCTTCTTTCGCAAGTTCCACAATAACTGGCCATTGCGGGCTGTCTGCACCATTTACCCCAATTTTAATCGTTTCTTCTGAACCATCGGCTGCTGAGTTACCATCGGCTGAGTTACATGCTGCAAGTGTTAGAGCAGCAGTTGCAGCAAGAGCTGCGAGTTTAAGTCGTTTCATGAATGTAGTCTCCTATCGTCTCATAATTTTTTTTGATAATGTATTGCCAAGCCATTGGGCGAGTTGCACAAGAATAATCAAGATAATTACTGTCACGACCATGACGCTCGTATCGAAGCGCTGATAACCGTATGTAATCGCAATATGACCGAGACCGCCACCACCGACATACCCAGCAACTGCTGAGAAATCGATTAAGCTGACTGTCACAAACGTCAGACCTAGAATCAGAGGTCCGAGCGCTTCCGGAATCAAAACGGTAAAGACGATTTGGAACGGGCTGGCTCCCATAGCTTTGGCTGCTTCAATTACACCAGGGTCAATGCTCATCAAGTTTTGTTCAACAATCCGTGCCACACTGAACGTTGCCATGATGGCCATTGGGAACACGGCAGCTCCAACCCCAATCGTTGTTCCCATCACGATTCGCGTTACAGGCATTAAGAAAACCAAGAACACGATGAACGGAATCGGTCGGATGACGTTTATCAGCAAGTTGAGAAGGCCATATAAAAAGCGGTTCTCTAAAATATTGCCCTGGCGGGAAACGAATAGTGCGAGTCCGACTAAAACGCCTAAAATCGAGCCTAGGATGAGGGTCAGGATGACCATCATAATCGTCTCGCCGGTCGCTTCTATGATGCGTTGGTAAAATGTACTCCACTCAACTTTCATGGATAATCACCTCCTTGATGTCGACGACTTGTTGAAGTTCTTGAATGGCATTCTTAATGTCTTCTACCTCCCCTTTAAAGGACACTACCAAATTGCCCAGTAGCTGATTTTGAATCTCGCGAACCGCTCCGTACACAACATTGAAATGCACATTGTGCTGTTGGGTGATCTTCGATAACAGCGGCTGACTCGTGGCACTTCCCGTAAAGGTGACTTGGTAGATATGCTGGTCACCAGCAGCGTGCCATTCTTTCAATAGACTTTGAGAGGGCAAGTCTTTATTCACCGATTGAATGAAACGCTTTGTTGTCGGGTGTGACGGGTTTGTGAAGACATCGAATACTTCGCCGTGCTCGATGACGTGCCCATTCTCCATAATGGCAACGCGGTTACAAATGGTGGAGATGACGTTCATCTCGTGTGTGATGAGGAGAACGGTGATGCCAAACTCTTGATTGACGCGCTTTAAAAGCTTCAAGATATCTTCCGTCGTTTCCGGATCAAGTGCTGAAGTGGCTTCGTCACAAATCAGAATCTCTGGGTTCGTCGCAAGAGCCCTAGCGATCCCAACACGCTGCTTCTGTCCTCCCGAAAGTTGCTCGGGGTAGTTATCTACTTTATCTGAGAGGCCAACGAATTCCAGCAACTCTTTGGTGCGCCGCGTGATTTCCGCTTTCGGCGTTCCCTCAAGCTTCAGCGGGTAGGCTACGTTTCCTGCGACAGTGCGGGAAGTGAACAAATTAAAGTTCTGGAAGATCATCCCGATACGTCGGCGTTGCAAGCGAAGTTGTTTGGCTTTAAGCGATGTGATGTCGGTGTCATTGATTTTGATAACACCACTTGTTGGCTTTTCAAGAAGGTTCACTAAGCGAAGAAGCGTACTCTTTCCGGCTCCGCTAAACCCGATGATGCCGAAGATGTCGCCTTTTTGGACATCGAGTGTGACATTCTGAACTGCGTGCACATCACGCTTTCCGACTTTGAATGTCTTGGATACGTTTTGGAATGTAATCATGGTGGACTTCCCTACTTTCTGACTAGAGTGCATAAAAAAAGACCTTCATCTCTTAAGAACATAAGAAATGAAAGCCATGAAAAAACGCCTCTCATTCTTATCTCTCAAGTGATGGACACTTGCAGGATTTGGCACTGACGCTTTTGCGCTTTGCCGAGACTTCACAGGGCCTGTCCCTCTGTCTCTCGTGATAAGAATTGGTGCTATGTAGTTTTGAATTTAGTTCGTCTTGCTAACTGTTTCACAGTCTAAAGCATCAAAGTTTTCTCGTCAATAGTAATTTTACTAATTTTTTTAGTAGTCTGACTATGTAAGCGGTTGCTTTGTTGGTACGACGCGGATAGTTTTTTATTAGTTTTATTAAAAATTCTTTAAAAAGCATTATTTTGATTTCCTAGAAATGAACAAGCTATCCAATAAAAAAAGCTTCCTTTCTAAATACAGAAAGGAGGCTCGTCTCATGTAAGCACGTTTGATTTGTATTTTGTAAGCAATTGCTGTGGGATATGGCAGTAATCATCCGGACAGCGAGCAAGACGGTCTTGGTGTTCTTCTGCACTTCGTACATAATTGGTAAGCGGCAGAACTTCTACAGCAATTCGGTCCTCATCTTCACGTTTCTTGATGAACGCCTTGGCCTGCTCTACATGTTTTGGGTCTATACTATACACCCCAGTTCGATACTTCTCCCCGACGTCTTCTCCTTGTTTGTTGATACTGTATGGATCGATGATTTCAAAAAGATAGCCCATCAACTCGTCGACAGATACCACATCTGGATGAAAAGTCGTTTTTACACATTCCGCATATCCGTCATATTCCCCGTCTAACGTTTGAGAAGTTCCATTTGCTCTTCCCGCTTCAGTCGAGACAATCCCTGGCAACGTCTTCACAAATGCCTGCACGCCCCATAGGCATCCCCCTGCTAAATAAATCGTCTGCATGCAAAATCTCCCCTTGTACTTAAAATTAAATAAAGACCGAAATCGATCGAAATCAATTCAGGTCTGTAGATGAAGTGTATTTAAAAAAATCCTTTTAAGTTCTGTTGAGTCTGATGTTGCTTATCTCAATAAAGTAGCAAATAAGATTCATCAGAACCAAAATTATACTTTTCCATCTCTAATTACAGCCTTAATCAAATTGGAAGTTAACCTTTGATTCGTATTAACTGCTTCTATAGCTCTCAAAGCAATTTGTTTATTGATTTTAAACTCTTCTAACGAAAGGCTCTTTTCTACTAAACGATATTCTTTTGAGTCTAAAGATAGTCTAGTCAAACATTTTCCCTCCAATTCAATAAAATGAATTTGCTTAATTTAAGTATACTTTATTATCTCATATTTTGTGCTTAAATGAACGTAAGTTGCAGCAGTATCTTCCACTTTCAAATTGGTATTTTTCTGACAAACCATCTAGAGTCTTTCCCCTCGAAGTCGAACTCGATAACGGAACATCCGTCAAAATGACTGCAAACGGAACGGTCCAAATAGCTACAAAAAATTAAATGGTTTTCAGGTTTCCTATGACTAAAAACCGATTTTCCCTGTGTTACGTAAGCTTTTACATTGACGTCACATTTCCTTTACATTCAGTTGATATCGTTGCCGTGTACCAAACAAAAGGAGGAAATGTGTATGAAAAAACAGCTTGTAACAGCCGCTTTGGTGGGAGGACTTGTCGTATCCGGGATCAGTGTCAATGTGACAATGGATCACGCAGAAGCACGGAATGATAACGCTCATAATGGGAAAGTCAAAAATGTAATTTATATGATTCCTGACGGCTACAGTGCCGCCTATGCAACGAACTACCGTTGGTTCAAAGGCGAAGACTCTTCTTTTGATCCGTATGTAAAAGGTCTAATCAAAACCTATTCAGCAGATACAGAAGTGACGGACTCAGCTGCTGCTGGGACGGCGATGGCAACAGGTGTAAAAACGAATAACGGGATGGTCGGTGTTACACCCGATGGCAAAGAAGTCGACTCTATCTTAGATGCGGCAGAAGCTGCGAAGAAATCTACAGGACTAGTTGCCACTTCTACAATCACACACGCGACGCCAGCTGTGTTCGGCGCAAGTGTCGCATCACGCGGCGATGAATCGTCGATTGCCCCGCAATATTTTGAGAACGATGTGGACGTGCTCCTCGGAGGAGGCCGTGACTACTTCGTTTCACTAGAAGAAGGTGGTAAACAACCTGCCGGAAACTTAGTGGAAGCTGCTCAGAATGATGGCTATGAGTATGTGACCTCTCGTGAAGAGTTACTAAAAGCGAAGAGTGGAAAACTACTCGGTTTATTTGCAGACGACGCAATGGCTCCTGAACTGGAGCGCGGTGAAACGCATCAGCCAAGTCTGGCCGAGATGACGGATGTCGCAATCCAAGCATTGAAAAAAGACAAAGACGGTTTCTTCTTAATGATAGAAGGCTCACAAATTGACTGGGCGGGTCATGCACATGATGCAGCTTGGGCGATGACAGACTCCCAAGCATTCGATGAAGCTGTTGCTGCTGCTCTTGAATTTGCGAAAAAAGATGGCAATACACTTGTCGTCGTTGCAGGGGATCATGAAACAGGCGGCATGTCCGTTGGTTCGAACAGTGTGTACGATGTAAAAACGGAAGTACTTCATGACGTTACAGCTACTGGTGACTTTATGGCTGCTCAGTTAAATGAAACGCGTAACAATGTGGAGGAAGTCGTAGAAGCGCACACAGGGTTTGATTTAACCGCTGAAGAAATTGAAGCCATTGCTTCTGCCGAAAATCCTGCACGTGCTATCAACACAGTTGTCAGCGACCGCGCGTTGATCGGCTGGACAACAGGTGCACACACCGGGACGGATCTTCCAATCTACGCATATGGCCCTCAATCTGACTTGTTCACAGGTCTTTTGGACAACACAGATATTCCAAAACATATGGCGAAAGCAATGAAAATAAAGTTCGGCAATTAAGTTTCGTACCTAGAGCAGCCTCACTTTTGTGGGGTTGTTTTTGTTTTAGTAGACAAACCAGATTTTGTGTTGTATACTAGGTTTAATAAGTTCATGAAGTACAACACATTTAATTCACCTATTACAAAAAGTATCTGTGTATTATTTCCGTACTTTTTGTAATACGTGAATTTTTTTATTGCAGAAAAATGATCTTATTAATAATTTATAATGGAGGTCATTTATATGACACAAGGTACAGTAAAATGGTTTAACGCAGAAAAAGGTTTCGGTTTCATCGAAGTTGAAGGCGGAGCAGACGTATTCGCTCACTTCTCAGCTATCCAAGGTGACGGATTCAAATCACTTGACGAAGGTCAAAAAGTTGAGTTCTCTATCGAAGACGGCCAACGTGGACCACAAGCTACAAACATCGTAAAACTTTAATTTTATGATACGAAAAGGCATCCCAGCTGGGGTGCCTTTTTTGTTTTTGTGTGTGATTTTCGGAATGTAAGGTACAAATGAGTTTCCATAATAGCAGGAATGTAAGAGTGGTGACCGCTAACGTCAGAATGGAAAAAGTTAACGTCAGAATGGAAGCCGCTAATGTCAGAATCAGCCGAGCTAATGTCAGAATCAAATCCAATTCCTCCGGCACCTGCCATCCCCCTCATAAAAAAATCTTCTCTTTTGATTGTTTTCTGATAAACTAGGACCCTATACACCGCAATAAGGCTGATATTAGGAGGATTCCATTAATGAGTCTAGCTACATACATCGGGACGAATCAAAAGATTCCTACTGAAGAGGAAAATCCGGATCATTATGATTCAGATTTCTGGATTGGACGCTGTTTTTCTGATGAAACTAATCAAGAAGCTGTCCTAAAAAATCAATTCTCTACAACTTATGCCTATGAAATTTCTTCCCATTGGGGAATTGAAATTTACGAGGGACAATCACTTGAAAACCAAGCTGAGTGTCTAATAAAGTTAAATAAATTGCTTAAGATTACGGAGTCTTATGTTTCATCAGGAGACTATTTTGAACTCTATAGCTGTTGGCTGGGTGAAGAATCCGAACGTCGGGAGAGTGAACTTTCCATCCGTATGACTGAATGTAAAGTAAGCGAAATTCGATTTGCTGAAAAAACTTTAGTTCGCTTCAATTATTAAACAATCTTAGCCCCTCTCATTATTGAGTGAGGCTATTTGCTAACCCACTACATCTCCTTTGGTGCAGTAATTCCCAAAAGACGCAATCCTTCCGCTAGAACAATCTGAACTGCTTTGACAACAGCAAGACGGTCCTGCTTATATTGGGAATCGTCGAGCATTCGCACAGCCCCATAATACTTATTAAACGTTCTCGCCAAATCAATTAAGTACTTTGCAATCTCCGACGGGTCATACTTTTCATAAGCGTGACGAATGACTTCCGGAAATTCTTCAAGGTTTTTTACAACAGGCCAAGCTTCCTCGTCCACAAACTGACTAGTACGTATCTGCTCTTCATAGTTCCCTTTTTTGAGAAGTGTCGAGGCACGAGCATGTGTGTATTGCACATAAGGACCTGTTTCTCCTTCCACTTTTAACATATCCTCTAATGAAAATTCGATGTCATTTCTTCGGAAAGTCTTCAAATCATGAAATAATACGGCTCCAACTCCTACTTGGCGAGCAACTTCTTGTTTATTCTCAAGCGATGGATTTTTAGCCATAATTGTCTGTTCCGCAAGAGTCATCGCTTCCTGCAATACTTCTTCAAGTAATACGACTCTTCCTTTACGCGTAGACATCTTTTTGCCGTTTTGAAGTATTTGTAGCCGTCAAGAGTACTGTATACTGTTTAAAACAGCTCGAAATATAAGGGGTTTACAAATGAACTTATACACTAAATTACTGAAAATCGACCGCCATGTGCGCATTCTTTCTGGCTGGAGTGCTTATCTCTACGCGCAATGGGAAGAAGCTTTCGCTAGTCATTTATCAGAAGCTGAGAAGAAAGATATTTACTTAAAGGACGTCGATTATTTCACTGGTTACTTATGGCATATCTTCAGTTTTCAAAAACACGATCATCTCTCTGGGCAAGAAGCCATTCAAGCGTTTGATTCCCAAGCAAAAACACGTTGCTTCGTCTTCTATCAGCACTCAACCGATGCCTACCTCATTGAGAATGCATCTGGTTTACATGTAAATGATTTGAAGGATGAAGAAGACATTTACATTGTAGATACTGACTTTACGTGGACTTTTGTGATCACTCATGAAACCGATTCTTGTGGTCCATACTTTGCAAAAGTGTGAACATTATTGAATGTTTTCCTATCTCCTATATATCTTCTCTGTTACGTTTCAAAGAAAACCCGATATGTGCGGCTATTTTCACGTATAATGGACATATTGACATATGTACGGGAACCAATCTGAAAATGATTCTATATATGACGAAAATAAGAATAAAAGAGGTAATTTCATGACAAAAACCAGCTTTACAGATTATCAACTCAGTGACGACATTCAACGTGCCCTAGCCATCCTCAAGTACGACACACCGACAGAAGTTCAACAGAAAGTTATTCCCCTCGCTTTGGAGAACCTTGACCTTGTTGTAAAATCACAGACCGGTAGTGGAAAGACAGCAGCATTTGGTATTCCAGTTACCGATCAATTAGAATGGGAAGAAAAAAAGCCACAAGTTTTAATTTTGACGCCTACACGTGAGCTAGCTGTACAGGTTCGGGAAGATATCACGAATATCGCTCGCTTCAAACGGGTAAAAGCAGTTTCTCTTTATGGAAAAGAGCCTTTTTCTAAACAAAAAGAAGAACTGAAACAAAAAACTCATGTTGTGGTGGGCACACCTGGACGCGTCATGGATCATATTGAACGCGGTACGCTTGATTTAGAAAAAATTAAGTATCTGATCATCGACGAAGCGGACGAAATGCTAAACCGTGGCTTCATTGATGAAGTGGAAGCGATCATTAAAGAAGTGCCTTCTAACCGTGTCACAATGGTGTTTTCAGCTACATTACCAAAAGATATTGAAAGTCTTTGTCACGCCTATATGAACGATCCAACGTATATTGAGATTGAGTCGACAGGTGTTACTGCTGACACTATCGAGCATTCACTTATCGAAGTAAAAGAAGAAGACAAGATTGCGCTTCTTAAAGACATTACAGTGGTTGAAAGCCCAAATAGCTGCCTAATTTTCTGTCGTACAAAAGAAAACGTGGATAGCGTTTATAGTGAATTGGAAGAAGCCGGTTACCCAGTGGAGAAACTTCACGGTGGTATTGTGCAAGAAGACCGTTTCGCTGTTATGGAAGGCTTCAAACTTGGGAACTTCCGTTATCTAGTAGCAACTGATGTGGCTGCACGAGGAATTGATATTGATAACGTCAACTTGGTAATCAATTATGATGTTCCACTTGAAAAAGAAAGCTATGTTCACCGTACAGGGCGTACAGGCCGTGCTGGAAATGATGGGACCGCTATCATGTTTGCAACGCCGCACGAAGGCAAATTTGTTCGTTCAATTGAACGTTATATTGGCTTTGAAATCCCTGTAAAAGAAGCGCCAAGTCGTTCTGACGTCACAAGTGCACGTCGTGATTTTGATGAAATGTTGAGCGGTCGCCGTGTCGTCCGAAACAACAAGACTGCGCGTATCAATCAAGACATCATGAAGCTTCATTTCAGTGGCGGGAAAAAGAAGAAGATTCGTGCCATCGATTTGGTCGGTACCATCTCCAACATTCCAGGCGTCACTGCTGAAGATATCGGCATCATCTCGATACAAGATCAGATGTCGTATGTGGACATTTTGAACGGTAAAGGTTCTCTTGTGCTGCAAGCTATGGAGACTACTCCGGTTAAAGGTAAGAAACTTAAAGTTAGCAAAGCCCTTAAATAATAGATTGTCCCCTTCACTTTTGTGAGGGGGATTTTTAAAATCCTCAATAAAAATAGCGTCTCAACACGAGACGCTTAATCGTATTCTTTTCCAAACTCCTCAAAATAGATGAGTTCCTTCATTTCTTGCCCGTCTTCATTCCAAGTAATAGTCATTTCCACAGGATCGTCTCGCTTAAGGTCACTAATTAATAGTTGTTTAGAAAAGTCATATTTTAGAATACCGTTAGAGGGAAGGCCATCAAAATCTTGCGACACTTGTCCTTTAGATCCAATGATTACAACAATAATGGGCTCATATTCAAGTTGCTCAGAATTGTTCCCGTTATATTCTGCTTTAAATGTAGCAATTCCTTGATTTTCAACTCCAGTTTCTTCAAGGTTTATCTCAAGGTCCGCTTCCCACTGCTCACCATATGCCTGATAGAGCAGCTTATCGTTTACATCTCCGCAACCCACTAATGTAAACGTGGTCAATATAAACCAGGCTAGTAGTTTTTTCAATACCTCACGCCTCTCTGATCGCTTTTTCTTTAGTATAAAACACCCCCATAAAATGTAAAATTAAAACCACCCCTTACATTTAGAGGGATTTTATTATGTGTTAATTTAGAAATCAACTAAGGGCCTTTTACTCCAAAGTCTCAATCTTTCGCAAAATCGTTTTCACAAAATCCGTTTTGTCTTTCGCATACCGATGTTTATCCGTCTCATGTGCCTTCGACAAACGAATCTTGAATCGTTCATAATCTTCTTTTGCATCCTCATTCTTTCTTAAATAGTCTCGAAAATTCAGTTGCTCAGTTAGATAGTGGTTCCCTCTTTCGTACATATGAATTTGATGGGTTCTTGGCTCGCCTTTACTAAAATAATGACGGTCAGGAAGTATGTCTGTCCCTTTGTAGTCATATCCCATTTCTTCAAGGGCCGTTACACACATTTCTCCGAGCTCAAAACGGTCTACTTCAATAGCGATATCAAGTATTGGTTTAGCACTTAACCCTTGAACGGCGGTACTCCCTATATGATGTACGGCTAGTATGTAATCCCCGATTTTAGTTTCTATTAGGCTTTTCTCAGCTTCAAATTCTTGCACCCATCTATGTGACCAAGGCACTAAAAATACTTCTCCTTTTGGTAAGCCTAACATTTAGAATCCCTCTTCCTTTTCGTCTGGAAATTTTTGTGTACACTCAACTTACCATAGTACGAATAAATCCCGCCACCTTCCATAGGCAGCGGGATCTCATTTACTCTTCTTCTGTCATAACCTCAACCAAAATCCCCGTCGACAATACAATCACGACGAATAAACCGAGTAGTCCTAAAACCATTGTCCTCAACTCCTTACCATGTAATAAATCCTTTGGAGCCCGGTGGTGCATGTTGGATCATCTGGAAAATTGGAATAGCGTACGCAATAATGATCAACGCAAACGCGATACCGATCCATAATAGCCAGTTTTCTAAGAACTTAGGAGTCGCCGCTTTATCACTTTCCGCTAATGGGAACTCCACAAACTCATGCGCTTCCACAGCTTTTGGTGACAAGAACGCACTCATGATGACGATGTACATCAACAACATGGCAGACAGGAACAAAATACTTCCGCCAATCGCCATTGTGACGTGGTTCGATAAGATTCCATCAAACCATTCAAGTGCTGCTGGGTGGTCATTGTACCCTGTGTATGCCGTACGACGGGGTGCTCCGAGAAGGCCTAGCAAATGCTGCGCTGTACTCATTAACAGCATCCCGACTGTCCATAACCCAATTTGGATAAAGCCGAGTCTCTCCATCGTCTTCGAGAACTTCCGCCCTGTTAAATACGGAATCATCCAGAACGTGATACCCATGAACGTCATCGCAACTGGTGTACCCACCGTGATGTGGAAGTGACCAACAACCCAAAGCGTGTTATGGACGATTTCATTTAACTGGAAACTTGCATTGATAATTCCCCCAGCGCCTCCAGGAATGAAGAACGCCATGGCGATGAATAGAGATGTGAAACGAAGGTCGTTCCAAGGTAGTTTTGTAAACCAGCCGAACAACCCTTTGCCACCATTCTTGCGGCCTGCTCGCTCAAAGTTGGCAAACATCGAGAACGCCGTCATCAGTGACGGAATGATAACCATGAATGTCAAAACGACTTGGAAGAACTTCCAGAAGTTTTCAATTCCCGGCTCCATCAATTGGTGGTGGAAACCGACCGGAATCGAGAACAAGATGAACAATACAAACGATAAACGGGCTAGTGAATCACTGAAGACGGGGACGCCCAAAATCTTTGGAACCACTACATACCATGCCATGTACGCCGGTAGTAGCCAGAAGTACACAAGTGGGTGACCGAAATACCAGAACAATGTCCGGCTCAGTTCAACGTTGATTGTGTCAACCCAACCGAACGCCCACGGGATGTATTGGAACAACACCGTTGCGACAACACCCAGACACGCGATTGCCCACAAGATGACTGTAGAAACGGTCATGAAGGCAAACAAGGGGCTTAACTCACCTTTGTGTTCCTTGCGCCAGCGGACATAATGGCCAATAAGTGCAAAGCCCATCACAAGCGACCCGACAACAAATAGTGCTAAACCAATGTAATACCAGCCGCTCGCCATCATCGGCGCATAGAATGTATAAAGCACCGACGCTTTTCCGCTAATGATCATGACGGTCGCGAGCACTGTTCCGGCAAGCATCGTGAGGAATCCAATCCAGTTCCACAGCAACACTTTCGGTCCGAATGCGCCGAGACTTTTACTCATGCCGGTAATAAAGAAAGCAAAGATGAAAAATGTCGTAAAGATAAGTGCGAGAAGAACTCCGTGTGCGGTCAAGATTTGATAGTAATCCAGCCATGCCGGAAGTTGAAGCTTGTCATTACGAATAAAGACCTGTAGTAATCCTGCAAGTGTTCCAATTAAAAAGGCAGCGTATGCCACACCGATGTTCCAAAGGGCGAGTTTGCGTTCTCCTGATGCGATCATTGTTCAGTCACCTCAATTTCTGTGAACATGAAGTGGTGGCCAGCCCCACAGTATTCGTTACAGACAATTAAATAGTTTCCTGGCTCATCGAATGTGTACGATTTGGTCGTCACTTGACCCGGTACGACCATCATGTTCACTTTTGTATCATCGATGGTGAAACTATGCACCACGTCTGTGCTTGTTACTTTAAAGATGATTTCTTTTCCTACAGGGACTTTCAATTCTGGTCCCTCATAGCCGAATGCCATGGCAATGATGGCAACTTGGTACGTATCATCATCAAGTTGCGTCACACCTGGATTATCGAACGGTGCCGTCTCCTTCACTTTCTCCGGATCGATGTGCTCGATTCCTCCAGCAGGGGTGTGGTGATTATCTGTAAAGGCGCTCACTCCGACGACGGTCAAAAATACTACTAAACAGGTGACACCAAAAACTAACCATATTTTTTCATACTTATGAAGATGCATGTTCGTTCTCCTTTCTGTCTATAGCGACAAGTACATTAAATAAACGGCGACCCACATCGCCACGATGACAAAGCCGACGAAAAATACGCTGATCAATGTGCCTTTTAGGTTCTCTTCTTCGTGTTGTTTTTTGTTTGCCACGACACTCACCTCTCCTATTTCGTTTGTGACTTAAGCGTAAAGCAATCTCTGACCGGCAACTGTGACATAAATCACACCTGTGACAATAATCTATGCGAAATGTGAAATTACTTCATACTTTTGTCAAACTTTGTCTGTCATAACAAAAAACCACCTCCGAAATTCGGAAGTGGTCATAAATTATGCATTCACTTAATCAACGCGGCAAAGCGACAACGGACAGTTCTCGCATTGGATTTCAGTTTTCAAATAGTCGAGATCACGAACAAGAATTTTTCCATCACACGTCGAAATCACTTGTTGCTTCTTCAACTCCGACAACATCCGGTTCGTGACTTCGCGCGCCATGCCACAGAAATTCGCCAGATCTTGATTGGTCAGCTGCACGTCAATCAACACACCCTCAGACTTTTGCACGCCGTAACTGTTCGACAGCCGAATCAGCGTCGAGTAAAGCGCTCCCTTCTTGCCGTTCAACAACAAGTCTCGGAAGCGAGTCTGTGTCTTCTGCTGATTCAAACACATCCATTTCATAAACGCCGCAGCGAGTCGCGCATTCTTTTGAAGTTCCGCTTCTAATTCTTGAAGTGGGAACAAGTAACATTCGGCGTCCTCTTTCACCTTCGCATCCAGCATATAGAATGCATCGGGAGAATAGAGATACACCTCACCGAGCAACTGTCCCGCTCCGCAAATGCGAAGCGTAAGCTCCCGGCCATCTGAACTCATTTTATTGAGCTGTACTTTTCCTTTGGTGAGAAAGAACAGATGTTGAATTTTATCGCCTTCTTGGAATAAGTAACTGTCTTTTTCGAAGCTTTTGACATGATGCGGCAGCGTCAATAATTCTTTCAAGTCATTTGAAAGGAGCTCGTTTTCTACATACATGTCGCTTCACTTCCTATACTAGTAGTTGTATTCCATTTTATATCCAACACTGAGTATTAGCTATGTTTTCTTTAATTAATGAATGCTCGCTACCTACAAGTCTGCTTCTGGAATGAGTTTAAACCCTTCAATCATCGTGTCCTCTTCCACTTCAAGCAATAGACACATTTTGCCTTTGTAATTCACTTGCTTCACATATCTCAAATCTTGCGGACTGATTTTTATTTCTGCGACCTTGGTGTTGATCTTGATAGATTTGGAAGCGTAATTGGGAAGGACATGACTTGCTTTGAGTTCATAGTTTCTGTCCTCTACCACTTGCTGAAAAGCTCTTTCGACTTGTTCGAGACTCACATCTTTGGCACCGCCCGCTTTTAGTACACGTGTCACTTCAACCGTATCTAGAGTAGGTGGCGTGTCCTCTTCGTCATCTTTGTCTTCTTCTACACTAAGCATTTCATGGATTTCATCATAGACTCCCGCAAGCGTCCGTGAATTCACTTTTTCACCGATTACGGCTCTGACGATTTCTTCAAATACGACTTTGTCTTCTTCGGCAGTCATGATTTCATGGCCGTTCAAAACGTTTTCGATAAATTGAAAATCTGGTTTATTCACTTTACCGGCTGCATACAAGACGTGATGGATGTCAGCAGCATTGTCTGTGATACTTGGGAACAAAAATCCACCAATTGGCGACGCTAACTTAATGACCGGGTCAACAAGCAGATTAGATTTAAACTCTTTCTCCACAAAATCAAACACGAGCGAACGTTTTGGCAATTCGGTTTGATTCATGCTACAGAGGACAAACGGTGTCGTGTATACGTTGTCTCGTGTATGAGTTTCTGTTTCATCCGGTTGACGTTTTGTTGTTTTGTAATACGTACCGCGAATAAATGTGACCACCGTGTCTTTCTCGAATTGTTTGTCTTCCACCATTTTCAGTGCAATGCGTTGCATAGCTGTTTTCCATTCATCCGCAGGTTCTGCTTGAAGCCCTTCATAGAGAAGGCGTTGCGCATGGTCTTCTTGTTCCTCTTGTTGTGGCTGAAACTTCACCTCAAAGAGTTTGGCATCGAGCTTTCCACCCAATACTTTTTTAAAATTCTCCAGGAATAGTTCTTGTTGCTCGCGCTCTAATAGTGAAAATGCGCTACTCTCTTCATGAAAGATCTCGCTAGTCTCTTGCTGAATGTAAACATTATAAATCTCAGCGATATTCATTAAATCGGTATCTAACTTAAATCGCTTGCGGATATCCGCTATGTCTTTTTGATTCATCTATAATTCCAACTCTCTAATTAGTAAAGATACTTTTTAAGTATACCATCTGCTCCTTACACCACACGAATCACTAGTTACAGGAAGGGAGTTTAAGTAGTTATAGCGAATATAGTAAAGGATGACAAAAAATGAAGACGTGAAAGGTTGCGAAAAAGTGAATTCAAGACAAGCATTTTTAGACGAATTTAATAGCCAAATGCAAGAACTTTACACACCAACATCGGAAGCTGGGTGGATGGCTCAAACGACTGGCGAAGCCGAATGGGCAGAGAAAGCTGGAGAAGCAGAGACCCAGTTCAATCTGCTGTTTTCTTCAAAAGAAAAGTATGAACAGGCCCTACAATTATTAGAGTCAGGCAGTGGAACGGATATTGAAAAACGCCAACTGCAGCTACTTGTAAACGAAATGAAGAGCAATCAGCTTCCGGAAGAAATGATTGCAGATCTTGCAAAGCGTGGTTCAGAACTGAACTACTTGTTTAATACTTACACACCGAAAGTAGACGGCAAACCGTATTCTGCGAACGATATTCGCGAAGTGCTATTGACGAGTACGGATCTCGAACTGCGCAAGAAAGTATGGCTTGCGAGCAAAGAAGTCGGCGGCGTTGTGGAAAAAGGTCTTCTGGAGCTTGTGAAGAAGCGCAATGAAGCGGCTCGTTTACTTGGTTACGACAATCACCATCAGATGAGCTTTGAGCTACAAGAACTGGACCGTGACGAGATTTTCTCTATCTTTAACGACCTCATCGAGCAATCAGATGCTGCGTACCGAAAGATGAAAACGGACCTCGACGCGCGTCTAGCGAAAAAGTTCGGCATCACAGCTGAGGAGATTCGTCCGTGGCATTACGTAGACCCCTTCTTCCAGGAAGCGCCTGCATCAGATGCGACGAATTTGGATACGTACTATAAAGGACAAGATATTTTGCAACTGACGACTGACACGTTCAATTCAATGGGGATCAAGATTGATGATTTATATGCAAAGAGCGACCTGTTTCCGCGCGACAAAAAGAATCCGACTGCATTTTGTATGGATGTCGACCGCGCTGGCGACACGCGCGTGTTGTGCAACTTGACGGAAGATGCGTACTGGATGGAAACGAACTTGCACGAGTTTGGCCACGCCGCTTATTTTAAATACGTCGACAGTGACCTACCCTTCACGCTTCGCACGAACAGTCATACTCTGACGACAGAAGCGATTGCGATGTTGTTCGGAAAGATGGGGAAAGACCCGCGTTGGTTGAAGCGTTTCTTGAAATTGGATGAAAAGACTGTAGACGGCCTTGAGGGAGAACTTGCGGAGTACCAACAGCTTCAAATGTTGATCATGGTGCGCTGGATAATCACATTTGTCTTCTTTGAGAAAGAACTATACGAGAACCCAGACCAAGATTTGAATGCGTTGTGGTGGAAGATTGTGAGTGACATCCAGTTGGTTACGCCACCTGAAGATACTTCAAACCCGGACTGGGCAGCGAAAATTCACTTCACATTGGCTCCTGTCTACTATCAGAACTACCTACTAGGCGAACTGATGGCGGCACAGCTTCAGCGCCATATCGAGACGAAGATTTCACCGGAATTCTTCACAAAAGAAGCGGGCGACATGCTCCTCAACGAATTCTTCAAACCGGCAGCACTTTACGACTGGAATGAAAAAATCGAGCGTATCACGGGCGAGAAGCTCAACCCTGCCCATTTTGTGGCGTTGTATTGTAAGAAGTAAGAGTAAACGAAACCAGCTGGCTCCTTTTGAGGAACCAGCTGGTTTTAGTTTTATTGTTTTAATACTAGTTACATCTTCTTATTAATTGCCTGTTTATTTCTTCGCTTTGCCACAACTATGTTAACCAATACTACAACGAATACAATGACATTGAAAGCTGTTGTGAATTGTTCATTCTCTACAATAAGATTTACTAGTGTCACTGCAATCAATAGCACTAGATGGATATTCATTTGGTTATTATTTGTATTCATAAGTATTCTCCTTATCTAACTATGGTATACATGTATACCTGTAAACGTTTATAGTAAAGCTTCTAACTGATCACTTACTTCTTGGATGGATACATGTGTAGTGTCTATGGTGACATCTGAACTTTTTTCTAATAATGGCAAGACAGCAGCGTGATTGTCGAGGATTTCCTGTCTCTGTTCAGGCGTTTTTCCGTATTGATTTGTGGTTCGATTCTCAATTCTTTCAAACATTGTAGAAAGATCCGCTTTCAATAACACCACCATATCAAAGTCTTTATAGAACTGTCCTTGATTGTCGCAGCACCCTGAAATAAAGAGATGTTCCTCACCTACACTTTTCAAAAGATGCTCCATCTTTTCCTCATTTAAGTAATGAGCTATTCCTTCTTCTAAAGCCACGTTTCTCACATAGCCTCCATAATCCGTGTCAATTGTTCTGTAGCCTCTGCGATTCAATTCATCCAATGCGCTTGTTGTTCCTACTCCAGATAAACCGGTTATGTAGATGATTGTCATGGGGACCTCCTAGTTATTTTCGTATTTCACCATTTTACTGTCTAGCGATTTCAGCATATTTACCCCTGCAACCTGAAAACCAAGTTCTTCGTAAAGCTTTCGCGCCCCTGTACTGCTGCCAAACACATGAAGTTTAAAGTAAGTGATTTCTTTTTGGTTAAGTAGATGCTCTATCTGACTCATAACTTCTGTACCGACACCCTTTCCACGGTACGCTTCCAATAAATAGATTTCGTACAGAAACGCACTCTTCTTCTATTTTTAACCACACATAACCTGCTAATTCCTCATCTACTTGAACAGTAAATAGCCAGTGGCGAGGAGTTGTGAGACCTTGTGGAAGTAAATTGCTCAGCTGCTTTTTTGCTTGTACAGCAGGAGATTCTCCAATTTCATGTGGGTTTTCGGATAGAATTTCTGTATAGCGCTTAAATTTATCTTGGAAATAGACTTCAAACTCTTGTATTGTCATTTCTCTTAGTTCGATCATATGTAACCTGCTTTCTTGTGGAAAGATAGTTTACTTAAATCATCCGCTCTTTATTAACCACGAATTCTGGCTGAGTTACATAATCCATGTAAGTGATGTCGCCTTTAAATTTCAAGTAAGCTTGGTATCTTTCACGAATCGCAGGAGCAGTAATAAACTCTAAAACTTCCTCTTTATTTATCCATGCCACTTCTGAAGTCTCAACAGATGTAGTTAAGTCTCCTCCAATAGGTTTGCAGATGTAATCAAGCATCAACTTAGTGGGCACATCCGTAACACCGTCATACCATTTATAAACTCCTGTATTTGAATAGACTCCGATTAAGTTTATGATTTCAATATCGATTCCACTTTCCTCCTGCACTTCTCTCACGAGTGCATCAAGCAAATTCTCTCCAATTTCTACTTGTCCACCAGGAAAAACCCATCCCCCATGTTGTGTTTTCACTAACAGAATATTATTATTGTCATCTTCTACAATCCCACCAACTGCGACTATGTGTGTCGGCATTTTCATTATGCTAACCCCCTGTTTCTATTTCTAGCTCCCATCAAAAACCATCCACCATTTTATTTGTGTTTTATCTTCACTTCAAACGTCTCTCCGTCCAATTCCAGCGTCACTTTTTTCGCATCATTTAAAAACTCCGTGCACTGAATGGTGAGTGTGGAGTTCGTCCATTCCTCAAACGATATATAGTCCATCTCAATAGGGCTCTTTAAAGGCTGATTCGTTGTTAAATCTGGCTCCAATCTCACAATCGAATAATAATCCGCAGCTACAAATTCCCCTGAAGGAGTTACTGTAAGTACTTGAAACTGGGGCTCTGCTTCGTAAGCCAATAACTCCCCGTCTGATGAGCTGAGTTTATATAGAAAATCTGAGGTTAGGACAAGGATGCAGTTATATTTTTCAGATACTGCCACACCACGAGGACTGCCCCTAAAGTTCCCACACCACTCTCTGTATGCGTCCGTCGTGAACTTAACCCAGGTCCATTCGGATGAGCTCCAAGGAGTTGAAATGTCATAGATTTTCTCATGATAGTCATTAGAGTTTGGCTCATCAATTAGTTTTGCATCTATAATCACCTTCGTCATCCCCCCTTACACCCTTCACTCTTAAGACCTAAATATTGGTACTATGAGTATATCAATCAACTATACTTTTGTTTCACCCACCTCAAAATATTCTCTTCCGTTTTGACACACCGAGGAAAACAACTCGTCTAATTAGCAACGATACACAAAGGAGGATCAAAGCTACATGAACAGCGACCAACAAACCATCTCCGACTGGTTCTATCTCTATAATCAAGACATCTACAACTTTCTTGTCTACTACACCGGCACGCGCGACGTCGAAGATTTAGTCCAGGATGTATTCATTAAAGCCGGAAAAGGCTTGGCGACTTATCGTAACCAATCGAGCCCTAAGACCTGGCTGATGAGTATTGCACGCAATATCGCTATCGATCACGCACGAAAACGACAAACAAAAGTCAGCCTGACCGCACTACCTTGGCAAGACGTGACTTTCAATCAGTCCTTAAACGATTCGCCAGAACAACGTTTACTCGATAACGAAGACAAACTGGCACTTTATCACGTCATCAACCAACAAAAAAAGAAATTTCGAGACGTGTTGCTACTACGTGGAATCCAAGGACTCTCGGTCAGCGAAACGGCCATAATCTTAGGCTGCAAAGAGACCGCCGTCCGCACAAATTTCCACCGTGCCATTAAAGCGTTACGATCCGAACCCAACTGGAGGGAATTGTATGAACGATAATCACATCACACCTGATAGCGAACTGAACACATTCCCGGCGCACCGCATGACAGAAGAAACTCAACACCGCCTTCACCAAAATATTATGAAAGCACTTGAAGAACCTGTTGCTCCACCAAAGCGAAGCCGTACGAATTGGTCTAAGGCGCGTACAAGTCTCGTTGCAATCGCTGCTCTTTTTATCCTGACGATTCTTTCGATTAATCTGCTCAACACACCATCGAATACAGCAGTGGAAGAGCCAGTTCTTCCTGCCGAACAACCGGGTGACCTCGTTCCAAGTACTGCGCCAGAAGAACAACCGGAAGAAACACCGTTTGATCCTGCTGCACTTGAACAACAAGCGCACGAGATTCTGGAAGCTTTGAATAACCGAGATATGGAGATACTCGCGAGCAACGTTCACTCGCAAAAAGGAATCCAGTTCTCACCTTATTACTCTGTATCAGACTCGACAGTTACATTCCAGCAAAACGAGGTCTCCGTTCTTCTCTCCGACTCCGAAACGTATCTTTGGGGCTACGGGGAAGCAAACACGGAGATTCGCTTGACGCCTGCTGGTTACTTTGAAGAATATCTTCAAGTCGAGCGCTTTTTTGAAGCAGATGAAGTCTTTGTAGATGCACCGAATACAGAACTCGACCCTTCCAACTACTTAAAGAGCGTTTTTCCGGACGCGAAAATCGTTGAGTTTTACCATGCAGGAACGGAACAATATAGTGGTCTTGATTACCGAAGCTTGAACCTGGTGTTTGAGCAAGATAATGCAACTAGTGATTGGAAATTAGTCGCTATAATCGACAACTTATTCACGCCATAAGCGAACAAAAGCCACCAGGCGTCTGGTGGCTTTTTACTGTTAATTTACACGCGCATAACGTCTCACCGCGCATAGTTCCTTCACAAACTTGGTTCCAGCTAGCGTGCAGTATTCAATCGACTGACCGGTTGAAGGGGAATGAATCATCTGACCGTTGCCAGAATAGATGCCGACATGGCGCACATTCCCTTTTCTTTCGTCATTTGCGAAGAACAACAGATCTCCCGGAAGCCATTGTGTCTCGTCTCCACTGTTTATCTCTATACCAGATACTGCTTGATCACTTGCATCTCGTGGAATCGAATACCCACATGCGCGCAGCATGTTAGAACTAAACCCTGAGCAGTCATAGCCGTAGCTCGACATGCCTCCCCAGAAATACGGGAGATCCAGGAACTGGCTGGCTTCTTTTAGCACTGCTACACCATCTCGTTTCGTGAACTCATCACGAGAACTCGCCACTTCAATGTCTTCACTCCGGACAAGCATCTCCCCATGAGGTGTAATCACTGTTGTAAATTCTTCAGAGGAAAGTCGAACAGGAAGAAACGTATTGAACGGCACGACTAGAAATGGTTCTTTATCAAGTGTCCAAAGCTGCGCTTTGTTTACAGCTATACGTGCCAGTTCTTGCGAATCTTTGTAGTCTACTTCTGTTAGTTGATGTAGCGGAACCCACCCAGGATAGCCACGTTGATCTTTTTTAGAAGACTGCCACTCGCAAACGACTTTCGCCCAGTTCCCTTCAATCGCATCGATATGTACCGGGTCTCCATAGAGTAGTTGCGTTTGCACTCGGTTGCCTTCACACAAATCCAGCAATTCTTCAAAGCCCAACTTTTCTATCCATTTCGCCATCTTGACCGGTTGGTCGAATCCAAACTGATCAATTTCTCGTGGTGATTCCGGTGAGGTCCAGACTGTCGCTACTGAGACGGAACACACCCATTTGGTTGATGAAACATTCATTTCTATTCCTCCCTTTAAGCTTCATACTAGTTCAGCGAATCACTGCTAATGCTACTATATGTGGTTGAATAAAAATAAAGCAAACATTCCTCTTCAAATTCATAAAGTCATCCATATATGAAAAAAACACAAACCCTAAATTCTTAGGATTTGCGTTGATTTTCGATTGGGAGAATTTCCCTCCGAGGTACCTGTGCACCAAACAACTCTGTTTATTTACTACAATTACATAATTATGAGTAGTAAAACCAGTAGCATAAACACTCTCTATTCATTTATGCAAATTGTGTTGAATAGTTTCGTGCACAGGTACCTATTGAAATAAAAAACTTAATGTTGAGCAGTGATCAAACTTTTCATGGACACTTTAAATTGGTCGATCCATTCTTTGAAATAGACATTCTTTGAAATGAATTTCATCGCCAAGTAGCCGAGAACACCACCGAGCGTGTTGGCAATCAAGTCATTCACATCTACACTTCTGGCACTGTTAAAGATGATATACATAAGTAACTGCAGGACTTCTATAGAGAGACTGAACAGCAAGCTACTGATTACAACTGGCTCCCACGAAATTTTGTCCTTTTTCACTAGTAACCATTGGTATACACCGAATGGAATGAACATAATGATATTCAAAACAAACGTCGCTATATCTATTGTCAGTATCGGAATTGGGTTAATTCGGCTAAGCCAGGAAGTCTGATTCTTATACATCCCCCAGTTCACTTCAATCGGGAACGTTGTCAATGCCACCACCGATACTAGATAGATGCCTACAGTAATCAACGTGATATATTGAAACGCATTAAAACTCTCATTCTGTCTCTTTATCTTCCCCATCATTAAAACTAAATACACGACAAACAGTGGCCCCAAAACATACCATGCGTCAATAGTGGTCACATACGACCATGAATCTTCTGTCATCATTCTTACCCAACTCCTTTTCTTCAGATCGAAATCGTGCCTGCACTTTAGCTAGTACACTTATTATTTCATTCAAATCTGAAGAAATGAGTAGGGAAATTCTTAAGGTTTTCTTAGAGAACTCTTAAACAATTTAATTATGGCTCGGAAGAAATACTTAGCAGTCACTGAGGTATCTATTTATAAGTTCTGACTCTAAGAAATTCATTATCCAACACAAATCAGTCCGTATCTTTTCTGTTGTAAAGATATGTTAGATCCTCAAAATAAAACAGTGAATAATCTTCTGAAATGTCTACTTCGAAAAAATATTCTTTTTTCGTTTCAGATTCCAGAACTAGCACCTCATATAATCCTGGGCCTATCCGATACTGAATATCCATGTCCAAGTTCTCTCTACTAAGCTCATATTTTCTTTCTAAATGCTCTGCCACATAGTTATATACAATAATTTCTTTAGCTTTAAAATCATAATACATGTTACTTATTAGCATAACTACCAAGCAAAATAAGATGTTAAATACTATAATTTTTTTCATAGTTTATTCCTTCATAATTTATTTTAAATGGAAGAATTCCCCTTTTAGGTACCTGTGTACTAAACAACTCTAATTATTTACTACAATTTCATAAATATGCGTAGCAAACTCAGTAGATTAAACACTCTCCGTTTATTTATACAAATTGTGTTGAATAGTTCCGTGCACAGGTACCTATACAAATCGGTCTCAGTGTTTAAGTCTCTCAAATGACTTTCTGGGTAGAAATGGGGTACGATGCACATAACTACTATTCGAGGAGTGGGGTTATGAAACTCATCGTGTTCGGTGCTACTGGCGGCGTCGGTCAGCATGTCGTGAAACAAGCCTTAGAAAAAGGCATGGACGTTACGGCGTTCGTTCGCACCCCTTTCAAACTAAACGTGACGCATGAAAAACTCCAAGTCATTCAAGGAGATGCGTTCAATCCGGAAGAGGTCGCTGCTGCCATTGAAGGACACCAGGCCGTCGTGTCGTGTTTAGGTTCTAACAAAGGCACGAAAAAATCTGGTGAGCTAGAAGAAATGGCAAAGAATATTGTTCTTGGAATGAAACAACATAACGTCGACCGAATTGTGTATACGGCTTCTGCAGGAATTAATAAAGAGCTTCCGGGAGTCAGCGGCAAACTGATCATGCAGATTCTTAAAAATCCTTTGACCGATCATCGCAATGCTGTCGATTTCATTCAAGCAAATGGGTTAAACTACACAATCGTTCGACCGCTCGGCTTAACAAATGACGCGTTCATGGGAACTTACAGAGAATCCGTAGAAGGTGTGCCCGACAAATCTAGAACGATTCCTCGCGCCGACGTAGCGCACTTTATTGTGAAAGCGTTGAGTGAGGAAGGCTATACAAACGCATCTATTGGGATTGCTACGTAAACAGCCCAATAAAATCTGCACGTAGGAGGAATTCACAAATGATTATCGTCACAAACCGAATCAAAATGAAAAAAGGCTTCGCTGAAAAAATGGCTCCGCGATTCACAAAGCCAGGCGCACTACAAAAAATGAACGGCTTTGTAAAAGTGGAGGTATGGATTACACAAAACCTCACTGAGCATGATGAAGTAAGCGTCAATATGTACTGGGAGACGATGAAAGGCTTCACAGAATGGAGAAACAGCGACGCTTTCAAAGAATCTCATTCACGTCCAGGAAATGATGGAGAAGAATCGCCGATGCTAGGAAGCGAGATCATTGTCTCGGAAGTGGCTTCTACTTTGGAAGCTGAGAAGTAACTGGTAGATACTCTAAATACACCATACAAAAGAGTCCACATTCGTAAAAGAATTGGGCTCTTTTAAAATGTGTCTGCAAGTGAATGCAAAGCATCTATTAGTTATATGAAGATGAATTAATATAACGTTCCATTAGCTGGGTTTCCTCATTTAGTAATCGCGAAAGAAATAATAATGGAAGATATTAAAAACAGAAAAGAAAATCGTCATACATCCATCACGCTCTCCTATGAACCTCTGAATGAAAAAGCAAAGCATATATACGAAAAACTAGGGTTCCAAGAAGTAGAGGGTCTTGTAATTAACGATGAACAAGTCGCTCGTTATGTTTTTGAGTAGGTTACTTCATCAATTCTCACAATTATTAGCTGAGTATTTTGAGGATGCCGAGGTACTTATAGGTAGCTGACTGACCTAATCTTTCAATACAGATCATTGAGTGAATATTAAAATATTGACTTATAACCTAGTTAACCAATATGATTAATATTGTTCAAGGGATAGAATTTTCATTAAATTATAATAACTTTTTAAAGGGGTTGAATAACGATGCGGTATGGATTTTGGCTTCCTATATTTGGAGGATGGCTTCGCAATGTCGAAGATGAGAATATGCCTCCCACTTTTGACTACGCAAAACAAGTAATTCAAGCAGGAGAAAGACTTGGCTTTGATACCACACTCATCGCCGAGCTTTACCTGAATGACATTAAAGGGCCCGAATCCGACTCTTTGGAAGCATGGTCTACAGCAGCTGCGCTTGCAGCCGTTACAGATAGAATTGAAATTATGGCCGCTGTCCGACCTGGCTTCCACAACCCGGCAGTAACAGCAAAAATGGCCGCAAACATCGATCAAATCAGCAACGGACGTTTCACTCTGAATGTCGTTTCTGCGTGGTGGCAAGAAGAAGCCAACCAATACGGAGGAGTCTTCACGGAACACGACGAGCGGTACGACCGTACAGAAGAATTCCTGGAAGTCATAAAAGGACTTTGGACGAAAGAAGTCTTCTCTTTTAAGGGTAAATTCTACACTATTGAAAATGCACACTTGCACCCGAAACCGGTCCAAAAACCGAACCCAATTCTGTATGCAGGCGGTGAAAGCCCTCGAGGGAAAGAAACCATCGTTGCAGGATGCGATGCTTACGTCATGCATGGCGGAACGGTCGAGGAAATCAAAGCCAAAGTTGACGGCATGAAATCTCTTCGTAACCTGGCTGGAAAAGAACCATTCAAATCTTTCGGTATGGCAGCCTATGTCATCTGCCGCGATACGGAAGAAGAGGCTCTAGCCGAGCTTGAACGCATCACAGATGTGAAGGAAAACAGTGGATATGCCGGTTATAATGACTTCACGAGTAAATCACAACTTGAACAGCAAGTTAAACTCTACGACTACTCGGTTTCCAACCGTGGGCTGAGACCGAACTTAATTGGCACTCCTGAACAGATTGCCAATCAGATAATTGCATACGAAGAATCCGGGCTTGATCTATTACTGCTCCAATTCTCCCCGCAACTCGAGGAGATGGAACGCTTTGCAGAAAAAGTCATGCCACTCGTTGAAAGCAAGAGAGCCCGAGTTATCTAATCAAAAGGAGGACCCTAAACATGAGCAAAGTTTACATCATCCATGAAAACAGCGAATGGACTAACCATTTGACCAGTAGACTTGAAGAGCTTCAGGTACCCTACGAAGAATGGCATCTTGACCAAGGTTTAGTGGACCTCACGGAAGCGCCGCCTGAAGGCATTTTTTACAACCGTATGAGTGCTTCTTCGCATACACGCGGCCATCGTTACGCACCGGAACTTACTTCCTCGGTACTTGCATGGCTTGAGCACCATGGTCGTACCATCTTTAATGGCAGCAATGCCCTTAGACTTGAACTCAGCAAAGTGCTTCAATATACGGCATTGAACGCTGCGGGCATTAAAACACCGGATACCATCGCAGCGGTAGGTAAGGAACAGATCATCAAAGCAGCTGAAAAACTCGGTGAAAGCTCTTTTATCACCAAGCATAATCGTGCAGGGAAAGGCCTTGGAGTCCAGCTATTCAATTCTATCGATGGATTACGGGGCTACGTCGATGGACCAACATTCGACGAGCCGGTAGACGGAGTCACACTGATTCAGAAATATATCAAAGCACCTGAACCTTTCATCACTCGTTGCGAATTCATCAACGGTGATTTTCAGTACGCAGTTAAAGTCGACACTTCCGAAGGCTTCGAACTATGCCCAGCAGACGCTTGCCAAATTGACGACTTGTTCTGCCCTGTAGGCGAACAACCGACATCTTCACCAAAGTTCCAGATTATCCAAGGTTTCAAAGAGCCGATTATTGAAAAATACGAAGCCTTCTTAAAACAAAACCAAATCAAAGTAGCAGGAATCGAATTCATCTACAGCGAAGACGGTGAAATCTATACGTACGACGTCAACACTAACACCAACTACAACGCAGACGCCGAAAAAGTTGCAGGCAAATACAACATGTTAACACTTGCAAAAGTTCTTAAAGAAGAACTCAATAAACAATATGATGGAATAAGATAGAAATTCTTTGGCCCGACACCCCCAGCGGATTCACAATAGAGAAAAAGGCTTAGAGACATATGTCTCCATGCCTTTTTTTGTATGTTCTTGTTGCACTAAACTGCCCGTTAGTTGAATAATATCGCTTACTTTTATTCATCTCGTTCACAAAATTTTTCAGCTGTCTCCTTCTCCCCTCCTTTTAGTGTACTCCTAACTAAACAAAGCAGAAAGTTTGTTAAACGTTTTTAGTGAGTGTTAATATGGACAAACTTAGGTAAATATTGAGGAGGATCCGGAATGGTAAATGAAGTGATTATGGACGATTTTTCTTTGAAGGTAACTGGTTTTGAACAAGGAGTCATCACAAGCAGTTCCGGAAAAGAAGCAAAGACGATTAGGTTTGATTTTGAAGTAAGAGGCGGGAATGAGTACCACGACGTTACGGTCCATTTATACAAAAATACATTTGATGTATTGGTCCCTGAACTCGATTTGAGCTTCAGAGGAACCATCAACAATTACTCTACTTCACGGACTGATTTCACGAATGAAAATTCTTCATCACTATTCAGCCTGGAGCTGATTGAAATTGGATAGAGAAAATCGACTGAAATTAAGCATCCTGGATCAATCACCTGTATCCGCTGGCAAAACACCAGCTACAGCTTTGCAGGCTTCCATGGAGCTCGCAAAAAGTGGTGAACAGTTCGGGTACACGCGGTATTGGATTGCCGAGCATCACGATTTTTCCGGACTGTCCTGTTCTGCGCCGGAAGTGATGCTGGGCTATATTGGGGCGCACACTAAAACAATCCGTATCGGAGCAGGGGCGGTATTGCTTCCGCATTATAAACCGTACAAGGTTGCGGAAGTCTATAATATGCTAGCGACTCTGTTTCCGGGCAGAATTGATTTAGGAATCGGAAGGGCTCCGGGCGGATCAGCTGAAGTGACGATGGCTCTCTCGGATAATTATTTGCAAAATGTTTATAAATTGCCGGAATCCTTTAAAGAACTTTTGCATTTCCTCAAAGATGATTTTCCGGAAGAACATATGTATTCAAAAGTATCTGCAGCACCGCTTCCGGAAATTTCTCCTAAACCATGGCTTCTCGGGACAAGTAGTAAAAGTGCCCAGCTTGCTGCAGAGAATGGAAGCGCCTATGCATTCGGTCATTTTATGAGTGATAAAGAAGGGCCAGAAACCCTTAAAACCTACGAAGAAAATTTTCAACCTGGTTTATCCCAAAAACCGGAATCGATTATAGCCGTGTCTGCCATTTGTGCAGAAACTACCGAAAAAGCTGAACGCTTGGCAAAGAGTGGTTTTCTCTGGAAATTAAAGATGGCAAAAGGGGAAGGTAGCGTTGGAATCCCTTCACTAGAAGAAGCCGAACGCTATCCATATACAAGTGGAGATCAACAAGAAATTGAAGAGATGCGGCGCAAAATGATTATCGGCAATCCACAAGAGGTACGGGAGCAGCTTGAACAGTTACAATCCATCTACCACACTAATGAATTCATGATCCTTACTATCACTCATGACTATAGGGATCGCTTACAGTCGTATAAATTGATTGCTAAAGAACTCTTGTAATAAAAACAACCAGTTAATTGGAAGTTAACTGGTTGTTTTCTATTTAGCTGATTACATTTTAATGCTCTCCCTAACTCCCTCTGATATTCTAACTCCCAAAGATAGCAACATACTGATTTTGCAAACCAAATCTATTACCCGACCATGCTAAAGTATTCAAGACATACCCTAAAGAATCCGCATTGTATCGCCCTGCAATTCTCTGATAGGCCAACAGTTCAAACTGTTGATTGTAATCAAAATCTACAGGATATAATCCACTAAGCGGATTTACAAATCCAGTAATCGGACTCTTCAATTTCCCATTTTCATCATAGATTTCATCTAAATATTCGCTGCCTCTTGCTGAGATGTCAATAATGTACGTTTCATTATTGATCAGGCTAACGACCTTCACTTTGTAATGATCTTGATACGAAACTTCATACTGGTACTGCTCATTATAAGCATCAAAATCAAAAATCAACTTCGGTTCATTGTCCACAAATGAATAGATATAGTGATACATAATTCCCCCACTGCCACCTGTGGCAATGCTTATGAGAATATCATCTACACCATTCCCCGTAAAATCCCCCAGGAACAGAGTAGGATTGTAGCCTGCATTTTCACCAAGTGGAACCCTGGTTACCGCGCCAGACCTTCCATCTTGCACGAGTAAGGTGATATTTTGAATAAATGGACTATCTGGCGTCATGACTCCGGTCAAATAAACATTATCAGGCACTCTATCTCCCGTTACATCCCCACGTGCAAACGAAACCACATTCGGAGTATTGATGTGCATCCCAGCGTAATAATTAGACATATCCTTCTCCTTTGCATACAATCTACACTCTTTCTCTGCGTTCTATAGATGTATGCTCCGCTCCCCTAGCTTATATCTACTTAATTCGGAACAATTCTATAAAGCTGAATAGCACAACGTACAGTTACCTTTTAGTGTAAATAAAAAGAAGTTGTATAATTAAGGGAAGGGATAGTAAAAAGCGAAAGGGCGATGAAATGTTTAATCAAAAAAGAATACGAGATTACGGAGTAGAGATTGGTCGATTAGAAACCGGTCCTTATAACGCGATTACCGATGTAGAAGGCGTAACAGTTGGACATGTGACGCTAAGCGATAACACTATGCAAACAGGTGTTACAGCCATTTTGCCGCATCAGGGCAATATCTTTAAAGAAAAACTAATTGCTTCCAGTCATGTGATTAACGGTTTTGGAAAAACGATGGGTACGATTCAAATGAGTGAATTAGGTACTTTAGAGTCACCTATTCTATTAACGAACACATTGAGTGTCGGGTTAGCTGCAGATACATTAATTGATTACATGCTAGAAAAAAATCCTGAAATTGGACGTACCACGGGAACCGTGAATCCCATAGTCGGTGAATGCAATGACATGTTTTTAAATGATATAAGGGCAAAATTTGTGAAGCCGGAACATGTCCGTCAAGCACTTGAAAATACTTCGTCTGAATTCGAAGAAGGAACAGTCGGTGCAGGGACTGGAATGCTTTGTTATTCACTAAAAGGAGGAATTGGTTCTGCTTCTCGACTACTAAATCTGCAGTTTGGAAACTACACACTCGGGGTTTTGGTGTTGTCTAATTTCGGAATCTTAAGCGATTTGTTGGTGAAGGGTAAAGCTGTTGGTCAAGAATTGAAGGAAGCCATTCGTGCATCTTATAAAGAAGAGGATAAAGGGTCCATCATGATTATCGTTGCAACCGACCTGCCAGTGTCTGAGAGACAATTAAATCGCATACTAAAAAGGTCTATTACAGGCTTATCTAGAACGGGTTCAATCATTACAAATGGAAGTGGCGAGATCGTCATAGGATTCTCTACAGCCACCAAGATTCCGCATGAAAAACCAGAACATTGTTTGGCAATCCCTCAAATTCATGAAGAAGATATGGATGTGGCTTTTAGAGCTGTGGGAGAAGCGACAGAAGAAGCAGTATTAAATTCATTAGTAACGGCAGAAGCAGTGATTGGACGAGATGGGAATGAAAGGCCAGCATTTAAAGATTTAATACAAAAGTTTGGTATTCAGCTTAAATGAATGCTACTCATTGCAAAAGTTGATAGCCAGAAGGAGGTCGATAATCAATGGCATTGAGAGACATCGACCTCCATTTAGACTTGCCTAAGATGACTGAGGGTATCCTGCTCGCTAAAATACTCCTATTTTAACGATTGTACATAAGCTTCCATTCCTTGCAGACGAAGCTTACATGCTGGGCACTCCCCACATCCATCCGCAATTATTCCGTTATAACATGTCAATGTTTTTTGACGCACAAAGTCAAACGCACCTAGCTGATCTGCTAAAGCCCATGTTTCTGCTTTATCGATCCACATGAGTGGCGTATGTATAACAAATGAGGTATCCATCGACAAATTTAATGTGACATTCAATGATTTTACAAAGGCATCGCGACAATCTGGATAGCCACTAAAATCGGTTTCACACACACCTGTTACAATATGCTTCGCGCCAATTTGGCTTGCTAAAATCCCTGCGAAGGATAAAAAAACTAAATTACGACCTGGTACAAACGTAGATGGGAGCTCGCCTTCCTCCCCTTCTTTTATTTCGATATCGTCTCGCGTTAACGCATTCGGTGCCAACTGATTCAAGAGCGACATATTTAAAATATGATGTCGTACGTTCAACTCCTGGGCAATTTGTTTAGCACATTCAATTTCGAGTGCATGGCGTTGTCCATAATCAAAAGTTACGGCTTCTACCTCTTTAAAGTTTTTTAAAGCCCAAAACAAACACGTTGTACTATCTTGCCCGCCACTAAATACAACAACGGCCTTATCATGTTTCATTATGTTTTCTCCTCTTTTTGCAAGCAAAGTTTATTGAATTGTCTATCGTTTTACAGCCCAGAATTACACCCCTCTTTTATTTCCCCAGATGAGGGTATGCAGCTGTGGCAGTACTTTAACATCGTTTAATTGTTCATCCATCATCACTTGATCAATGAGCATTTCATACTTTGCCAATAGATGATTTGCTAATTGTCCAGTGTCTGATGAGGTAATATCATCATTTCCGACTTGTAAATAAAGTGGGATGTCTGGGTATCGTTGATGTACATCTTTGGCATACTCATAATCCTTTTGATTAAAGATAACGATTTTTAGGGACATGTGCTGATTACCATTTCGAATTTTCAACTTCTCTATAATAGTAGACAGCATCGAAAAATTTGTGATCATATTAGAGCTAGGTGGCTTTGGAGAAATTGTCAATTCATCGATGTCATATAGCCAATCCTGCCACTTACTTCCTTGTGTCTCTACACTAATTTTTATATTATTTTGTTTTAAAATTGCAATCAGTGCACCTAGGTTGGAAAGAAGTGCTGGATTCCCTCCTGAAATTGTGACAAATGAAAACCTATTTCCACCAACACGTTTTAACTCTGTCCAAATATCCTCCGCCGTCATTTGCACGATTAAATGCTTGCCGCTACCGTCCCATGTAAATGACGAATCACACCAAGAACAGGCATAATCACATCCAGCTGTGCGTACAAACATTGTCTTCTGACCTATTACCATGCCCTCGCCTTGCACTGTAGGACCGAAAATCTCCATTACAGGAACTTTACTCAACTTCCATCCATTCCCTTCTTGCTTCAGCATAGCTCGTAGGCGTTTCATATAGCTTAACAAACTCTACACGTGCGCCATCATACCGTTGCTCCTTTTGCAAAGCTTCATGTAATTTTTCATAAATCCACACAACAATATTTTCAGCTGTTGTATTCATTGGTGGTAGCGTTTCATTGATATAATGATGGTCCAAATACGTTTCGATTTGCTTCCACATTTCCTTAATTTCTCCAAAATCAATCATCAATCCTCGATCGTCCGTATAACCGCTTATGCCTAAAATCGCACGATACGTATGTCCATGTAGATTTTTACACTTTCCCTCATAGTTATGTAAATGATGGGCGGCGTCAAACGTAAACTCTTTACTGACAAGTACACGCTTTGCATGATACTTCAATTGACTACTTTTAATATCCACATCGATTTTTTGTAGCTTATCGACAATTCTAAATTCAGGCATATGTTAAAATCTCCTTCAGCTTATAAATATAAAAAACTCCCTCGTAAAATGTTTCCGACACTTTCCAAGAGAGGCGCTATGATTCGTTCTATTAAAACATAGGAAGAAAACATAAAAAAAGCCACGTCCTATATGGACATGGCGAATAGTCATGTTTCCATAGTTTTTTATAGAGGGTAGTAGCTATGAACCTCTCCCGTTTTATTACGGGCGTTATTGTATAAGATTATCATATAGTAGTTTCCAGTAGATATCAAATGTAATTCCAATGAAACCGCGCTTACTTTGCTATTTACTAGAATTTTTTGATCCTCTAGATTCATAATCGATTACTGTTAAATTAAGCGTTTTATTCTAAGGTAACAGTGTACCCAATGATTCTGAGTTTGCATTGCAATTCTATAACTATATAGAGCAAACCTTATTAAATTAAGATTGTTGAATTGTGTGAGGCACAGGTACGGTTTTACCCAATCAACACATAACCACTTTAGTTCGAGTAATTGTCGCTACTGATAATGTTCCAACTATTGTTAGTAGCTAAAGAGGTAGTAAAAAGTACACTATCTAAACTTCCTTATTAGTATTGTATTTTGTTCTTTTCCGATTTCTGAAATACACATACAAATTCCGAATGAAGATGATGACAAGAGCGATGTATGCGATGAACATCACATAGAAGTCGGTTGAAAGATTCTCTGCTATGTACTCCATATTGGTGACAAGTAAGCTTGAAAAGAGAATTAACAGTAAAGTTGTACTAAGCAGCCAAATCAAATCTGTTCTAGACTTGAAAATAGCAGAAGCAATCAAGCTGAAGATGAATACTAGAAGTGCAAGACTCAGATGATTGACATACGACGTCATGAACTCTAAATCGCTCATTTATTTTCCTCCAGTTGATTTAATGAGTTCCAAGCATTGAAGACCATCTGATTTCAAATTTAGATTTTTATAAACGATTGGAAGTAAATTGAGTACTGCCATAAAGTAAGAGGCAACAATAAATGACCTATACCAATCTGCATACTGCGCCTCCCCAAAAATCCACACAGTAGTTGCAGTAGCTAGATTAAAAATGATTCCTCCCATATAAATGAGAAGTTGTTTATACTCTGCGAGAGAATCTATATCTTCCCATGCACAAAACCCGGTCCACCAATCGCTTTTATACAACACGAACTTACCAAATCGAAACGTTTCTTCCCCGCGACCTATACTCACTTCTTTAACTTTGCCTCCAACTAATACAACAAACACAGCGTGTCCTAGTTCATGGATGAGGATGATGATGGGAAGATAAACAATGTACATTACTATATTTAGTAAATCACTAGCCATCATTTACTCCCCCAATCAAATCATTACTTATTGAAATTAAATTGATTATAGCATTATATTCCATTTATTAAATCACATATAGGAAATTAGTGAAATATATTCCAATCGAATCAATATAAAAAACACGAACCTAGTTAAAAGACTCGTGTTTAACTCTGCGCTTTATCTACTATTCTTTTTGCCAAACGTTCCTCTGAACATAATATAAAACATGCTTCCTCAACATACTTTTTGGATCAACTCTCGGATGATCAAACTTCTTCACAAACTCCAGCCCGATTTTTCTCATCACTTGCTTCGAAGGCTCGTTGATATCCGCAGTGAGGCTGAAAATTTCGTCAAAACCTAATTCCTCAAATCCATACTCCAAACAAGCTTTTGCTCCCTCAGTTGCGTAACCTTTCCCCCACGCCTCTTTTTTCAATCTCCAACCAATTTCGATACACGGCGTAAAGTCAGATTCAAACGTGGCTCTGTGAAATCCAATAAAGCCGATGAACTCCTTCGTTTCTTTCATTTCCACAGCGTACAATCCAAACCCGCATTCTTTGATTTCAGCAATGATGGCCTGACAAAAGACATCTGATTCTTTTTTCGATAATGCTTTCGGAAAAAATCTCATCACTTTTTCATCAGCATTCAGATATTGGAAAGGCTCTAAATCCGAGTCTTTCCAGTCACGCAATTTTAATCTCGGGGTCTCGATATAAATCATGGTGCACCTCCAAAAATAAACTAATTACTGCTAAATTGGTTTTAATGTCTTTACTTTCGAAATCGCTTTAAGCACCTCAGACTTGTTCTTTGAAAGCTTCATCCATTTTGGCAATCTACTCTCAGCACTTAAATAATATAAACCGGAGGGCCTGTTATTCTTTTGAATATAGTCTTCGATTTCTTTCAAATGGTCATAATTTAAAAACCAAATCTTATGACCACAACATGTAGTTTGAAGGTACAGAGGCAGACCGAAGTACCAGTCGACTCCCTCTCTCACATCATAAAGTGTGTGTTCAAAAGCTAAAAGGTTGTCCCATCTTCTTACTGGATGTAGATCTTTTGTATAGCCACATTCCTTACAAAGCAACCGTTTAGATTCGTGACCAACCACTCTTTGTTCATCTTCCTCATTCGTAAGCGTAAACACTCTAGCACCTTTTTCACATTTGGGACACTGAACAAAAATTAAATTTGAATAGCTCCACAGACTTCCATTCAAATAGTCATATGCCATAAACAATCCTCCTGCCCTGCAAATGCTACCAAATCCAATGCAAAACCTTTTTCATCCCATCACCCATTCTAAAAAAACCACACCTACTCCTGGTGCGGTTCCTCTTTATAGTTTATATCCGTCCACAAAATAAGAGATTGTCTCGAGTTCGTCTTCGGTGAGCTCTCTCTTCACATGGGCTTTGTAATGTTCCGTTATTTTCAGCTGATCACCTTGGCAACTTTTTGTGTAGTTCGCAAGGGTTCGAAGCATCGCCACTTCCTGATTGAATTCCTCTTTGGAAATCGGCTGTTGGTGCGAAGGAATATACGTTTCCGCATCAAACGATTCCAATACGTCTAACAAGCGCAAGGTTTCATCAACCGTATAGTGCACTTTTTCCGCGTACATCTTCGGATAGATGCAGTCTCCTAGGAATAGAATTTTCTCTTCCGGTATATACACAACAACCGAGTCTTCCGCGTGGTCGCCTCCGACATGTTGCACGATACAGGTCACACCGCCAAGATGAATCTCTGCTTTTTTATCGATTGTAATGTCTGGCAACGTCACTTTAATATCTCGATGATCCTTGTATTCTTCTTTGATTGCTTTGGCACAAAACTCAATTTCCACGCCTTCTCGTACCCGCTCATCAATGGCTTCATCTGACCACGAGTATGGCAGTAACTTCTCCATCTCCGCAGCAGTCTGTTTCGAAGCAAGTGAAACTGTTTCCCGTAGTGTGGAAAGGCCAAGGATGTGGTCCCAGTGCCAATGCGTCAGTACAACTATATCTGGATTCGGAACACCCCACTTGTTTAGCTCTTGGATAAAATAAGTCACATGCTCTTCCGAATTTCCTGCATCAATCAGGAGTGTCTTCTCAGTGCCCGTCACCATTCCTAGAATCGGACGGTCGGTTAAAGAGATAGCGGAAATGTACCAAAACCGCTCACCTAGTTTGTGTATTGAGTGGATGACAATCGCCCCGTTTCATCATATATACAAGTATTGTATCATCTCGATGGGGGCAGATATGATTTCCATGAATTTTACGATTAGTACTGCTCAACCTTTATTTTCATCACTATTTTATCTTCAGTAGCCGCTTCAGTTTCAGAAAGGTCTTGAATCACCTCTTCAACTAGTTTTTGAATCATCTCTCCATCGCTATCTGCATCGTTCGGGAAACCAACTGAAACTGTATATTCGTCCACTCCACCATCAATTATGATTGCTAGTGATTCACTATCAAGTTCCGTTTCTTCAGTGATAGACGCGATTAGTTCATTTTGTAATTCAGAGGATATAGTTTCCTGTGAAAGTGCTGCTTCCAGTTCGCTTTCTAAGACGTCATTATTGCTACACCCAACTAATAAGATTGAACAGATTATAGCGCTTGAAATTATAGCTTTCTTCATCATTTTTAAGTCCTCTTTTCAAAAGTTATTATCACACTGGCAATAGTTAATATAGATCTGTTGTCGCCCCTAATGTAGCGCCTCGAATTATAGGTTCATCAAGTAAGCTTACTAGCTCGCTTGGCTTTCCTGTAACTATCACACCACTGATTCTGAGACTTTGAGGTTCTAGTGGTATCTCACCTTGATTGGTCAGAGTAGTAATGATTCTCTCAGCATCCTCTTGATAATCACCACCATCTTCCTTAACTTTCTCTAGGTTTGCTATAAACTCCGAAGCCGAATAATTCTCTGCATTTGGGTTATGTGAAAATCCGTATGCTTCAAACCCATAGACCGTCGTATCCGGAAAATTTTCATCTTTATTAAAATTCGTATCTCTTTCTATTTGTTCTTCGCTAAACGTATCTACCCAATACCAAGCTACTTGTTCTTCAAATACCTCGTTTATTTGCTCTATTGAATAACTGTCATCAAATGAGAGGGCCATCTCCACAACTCTACTATCCTCAATCTCATTGAGTAAGAGTCTTTCATCGAGTAATTGCGCATAGTCTACTTTGGGATGAAAGAATTCAACAATTCTTTCCCCTTCATAGTACATAGGAATGCGCGCATCATCTGAATTCCCTAATGCGAACGCACCATTATCTGAAACAATTTGAGAGGAACCAAAAATTGAAAAGACTTTTTCACGTTCTCCCCAGGGAATTGGGACCCCTCCAACAACTTTTACTAACTTCGTTTTGGCCGTTGCAGAAGTTATGGAGTAGTGAAAGATGCCTCCTCTCTCTTCGACATTAGCTCCTTTCACTTCGCTCCAAGCGGAATCTAAGTCTGTTTCTTTTTCCATTTTTATTTTCATTACGAGATTGGCTGCACTATATAATCCAACTAATACGATGGCACTTATAACTGATGAAATAATCACCATTTTTAAAGTCGAACGCCTCTTAGCCTTTTTTACTAGACCTTCAAATTCTAAATCCTTAGGAAAAAAATCATTTTCCTTGCTCATTCTCATGCCTCCTATAGTGTTCGATAAATTCTTGTCTCGCTCTATGCAAAATCGTTTTAACTGACCCTTCTTTCATGTTGTAGAGTTCTGCTATCTCTTTGATTTTCAAACCTGTACTGTATTTCAAAAGAAGTAGCTGTCTGTATTTTGGATTTAGTTTCACTAATACTTCATGTATGTCTCTTTCTAATTCGCTTTGCATGAGAACTCTTTCAGGTGTTTCCTCTTCAAATATTTCTAGTATGTTGAATTTTAATACTATTTCTCTTTGTTTAGATTTCTTACGGTAAAGATCATAATAGTGGTTTATAGCTACCCTAAATAGCCAACTTTGGACTTTATCCACTTGAATAGAATCTATGTATTTTAAGAATTTATACGCAGTATCTTGAATAATATCTTCTGCGTCCTCCTTAGAAGCACCCATTTTAATTAAGTACGAGTAAACAAACTTTAGTAGTTCATTTAATTTTCTCCCCATTATGGAATCATTCATTTCAAACCTCCCACCTTTAAAACGTTTCACTATTAGAAAGGTTAACAAAAAAATTACAGATTTAGGTCATTTACTTCGATTTACTATATATTCCTTGCATTGAGCAATAAAAAAGAACTTAGCAAGAATGATTTCACTTCTCGCTAAGTTCCTATGAAAGTTACTTTTAGTTTGTCACTAATACAAGAATGTAGGTATAGATTACATACTTGTTCCTGAATACTTCATTTGTTGGATTGTTTCGTGCCCAGATACCTCGTATTATAGATGAGCAGTATATATTAGGAGGTTTCTCATGCAATACAAGACCCATTTCGCTGGCGGGGCGCTCATCACACTCGCGGTCCTTCACCATACCGAGTATGTGTCGCCAGAGCAAGTGGTGCCATTTGCCGTCGCTACCCTGATCGGCTCGGTTGCGCCAGACATCGACCACAAGAACAGTTTCATCAGCAACCGCTTGAAACCTTTTGGCTTTTTAGTAAGACGCACGACCACCCATCGCGGAGCAACCCACTCCCCACTTATCATTGGACTGTTCAGCCTGCTTCTCTTTTCCGGGCTGGAAGTAACAGAATTCAGCTCTTACGCTTACCCAATCGCATTTGGCTTCTTTGTCGGTGCGCTCAGCCATTTACTGCTCGACATGCTGAACCCTCAAGGGGTGCCGCTTCTATTCCCTATACCGAAAGCGAAGCGATTTCGTATCGCTCACTTTCGCACGGGTGGCCTAGTCGAGAGAATAATCTTTATCACTCTCGTTATCGTCACAATCCAGTTTTTGTTGAACGCACTTTGAATCAGACATCCTCATGTATTGTGAGGGTGTTTTTATATGGCTTCTGGAATTGAAAAAACAATTCCCCGTTCTCCTCATTCACCTGTGTAAACTTCAATTTCCGTAGCAACTGAATCGATGCACTATTCTCCACTGCTACCCCGGCCATAATCTGATAGTCGCCTTGCTGCTGGATCCATTCAACCATTGCCTGGACTATTTCAAAAGCGTAACCTTGCCTTTTAAAGGACGGATGAACGGTATAACCAATCCAGAAAATAGCATCTTCCTTTTTGATGAAGACATCTCCAATTAGCGTTTGATCCACTTTCCTGATAATCGCTAATTGCGCTCCGCTTTCCAATGTAGCTTCCTTCAATAGAAACTCTTTATATTCTTCCCGTGAATATCCTTTAAACGATTGATATTTCATCCATTCCACATTGTTGCGATAGTCAACAAAAGCATCCAAATCGCTTTCGGCAAAACGTCTGACATAACATCTTTCTGATTCGAAGATTGCTTGGCTAGTCGGTTCTATCTTAGTCACCTCGTTCATCATTACTCTTCTAAAAGTTGAACCATTTCTGTGTATCCCATCTCCTTGGCATAATCCAGTGCCGTTTTCCCGCGGTTGTCACGAAGCTCTTTGTTCGCACTATACTTCAGTAATTCTTGAACTATTTCCTGATACAGCGCTGAACCGTCCGTCAAAGCTACTGCTTCAATCAAAGCCGTATAGCCATAATTATTTTGATGATCGATATCTGCTTTCCCGTCTTGCAGAAGAACCTTCACATTCTCTAAATGGCCTTTTTCCGCTGCCGGAATCAAAGCATTGCCACCATAGCGATTCACAACCGTATGATTCGGCTCAGCATGTGCAATCATATACTTCAAAATCTCTGTTTTCCCTTGTGCCCCCGCATACAAATACGGGCTGTCCTGAATATGATCTTGCTGATTAATATCAGCGCCAGCATCAATTAGACGTTTTGCGACATCAATAAAGTTTTTGTGTGTAGCAATCAACAGAGGAGATTCTCCTTTGTCATTTGTTTCATTTATCGGATAGGACGGATTCTGTAAAATAGCTTCTACTTTTCCGACATCATTGTTTTCAACAGCCTGAATAAGAGACCCCTGTTGCGACTTCATATGCTCTTCCTCCCTCAAAATGATTATTCGTTAGAGCTACTTATGATAAGGCTCTCCCTTAATAATCCGAAAACTCCGATACACCTGCTCCAACAACACCAACTTCATCAACTGATGCGGCAACGTCATCTTCCCAAACGACAATTGCTCATTCGACCGCTTCAATACATCTTCGTGTAGACCCAGGGAGCCGCCGATGACAAAGACGATTTTGCTAGTACCGTACGTCATGAGGGAATTGAGATGCGCAGCGAGTTCTTCAGAGCTGCGCGTCTTCCCGTTAATGGCAAGCGAGATGACATGTGCGTCTGGGTGAATTTTAGCTAAGATGCGCTCGCCTTCTTTGCGTTTGACGATTTCCATGTCCGCGTCACTTAAATTTTCTGGAGCTTTTTCATCTGGCACTTCGATCTGTTCGATTTTTGCATAAGCGCCGAGACGTTTTGCGTATTCTTCGATGCCCATTTTTAAATACTTTTCTTTTAACTTTCCAACCGTCACAATTGTGATATTCACAGGTTATCCACCTTTACAGTTCATTTACAAACACATTGTCCACATTAGTTATCCACATATCCACATAGATTATCTACATATTGTGTCTTATTTTTTTCCAGCTACGATATATATAGCTGCCTGTTCACAATGTTCACAGCGTGTGGATAAGTTTTCTGGATTCTCGAGCTTTTCAAGAATTGGAAATTCTCCTGTCGACGCCGTTACCTCGTCAAGTACTTGATTTACATGGTTTTCGCATGCGTATTTCTCCATTATTCGACCTCCTCTGACAATTAGGATTATGCACAAAGTTATTCACAATTCGTACTAGTTTATCCACACCCTATTGTAACAAATAAAAAAGAAGCAGGAAAGACGCCACTTCGTCCTCCTGCTCCCTGTGTAAATCTTTTGTGAAGTGAATTTAGTTATCCACATCTTATAATGCGTTGTTGTCTGTCAGTTCCAATGTGAATTCTACAATCTCACCTTGGCGGTATACTTTCACATCCATTGTATCGCCCACTTCTTTTTCTGTGTAGAGATATTGGCGAAGGTCGAGCATATTTTCAACCTTTTCTCCATCTAGTTCCACAATGACATCATATTGTTGCATGCCTGCTGCTGCAGCTGGAGAGTTATCAATCACTTCATCTACCACAACACCAGTTGTAATATCTTCTGGAAGTTTTAATGTTTCTTGCTGGTGGAAGGATGGAACTTGTTCCACATCGACGAGCGTCACTCCCATCGTCGGGCGTTTCACTTCACCGTTTTGTTCAAGGTCTTCAATGATTGGAATGGCTGAGTTGATTGGAATCGCAAGTCCAATTCCTTCAACTGTTGTTGTCGAGATTTTCATCGAGTTGATTCCAATCAGTTGTCCCGCGATGTTGATCAATGCACCACCGCTGTTCCCTGGGTTGATTGCCGCATCTGTCTGAAGCACTTCTGTCTGCCAGTCTTGTTGTCCATCTTCGTTCAAGTCCACTGGGATGACACGTTCTTTCCCGGAAAGAATTCCTGTTGTGACCGACCCGAAGAAATCGAGGCCAAGTGGATTCCCGATTGCGATAACCGGTTCACCTTGCGTTAACGCATCCGAGTCTCCAAATTCAATCACCGTTTCTACGTCCGTTGCGTCCATTTCAAGTACAGCTAAGTCGGTCCAAACGTCACTACCTACTAATTCAGCACTGACTTTTTTCCCGCCAGCAAGTGTCACTTCAATCGAGTTGGCTCCGTCCACTACGTGATGATTCGTCACGATAAATGCGCGGTCACCTTCGACTTTATAAATAACGCCAGATCCCGTTCCTGCTTCTTGTTCACCGGACTGTTCGCTGCTCCAGAAATTATTCACTTCCTGCAAGTTCGTGATTCCGACGACTGCTGCCGAGGTCTTTTCAACCGCCGAGGTGATGTCTGTCGTGACTTCCGTGCTCACTTGCTCGGTCTGAGTGATGTTGCCTGCAGTGCGTGTTCCATTGTTCGGAAGGGCGCTCTGCAAGCTCGGCATCATGAACCAAAGTAGCAATGCACCGACGAGTACTCCGGAAAGTCCCGCTAAAAAGTAGCCGGCAATTCCTCGTTTTTTCTCTGGTTTTTCTGAACGTTTTGGCGGCTGTGGATCTTCCGCGTACGGATTGTATGGTCTGTAATCATCCATCTTCGTCATCTCCTTTGTTGTACTGTATATGTATACTGTACCCTAAGAAGATGAAAATTAGATGAAAATTGCTTAAAAGTTTATTAAAAAGTGGGAGAGTTGATGAATCGCATCTAACGTACTCGGCTTTTTCTAGCAAGAACTTGAGTAATTGGGGTTTTGCGGACTACATTAGTTTCCATAATATGACCCAGGGCACAAAGCGGGACTTTCGGGGCACATGTGGCTCGCTCGAGTCACAAAACGGCCGTCTCAGGGCACAAAACAGTCCTTCCACGGCACAAAAACCAGCTGAAAATTCCACTCATTAAAAAAAACAGCCCCCTGATTCTAGGAGACTGTTTCGAGATTACTTATACTTCCACAAGCGGTGTTGGAATCTCGGCATCGGTGCCGTGCAAATGCACGTACTCGCCGGCGATGATGCCGCACGAGCGCAACGTTTGCTCAACGCTCATATGCGCAAGGTCTTTCATGTTGTTGTCTTTACTTAAATGCGATAAGTAAATCTGCGTTGGCTTCAAATCCACCACTTCACTCATCGCGACAGCGGCATCTTCGTTGGAAACGTGCCCGACGTCTGAAAGAATGCGGCGTTTGACAGACCATGGGTAGCGTCCCATCTGCAGCATGCCGACGTCGTGATTGCTTTCAAAGACAAAGGCATCGGAACCTTTGATGTAGCCCTTCATTCGGTCACTGACATAACCTGTGTCGGTGATGAGCGTGAGCTTTCTACCATTCTCGTGAAAGACATAGAACATCGGCTCAGCCGCATCATGGGACACCTGGAACGATTGGATATCCAGGCCGCCGAACGACTTCACCGTCTCCATATCAAACTGGAAGCGTTGTTCCGTCGGGATGATGCCAAGGTGATGATCCATCGCTTGCCACGTCTTGGCGTTCGCGTAGATCGGCACTTTGTATTTGCGGGCCATGACACCCAGCCCTTTTATATGATCACTATGTTCATGTGTAACAAGGATACCACTCAATTTGCGAGCATCTCGATCAATCTGCTGAAACAGCTGGTCCATTTTCTTTCCGCTCAGTCCGGCATCTACTAAAAAGGAGTGCTCCTCGTTTTCAACGTAAATGGCGTTGCCAGTACTGCCGCTCGCCAATACACTAAATCTCATGCTGATTACTCCTCTGTATCTTCTGACTCTACTGCATCAATCGGGATGTCGAGAATTCGACTATCAATCGCATTGACGAAGTACTCTTCCATTGTACCATCTGCTAGCTGAACCTTCACGGCCCATGTTGGTGAAAATACCTGCGTTTCCCCAAGCTGCGCCAGTGTGGAATAGCCAAGGCTAACTTCTGTGACTTCCGACTGCGGAAGCAAGAGTGACCGGTTGTATAGTACTTCAATGGCACTCATATAGGTGATCAAACTGCGTTCTTCGTTATAATCTTCTAGGTTCTCTAGGTAGGTTTGGGTGAAGCTGGTCACTTCATTGTTGTCATTCCAACGCACCAAGATATAGGCACGGGAATTGTGATAGACACTACGCTCATTCACTTGTTGGAACAGAAGCGCGGTCTTGGTTTCTGGGTCCGTTGACCACATCTTGTACTCTTCGCCTTGGTAGGCATGCTCTTGCGCAATAGCTTCTAATGACATCTCATCTGTCACAGCTACCGGTTCACGCAACACGCCTTCTAAAACACCTTGGGTCTGAGAAGTGGCACTGACGTTTTCAAGCGCGTTCATCTCTTCCAGGGAAAAGTTATGCACGGTTCCCGATACGTAAGCCACTGAGCTTGGCAAGTTGGTCAACCGCGGAACCGTGATGGAATCGGCCGTCAGTTGGTCTTCAATGGAAGCAGACCCTTCTAGCGTGCTCTGGAGTCCAATGGATTCGTTGTAGCGGTCTACATAGAGAGACATCAAGAAAATATTCAAGATGGAGAACACGACGATAAAAATAGTTTTGGTTCTACTCCAATCCAATCGCGCCACCTCCTGAAAGTTCCGGCACTATGCGCACCCATGTCTCGCCGACTTGATAATACCAATAAGGCTCTAGTGTCAAAATCGGTTGTGCCGGGTCACGTCGAATGAAATACCCCGGTTTGATGTCGGTCACCAGGTTCATATCGACCGTTCCTTGTGTAGCCAAATAATCATAAATGAATTGCCCTGATGGCAACTGCTTGCGTGTCGTGCGGAAAGGTGACGATTGATTAAGCGTATAGTACGGGCGAATGTACCGATACACTTGGTCTAGTCCCCAGTACTGCGTCATATCGGTCGCCATCGTGTCACTGAACACTGGCAAGCCTTTCAAGTGCATCTGGAAGTTGATTTGCTGACCGCGTGCGTTGATGCGGCTCAAGCGGTAATCGTCTGTCCAGCCTTCATGTTCATTCACAAATTCGATACTGTCCATAACAAGTGTTGCGGAGTCGCCTGGCAGCTCCGTTTCTGAAGCCGGGTGGACGTAACTGATACGGCGTGGACCGTAATCAATATTCATCAAAGCACTGTCATCTGTATATTGTTGCGACGACGCACCTACCGGGTTGCTGCGCACTAAGTTCGGATTAGTGAACAACGCATTTTTGAACTTCTCTGGTGAGATTTCTTCCATTCCGAATGTGTACTCTTCAAGAGGCACTTGAACGGACGACACATAGAGCGACTGAACATCTTCCCGTACAATTTCATTGAAAATCGGCAAGCGGCGATCCATATCTTCCACACGGTTCAAGAATTCTGCCACATCTGCTTCGAGTACGTCAGAGCGGAAGATGCGCTGAGACACCGTGTTGATAAAGTTGATGTGGAGTTCAACATCGCCTGAACCATTTTCCCAATGAACGATCATGTGATTAAACGAAAAATCGGGAATGGCCTGGTCGTTGAACGGAATAATCTGGCGGAATGTTTGAATCGGAATTTCAGTCGGATAATAGAACACAAGTTGATTGGTGTCCCGTATCAACGCGTCGACCTCTTCAACTGGCGCCTCACTCGTCAGCAGCTGAGGGGAATCTAATGTCCACATCCGCATGATGCCCATGAGTCCGTCCATCTCAGTGGACTGCAGAGAGCCTTTCATAGCTGCCGCACCGCTATAGCTGACTAGCATACGGTACGGTTTGACGATATCGCTTGTGCGCTTCTTCTCTGCAATCGCAATATCGACTATTGGGGTATCTTCAAGCGGTGCATACGGCGGCGTATACGTCCAAATAGAAAACGTCAAAAGGATACTGAGCGCTATGAGGATGACAAGAACGGCACTTTTAACATGTTCAAGATATCTCATTCCCACTCACTCTCCTCTGGCTCGACGTGCAGCGTAAAGAAGATGTTCGTTCCGTAGCCTTCTTCACTTTCCGCCCAAATTTTACCTCCGTGCGCTTCGATCATTTCCCGTGCAATCGCAAGACCCAGTCCTGTGCCACCCATAGAGCGTGCACGCGCTCGGTCCACTCGGTAGAAACGTTCAAAGATCTTGTCGACGTTTTCTTTCGGAATTCCCATACCATCATCTGAAATCATCACTTGCATCATTTCGTCTTTCACCGTGAAACCGAATCGCACTGTCCCACCGTCTGGTGAATACTTCAATGCATTGGAGATGATGTTGTCGATGACCTGCGTCAGCTTATCCGGGTCGATTGCCACGAAGTATTCTTTATCTGGCAACATTCGAGAGAACGAAACATTCTGCGACTTGGACATTTCAAAGCGGTCAATGATGCGGTGGAAGAACTGGTTGAAGTTCACCACTTCGATGTTCAAGTCATAATCGCGACTGTCCATTTTTGATAACTGCAGCAAATCGTTAACGAGGCGAATCATACGTGCCGTCTCTGTCTGCGTGACTTGCAGGAAGTTCGGTGCAATCGTTTCGTCTTTCCAGGCTCCTTCAGCGAGTGCTTCTAAGTAGCTACTCATCGTCGTCAGAGGTGTACGCAGTTCATGCGAAACGTTGGCCACAAACTCGCGACGTTCCATATCAATTTTTTCTTGCTCCGTAACATCATGAAGAACCGCGATGAGTCCATTGACGAAGCCAGTCTCTTTTTGAATGACTGAGAAATTGGCTCGCAAGATGTACGGCATATCATACGTACTGTAATTGAGCGACATGGGGTCTTGCTGATGAATCAAGTCTTCAAAGCTCGTATCGTCTTCAATTAATAAAACAGAAGTAATCGGGCGGTTGAGGACGCTGTCTCGGTTGATATTGAGTAACTCCAGCGCCGGGTCATTGATCAAGATGACGCGCCCTTTGCGGTCAGTCGCAATAACGCCATCGGTCATATTGGAAAGTACAGAGGCGAGCTTTCGCCGTTCGGCATCGGTTGTCGATTGCGCTTCTTGCAAACGGTTGGTCAGATGATTGAAGGCAATGGCCAATTGACCAATTTCATCATCCCCGTAAACCTTAACCTTGCGGGAAAAGTTCCCACGTGCCATTGCTTGCGCTTGTTTCCGCATATCTGAAATCGGATGCGTAATGGTTTGGGCAATAAAAATCCCAAGGATAACTGTTATTCCGAGTGAAACGGCTGTTCCTCCGGCTAAGATCTGATTGATCTCATCCATCTGACTGAACACTTTTTCAATGTCCGATTCCACATACAAGGCACCAATGACGGTTCCTTGAGAAGTAATCGGTGTAGCTAGGATCCAGATACGTTCACGTGACTGTTCATCAAGAGAAATCATGCTCTCTGGATTTTCAGAACTGATCGTCCGGCGAACCAATTCATCAACTGAACGTTGCCCAACGATTGCTTGATTCTCGGAATCAGAAGTTCCGAGAATCTGATAGCGGTCATCGATGACGCGAATTTCATTAATATCAGTGGAATTTAAACCAGCCAAAATAGAACGCAGACTTTGTTCCGTCGTCGCGTCCTCTTCTGTGCGTTCCCGTATTAGTTCTTCGCGCACACTAAATTCCATGAGCCCGACACGTTCAGTGACGGACTCTTGGAAGTTGGTGCGAAACGATTCTTCGAGCTCTCGTACAAAGTACAGCCCGATAATCTGCATCGCGATCATAATAAGTAAAATGTAAATCAACACGATTTTTACGTGTATTGATTTTAGAAAGCCAACTCTATGCATTGCTCCTACTCCTGTTCAGGACTGCGCAGGTAATACCCCACTCCACGGCGTGTGACAATCCAGTTCGGATGACTTGGGTTGTCTTCAATCTTTTCACGCAGGCGACGAATCGTCACGTCTACTGTGCGGACGTCACCGAAGTAATCATAACCCCATACCGTTTGCAGCAAATGTTCACGTGTCATCACTTGACCCGTATGTTTAGCCAAGTAGTGCAGCAGTTCAAATTCACGATGTGTTAGCTCAATAGCGGTGTCGCGCTTCATGACCATATAGGCATCTGGCTGAATCGTTAGTGGCCCAATATGAATGTCGTTCGAGCTGGCTTCCATATCTTCCGCTGGAACAACTTGCGAACGGCGCATGTTGGCTTTAACACGTGCAATCAGTTCTCGTGTTGAGAAAGGCTTGGTGACGTAATCGTCTGCCCCTAACTCAAGGCCGAGCACTTTATCGATTTCCGAGTCTTTAGCAGTTAGCATAATAATCGGGAACTCGTATTTTTTACGCACTTCTCGGCAGACTTCCATACCATCACGCCCAGGTAACATAATATCGAGTAGCATTAAGTCTGGTTGAAAAGCTTCTACTTTTTCAAGCGCTTCGTCGCCATCATAGGCGCACTCCACTTGGTAGCCCTCTTTTTTCAAATTAAACTGCAGAATATCCGCAATCGGTTTTTCGTCGTCAACGACTAGTATCTTCTTATTCATTTCGTTTCTCCTCCATGCTTCGTTCAGACTTGCCCAATTTATCTCATGTTGTATTACCCTTAACAATACCACGCCAGCCTTATTTTCGCATTTTATTTCCCATTCCTGTCGAAAAACGTCGTAATATTTCCCGGGAAATAATTCGAAGATGTGGAAGGCGTTCGCCCAGAAATGCTTCGGGAATCAAGCGTGCACATAGAGGCGTTCTTTGCCTCTGTGGGTGCGATTGATTTTCGAATGTATTTCTAACGCCTGCAACTCGATTGCGTGAAGATGTGGAAGGCGTTCGCCCAGAAATGCTTCGGGAATCAAGCGTGCACATAGAGGCGTTCTTTGCCTCTGTGGGTGCGATTGAGCGATCGTTCTACAACAAGTAAACCGATTTCTAGGACAAGTAAGATGATTTCTACAACAAGTAGCGCCTTTTCTAGAACAAGTAAACTGATTTGTAGATCCGAAGTCGTTTTATGGAAACCAATCCAACCCCCACAAAACCTTATTTCCCAAGTTCTTTCTAGAAAGAGCTCTTAATACAAAAACCGCCCAACTCGGGGCGGTTTTCTCTACACTATTATTTCAATACAGACATCGGGTTGATGTGAGTACCGTTTTGAATCACTTCGAAATGAAGATGCGTACCCGTTGAACGGCCTGTATTTCCCATCACACCAATGTTCGTACCTTGTGGGACAGTTTGTCCTACAGACACATTGATAGACGCTAAGTGGCCATACACAGTGCGGTAGCCGTTATTGTGATCAATGATGACACGATTTCCAAGGCCACCCTCCACTCCAGCAGCTACGACAACACCATTGTCAGATGCGAGAATAGCATAACCACTTGGACGGGCAATATCGATTCCTTGGTGCATGCGTCCCCAGCGATGACCCATGTGACTGGAAATGTAGCCTCCTTGAGCAGGCCAAGCAAATGAGCCACTACCACGAGATGGCATTACTTTCGTTCCTTTTAACGTTACTTCATGCTGCACTTGTTTCGTGATTTCTTCCTCAATCATTTCTTTCGACGTCTGGACGCCATTTTCTTTTGTGATGACATAGGTAGCCAGGCGCTCACCGTTTGCGCCTTCTGTCTTCATTTTTGTATCGCCTTTATAGAGCGTATCGGTTTCTTCGACGATTTTATCGAATGCAATTTTCTCTTTGGCTTTCTTTTCATACTGCGCTTCGAAATGAAGAGCCGGCTCTAACACAGTCACCTTTAATTCTTGACCGATTTTCAAAGTGCCGCCTTCTTGTAAACCTTCATTCAATGCCAGCAATTGTTTTGTTGATAGATTATGAGCGCTCGCAATCGATGAAATGACATCGCCTTGTTGGACTGTATAGGTCTCTTGCTTTTCTACACCCGTCAACAAGCGTTCAACTGCATCATCTACTGCTACAACTTCTTCCGGTTTGACAGTCATCGTCGCTCCGAACACATCTTGTTTTACCAGCAAATCTACAATTCGAGTTTCACCCGGTTTTAATTCGGGTAATGTATCAGTAGTAGTTTTTCTAGCTTCCAAAAAGTTGAGCTCTTTTTCCGAAACGTAGTTCAACTTCACTTTTTGAAGAACTTCATTGTAAGCATCTAAATCTTTAACGTAGGCTGCCACCTCGTTATCGATTGAAATGGCGAATGCATTAGCATTCACTTCAATGAGGTCCTCTACTTGTTGCAAAGTAGTGGCGTTATCGGTAGCAGGTGTGAACACTTTCTCTTCAACCACCGAGAAATTGTTGCCAGCTGTTAACGATAGATCTTTAAACTGTGATTTGGAAGCTTCAATTTTTTCTTCCATTAATTCATTGATTTCATTTTTGTCAGAGAGTGCACCAATGTATTGATCCTCTGTATATATATGATAAATTGTTGTCAACTCACTGTCCGCTGTTTCATCAGCGAAGGCAAGATTGACGGACAATCCAGAAAGCAAAATGACGGTTATTGCTGCTTTCTTTACCACATTGGTTTTCTTCCGCGAAAGTCCTTCTGTCGCTAGAACAGGGGTTTCTTCCTTCGATTTATTCCAAAACATGATAAAGCTCCTTCCATTTGTAAAGACACTTCGGCATTTTTCATGCCCTTCTAATTTACCATATTCATTTGTGTTAAGTGACCGAATAGACCTGTTTGTAATCAAAACGTGAAATAGATTCCAGTTCCTACAATTATTTAGGAGTATTTGGTTTTATGCTATGAAATTACGACTATTTTATATTTCAATTATTTCAGTACTTATCTGAATTGCGCGAATTTATACATAAAAAGACAAAAAAATCCTCTTTCCCATTAGTAGAGAAAGAGGATTTCTTACTGATTAACGCCAAACACTTGAAACGATGTTCGTTTGTGTACGATCGGGTCCTACTGAGAAGATTGAGATTTGTACGCCAGTCAACTGCGCGATGCGCTCTAAGTAATGACGGGCATTGTCAGGAAGCTCATCAAGCGATTTGCAGCTCGTGACATCTTCTGACCAACCTGGCATTTCTTCATAAACGGGCTCACATTCTGCCAACATGCGAAGATTCGCTGGGTATTCTGTGATCAATTCTCCGTTGTGACGATAAGCTGTACAGATTTTCACTGTCTCTAGACCGCTCAATACATCAATGGAATTCACAGTTAGATCTGTTAGCCCACTTACGCGACGCGCATGACGAACGACTACTGAATCAAACCAACCAATACGACGTGGACGCCCTGTTGTTGTTCCATATTCTTTCCCGACTTCACGGATCTGGCTTCCCACTTCATCAAACAATTCTGTTGGGAATGGGCCGTCTCCTACACGTGACGTGTATGCTTTACATACCCCAACGACGTGAGAAATCTTAGTCGGTCCGACACCGGCACCGATTGTGACGCCACCTGCTACTGGGTTAGAAGAGGTTACGAATGGATACGTTCCTTGATCGATATCTAACATAACGCCTTGTGCGCCTTCAAATAATACGCGACGTCCTTCATCTAGTGCATCGTTCAATACTTTCGATGTGTCTGTTACATACTTCTCGATTTCTTGTCCATATGCAAAGTATTCTTCTAGAATGTCTTCTAATTTGAAGCCTTCTGTTTCGTAGAACTTTTCAAACATGCGGTTTTTCTCTTTTAAGTTCAGGTCTAGTTTCTCTTTGAATGTCTCGTAGTCTAAAAGGTCAGCCATACGGATTCCTACACGAGCTGCTTTGTCCATGTATGCGGGGCCAATCCCTTTTCCTGTCGTGCCGATTTTATTCGCGCCGCGACGGGTCTCTTCCACTTCGTCTTGCTTCAAGTGGTACGGTAAGATGACGTGTGCACGGTTGGAGATGCGCAAGTTGTCTGTGCTGACACCACGCTCGTGCAATCCTTTTAATTCTTTCACTAATGCTTTTGGATCTACAACCATACCATTACCGATGACTGAGATTTTATCTTTATAAAAGATACCTGATGGGATCAAGTGCAGTTTGTATGTTTCTCCACCGAAAATGATGGTATGTCCTGCGTTATTTCCACCTTGGTAACGTGCGATGACTTCTGAATGCTCTGAAAGAAAGTCTGTGATTTTCCCTTTTCCTTCGTCTCCCCATTGGGTTCCTACAACTACGACTGATGGCATATGATCAGCACCTCCGCTAGACACTCTGTGTCCTATTTCAAACAGTATTAGTGTATCAGCGTGAGCCGATTCCGTCAACTAAAAACACAATAAAAAACGAACATCTTTTTTATTCGAATACAGAATGTTCGTGTTTAGGTACTGATTATTTCTAAAAACTCACGATTTTAAAGTTTATCTGTACTAATCTTCTCCGATAGTCAAAGTCACGCCGCGTTTCTCCTGCTCCCCGTCCATTATCATAATGTATGCCACATTTTCTTCCTGCCACTCTATACCCATAGACGGGTTTGCATACCCATTTTTAGGCATATACAGCATGCTCATGTCTTTTATCTCTTGTTCCCAACGTCCGTAGTACACTTCATACGGTTCGTCTCCTCCGTGATCGATAATCTCTACACGATAGTCTCCCTTAGGCGATACGCTCTCCATTCCCGTAGAAGAAATCTCTACTACTGTACTCTGTTGCGGAGCCAATGTGAAAAAGGCAAAAACTCCGATGATGCTTAAACTGATGAAAATGACGACGGCAAACAGACAACCCATCAAACTTTTCATTGCGTCCACTCCTTCTCGTTTGTAACTATACGTTCGACCCTCTAAAAAGTTACAAAAAAAGCCCCCTACAGTTAGGAGGCTGGCGGAGCTGTATGTTGGCTCCAATCAATATTCACGAACTTGTTGAATTCTTTGACAAACGCAAGAGTCACGGTCCCTGTTGGACCATTCCGCTGCTTGGCAATAATGATTTCAATCATGTTCTGATTTTCTGTTTCTTTGTCGTAGTAATCTTCCCGGTAAAGGAACGAGACGATATCGGCATCCTGCTCAATAGAACCCGACTCACGAAGATCGGACATCATCGGACGCTTGTCCTGACGTTGTTCTACACCACGTGATAGCTGGGACAGGGCAATAACCGGTACTTTTAATTCTCGGGCTAAGGCCTTCAAGGAACGAGAGATTTCAGATACTTCTTGCTGACGGTTCTCGCCTTTTCCGCCAGACCCTTGAATCAACTGCAAGTAATCAATCAAAATCATACCCAGTCCATACTCTTGTTTTAGTCGACGGCACTTGGCACGGATCTCTGTGACTCGAATACCTGGTGTGTCGTCAATAAAGATTCCGGCGTTCGAGAGACTTCCCATTGCCATCGTCAGCTTCTTCCAGTCTTCATTCGTAAGAGCCCCTGTACGCAGCACTTGAGCATCGATATTGCCTTCTGCACATAGCATACGCATGACAAGCTGTTCAGCTCCCATCTCAAGACTAAAGATGGCCACGTTCTCATCTGTTTTGGTCGCAACGTTTTGTGCCACGTTTAACGCAAAGGCTGTCTTACCAACCGAAGGACGGGCGGCAACGATGATTAAGTCATTGCGCTGGAAACCTGCTGTGATGCGGTCCAGGTCACGGAAACCTGTCGGCACACCCGTGATGTCTCCTTTGCGAGAATGCAGCTGCTCGATATTGTCATAAGTCTGAACTAAGACATCTTTGATATTTTGAAAGTCTCCTGCATTTTTTCGGCTGGAGACGTCCATCATTTTCTTCTCAGCTTCCGATAAGACGGCGGCCACTTCATCTTCTCGTGTAAAGCCGTCTTCTACGATGCTTGTGGCAACGCGAATCAAGCGACGCAACAGTGCCTTCTCTTCCACAATACGGGCATAGTAGACGATATTGGCGGCTGTTGGTACAGCATTTGCTAGCTCACTCAAATAGGCGATCCCACCGACGTCTTCAAGCTCTCTTTTAGCAGAGAGCTCCTCTGTGACGGTGACAACATCAATCGCCTTCCCTTGATCGCTCAGGCGTATCATGGTGTGGAAAATACGCTGATGCGCTGTTCGGTAGAAATCTTCAGGTACAAGGACCTCTGCCGCCGTGATCAGCGCCTGTGGTTCTAGAAAGATGGCACCGATCACTGATTGTTCAGCTTCATGATTATGGGGGGGAACTCTGTCCATGAACGGCTCGCTCATCTTATTCGCTCCTTACTCTTCTGTTACGTGAACTTTTAATAACGCCGTGACATCTTGGTGTAGTTTCACAGGTACGTTCGTGTAGCCAAGTGTACGAATGGCATCATCAAGCTCCATTTTACGCTTATCAATTTTGAAGCCATGTGTTTTTTCAAGCGCTGTTGCCACTTGTTTAGTTGTCACAGAACCGAATAGACGTCCATCGGCACCTGATTTTGCTTTCAATTCAACCGTTAGTGCTTCGAGCTTTTCTTTTAGAGCTTGAGCATCTGCTAGTTCTTGCGCAATTTGTTTTTCCGTTAATTTCTTTTGTCCTTCTACTGCTGATAATGCAGAAGCTGTTGCTTCTACCGCAAACCCATTTTTCAGTAGGAAGTTATGTGCGTAGCCATCTGCCACATTTTTAATTTCGCCTTTTTTACCTTTACCTTTTACATCTTTTAAAAATACAACTTTCATTGGTCAGTTCCTCCTTGCATAGTTCGATCAATATTTTCTTTCACTTGCTCAATCGCTTGAGCGACCGTGGTATTTTCAAGTAAGGTAGCCGCATTGGTTAAATGCCCGCCTCCCCCTAACTGTTCCATGACGAGTTGGACGTTGACATCTCCTAAGGAGCGGGCGCTGATGCCCACCTTGGACTCGTCACGACGTCCAATGACAAAGGATGCCCGTACGTCGTTCATGGTGAGAAGAATGTCTGCCGTCTGTGCCAGTAGGATCTGGCTATAAAATTCTTCTTCCGGTGCATGCGCGATGGCAATTCCCTCATGATAGAACTCAACAGATTGTATGATTTTAGCGCGCTCTACATACGTATTCAAGTCCTCTTTTAACAAACTCTGGACGAGAACGGTATCCGCTCCATTGGTCCGCAAATAAGAGGCTGCTTCAAACGTACGCGCTCCTGTGCGAAGTGTAAAGCTTTTAGTATCAACCGTGATTCCTGCGAGCATCGATGTCGACTCGAGCATCGTCAGTTTATCGTGCTTCGGCTGGTACTCAATCAATTCTGTCACAAGCTCTGCTGTAGACGACGCATACGGCTCGAGGTACACAAGTAGCGTATTCTCGATAAACTCTTCCCCTCGACGGTGATGGTCGATCACAACGACCTTCTCAGCACGCTGTAATAAGCGATCATCGATCACTAGACTAGGTTTATGCGTGTCAACGACAACTAGGAGTGTTTTATCCGTCATACGGTTCAACGCTTCCTCTGGCGTGATAAAACGTGAGTACAGTGACTCATTTTGTTTGATCTCATGCATCAAACGCAACACACTCTTATCGAGCTCTTGGAAATCTACGACGACAAAGCCGTCAATCTTGTTCATCTCTGCCATTTTACGGACACCGACAGCGGCGCCGATGGAATCCATATCCGGCAACCTGTGACCCATAACAAGTACTTGGTCACTATCTTGAATCAGATCACGCAGTGCGTGTGAGATAACACGAGCCCGGACGCGCGTACGCTTTTCAACAGGATTGGTTTTCCCGCCGTAAAACTTCACTTTTCCATCTGCCTGTTTAATGGCGACTTGGTCACCACCACGGCCCAGTACTAAATCAAGACTGGATTGTGCTAGCCCGCCAAGCTCGACGAGTGATGTAGAGGATGTCCCGACACCTGCACTGAGCGTCACGCCATGACCAAATGTTGCGGTCACATCGCGAATTTCATCTAATATACTAAATTTCGTTTTCTCTAGCGATAATAGGATGGATTCATTTAATACGGCAATAAAGCGGTCGGACGCAATACGTTTTACAAAAATCCCGTACTCGGCACCCCAATGATTGACCGTTGATGTAATCAAACTGTTCAATTGACCACGTACTTGGTCATCCATTCCCTGTGTAATTTCATCATAGTTATCAATAAATAAAATCCCGATGACTGTTCGGTCCCCGTAATACAACGTTTCGATTTCGACCTGTTCGGTTACGTCAAAAAAGTACAGCAGCTTTTCTTCTGGTTTATAGAACACCTTGTAGCTGCTATCTCCCATCTCAATGGTCGAATCGTTGAGGATATCTGAATTCAACACTTCCGGAATTTGGTCCGAAAGCTCGTGGACATTGACACCGATTAATGAGTCCTGTGGCATCTGCTTGGTCATATAGGGATTGGCCCATTCAATGACTTGCGCATCGTTCAGCAAAACGATTCCAATCGGCATCTCAAGTAGCGCTTCTTCCCCCACTTTTTTTAAGCGGTAGGACATGGTTTCTATATGTTTTTCTGTTTCTTGGTACACGCGGTTTTCCGTCACCCATGCATAGCCCGTTATGACAGCTACAAGGAGTCCGAAAAGCACGCCTATCCATAAAGATTGCGACACCAGGATAATCGTCGCAACGACACCTAAAATCGCAAATAAGATGATGCTGTAGCGCATCGGTCGTTTCCGGAAAAAAGTGGCCATGCTGCTCAACTCCTTACTTTTTTGGACTTGCGGCAATGAAAGCACGCAGACGGAAACCTAAATCAATCACACCTAGAATGACGACAATCGAGTAAAACGGCAGGGCCACAATTGTTGTAGCCACCGCTCCCCACTTAGGCCAGCCTTGGTGATGGAAGTAGAAATGAATTAGAGAAATCCCTTGTAAAAACAGTAATGCCCGGAAGACAAAGACGGCATTCACAATCACCATTTCTCCAAACGACCCTGCTTCAAATGTAGCAAGTAGAGATAACAGCGATACGATTAAATAATACCATATCACCGCACGAGGTAATTGAAAATGACGAAACGCCGTAAAGCGTGGTACAGGTACTTTTAGTTTACGCAAAATCGGCAGGGCTAAAGCAACGTAGAGCCAAGCTGTCCCAAACATGACGGCAATAAAGTAACCTGGTAATACCAAACTAAATGTTTGTAGGCTAGAGGCGACTATTTCATTGAAGTTGTCAGGCAATTGACCTGCACTTTCCATGATGTCCCCTACTTGGGTATACGTGTCGCGGATCTGCTCAATCATGAGTTCAATGACATTCGCTTCAAACAACACGCGTGCCAACAAGATTTGCATGAGAGACGTCACCATCAAAGTGAGCGCAGTCGCTACAAAAATAAAGACCTTTGATTTACGCTCAGCTAAACCGTCTCCAATGATCCAACCGACAGGTACAATAACTAGGGCAATAAATAAGCCTATGTAGCCCCCGAGTAAAATAGCAATCAACAAGCCAAGAATGGCTAAAAATACAGCATTAATGCGGCTATACTTCGCGCGGAACCAAGCAATTGGCACAACTGCCAGTAGAAGTCCGACGAGGGCAAGCACAGGTAAGTACACGGAAATAAGTAGGAGCAATGTATAGATGGATAACGCACTTAAACCATGTAACCAGATTGATTTTTCTTGTTGCATAGGAACCTTCCTTCTCTCAAGATATCCCTACTATTTTATCATACTGAAGCGTTAAACGCTTTGAACACTCTGGGAACAAAAAAACACAGCAAAGGACGAATCCCTTACTGTGTTTTATTTAAGAAGTTTGAGACTATCTCTCTTCTGTAGTGAATGGTAATAAAGCCATGATACGTGATACTTTGATCGCACGTGTAAGTTTACGTTGGTACTTCGCGCTAGTTCCTGTCACACGACGTGGAAGAATTTTTCCACGTTCAGACACGAATTTTTTCAACAAATCTACATCTTTGTAATCGATGTGAGTGATGTTGTTGCTAGTGAAGTAACAAACTTTACGGCGTCGTTTGCCTCCGCGACGTGGTGCCATATTGGTTGCCTCCTTTTTCGTTATCAAGTAAACCGCATTAGATGCGCACTTTTAGAACGGTAGTTATGTTAACCGTTTTGTGTGTAATCTCTTTCAGAACAACGTATCTTTATATATAACTAAAAAAACTGTGTATTCTTTCGTCTTTTTTATAATTATATATAATGTATATACACGTATTGAAACACCTGCATAAACCCCTAATACCCATTCATACAATAACCCCCAAAAATTAGTCATACAGTTCTCTGTTCTACTCAGCAACCAATGGTTTTAAACGCAAAAAAGCCCCTGGACGATTGTTCAACATAGCAAAATAAAGCTATGAATCAAAATCAGCCCAGAGGCTTAATAAGTTCGTCACCTGCGAAACCTGTAAGGTTTGCAAAAAAGTAAAAAGAAAAGTATATACCCTTATTATAACAAAGGATTAAAGTGCTGGACAGTGAAATAATGATTATTGTTATCTCTTTTTCAGCTCAAAATGAAATATGCCTGCAAGTAATATGAATTTGTCACTTAATAGTTTTCTCTGTCATTTTAATTAGTTCGTGAGGCAAGATTTGCAAAGCTTTAGCAATCGAAAACACAGTATTAATGGTAGGTTTTCTTTTACCTCTTTCTAGTAAGCTTATATATGTTCGATCTAGACTGCTATTATGTGCTAATTCTTCTTGGGACATTTCTGCTTTCTTTCTTACAATTTTTAATACTTCACCGAATGCTTTTTCAATATCCATGAATTATCCCTACAATCGTTTTTACCTCATGATTGGAGAATTGCAGCACTTAGTCTACGGACTATAGTCTTCGCGGATTTTGAAAAAACTCTTACTGTTATAGACTTTGATACATTACTATTTTAAAACTCAAAACAAAATTTAAACGGCAACTTCTTTAAATTTAGAAGTTGCCGTTTAAATCTTTCCACTGTTTTTATAATACACAGTTTTATTAATCTTTATTGTTTGATGAATACTTGTTTCTTAGAATCTCATTTGCAATCCAAGATGTTCCCTTATGTCCAAAAATCGGATCATCCAAATCTATTTTGAAGGCTATAGATCTTGAAATTAATTCAATTTCTGACTCTGTAATATTTTTATTTCGGATTTTTGAAAAGTATTCTAAATCATCTTTTAATCTTTTACGTACACGATCCCTTTCTCTTGAGAATTTTAAATCCATTACATTTCACCTCCGTCACTTTAATTCGAAAATATTAAATCATTAATCTAAAGATTTATGACATTAGAAATTACTTAGCGAATATTTTTTTCTTTTTATTTTTAAGAATATTTCGAACTTTATTGTATACTATAGTCATCAGCATTGCTACTACTCAAATTAAATTGAAATTTTAATTTAACTACACCTTATGGTGAGAGGGAGGAAAAAATGATAAGCATATACACAATTATAAGTGAAGCCAGAATTCCAGATCAGCTCAAACTATATTTTAACGATAGTAACGCTATTAAAGAGTTCTTGGACGAAGAAAAAATCAGGATTCTTGAAGAAGTCACAACATACTTTTATTCTATTTATACTTTTGATACCCCTCAGTATTGTGCTGCAGTTGTTTCTGCTTTTAAAAGAAGTAAAGATGTTGATTCATTTTATTCCTTACTTAAGGGAGTGATTGAATTAGATTTACAACTCACTTCAAAGAAGAGAATCGCGAGTAGTAGTGATGAGTATCTTTTCATAAGCAGAAATTCTATAAACACTGTTTTTAAAGACGCCACAGTATTATTAATTGAAAGTATAGAGAAACTTTCAATTAATAATACTGTCAATCTCCCTTTAATCTATGCTTACTTGGGGAAGATAGATTTAATTTTGAGTTACACTAATGAATCTCACTTCATAAAATTAAAAGAAACAGCTGAGTATATCATTTCTGAATGTAATCAAGCGTCGAATACAATATAGCTAATTATCGATTATAGTAAATGATATTTAAATTATCCACAGCCAAAAATATTAAACTACAAAGCCCTACAGACCAAGAATTACAAGTCTGCAGGGCTTCCTTTTTTGAATCAATCTTGTATGCAAATAATATAGTTATTTTAAAAGGTCTTGAGTAAAGCCCTGCTTTCAGCACACCTTTTATTAAATATCATAACGTAGTTTAAAAGAGTAGCCCTTTATTAAACAAGTACAAAATATAAATAATAAAATTGTTTAAAAAGCGTAATTTTTTAATCAGCATAGGCTTTTTTAGAACTTTAAGTTAAAGTGACTTCTCATAATTTATCATATGTTAACTTACCAAGTAAAAAAGAGCTCAAAATGAGCTCTTTTCATTTAGCAACCAGCCGGTACCCCGACCATGACCAGACCTGATTGTTCTCCTTGTTTTTCAAAATCCAATGTTAAGCCCTCTGCTAAATCTTTTGCTTCAGGGGCAACCGCCATCCGGATGCCGTTGATGTCCAATACTTCATCCATCGCTTCCGGTGCATCCAGCGACATGCCGATCTGCGGTCCGCAGCACCCAGCTACTGTGTGAATCCGCATACCTTCGGCTTTTTGTTCTTCCAGAATGGATTGAATGTATTGTTTGGCTTCATTTGTAATCATCATAGGTGGTATCTCTCCTTTTGAGTTTATGTGCGCTTTAATTTTGTCACTTGTTAGGCGTTCGGAAAAATTCGTTGAAGAGATTCTTTCAGTGCCGGTTTCACATTGATTTTCTCACGAACGGATTTCGCCTGTGCTTCCGCTTCTTCGATGCTGTCGGCTTTGCTAAGTGCCAAAAGCGTACCGATCGCCACGGTGCCGGTCCGGTTGCTGCCGCCTGCACAGTGGAAATAAATTTTCTTGTCGTCGTTATAGGCGTCTACCACTTGGTCAATCGCTTTTTTAACCGATTCATCTTGCTGTTCATCGGAATCGTCGACAATCGGGCTATGGATCCGAAGGTATTCGTACTCCCCTTCGGTCACTTCTGCCCGCAAGTCCACGACGACATTGATTTGTTCTCTGTCTACAGCTTCCTTTGCATCGGCCGCACCGCCAATAAAAATGCGGTCCTTGACCAATTCCTGATAATCGTTGCTCATCCTCTAACCACCTTTCTAAATTGGCCCTATCGCTTTAAAAATAATCGTATATCAAACTTTACTATCTATAAAATGAATTCTTTCAATTGGGTATAGCCAATTTTCTCTTCTTGCAGCCATGGAATGATAGCAGAATTTATCGCCAGCTCTTCATTGACTTTCTTGATCCACTTTTTCTCAGCATGTGCCCGCCCTTTTAAAACCGGGTCTGTCGTATCCGTAGCGCTTAGGCTCTGGTTGATGACCCACCATTTCGGTTCGATCTGGGCACGTTTCAAGTCTTCCTGGAGCCTTGATGCCTCCAACACCGGTGTCGCTTCCGCCAGCGTGACGATAACGACGCCGGTTTCTTCCGGATTGCGCAAACGGGGAAGAAGTTTCTTCACGTTCTCCGGCACGTCCCCGGTCGAACGGCTCATTTCTTTGTGGTAAGCTTCCGTCGAATCCAGCAACAACAGTGTATGGCCGGTCGGAGCCGTATCGATGACGACAATCTCGTTCTCCGATTTCTCGACGACTGCCGCAAATGCTTGGAATAACGCAATCTCTTCCGTACAAGGCGATTCCAGATCTTCTTGCAGATAAGCCAATTCTTCTTCGGTCAGTCCGGTTCCGGCATTGGCCAGAACCGTTTGTTTGTAGCGCGCGACTTCAATTTCCGGATTGATGCTGCTGATGGACAGGTTGTCGCGTGTCTCGCTGCCCGCAAATGTATACGCCAGATGGGCTGCCGGGTCGGTCGTGGTCAAGTGGACGCGATGCCCTTTTTCGGACAAGCCCACCGCGATAGCTGACGCAATCGAGGTTTTGCCTACGCCGCCTTTGCCCATGGTAAAGATGACACGGGTGTTTTTCTCCGAGAAATCTTCAATCACTTGGTTCAAACCCGGAAGGGCTAACGCTTCTTCGTTTGCATCTTCCACTTCGAAATTCGTCATGCTATAAGAGCTGAACAGGTGACGCAGGTTCTCCACGCCCGTCAGGGAATACGAAACGAACGGCAGCGCGAACGTCATGACTTGTTTCAAGGCTTCCGGCGTTTCCTGCAACGCTTGTCGCTGTCGGTTGTAAAATGCGCTCGATACCGCATCTTCCGGCTGGTGCGTCTGCAGCAGTCCATTCACAATCAGCAACTGGTTCCGAATGCCGATTTCCTTTAATTCGGCCGAAGCCCGGTCCGCTTCAAGCAGCGATGAATTATCGGGGCGCGCAATCAACAGTAGCGTCGTCTTTTCCCGGTCGGAGAGGGAGGCAACCGCTTTGGCATACATCTCTTTCTTTCCTTCTAACCCGGCCAGCGGCCCCAAGCAAGAAGCCCCATGTGTGCTTTCATTCAGGAACCCACTCCATGCCGTCGGCAGCTGCAACAGCCGCAAGGTATGACCGGTTGGTGCGGTATCAAACAAGACATGATCGTATTGCGTCAAGATGGTTTCGTCCGCCAACAGGTGTGAAAATTCATCAAAAGCCGCAATCTCTACGGTGCAAGCGCCGGACAACTGCTCTTCCATGGTCGCCAACACCGTGTCCGGAAGTTTTCCACGGTAAGGGCCAACCACGTTTTCCTTGTAAGCTCGTGCCGACTCTTCCGGATCGATGTTGCACGCCGATAGGTTGGGAACGTTTGGAATGGCCATCGGCTCATTCGTCAATGCCACTTCCAATACGTCTTGTAGATTGGATGCGGGGTCAGTGCTGACCAGCAACACTTTCTTCCCTTGGTCGGCAAGTGCCACAGCCGTGGCACAAGCTGTCGACGTTTTGCCGACACCGCCTTTTCCGGTAAAGAACAGGAATGGAGTCAAGGGCATCTTTTTCGGATTGAACAGTGAATACATGTGCTTCTCTCCTTTAGTTGCCAAAATTAACGGACACGCGAACCCGTGGCTTTTCCTGCAGTTCGGCTGGTGCGGTTTCGGACCATTCAGCCAGTTCTTCGTTTGTCGGATACTCCGCCACTTTGACGACTTCCCCGTCTACCAGCACTAGCGGAAGGGATTCCGGCCCTTTGTCAACCAACACTTGATTGACGACTTGATTCTCTACAAAAGCACTTGGATCGTTCGTCAAATTGTAACGGGTAATGTTAAAGCCCTTTTTCTCCAGCGAATAAACCGCAGAAGCGATGCGGGTTAAATCAGGGTCCACAACAGGACCGCAGACGCCTGTCGAACAGCACATGGCCGGGTCAAAGATTTCAATTTTTTTCATGTCAAATTCCTCCATTATAATATGCTAATGTTCTATTGAGAAAGAAAGCCGGACACAAGGTCACGGCTCTTTTTTACTTTCCTGTTTCAGCGAATTGACGGATGCGTTCTCCGATTTCATCACGGACGTTTTGGAAGACGGTCCATTTTTCTTCTTCTGTGCCTTCTGCTTTTGCTGGATCTACGAAACCCCAGTGATCGCGCTTTACATGAGGAGGCGTCATCGGACACTTGTCTGCAGCATCGCCGCAAAGCGTGACGACAAAGTCGGCATTGTTCAGGATGTCCATGTCAATCATGTCCGACGTTTGATTGGAAATGTCGATGTCCACTTCATTCATCGCCTTCACCGCGTTCGGATTTAGTCCGTGCGCTTCAATCCCGGCACTCAATACTTGCCATTCGTCTCCAAGAATTTCTTTCCCCCAGCCTTCCGCCATTTGGCTTCGGCATGAGTTGCCTGTGCAGAGGAAATACAATGTTTTTTTCGTCATGATAAAAACTCCTTTTCGAATTCACTATTTTTTCTAGAGAATCAATAACCATAGATACAGCCCGATAAGCGTTGACAGAAGCACCGGCACCGTCAGGATAATCCCGACCTTGAAATACGTGCCCCAGGAGATTTTCACGCCTTTCAATGACAACACATGGAGCCACAGCAACGTGGCCAGGGAACCGATCGGCGTGATTTTCGGCCCTAGATCCGATCCGATGATGTTCGCATAAATGAGTGCTTCCCGGATGGTTCCAGACGTTTGCGTCTCGGAAATGGCGAGCGCGTTGATCATTACGGTTGGCATATTGTTCATCACCGATGACAAAATGGCCGCAATAAAGCCCATCGAAATCGTGGCGACAAACAAGCCTTGCTCTGCCGCAACTTGGATGACGTCCGCCAAAACACTCGTCAAGCCGACATTGCGGAGTCCGTACACTACGACATACATGCCGAGTGAGAAAAAGACGATGTTCCACGGCGCACCGCGCAAAATGATCCGCGTCCGGACTGCCGGACTTTTCTGCGCCATCAGCAAAAAGAAGATGGCGATGATGCCCACGACAATCGAAACCGGAACACCGATGAATTCACTGGAGAAATACCCCACAAGCAGAATCGCTAGAACAAACCACGAAAGTCTGAACATCTTGTGGTCTTTGATGGCATCGTTCGGTTTCTTTAAGTTTGTCACATCGTAATCTTTCGGAATATCCTTTCGGAAGAACAAATACAGCACGAGGATACTGGACACTAACGCAAACAGGTTCGGCACAATCATCCGGGACGCGTATTCCACAAATCCGATGCCGAAAAAGTCAGCCGAGACAATGTTCACCAGGTTACTGACGACCAACGGCAAGGACGTCGTATCGGCAATGAACCCACTGGCCATGATAAACGGAAAAATCATCTTCTCCGAAAAGTTCAAGTTCCGGACCATCGCCAGCACAATCGGCGTCAGTATGAGTGCGGCCCCGTCATTCGCAAACAACGCCGCCACAAAGGCACCGAGGATGCTGACAAAAATAAACATGCGCACGCCGTTCCCTTTGGCGATCCGCGCCATGTGAAGCGCCGACCACTCGAAGAGGCCGATTTCATCCAAAATCAACGAAATGATGATGATGGCGATAAAAGCAAGTGTGGCATTCCACACAATTCCAAATACATCTTGTACATCTTGAAAATCAACGACTCCAACCAGCAAAGCAAGTACTGCACCGCCAATGGCTGACCACCCAATCGAAAGATTCCGTGGCTGCCAGATGACGAGTACCAGTGTGAGGAGGAAGATTACGGATGCTAAAATTCCTTGTATCATTTACTTCCCTCCACTATTCACAACTGATTCTGAGTCCTTGTTTTTCCAATTCACGAATTCTTTCATCCTGGCTTGGAATAAATTCCATGATGTTCAGCACCATTTCATACATGTCGCTTTCTTTATTCAGCGAGTAGAAAATCCACTGACCTTTCCGATTTTCCTTCACCAACCCGACATCCCGGAGTTTCCTTAGATGCTGGCTGATGGCTGATTGGCTGATGCCGAAAATCTCCACAAATTCGCAGACGCAGCACTCGTTCTGTTCCAACAGCTTCATCATCGAAAGCCTGGTTTTATCCCCTAAGAGCTTTAAGACCATGCTGGCTTTCTCGATTTCAATTTCCTTCGCTTTTACTTCCATCTGTTTTTTCACCTCTTCACTTTACTGACATTCTGTCATCTCGTTGATTCATTTATATATTATTTCTAAACCGTTTACAGCATATCAGCATATGCTTATATGTTCAAGTGCTTTTTCTTGTTTTTGCTATAAAATATGCTGCATAGAGTATGGGTTTAAACTAAAAAAAGAAAGACTGACTGCAAGCAATCCGTCTTCCCATTTATTTTCCTTCTATATAAATAGTATGGGTTCAGCTAATACTTCCGATAACGCTTCAGGCAAACTGCTATTGGAGATTTTTCGCTGTATTGGTTTTCCTTAATGAGAGCAATACTTGAGAAACGAGTGCTAACATGGGCAATTCAATCAGTGGTCCGATGACCAAGGCTAACGCGATCAGCGGTTGATTGGGAAAAGCGATGACAGCGATCGCTAACGAAACGGGAGAATTGCGCGCAATGATGGTAAGGCTTAGACTCACTGTATCTTCATACGAAAATTTCATGGCTTTCCCTACAGTCTGGGCAAGCACGAAGTTAATAATGAAGAAAAGTAACACCGGTATGATTAATACAGAAATGACCTCAAGATTATTGATTAAATAATTTCCTTGTGACGCGAACATGGCCATAATTGCTAAAGACAAGAAGATGATTTGTGCAGCAGCGAAAAAGGGAACCAACTTCTTATTTAAGAAGACTTCTTTCTTCCTCAAGACATAACGAGTCAAATGGGCAAGAGCGAAAGGAATCACCAGCACCAGGACGATACTTTCGCTGATGGTCGCTAGCGGGATTGGTTCAATCGTGCCGGCAAAAATGAACAAATAGACAGGCAGAAGCACAACCTGAAGAATCAAATTGATCGGCAAGACAGACGCGGACAAGGGCACATTCCCTTTGGCAATGGAAGTGAACATCAAATACCAGTCGGTACAAGGGGTTACCATGAGCATGATGAACCCGATCCACAGTGCTGGATGGTCCGCAAGGAAAATTGCCCCCAGTGCCCATGCCACTAGAGGCGTCCAGACAAAGTTGATGATGGTGTTGGTATTAAAAAATTTCCGATTCTTAAAAGCATCTCTAAGATGCTGCAATGGAATGGTTAGAAATAATCCATAAAGCATCAGCAGTAAAAATGGAACGATAAAAGACTCAGCGTGCGTTTCAAAAAAAGCAACCTGTCCCAGTAGAAGTCCGATCCCTACTGCCGATAAAATGATAACAGTTTGAAACTTTTCGAATACGTTCATGATGGCACTCCTTTACGGAAAGAGAAAACTAACTATATGAGCGACTGCCTATTAAGATTAACTAAGTCAAAAAAATTAAGCCAGCACTTTAACACACAAAAGAGAGAAGAGAAGCTTTGGGCAGCTTCTTCTCTCTCTTCGTATATAGGCAGCTTCCGATAAGTTATGATATGTAAACTGATTATTTGAGGAAATTTTATTTTATTCCGTTCTTTTAAACTAAACACTTTACAAATCCCATTGTATATTATAATATTCAACTATTCAATTGATTACTTTAATAGATAGGAGGTGTTTTTTTGGAACCAAGAGATTTTAAAGATTTTGTATTTGGCCATTTCGCCAAAATATCTAAAGCTCTTTCAAGCCCAAGGCGTTTTGAAATCCTCGACTATTTGTCCCATGCACCGAAAACAGTCGAGAAATTAGCTAAGGAAACGAATATGTCCGTAGCCAACACATCACAACACCTTCAATCATTGCTGGAAGCCAAGCTTGTTAAGTTCACTAAAGAGAAGAATTTTGTTTATTATTCTTTGGCAGACGATCAAGTGGTCGAAGCTCTACGTGCCATCCGCAATTTAGCTGAAACACGTTCTCCCGATATCGAATATCAGAGGAAAGAATATATTGAAAGAAACGATCAAGTGAAAGTGGTGGAACTGGAAAGCATGCTGCAGGAACTACAGGATGGAGAAGCCATTCTGATAGATGTCAGACCTGAAGAAGAATATGATACACAGCATATTTTAGGAGCCGTGTCCATTCCCCTTCACGAGTTAGAAAATCGTATTTCTTCCCTTCCGCAAGATAAAAAAATCATTGCATATTGCCGCGGACCCTATTGCCTTTTTGCTACGCAAGCCGTTGAAGTTCTAAACTCATATGGCTATGAAGCGTACCGCATCGAAGAAGGCGTCAATGAAATGAAAAACTCGGATTATATCCAGTAAATTTTAAGGAGGAATTTTACATGTTATTTCGTCAATATTTGCATACCGAACCAGTAGCAGCATCCTATTTATTTGGGTGCGGAAGTCAATCACAGGGAGTAGTTGTAGATCCACTTGAAGACCAGGTAGATGTTTACGTGGATGAAGCCCAGAGATTGGGCTTGAATATTGTTTATGTCATTGATACACACCTTCACGCTGATCATGTATCAGGTGCAAGAAAATTAGCTGAAAAAACAGGGGCAAAATATGTGCTTCATTCTTCCGCTGAGACAAATTACGATTATTTATCGGTAGAAGACGGAGACGAATTATTTGCCGGAAACACAAAACTCACATTCTTGCATACGCCAGGGCATACACCCGAACACATTTCTATCGTTGTTTCAGATACACGCAGAGCAGATGAACCCTGGTTTATCTTAACCGGACACACCTTAATGGTTGGAGATGCAGGTAGAACTGAATTGGCGGTGTCTGTTGAAGAAGGAGCAAAAGATTTGTATCAAAGCATCCAAAAAATCACTCGATTAGAAGACCATATTGAATTGTATCCAGGAGCATTTTCAGGATCAGTTTGCGGACGTGGTTTAAGCGGCAAACCTTCTTCCACTATTGGATTTGAAAAACGTTACAATGAAGCGTTGAAATTCGATAATGAGAAGGAGTTTGTTGACTTTATGACAACGAATGTACCGCCACAGCCAGAAGGTTTTAAAGAGATGAGAAAAAATAATCAAGGGAAATAATATTGAGGAGAACCTCTTTTCTGGTTCTCCTTTTTTTGGAGGTAAATAGTTTGAGCAAAGTGCAAATTGGAATTAAAGAAAATTTACTGAATTTCATACTTTTGGTTGTAACCAACTTCTTTGTCGGATCCATGGTTGGCTTAGAAAGAACCCTTCTTCCTATCATCGGTGAAGAAGATTTTGGTTTAGTATCTACAAGTGCAGCCTTATCCTTTATCATCAGTTTTGGGTTTTCAAAGGCGATTGTGAACTATTTTGCAGGAGCAATCGCTGATCGGTTTGGAAGAAGGAAAGTCTTGCTGATTGGTTGGGGTGTGGGCTTGCTAGTGCCGTTAATGGTTATCTTCGCAAGCTCATGGTGGATGATTGTAGTCGCGAACATTTTCTTGGGTATTAATCAGGGGCTTACATGGTCCATGACTGTGAACATGAAAATCGATCTGGCGAAGCCCACTCAAAGAGGACTTGCGGTAGGTTTCAATGAGTTTGCAGGCTATACCGGGGTAGCGGTAATGGCGGCAGTTTCCGGTTTTGTAGCTACGAGTTACTCGAACCGGCCAGAACCCTTTTATATAGGAATTGGAATCGTAGTAATCGGCTTTATTTTATCGCTGATTGTAAAAGATACTGAATCACACATTAAACTACAAGCTAGCTCTTCTAATAAAAACCCTGCCGTTTCAGCAATAGAAGTCTTCAAAAATACGACATTCAAAGATAAAAATCTTTCTACCCTCACATTTTCAGGATTGAGCACCAATCTTAAGGATGGGATGGCTTGGGGACTCTTCCCGATTTTCTTTGCAAGCGTTGGCTTGAATTTAGCACAAATCGGGCTGCTGGTTGCTATTTACCCCGCCTCATGGGGACTTTTTCAACTGTTCACGGGAGTACTAAGCGACAAAATAGGAAGAAAAGGATTGATTGTAGGTGGTATGTGGCTTCAAGCCATTTCATTATGGATGATTCTTGTTGTAAATGAATATAGTCTGTGGATAGTTGCAGCCGTCTTGTTAGGTCTCGGAACAGCAATGGTTTATCCGACATTGCAAGCTTCAATAAGTGATGTAGCTGATCCGTCGTGGAGAGCTTCATCAATGGGAGTTTATCGTTTCTGGAGAGATAGCGGATATGCCTTTGGCGCATTATTTGCAGGCGTACTGACGGATTTACTGAATGTGAATTGGGCTATCGGATTAGTCGCTTTTTTGCCACTGAGTGCAGGTATACTAGCGGCAGTAAGGTTACGTGAAACCTTGCCCACCTTAGCCAAAGGCAATTAAAAATCTTCATCGTAATTAAATTAAAAATAAGCTCGATATTATTGAGCTTATTTTTTATGCCTTCATTTATCTCAGGTTAGTTTGAGTGATGTAAAATATAATTCGTTCCATTTAACTTCCTGTTATATATCTTAGCCTAAATCTCCTGGACTATTAAAACTTCATTTTAGTTATTCTTTCCAATACATCATCGTACATTTAAAATCGATTCATGCCATTATGAATCGTTTGTAAAAGTACACTTTCACTCACAAAAAGCGAGAAAATAAGCTTGAACTAGCCAATTTTCTCCCTCTCTATTTATGCAGCTTCCGATAATCTTATGGTATGTAAACTAAGAGCAAGTTGCGACTTTCTACATTTTCATCATGCCGCAAAACCTTTCCTCCTGATATTTCATTTGAATCAAAGGACTTATCAGACAATTCCATTCCGTTCGTTCAATATTCTTTTCGCTTCTTTAATCGATTTTCCTTTGTCACCTTTGCTCTCTTCTTTTTCAATTATGACTTGAAGAGCATTAGTATAAGCAACTTCCCGTGCTTCTTCTTGTGGTGCTTGGATATATGGTACAACCCCTTTGCCTTCCCAGTTTTCGTTCGTAATCGGACTGATTGCTTTACCACTTGGAATGAATGCTGTGAAGTATTCATTTAATGGAGTTGGAGGAGCTGGATTTGCACCTCCCATAGTTGTTTCACCAATGACGATTGCCCGTTTCATATTTTTCATCTCATAAGCAAATTGCTCGGCACCTGAAAAGGTGTTGGAACTAGTTAAGATATAAACAGGTTTGTCTATATATCTTCTTCCTGGCAGGTAAGGGTAACTCCAATATTGTTGAGTCATCCCTTCATTTTTCCAATAAATATCACCGATATGAGTAGGATGAACAGAATCTGAATTTAAAAAATAACTGATTAACAAAGCAACCATTCCGGGATGTCCACCTATATTTTTTCGAAGATCAAAAATTAGAGCATCGGTGTTCGAGAGAAAGTTCAAAGCTAGCATAGCTGTCTCTCCACCATATTGAGGGAAAGCAAAAGATCGAAGATCAATATAACCAACGTTACCAGGCATACGCTCTAACTTATAAAAACCGAAATTATCATTACTACTATTCTGCTGATGCTCTTTTAACCATTTAGGGTCATTCATAGGATCTTTGATAATAGGTTGTTTTTCGGAAGAAAAAGAAATCCGCAGATGTTTATCCTTACTGATTTCGAAAAGCTGGCTGTTTAAGACTTCGCATAGTTCTGTACCTGTTTGTATATTTTGATAGTTCTTTTCTTCTTTCTTTTGATTTATTTCCTGAATAATCGTTTCCGCAACATCTTCAAAAATGTACGAAGTTCTTACTTCCTGCAAGAAAGTTGCAATCACTTTCTCATATTCTTTCTGATTAATTGCTACATCATTCATTTAGAACTCCTTCTTCCTGAACCTAAGTATTTTTATGTTAACTTTATATTTCCATTAAAATTCCTTTTTAGCAAGTAGAGTTTGGTTTATGATAAACCGTTCGTAAAAGTACACTTTTACAGACAAAAGAGGAAGGCGGGCGCTAATCAGCATCCGTCTTCCTCTTGTGTTCTATTATTCCATTTAACGCTACTACCGATAAGGTATCATATGTAAACTTGAGATACACTAGTTATGGAGATACTTACTGTTTTTCATCTAGATACAAGTTTTTTCTAAAATGGCAGCTCCCTTCAAATCCATGTGTTTTGCTCACAATATTCCATCTCATTTTCTCTCTTAAATTTTAGTTAGCGGGTAAAGTATCGAATAAAAAGGGTATAAAGGAAAAAAGAGAAAGTTGGGAGTGATCAAAATGAAAGAACTTGTTTCATTGGAAGAAGTGAAGGCTTATAGTAAAGAACCTGGACTGCAATTTCTCTATATCCTTACCACTAATTGAAGTGTATGCCACGCCTTACTTCCTCAGGTGGAGGAAGCAATGACTGGTTTTCCGCATATTCAAACAAGACAAGTAAACGCAGAAGAAATTCCCGAACTTTCCGGGTTTTTGTCCATTTTCACTGTTCCGGTTCTTATTTTATTCGCTGATGGAAAAGAGATGATGAGGGAAGCGAGATTTGTCCATGTAGAAGAATTTAAAGAGAAAATCAGGAAAATATACGAAGGATTCTACTCTTCGGATCAATAAAAAAAGGTGGACGATTTGAGAAAAATCGTCCGCCTTTTTAAAGAAGTTCTCTAGTCCTCACTGCGGCTTCTGTCCAACAAACTGTATAACGTGGGACAATCCGTTGTGGAGTTCGCCCTCGTTCCGGATGACCTCCCCTAAGAAGAAATGGACGATTCGCCAATCACTAAATTCCTCCAGAAAGTCTTCAGGCCGGTAGAGAAAGTCCAACTCTTTCGGACCGCCGCTTTGATAAGGGATTTGATTATGGGAATAGACTTCCGCTATAAAATATCCTCCAGGCCTTACGGCTTCCTTGACTCCTGAAAGGGTTTTCTTACGGACTTCTCCTGGGAAGTGGCCAAAAACATTCACAATCCCGTCCCATTGATTCTGCTGCCACTCGGCTTCTGCCAGATCGACCAGTTCCGTGCTCACACGGACGCCTTGTTTTGCTGCCAACTTACTCACTTTTTCCAGTCCGGATTCGGCATAATCCCAGGCCGTGACGTTCAGCCCCTGTCTGGCTAAGAATACAGCATTTCTGCCTTCCCCTTCCGCAATGGTCAAGACTTCCCCAGATAGAGCGGTATACATATCCTTTAGAAATACATTCGGTTCGGTTCCATAGACGTATTTCTTATCTTTAAAACGTTCATTCCAGTTAGCCATTATATAGCCTCCTTGCTTTTATCTTTAATTTTTAAGCGATCTTCAAAAGGTTTTCTGCGAAGCATTGGATATTCCTGCTCTTCTATCGTTCTATTAAAAAGGTTAAAGAAACCATTTTTAAGTTCTATATTGCTAATACCCTGTTTGAATAAGCCCAATCTTATTTCTGACCTCTTCTTTCTGAGTATTGCAAGACAATAAAAAGGAAGCAGCGACTAGCTGCCTCCTTACTGTGTCCAATTTATGATTTTTTTTACAAGATCTCTGTCCAGATTTTGATGGCTGTCCCTAAAATCAACAGCGCTAAAATCCATTGGAGATATTTCGTATTCATCTTTTGACCCAGCTTGGCACCAAGCGGGGCTGCCAAAATACTAGCGACGATCATGACCGCTGCGGGACCGTAAAGAATCTGATCAGTAACAATTTTTCCAACTGTCGAACCGATTGACGAAATGAACGTAATCGCCAGTGAAGTCGCAATGGTCATCCGCGTTGGAATCTTCAAGACGACCAGCATAATTGGCACAAGGATAAAGGCACCTGCTGCACCGACAATACCTGCCGCAATCCCGACGATGAACGCCAGTCCTGCAGCCAGCCATTTATTGAATGTCACTTGGTCGGTCGGAATATCGTCGACTCCTTTTTTCGGAAGGAACATCATAACTACCGCGATTGTTGCCAAAATAGCATAGACGATGTTGATCGCCTGTTCTGACATCAGCGTCGAACCGTAGCCCCCGATAAAACTGCCGACCAGGATGGCACCGCCCATATAAGCGATCAGTGTTTTATTCAGATAGCCGCTGCCGCGGTAGGCCCATACACCTGCGATGGTGGCGAAGAACACCTGAATGGCACTGATGCCGGATACTTCATGAGCGCTGAATGCCGTATAGCCGAGTATGACCGGAATATAAAGCAGCATCGGATATTTGATGATCGAGCCACCGATTCCGACCATTCCGGAGATGAAGGAACCGATGAAGCCGATCAGGAATATGATGATAATAAAATCAAAACTCATCTTTTGTCACCTCTTCCAAAAGCGAAAAGGGTATCATGGCGATACCCTTTTACAACTCTTAGCCTTTCTTGATCCAGAATTTAAGGACGCCTTCTTCTTCTTGTGTATCCAACAATTCGTGGCCGCCTGATTTTGCCCAGGCAGTCATGTCCGCTTTTGCGCCTTTATCAGTAGCAAGGATTTCCAGGATCTGTCCGGATTCAAGCTCTTTCATTTCTTTTCTTGTTTTCACGATCGGCATTGGGCAAGCCAAGCCTTTTGCGTCTAATACTTTATCTGCGTTCAACAAAATCTCTCCTTTTGGGTTTGTATTGTTTTAATTTCAATAAAAATATCTTTTACTTACCGAACCGCACAACGGTTTGGTCCGATTTCCATTTCACGCTGAACTTCTTCGTCAGGCGTGATTTTGCCCATATTGGTCTTACGGATGTCCTCATAAGCATTCGGCTGCGGCGGCAGGTTTTTCGTTACCATGTCGCGGAACTCCTGCTCATCTTCGATATTCAATCCGTGATTTTCTTTGAAAAGGTCGCTTAGTTTTTTCGCGACGCTTCCGTCCGTGTTCAGCTCCTCCATGATCATGAAGTGAGCCGGTAAAACAATCAGCTCATCCGCCAATTCTGCATAACGGCTGTAAAGCGATTCACGCAGGTCGCCGACCCAATCTTCTGCAAGGCCTGCAAGGTCAGGACGTCCGATGGAATCGATGAACAGGATATCGCCTGTCATCAAGTACTGATCATCTACGATAAATGATGTCGAACCGATTGTATGCCCCGGCGAGTATAATGCTTCAATTTCAATTTTTGATTCGCCTAATGCCACTTCAAGGCCATTGACCAATTCCGCATAATCGAATACCACTTCTTCAGCGTCAGCCGGCGGCAAGTAATACGTTGCGCCTGTTGCTTCAGCGATTTGGCGTCCTCCGGAAATGTGGTCTGCGTGCAAGTGTGTATCGAATACGTGCTTGATCTTAGCACCTTTTTCCTGCGCGAAATCCAAGAAGATATCAGTCATGCGTGTTGCATCGATAATAGCGGCTTCACCGTCTGAGATGGTCATGTAAGAAAGGCAGCCTTTTCCGATGCGGACGAATTGGTACAATTCCCCGCCATTTTTCAAATCGCCGACTTTCACTGGTTCCAGGTGTTCACTCCAAGCTTTCATGCCGCCTTCAAGGTACGCCGCGTCGACGCCTTCTTCATCCAGCATTTCCGCTACCATCACAGAAGATCCTTCTTTCGCGCAAACGACAAGAATGTCTCTGTCTTTCGGAAGTTCTGAAACCACTTCTTCGACACCGTCCAATAAATCAAAATAAGGTGTATTCAGATACTGAATGTTACCGCCTTCGATTTTCCAGTCGGCGAAAGCGTCGCCGTTGCGTACATCAAGGATAAATAAAGGCTGGTTATCGATTACTTTACGTGCTACTTCTTTTGCGGTCATTGCTTTTACAGTCAATTTAAATACCTCCATCCGTATATTCTCGTTGAGTTTTTACGAGATTAAAATGTTAATGTAACGTCTGCGTCTTTTGCGAATTCAAGGAATGTGACCGCTCCGCCAACATCAATGCCATCGACGAAAGCTTCTTTCTCAAGGCCGAATAAATCCATTGTCATTTGGCAGCCGATGAATTTCACGTTAAGTTCCTGCGCCATTTCAACCAGTTCCGGGATTGCCGGTACATTTCCTTTTGCGAATCCTTCAGCAATCTGTTCCTTGCCTTCAGGAAGCGGCAATTGGCCATATGCTTCTTTATTGATCAAGTTCAATCCTTCGAATGTAAAGAAGATTGCCACTTCGTGATCACTTGCCGCTGCTGCTGTTGCGATATTATATACTTTATAAGCATCGAATAATGTTCCGTTTGATGCGATGATTGCTGTTTTTCCTGCCATTTAAAATTCCTCCAGTTAAATTGTATTTTAAAATTGCTTACGCGTTGTTTTGCTTAGTTTCGCCGTCCCATTGGCTCATGCCTTCTACTGCGTTCTTCACGCGGCCAAAGCCTTTGTCTGCCAATTGTTTTGCAGCGAAATCACTGCGGTTGCCTGTACGGCAAATGACGATTACTTCTTTTTCAGCATCTAATTCCTGTGTGCGTTCTTCCAACTCTCCAAGCGGAATGGAAACTGCACCTTCGATATGGCCAAACGCATATTCCGCCGGTTCACGGACATCAAGTACTGTTACATCGTCACGGTTCATTTTTTCCTTCAGTTCAGCGTTTGTCACTGTATGCGGAAATTGAACTTCTTCTTTTTCTTCAGACTGATCCGCTTTGCGCAAATAATGCTTCAGCACATCGCCTTCTTCAAATGTTCCAAGGTACTGGTTGCCGCTGCTTTTCGCCCAGGCTTTAATATCAGCCAAAGACCCTTTGTCAGTTGCCTGTACTTCAATAACCTGGCCCGGCTCAAGTTCCGTCATTGCTTTCTTTGTGCGTACGATCGGCATTGGGCATGCAAGCCCTTTTGCATCAAGTAATTTATCTGTTTGAATCATTCAAATTCCTCCTAATTACCCCACTGGGTATATTTATTGTTAAAAAAATATAGCTTTGTTATTCAGTCGGTCCGTCCCAGTCCATCATACCGCCATCCATATTGATTACATTGTAGCCATGGTTTCCAAGAATGTTCGTCGCCATTCCGCTGCGGCTTCCTGAACGGCATACCATGATGTGTTCTTGTGATTTGTCGATGTCATGCATACGGAACTCGATCAGGCCTAAAGGAATATTAACAGCGCCAGGAATTTTCCCTGCCTTTACTTCCTCTGTTTCCCGTACATCAATGATTGAAACATCTTTATTGTTTTTTATATATTCTTGTACTTCTTGTGCAGTCATTCTTTTCATTTGTTATTCCTCCTTAGTTTACGAGCGGTAGCTTCCCATGCCGCCTCTTACATTAATCACATTAGTAAAACCATTTTTGTTTAGGATTGAAGCTGCCTTGCTGCTTCGAATGCCGCTTTGGCAAATAACATACGTTTCTTTATTTTTGTCAAGTTCACTTACTCGACTTGGCAATTCATTCAATGGAATGTTCTTGAATTCCTTGATGCGGTTTGCCTTAAACTCTCCAGGCGTCCATACATCGATGAATTGTTTATCTTTTTTCTTCAATTGAGATTTCAGCTCGTCAGTGGAAATGGATTTTGCACCTTTTGCCGGTGACATGGCGCGGTAACCGATAAATACGATTACAGCTCCGATTAAAACGATTAACCAAGTATCCATGTTTTCCCTCTTTTCCTTCTATTAGATGAACAAGTTTACATTGCCGTCTTCAGCATCTGCCAAATAAGCGGCTACACCTGCATACGTAATGCCATCAAGCAATTCTTCCTGCTTCAATCCAAGAAGATCCATTGTCATCGTACAAGCAACAAGATTGATTTCCTGTTCCTCTGCCATTTCAATCAATTGCGGCATCGTCATTGCATTGTGTTTTTGGATAACCTGCTTGATCATTTTCGGGCCCATACCACCCATGTGCATATTGGATAAGCCAAGTTTGTCCGCACCGCGCGGCATCATTTTGGCAAACATTTTTTCCAGACGTGTTTTTTTCACTGCCGGCGGATTGTCTTTCCGTAATGCATTCAATCCCCAGAATGTGTGGAAGATCGTCACTTCGTGATCATAAGCCGCTGCTCCGTTCGCAATAATATAAGCAGCCATTGCCTTATCGTAATCTCCGCTGAATAATATGATGTTAGTGGATTTTTTCTGTTCCAATTGCTTGTTTCCCCCTCGATAATATACCCCGCAGGGTATTTAAAAGTCAAAAATAAAAAATGCACCGGCTCCAGCAACAAAGAAATTAAATACCTATAGGGGTATAATAACATCCAAATGAAAGTTCGTCAACCCGAAAGTTTGACGAACTTTCTTAGCGGCTTTTTACAAGAAGACTGACTGCATCTTTTACAAGCTGATCCGTGCTTTCACCTTTGCTGACGCTGTCGCGCACACATTGCTCCAGGTTTTCGCTGACAATTACGCCGATTGCGCGGTCAACCGCACTTCTGACAGCAGACAATTGAGTTACCACATCGCGGCAGTCATCGTTTTCTTCGACCATGCGAATTACACCTTTCAACTGGCCTTCAATTCGCTTTAAGCGATTCTGGACTTGTTTATCGTATTCCATCTTTGCTTGCCTCCTTGTTGATTTCTTTATTAATACTATAACCCTACTATATACCCCTTAGGGTATAATTTCAAGTGATTGAACTGAGTATTAAAAACGGATAATCCGCTGACCTTTGCTCAGTTTAGAACTAAACATTTTCGCGGTCAAGGATTATCCATTTCTTCTATTATACTGCGCAGTTATTCGGGCCGGTTTCCATTTCTTTCTCTTCTTCAAGTGGCGGATGGATTTTGCCCATGTTCGTCTGGCGTATTTCTTCATAGGCATTCGGCTGATCTTTCAAGCCTTCTGTCACCCGTTTGATGAACTTTTCTTCATCATTAATCTGCAGGCCTTCATTGTTCTGATAAAGGTCAGACAGTTTTCCAGAAACACTGCCGTCTTCATTCAGTTCACTGACGTCCGCGTAATGGGCCGGAAGCACGAGAAGATTGTCCGCTAATTTCTTATAGCGGCTGTAGAGAGTTTCGTACAGATCATCTGCCCAGTCCCCCGCTTTGCCGGCAAGGTCCGGGCGCCCGATCGATTCAACGAACAGAATGTCCCCCGTCAACAGATATTTATTGTCGACAACGAATGTGGTACTGCCGATCGTATGCCCCGGAGAGTATACCGCTTCGATTACCGCACTGCCGACTTCCAGTTTCATGCCGTCGGTAACCGGTTCAAAAGCAAATACGACTTCTTCCGCATCGTCCGGCGGCAAATAATAAGTGGCATCTGCCGAGTCCGCCAGTTTTTTACCACCCGAAATGTGATCGGCATGCAAATGCGTATCGATAACATGCTTAATTTTCAACCCTTTTTCACGCGCAAACTCTTCATAGTTTTCTGTCATTCTGCTGGCATCGACGATTGCAGCCTCTCCGTCGGATTCGATCAAATAAGAAAGGCAGCCTTTGCCCAGACGCACAAACTGATAAAGCGCCCCTCCGGCCACTTCGCCGATTTTGACAGCTTCAAGCTGTTCACTCCAGGCAGCCATTCCGCCTTCAATCGAAATCACGTTATCAAAACCATTTTCCTGCAAAAAGGCTGCAGCTTTTTGTGAAGTATTCCCTTTTCCGCAAACCGTATACAGCGTCTCGTTTTCCGGCAGCTCTTTCAAGTCGGACGAGTCGGAATTACTCAACTCTTTGAACGGTATATTGATTAATTGAACATGATCGCCTTCAATTTTCCAGTCTTCCGATTCCTCTTTGCTGCGGACATCCAATACATAAATCGGCTCATTCTTAAAAACCTGATCAGCCACTTTCTTTGGTGATACGGATTTCACTGTCATATAGAATTCCTCCTTGCCAATAAACCCTTAATTACCGCACGGGGTATATTGAGTGCTAAAAAAATTTGGCTTAGACTGTCTTGTCGATACAGCCGATCAATCTTTCTTCAATATCCACTGCGATTTCTTTGATCGATTCATTATTGACCATCTGAATTAGCGCACTTGGTTTCGGCATGCCGATTTTTGTAATGCCTTCCTCTTCGTAAACAACAATTTTACATGGAAGGAAATAGCCGACCATTAAATCTTCCGACAGGACGCGGTTTGCTTCCTGCGGGTTGCAAACTTCAAGTATGGTATACGGCGTATTGAAATCCGTTCCTTTTTCCTGAAGCTTTGCCGTCAAATCGAAATTCCAAAGCACCCCGAATTTCTCATCCTTCAAGTTCGCTTCCAAATCCCGGACTGCTTCGTCCTTGCTTTTGCTTGTTTCAACTGTGTAATCAAACATTTGTATGGCTCCTTTCTTTTAAATACTTATTCTTTTGATAAATTTCCCTCATTAAGCCGTGTAAAACATTTTTTATCGAATTAAGCCGTTAGTACTGAGTGAAAATAAGGAAAAAACAGAAAAGCTATTCCTGTCAGGAACGCAAATTTTTGAGATGGTCACAATGAATTCCAAGAGTTCTTCATGGCCGCTCCTTTCTCTACACAGACGCAGCAGTGCTAAGCCCCTTGATCAAGAGGCACCGTAAACCAGAATGTGTAACAATTATTCGATGAATCAAATCCTATTTCGCCTTTATGGCGTTCAATGATTTCTTTTGAAATCGCCAGTCCAAGGCCGCTTCCTCCGGTCTCCCTATTTCGGGAAGGATCCGTCCGGTAGAACCGTTCAAATACTTTTTCACTGTCCGTTTCCGGAATTTCCTGTCCTTCACTGATAATGGACATCCGATAATGCGCCCCTTCAACCCTCCCGATTATTTGAATCGGCTTGTCACCTTCATAATAAAGAATGGCGTTCTCGATGATATTGCTGAGCACCTGCTGGATGCCGCCGTTATAAACCTGCACGTTTCCAGGCTCGGCGTCGATCCGGACAGGAATCCGCTGTTCCTGCAGCTGCCAGTGAAACATATCAGCCGTTTGCCGGATCAGCCGGCTCATTTCTTCCAGCTTTGTTTCGACATATGTCTGCACAGCGTCAAAATCCCATTCTTTCAACTTTTCCAGTTGCTCGACCATCACCGTCAGCCGCTTCGCTTCACCATGAAGCGATTTGAACAGTTCAACATCGCCAGCAATGACACCCTTACTTAAAGCATTCATATAACCGTTTAAATTTGATAACGGCGTTCTGAATTCATGGGACAGATCTGACACGATTTTCCGCCTTGATTCTTCATTGGTTTTCAGCTGCTGCACCAGTTCGTTGAAATGGACAATCAATTCTGCCACTTCGCCTCTGGACTGGCTCTGGATGGTTTCCGGATAATGCCCTTCTTTCATGACTTTCGTTGATTCGATTAAAGTTTTTAAAGGACGCATCAATTTTTTTGTCAGATAAAAGTGGATCAGGCTTCCCAGCACGATGGTCGAGACACTGAAAATCCAGAGATATTGCCACAGGGTTGCACTGAACTGCTCCTGCCTGTACTCATCTGTTCCCATCCCGCCAACCAACCCACAGGCTGCATGGTAAATGGTGAAACTGCTCAGGATGACAAGGACCGTCAAGGTGAGGATATTCAAAAAGGTCAGCCGCCAAAGAATCTGTTTCGGCCAAAATGACTTGATGGAATCAAACATGGATGAATTTATACCCCATTCCTCTGACTGTCAGGATGCGTTTCGGGGAAGAAGGCTCATCTTCGATTTTTTCCCGCAGATTTTTGATATGGGCATCAATGGTCCGGTCCAGCACCATCTTATCGTTATATGGATACAATTGATGGATCAGATCTTCCCTGCTGAGCACCATATTCGGATTGTCCATAAAGTGAAAAAGAAGATTGAATTCATGCTTTGTCAATGGCAGTGTTTTGCCGTATAACTCCACTTCCCCTTTTCTCGGCATGATGGAAAGACCGGCACAGGTGATTTTTTGGCAGAATTGCCCGGAGCGACGCAGCACTGCTTCAACATGGGCAACCAGTTCATCGGGATCAAAGGGCTTGATCAGGTAATCATCTGCCCCCATTTTTAATCCATCGATCCGTTCGCTGATCTTCGCTTTTGCCGAAAGCATAATAATGGAGACTTCGTTGCGTTTCTGGCTCCTGAACCACCCGCATAATTCCTCGCCGCTTATTTTCGGCAACATGAGATCCAAAATGACTAAGCAGGGCTGAAACGCATGAAAAGCTTCTTTTGCCTCTTCGCCATCTGCCGCGGCTTTTACTTCATAACCTTCTTTCCTCATATAGATGGAAACAAGCTCACGGATCATCGGATCATCTTCGACGACTAATACAGTAGGTTTCAACAACTTCACCTCTTGATAAATTAATAAAAACTCATTCCATGTTCTTCACTTCCCGGATCATGATGTCATGGTTCATGGCACCCGGTGCGACAAATGAGATGCGCCCTTTCGAATCGATCATGTAAGAAGTCGGATAGGCCTGCACTTTATATTTATCAGAGACTTCCGAATCCCTGTCCATTAAAATCGGGAAAGTCAGGCCGTAATCCGCTATGAAATCCACTACATTTTCTTCGTTGCCTTCAGTTTCCGTCAGATTGACAGCCAATATTTCCACCGGCACTTCCTGTTCTGCGTACAGCTTCTGCATATCCGGCATTTCCGCTCTGCAAGGCGGACACCAGGTAGCCCAGAAATTCACGAAGACGCGTTCGCCGCGGTAATCGGATAAGCGCACCGTCTCCCCGTCCATTGTCACCAACTCGAAATCCGGTGCAAGATCCCCGATCATCAACCCTGTTTCTGCTGACTCTTCAGAATCCTGCACTTCAGCTGACTCTTTGCCCGAAAAGGCCATATCATAAAAAGCCCAGCCCACCATTGCAGCTATGATAACACCCAATACTATTTTTTTCATGGTTTTCAACCTCCTGTTTTATCCTAAGTTCGCAAACCACGTATCCTGAATCAGATCCAGCAGGGCTCCGGTTATGGCCGGCATCTGCCCGAAGAACAGGACAAGGCCCATGGCGACCATGACGATACCGCCAGCTTTCATAATGATTTGGCTTTTGCGGACAATCCATTTTGTCGAACCGATGAAGAACGTCAAAATAATGAACGGCAAAGCAAAACCGATGACGTACATCACTGTATAAAAAATCCCCTGTCCCGGATTGCTGACGGCCAGTATCAGAATGGAACCGAATACAGGTCCGATGCAGGGCGTCCATCCAGCCGCGAACCCCAGACCGATGATGAATGTTCCAATATAACCGCTTGGCCGCCTGCTGAATTGAAAACGCTGTTCTTTCATCAATCCGGTGAGATTGAGCCAGCCGCCGATGAACAGTCCCATGACCACGATAAATATCCCGGCAATGCGCTGGATGAAAAGACCGGAATCTCCCATCAGCAAATTCTGCACCCATTGACCGAAAAAGGATGCTCCGGCTCCCAGGCTGATAAACACAAGAGACACGCCTGCCAGAAATACCAGCGAATGGCTAAACAGCCTGCCCTGTATTTTCTTGTCCCGATCCCCCTGCAGTTCTTTCACACTGATGCCGGTAATATAGGACAGGTATGCCGGAAATAATGGCAGGACGCAAGGTGACAAAAAGGATATCGCCCCTGCTCCGAGAGCCAGGAACATTCCCACCAGTAATAGCGTATCCGGTTCAATTATGCTCATCAATAACACTCCTTCTGCAATGTAAAAACATCAAAAACTGCCCGGCTGTAAAAAGAATGACGATAAACCACGGTTCCAACAGATAGCCGAACATGGAGACATGCGGCTGAATCATCAGGAGAAGGAGAATTCCTCCTGTCCAGCCCGACAGGATGGCATTCCCGGTGACAACAGGGGATACCCTGTCATTCAAAACAAGGAACAGCATCAAAAGAACAGCATACAGAACAATGCTCCCAAATGCCGATGACTCATTGTTCCAGGTCCAGCCGGCAAACTCGTAAAAGAATGACGCCGGCAACAGTATGTACAATAAGGTTTGGATAAACGCCCACCCCTCAATCCGCTCCTTTTTCATGCCGTAACCGATAAGGCCCGCACTGAAGAGGATGGCCAGGTAAAAAGCATTTGACCCGCTTGGATAGGCAAGCGCCGCGAGCGGTTCGCTTAAAAACAAAGGCAAGTCCAATAAAACTTTCGCTAGCCAGATGAACAGGACAAAATTGATGATCTGGGAAACGGCCTCTTCCGCCAGTTTTTTCCTGCGCTCTTTTTCAAAGCCGCTTATGAGATAGAAAATAACGATTCCTGACACCACACTGATTATCTTTATGGAAATAGAAATTACGGCGGTTGTTTGCATGGTTCCCCTCACTTCTGCTGTATTGCGTTCCTGTCCTACTCTACATGTCGAATATGAAGATTTGATGAAAATCCAGATAATTTCGATCGTAAGTTCAAAGATTAGCCGGTCGATTCATTTTCATTTAAAGTGATTATAGTTTCAAACTATTTAGAAAGTGGTGGAAAAGCATGAAATTCACTCTGATCCAGCAAAACGATACACATGGGTGCCTGGAATTGCACAATGAACTCTATTGGAGCACCGAAGGGCCGGTGCTAAAAAAAGCGGGAGGATTGGCAAGAATCAGCCGGTACGTCAAAACCCTGAAAAAAGAACAGGAAAATGTCCTGTTCTTTGATGGCGGAGACCTGTTCCACGGGACATTGCCCCTTGTGGCCAGTAAAGGGGAAGCGATTTTGCCGCTCCTGGAGAAGATGGACATCGACGGCTTCGTACCGGGAAACTGGGATTACGCGTACGGCAAAAAACAGCTTCGGAATTTGACAGACAGACTCCCTTTCCCTGCTCTTTCCTGCAATGTGAAAGATGAGGATACAAAGGCAAATTTTTTCAGCCCTTATGTCATCAAAGAGTTGAACGGAGTAAAAGTCGGCGTGGTTGGCTTGACTTATCCGTATGTCGATATCACCATGCCTCCTGATTTTTCAAAAGGATTAAGTTTTTCAACCGGGGTTGAAGAAATGCGGCAATGCGTCGCGGAACTGAAGGAAAAGGCTGATGTCATTGTCCTGCTGAGCCATATGGGCCTTCCACTGGATGCCAAACTGGTGTCGCTGGTGAGCGGCATAGACATTGTCCTTTCCGGACACAGCCATGACCGGGTGACAAAACCAATCGTCCGGAATGGCACTTGTATCGTGCAGGCCGGTTCCAGCTCCTCTTTTATCGGGCATCTGGATGTCGAAGTCCAGAACGGCAAAATAACAGACATTCAATACAGGCTCGTCGACATCGATGAACAGTTCGGGGAAGATGAAGAAGTTAAAGAGCTTGTCGAAGAAATTCTCTCCGCTTATACAACAGAAAGAGAGACGGTGGCCGGGGGGACGAAAACGGTCCTTCACCGCATGACTTTGGAAGAAGCGCCCATGGACAAACTGATAACGGATGCGTACCTGGCCGCTTTCGAAAGCGACCTTGCTTTTTCCCACGGCTGGCGGTACGGCCCTCCCATGGATGCGGGTCCGCTTACCCTTTATGATTTGCATACCATCATTCCAACAAATCCCGAACTGTTCACTCTGGAGCTTACCGGGGAAGAGTTGTGGGATGCGCTGGAAAATAACCTGGAAACAGTCCATTCCGCTGATCCCTTTGAACAAAAAGGCGGCTATGTCCTCCGATCGAGCGGCTTGAAAATGACATATAAACCTTATAATCCAAAAGGACACCGCATTCAAAGCCTGACAATCGTGGGTGAAGACTGGCAGCCTGCTAAACGGTACCGGGTTGTCGGCGGCGGAAGCCAGACGTTCAAAAAGCACGAAGACAGGAAACAGTACCGCAACATCCACGCGATTGATGTCATCGGGTCATTCCTTCAGGAAAAAGGCCCTTACGAAATGAAAAAAGGCGCGGATGTCGTTACGGTATAAAGTTTTTTCGAACACGAAAAGGAATTCTACGAAGAAATCGGTTCAAAAGGCGGAGAAAACAGCAATAGCGGTGGGAATAACAACGGTGGCAATTCATAATAGAAGACATTTAAAAGGGAGAAGGTTTCTTTACCCACTTTCCTTGCAGCACATAAATAAAGCTCTACTTTTTTCTATAAATGTGGAAGCGTACATGCACGTAATCAATAAGATAGTATAGAACTAAGTCATTTCATAAGGAATTTGTCATTGGTTTCTGTATGGCATGCGAATCAACTGTCAAACAGAAGATACTTAACATGAAGGGAAAGAATGCAATGTTACGCAATAAAGAGCTGCATGATTTTTTATGCGAGCGAAACGCAGGGCTGACCGAGCAATGGTATGAATCACTGGATAAAAACCAAGGGGGCATCTATGGCTCCATAAACCCAAACATCATTGAAAAGCTGAAGCAGCAAAACATTGAATTTCATAACCGGTTTTGTTCGATGTTCATCAAGGAATACAAAGAGTTCCTGGAAGATTTCCTGGACTGGATTGTCCGCACCGCAAGAGATGAAGATCGCTTATCGACACCCACGACAGCCGTGCTGCAAGACTTTTTCCAGACCCAGAAACAATACCTTCAGTTGGTTGAAGAATTTGCTTCCATTCAAGGAGATCGCGTCTCAAAGGAACAGCTGATTGCCTGGAATCAAGGAATTACGGCGACCATCAACGACCTTCTGCTGGAATTCACAACCCAGACGGCCATCGCGGCTGAAAAGAAACTGAACGCCTAGCAAGAATTAATCGTTGAAATGAGTGCGCCGGTTATCCTGCTGACCAAAGACACCGGGTTGCTGCCATTGGTCGGCGAAATCAGTACATACCGGGCGCAGATCATGTTTGAAAAAGCGTTGCAGCAAAGTGCCGAATATCACCTCGAACGGTTATTCATTGATTTATCGGGAGTTCCCATCATCGACACGATGGTGGCTCATCAGATTTTCCAACTCATCGATGGATTACGAATCATCGGGGTCAAAACAGCACTTGCGGGCATCAGTCCGGACATTGCACAGACCGCTATCCAGCTAGGCATCAACTTTAGGGAGATTGAGGTCTATAACACATTGGCACAGGCCATGAAGCTGAAAAACCTGGAGATTCAGGGAAGATGAAGTGACACGAGCAAGTGATTGAAAAAACAGTTGTCGAATCAAGTCGATTTTCAGCCTAATTATCTCGTAAAACGCGCTTGAGGAACAATCGACCGTTTGCTGGGCTTATTTCATTCTTGAGTCATTTTCCTCTTTTGATTGGTAAAGGAAAAGGGCATGATATACCGGAATTAAATGGCTAGCCTTAGATTCTCTAGGCTTTTCTTAGTCACTTTCCAAAGCGAAAAGAGAATGCCAAATGAATAAAGAACATATACAAGCGCTACTGGAAACCATCTGTCAATACAACAATGTCCGGATTACCCAAACTTTTGCCAAAGACGACATTGACTGGATTCTGGTCAAATGCGTTCCGCACACAGAGACACTCGAATTAACTTATCTGCAGACGGAAAGTGTCGAATGCTATAAATCGATACAGCAAGCTGTAGAAATCATGGTTCATCACCATAAGTCGTGGTTGACACTTGAACAGCTTAATTATGTAAATAAATAGAAAAAAAGCGAAAACACCTGTATCGTAATTGTTGTCTAGACAAACCACGATAGGAGTTTTCGCCTTGTCCCAACAGTTTATCAAATTAGTCCTTCCACTTCCATCATTTTTTACAATTCATCCGTCATCCGACAACGAACCAAACGTGTTTCGAATTTCTACGCTGAACCGTCCAGTCTCATGTCTTGTCTGTTCAAGTCAGACAGTCCGCCACTCAAAGGAACGTCGCCGTTTTAGACATTCCTACGCCTGGGGCGTAGGGACGATCTGGATCGAGATAGATGTCCCACGCCAGGTCTGTAAAGAATGTGGTATCACGTTTGTTCATGACTTTGGCTTAGGCCTAGTTCGTTCTTCCACCAGACATTATAGAGTGGAGATTGCAAAACGTTGTCATGGTAGGACAATCTCTGATGTCTCGCGTGAGTATGGTGTTCCGTACACGACCGTTGAAAGGTGGTTCTATCAATACGCTTCGCGCCAGTTGGAGACTAAAACCGCAAGGCATGTCTTGGTCGATGAGTTCGCTACGCGCAAAGGTCATCATTACGCGACAGTGGTCCTTGATGCGAAATCCGGGTGCGTCCTTTCGATAGTTGAAGGTAGAGATGAAGCTGCAATCTCTTTGGCTCTCTCTCAAGTGAAGAGCTCTATTCAAACAGTAGTCAGTGACTTTGCGCCAGCCATGTCGAAGGCCACAAATTCTGTGATACCAGATGCGACCCATGTGCTCGATCGTTTCCACCTGATCCAGTTTTTTACGGATGCGCTGCGACGCCGTCGGCGTTTTCTGGATGAAACTAAACGTCACTATCACGTACGTACAATAGATCGTTCCCTAGCATGTCGTCCAGAACAATTAGACGATGCAGACTTAGAGGTCGCACGGGCATGCCTTCGCGAAGACGAGTTCATCAAGGACATCTATTACGGATTACAACATATGCGATTTGTATTGAAGTCGACTACATCTGGACAAGCTTCTCGTCGTCTAAAAGAGTGGATCGACCGTTTCATGTTTCATCCATGTGGGCCGCTGGCCAAGATTGCAAAAGCTGTGATAGTGCGTCAACGTGAGATGGAAAACACAATACTCTCGCCTCTCTCTAACGGGAAAATAGAAGGTACAAACAATAAGATCAAACTGATCAAACGAAGAGCTTTCGGGTATCGTAATCTGAATAACTTCTTCACAAGGTTAAAACTTGAACTAGGAAGCTCAAAATAGCAACCACGAGTTATGGTGATGAACCTTATTTTTTGAAGAAATCCCTTTCTTTACCTTTACCATAGGAGATTCTCCTACAAATCCACCAATAGCTTCATAGTGTCTATAAAACGAACTTAATGTAGCCAAGTAGCGATTGAGTGTCGCAGGAGATACTCTTCCTGAATTATGTCTACCATCAATAAATTCAACAAAGTTGGTTAGAAATGCTGGCCTAACCTCATAAAATTTTAAGTTCTCTCTCTCAAGCCAAATATAAAAAACTCTTAAATCCTCAAGATAACTTTTGATTGTATTTGGTGAAAAACCTTTTATTTCCATAGCAGCAGTAAAATCTAATACTTCTGGAAAAATTCTCATATTAGAATCTACAAGTACATATGATGATATAGTCTTTTCCACTTTCATACATTAACCCCCTTTGAAACGAACTAAGCAAGAACGTATATTCCTCATATTTAAAATATACCTTAAATTCACAGTCTATTCTAATTTTTTATAAGTATTCTATTTAACAAGTTAAAATAAAAAAAGCACAGCAAAGGACGAATCCTCTGCTGTGTTTTATTTAAGAAGTTTGAGACTATCTCTCTTCTGTAGTGAATGGTAATAAAGCCATGATACGTGATACTTTGATCGCACGTGTAAGTTTACGTTGGTACTTCGCGCTAGTTCCTGTCACACGACGTGGAAGAATTTTTCCACGTTCAGACACGAATTTTTTCAACAAATCTACATCTTTGTAATCGATGTGAGTGATGTTGTTGCTAGTGAAGTAACAAACTTTACGGCGTCGTTTGCCTCCGCGACGTGGTGCCATATTGGTTGCCTCCTTTTTCGTTATCAAGTAAACCGCATTAGATGCGCACTTTTAGAACGGTAGATCGTCGTCAGAAACTTCAATCGGCCCGCTGCTAGCAAATGGGTCATCGTCCATACGGGTATAATTTTGCTGATTCGATGGTTGGTTTGAACCATACTGATTAGTGTTATTGTTGTAGTTATTGTTCGACTGCGGTGCGTTTCCGTAAGAAGAAGGAGCAGCTTGTTGCCCGCGGTCGCCGCCTGAAGCATTGCCTGAGGCGTTACGTGGTTCTAGGAACTGCACGCTATCTGCAACAACCTCTGTTGTATAGACGCGCTTGCCGTCTTGTCCTTCATAGCTTCCTGTTTGAATGCGGCCTTCTACTCCAGCAAGACTTCCTTTTTTGAGGAAGTTTGCCGTGTTTTCAGCTTGCTTACGCCAAACAACACAGTTAATGAAATCTGCTTCACGTTCTCCTGATTGGCTTGAGAATGTACGGTTTACAGCTAGTGTAAAACGTGCCACTGCCACGCCATTCGGTGTGTAACGCAGCTCCGGATCTTTCGTCAATCTGCCTACTAATACAACTCGGTTAATCATGTTTACAAACCTCCCTCGTCAGCGATCGGTGAATCTTATTTGTCGTCGATACGAACTGCAATGTGACGGATAATGTCTTCGTTGATGTTCGCTAAACGCGTGTACTCATCGATTGCTTTAGAATCTGCATTTACTTTAACGATTTGGTAGAAACCTTCACGCAAGTCGTTGATTTCATAAGCTAAGCGGCGTTTGCCCCACTCTTTTGATTCGATGATCTCAGCGCCGTTTGAAGTAAGGATGTCGTTGAAACGCTCAACTAGAGCTTTCTTCGCCTCATCTTCGATTGCTGGCTGGATAATATACATTAATTCGTATTGTCTCATCTATTCTGCACCTCCCTATGGTCTTTGGCCGATTGTGACACCGGCAAGGAGCAAGTAACTTGTATTACTCACATCAATGAATTGTATCATGTTGGGAAGTAGAATGCAATGTATATTCTTTGCTACAGAATCTTTACTTTGCTGGCATTTTTCGTATACTTGAGTTAACAGATTTTTCTAAAAAAGGAGTGTTTTTTTGAAATTACGTTATTTCTTTGTGTATGTTGCATCATTCGTATTGATCTACTGGGTTCTTTCAACAATTCTAGAGTATCTGCCGATTGCCATTTCGTCTAACGGTGTAAACTTACTTATATCCTTATTGTTGTTAGTCGTGATTCTAGTGGTGAGTAAAATCGTCACGGATTGGGCGCTCGAACGACCGCTTCCGAAACGTCAAGGAACTGTTTAATCAAAAAGAGGGACTCAGCACTAAGCTGAATCCCTCTTTTTAATTTACACGTTAAAACGGAACAACATAACGTCGCCGTCTTGCACGATATACTCTTTTCCTTCAGAACGAACCTTGCCCGCTTCTTTCGCTGCTGGCATAGAACCCGCATCAACTAAATCGTCATAAGCCACTGTCTCGGCACGGATAAAGCCGCGCTCAAAGTCTGAGTGGATGACGCCTGCACATTGCGGCGCTTTCATGCCTTTGCGGAATGTCCAAGCACGTACTTCTTGCACTCCAGCAGTGAAGTAAGTAGCAAGACCAAGTAAGTTGTAAGAAGCTTTGATCATTTGATCAAGACCTGACTCTTGGATGCCTAACTCTTCTAAGAACATCTCTTTCTCGTCATCTTCTAAAGCTGCCATCTCTTCTTCAATCTTTGCACAAATCACAATAACTTCTGCACCTTCTGCTGTAGCAAACTCACGTACTTTTTCAACGTATTCATTTGAGCCGCCATCCATGATGTCGTCTTCCGATACATTGGCTACATACAGCATAGGCTTAATAGTCAATAAGTGAAGACCTTTAACAATCTTCAGCTCATCATCTGTAAGCTCAACAGAACGCGCTGAGTGACCTGCTTCAAATGCTTCTTTTAGTTTTTCAAGGACTGGTTGTTCTGCAAGTGCCTCTTTGTCTTTTTGCTTAGCCATTTTGCCAACGCGTGAAAGACGTTTGTCGACACTTTCAAGATCCGCTAAAATCAATTCCAAGTTAATGACTTCGATGTCTGAAATCGGATCCACTTTACCAGAAACGTGCGTAACATTCTCATCTACGAAACAACGAACAACCTGACAGATCGCATCTACTTCACGAATATGAGAAAGGAATTTATTCCCAAGACCTTCTCCTTTTGAAGCGCCTTCTACGATTCCAGCGATGTCAGTAAATTCAAATGCGGTTGGAACAGTTTTCTTTGGTTCAACCATTTCAGTCAATTTATCTAAACGTGCATCAGGTACTTCAACAATTCCTACGTTCGGATCAATCGTCGCGAACGGATAGTTTGCTGCCAGTGCCCCTGCTTTTGTAATTGCATTAAATAACGTCGATTTCCCTACGTTCGGTAAACCAACAATACCAGCTGTTAAAGCCATGGGTTCTCCTACCTTCCTTGTATCAACTTATTAATTATAAAGGGCTTCGTGCTCGCTGTCTATTGTTCCTCGTGATGGACTAGGACCTTCTTCATCTTCTTTGCAAACTCTCGACGTGGAATCATGACGCTATGGCCACATCCTTCACACTTGATACGAATGTCTGCGCCAAGGCGAATCACTTTCCAAGCATTTGTACCGCAAGGGTGTTGCTTCTTCATTTCCACCACGTCGTTGAGGTGAAACTCTTTATTTGGCTGCATTCGCTTGGCCCCCTCCTTTATGTTCAAACACGACCATTTTCTGATATGGGATCTCAATGTCATGCTCATCTAGGAATGTTTTAATATCACGGCGTAGCAATCGACCGACTTTGAAATGATTCATCGGCAACGTCTCCGCAGCAATTCGCATCACGACATCAGAAGGTCCCAGTGCATTCACACCAAGTAAGTCAGGGCGCTTCACAAGCTCAGGATACTTTTCTTCAGCCCCGTCTAAGAACTCATTAATCAGACGTTCTACTTCATCGACATTTGTCTCATAAGCAACAGACACATCTACCATAATTAAAGAGTTAAAGACAGAGTAATTGATTACCTCAGAAATGTTTCCGTTTGGAATGATATGAAGTTCGCCTGTATACGTTTTGATTTTAGTCGTACGCAGGCCAATCTCTTGTACGGTTCCGTTTGATTGATTGATCATCACTGTATCTCCTACAGCAAACTGATCCTCAAAGATAATAAAGAAACCTGTGATGATATCTTTTACTAAACTCTGTGCTCCAAAACCAATTGCTAAGCCGGCAATCCCCGCCCCTGCTAATAGTCCAGCAACATTAATATTGATAGTCGATAACAGGGCCAGTACACCTGCAAAATAGACTATGTAGGTCAATCCGTTTTGTAATAGTTTGATTAACGTCGTCTGTCTACGCTCTGTATAGCCAAGTGGTGTTTTGGAACGCAATATCATCACACGTTCGATAGCGGACTTTCCTACTTTTACAACAACAGCCATCAGTACTAATATTAATATCATTTTCAACAAAGCCGTTCCGATGCTAATCCATAAGGCTTCATTCACAATAAATTCTACTGTTCGTTCCCATATTCTTTCGACATTCATAGAGAACCTCCTTTTTTCATGAATAAAATAGTGAGTTCTACATAAACTGATAGAACTACAGCTGAAAGGCGGACATTGAATGATCCCTACTACGTATTCCATCCACTTTGAACAACCAGGTGCTATTTGGCAGCTCAGCACTGCGTTTTTAAACACGCTTCCTTTTGAAGATCCTAAACTTACCTTCATCTGTATAGGAACCGATCGATCGACTGGTGATGCGCTTGGCCCCCTGACAGGCTCGTTCCTAGCTCTCTATAAGAGCTTTCCATTTCGTGTTGTGGGCTGCCTCGACCAACCGGTTCATGCACTCAACTTGACCCAAACACTGGATGATTTGTATCACTACGATGCAGATGCACCCACTGTGGCTATTGATGCGTGTCTTGGCAATCGACGTGCCATCGGTGATATTCTACTTGAACTCGGCCCCCTTTGGCCAGGTAAAGCCGTTCAAAAAGCACTTCCGCCTGTTGGGAGCTATTCTATTAAAGGAATTGTTAATCATCTTCACGATGAAGGAATTGAGACTCTACAAACTACCCGCCTGCACATCACTCATGATATGGCTCGTGTAGTGGCCAATGCACTATTCCTTGCTTGGCATCGTCATTTAGCTAAAAAGCAAATGTCCATGTCACATACAATGCCACTACCAATAGACTTGGCAGCAAATTAGCCACACGTACTTTGGTGATCCCAATTAGATTTAACCCGATTGCAAGAATCATGATACCTCCAGTAGCAGTCATCTCACTCAAGAATAGCGTTAATGCTTCATCAGGTACTAAGCGTGTAATTTGAGTGGCAAACAACGCAATGCTTCCTTGGTAAAGTGCGACCGGAATGGCTGAGAGAATAACGCCTATGCCCAGTGTGGCAGAAAGCAAAATGGATGTAAAACCATCTATGATTCCTTTACTGATCAATAATTCATGGTCATTGCGAAGACCACTGTTGAGCGCACCTAATACACCCATAGCACCAATCACAAAAATTAACGTCGCTGTTACAAAACCTTGAGCAATGGTTCCCTCTTGGCCACCTTTGCTCATTTTCTTTTCTAGCCATTGTCCCAGTCGATTTAATTGCCTGTCTAGGTCCCACCACTCACCAAGTACTGCTCCAACCACTAAACTAATAATAACAATAATAAAATTAGTACTTTCAAAAGACATCTGAATGCCCATTACAGCTACTGCCAATCCAATGGCATACATAATTGTTTCTTTCATGCGCTCAGGAATGCCTTTAAGGAGTCGTCCAGCAATAGCCCCTACGACAATTAACAAGGCATTAATCAGCGTTCCCCACAACACCATTTTTCATCCCCACCTTACTTCTTCTAAATAGAATAAAAAACGAACCTATTCCCATGTTGTGGAAATAGGTCATTTTTTACTTCTCTAGTAATTCTAAAATACGTTCCAAATCATCTTTAGAGTAAAAGTCGATTTCAATCTTCCCTTTTTCTTGATCTTTAGAACGATTGATTTTAACGCCGGTTCCGAAACGATCACGCAATTCAGATTCTTTCTCTACTGTGAAAATATCTTTTTTATCTTTTGCAATTGTTTCACGTGGAACATTTTCATTCAAGCGTTGTACTAGCGCCTCTAACTGGCGAACATTTAATTGCTCTTTCTTTGTTTTCTCTAATATAAGTGGGATGTTTTTCTTTTTCTTCAGTCCAAGCAAAGCTTTCCCATGCCCCATTGAAATGACGCCACTTGAAATCGCTTGTTTGGCTTCATCTGGTAATACAAGTAATCGAAGATGGTTGGCGATATGAGGTCGACTTTTTCCAAGTCGGAATGCTAATTGTTCTTGCGTCAGGTCAAGAGTGTCCATCAGTTTCTGGTAAGCTTCCGCCTCTTCAATAGCTGTAAGATCTTCACGCTGCAAATTCTCCAGAATAGCAAGCTCCATCATTTCACGGTCGTCTAGATTACGTACAACTGCTGGAATTTCTGTAAGACCAGCTAGCTGTGAGGCACGGAAACGACGTTCCCCTACTACGATTTCAAACTTACTACCTTTTTTGCGAAGCATGATTGGCTGCAACACACCATGTTCTTTTATCGATGCACTCAATTCTTCCAGTGCTTGCTGATCAAAGATTTTTCGAGGTTGATACGGATTTGGTTTGATTACCTTTAATTCAACCTGCTCTACACGTTCTTGAGTGTTTTGATCTTCCCCTGGAAATAAGGCATTAATTCCTTTTCCTAACCCTTTAGCCATGTCTAATCACTTCCTTCGCAAGTTCCAGGTACACTTCGGCACCACGTGATTTTGGATCATAAATAATAATTGGTTCCCCATGACTTGGTGCTTCTGAAAGGCGTACATTACGTGGAATGATCGTTTTGTACACTTTTTCTTGGAAATACTTTTTCACTTCATCGATGACCTGCATACCAAGGTTTGTCCGAGCATCGAACATGGTCAGTAATACACCATCAATAGAAAGGTTCTTATTTAAATGTTTTTGCACAAGGCGAATTGTACTCAGTAGCTGGCTTAATCCTTCAAGTGCATAGAACTCACATTGAACAGGAATGATGATGGCATCTGAAGCCGTAAGGGAGTTGATAGTTAATAGGCCCAATGAAGGTGGACAGTCAATGATCACATAATCGTAAAAAGGACTGACTTCTTCTAATGAACGCTTCAATCGAACCTCTCGGGAAATGGTCGAGACGAGTTCAATTTCAGCACCTGCCAATGAAATTGTAGCGGGGACTATATGTAAATTCTCAACTTTTGTTTCTATAATAATGTCTTTTACAGGAACGTCATCTATCAGTACATCATAGATGCATTGATCAACTTCTCCTTTGTTTACGCCGACCCCACTTGAAGCATTCCCCTGAGGGTCAATGTCAACAAGCAGTACCTTTTTCCCTAAATATGCAAGGCAGGCACTGAGGTTTACGGAGGTGGTTGTTTTACCCACTCCCCCTTTTTGATTGGCGATGGCGATGATTCTTCCCACTCTTGCACCTTCTTTCTAAGCTCATATCTCTTATTCTATCAAATTTTTTGAATTTTAGTATTACATGTGCGTAACATTTCTAGAAAAGTGCAATAGGCTTGCTCAAAAATGTCGAGGAAATCGGGCGTGCCCATAGAGGCTCCCTTCGCCTCTATGGGTGCGACTGATTTTTGAGCGTATTTTTAGCCTGTGGAACTGGACACGTAGAAAAGTGCAATAGGCTTGCCCAAAAATGCCGAGGAAATCAAAATCTATTCAAAAAAATGCACCTGTACCAAAATGTACAAATGCATGGAATGGTTATTTACGTTTAGGGATTTTAATGACTACCTGATAGTAGTCCTCCTGATCCTCTTCTTGTGTTTCAAATTCAATACCACTTTTGGAAATCATCGATAACGATTGCTTCAACGTATTGAGCGCAATTCGAACATCACGGTTTACCATTTTTCGTCGTGGCTTTGGAGGCGTTTTTTTATCGCCCTCTTCAGCTTTCGCTTGAATCGCTGCAATACGCTCTTCTAGCTGCTTCACACTGAACTGTTCTCGAATAGCTTCTTGAAGCAATTCAAGTTGAAGTGCCTCATCTTTTACTTTCATTAATGCACGCGCGTGACGTTCGGATAGTTCCTTTGTCAAAATCGCATCCTGTACTTGCTTCGGCAATTTAAGAAGCCTAATTTTATTGGCAACTGTTGATTGGCCTTTCCCTAGTCTCTGGGCTAAGGCTTCTTGTGTCAATTCATGCAATTCAATTAACTGCTGATACGCGAGCGCTTCTTCAATAGCTGTCAATTCTTCACGTTGTAGGTTCTCAATAAGCGCAACAGAAGCAGTCTCTTTATCTGATAAATTTCGAACGATTGCAGGAACTTCTGTCCACTCCAGCTTGCTCATCGCTCTATAGCGACGCTCGCCTGCAATGATCTCATACTGACCGGATTCGATTTCCCGAATTACGATTGGCTGGATAATACCATGCGTCCGAATCGTGCGGGCAAGCTCTTCAATCTTTGAATCATCAAAAACTGTACGAGGCTGATACTTGTTCGGAACAATGCTTCCGATAGGAATTTGAACGACTTCTTCGACAGCGGTTGCCGTTGTTGCTGCTGTTTCAGTTATGTTGTCTTTCTCTTTTCCTTTATCTGTACCGCCAAAGAGCCTGGAAAAAGGACTTTTCATCTAAACGTGCACCACCTTCTATTACTAATCTATCACAAATCACTTGAAGATTAAATGTTTCACGTGGAACATTTTTACTGAATAGGGCTTTTATTTGGTGTACCTGGCTTTCGAGGATACTTCTTAGGTGTCGATTTTTTCTTAGAGAAAATATAAAGCTTGCGTTCACTATTTTCGACTGGTAATTGGAAAGAAAAATCTTCTACTAATTCTGCACCTAAAACAGTCAATGCTTTCTTAGCATCTTTTAGTTCGTCTTCCGCAGATGCCGCTTTCATTGCCACAAAACGCCCTCCTACTTTCGCAAGTGGGATGCATAGCTCTGAAAGGACAGAAAGACGAGCAACTGCACGTGCGGTTACTACATCAAAGGATTCTCGGTAAACAGGATTTTGTCCGAATTCTTCTGCTCGTGCATGAACGAACTCGACATGTTCAAGCCCTAGTTGATCACTTAGATGTGTTAGGAATTGGATGCGTTTATTTAAAGAGTCGACGATGGTAACTCGCATTTCAGGGAAACAAATCTTCATTGGAAGGCTTGGGAAACCAGCCCCTGCTCCTACATCACAAATGCTTAGTGGCTTTGAAAAATCCACATAGAAGGCAGCTGTGATCGAATCGTAAAAGTGTTTTAAATAGACTTCTTGTTGCTCGGTAATTGCCGTCAAATTCATCTTCTCATTCCATTCAACAAGCAGTTCAAAGTATGTCTTGAACTGCTTGATTTGATGGTCTGATAGCTGAATTCCTTTCTCGGCCAATGCTTCAATAAACTGTTGTTCGTTCATGGAATTCTCCTTAGCTTGAGACTTTGGCGATACGTCCCTGTTCAATGTAAACAAGTAAAATTGAGATATCTGCTGGGTTAACACCAGATATGCGTGTTGCTTGCGCCAATGAAAGCGGCAAGACTTCTTTTAGCTTTTGACGTGCCTCAGTGGCAAGACCTGAAATGGCGTCATAATCAATGTTCTCAGGGATTTTTTTATTTTCCATTTTCTTAAGCTTGTCTACTTGTAGTAATGACTTTTCAATATAGCCTTCGTACTTCACTTGAATTTCAATCTGCTCTTTTATGTCTTCTGACAACTCGAGGTCTGAAGGAACAAGCTGTGCCACTAAATCGTAGTTCATTTCTGTTCGCTTGAGTAAGTCTGAAGCTCGGATACCATCCTTCAGCTCACTTCCACTGACAGAACGAATCAGACTTTGTGTTTCTTCGTTTGGTTTAATAATGATGCCACGTAGACGCGCAAGCTCCGTCTCAATCGCATCTCTCTTCGCCATAAATCGCACATGACGCTCATCACTGATTAATCCAATTTGATGCGCAAGATCTGTTAGACGCAAGTCTGCATTGTCATGACGAAGAAGCAAACGATACTCTGCACGAGATGTTAACAAGCGATAAGGTTCATTGGTTCCTTTAGTCACGAGATCATCGATTAGAACGCCGATATACGCGTCAGAGCGGCTAAGAACAACCTCTTCTTCGCCTTTTGCACGACGAGCTGCGTTAATACCCGCCATTAGCCCCTGACCAGCTGCTTCCTCATAACCAGAGGTCCCATTGATCTGACCAGCTGTATAAAGGTTTTTAATCTTCTTCGTTTCAAGAGTAGGCCATAATTGTGTCGGTACCATTGCATCGTATTCAATTGCATAACCAGCACGCATCATTTCAGCTTTTTCTAATCCTGGGATGCTTTCTAGTAAGCGACGTTGAACATGTTCCGGAAGGCTAGTTGATAAACCTTGCACGTATACTTCTTTCGTATTACGTCCTTCTGGCTCTAGGAAAATCTGGTGACGTGGTTTGTCGTTGAAGCGTACTATCTTATCTTCGATAGACGGGCAATAACGTGGGCCAGTGCCTTTGATCATGCCTGAATACATAGGCGAAAGATGCAAGTTCTCTTCAATGATTTGATGCGTTTTTTCACCTGTATAGGTCAACCAGCATGGAAGCTGATCCATAATAAATTCTGTCGTTTCGAAACTGAACGCACGTGGTACGTCGTCTCCTGGTTGAATCTCTGTTTTTGAGTAATCGATAGTGTTGGAGTTGACACGTGGTGGCGTACCCGTTTTAAATCGCACGAGGTCGAAGCCCAGCTCTCGCAAATTATCAGCAAGTTTAATGGATGGCTGTTGATTATTTGGACCAGAAGAATACTTAAGGTCTCCAATAATGATTTCACCGCGTAAGAAAGTACCTGTTGTAACGACTACAGTTTTGGCCTTGTAGATGGCTCCTACCTGCGTCAGCACACCTGTTACTTCTTCATTTTCTACGATTAAGCTTTCAACTACTGCCTGATGGACAGACAAATTTGGTTGTTCCTCCATCAAACGTTTCATTTCTTGTTGATAAAGAACTTTATCAGCCTGTGCACGTAAAGCACGAACGGCTGGGCCTTTACCTGTATTGAGCATACGCATTTGGATATGGGTGCGGTCAATGACTTTGCCCATTGCACCGCCTAATGCGTCGATTTCCCGGACAACAATACCTTTTGCTGGTCCTCCTACTGATGGATTACAAGGCATAAAGGCAATCATGTCTAGATTAATAGTTAGTGCGAGTGTTTTGGCACCCATATTGGCTGAAGCAAGTGCTGCTTCTACTCCGGCGTGCCCGGCACCGATGACAATTACATCATATGTGCCTGCTTCAAATGTTCGCATAGTCTCTTCCTCTCTTTCATTATTTCCCGAGGCAGAACTGAGCAAAGAGTTGATCGATGAGACTTTCTTCTACAGTATCCCCTACGATTTCTCCTAGTATTTCCCAAGTTCTTGTTACATCTATTTGGATCATATCCACTGGTACGCCCTCTTCTGCTGCGTCCAATGCATCTTGAATAGTATCTTTGGCTTGATGAAGAAGTGCTATATGACGCGCATTGGATACATAGGTCATATCGCCACCCTGCATCCCACCTTCAAAGAACAATTTTGCAATCTCTTGCTCGAGTTCTTCAATGCCTTCGTCTTGTAGAATGGATGTCGTGACAATGCGACGATGACCGACTAGCTGCTCAAGTTTTTGATAATCAAGCGCTTGAGGTAGATCGGTTTTGTTGACGATTACAATCGTCTCCATGCCATGTGTCGCTTCCATTAAGCGCTCGTCCTCTTCAGACAGTGCTTCTGAGTGGTTCATGACTAATAAGATTAAATCAGCCTCTTTTAGCACTTGTCGAGAACGTTCTACTCCAATGCGCTCTACGATGTCTTCTGTCTCTCGAATACCCGCTGTATCCACAAGCTTTAGTGGCACTCCACGCACATTCACGTATTCCTCTATAATATCACGGGTGGTTCCCGCTATATCTGTGACAATTGCTTTATTTTCTTGAATCAGGCTGTTCAAAAGAGAGGATTTCCCTACGTTGGGACGCCCAACAATTACGGTAGACAGTCCTTCACGCAGAATCTTCCCCTGCATGCTAGTCTCGAGTAACTTTTCAATCTCCTGCTTAACCCACGTTCCTTTTTCACGCATCAGTGGTATTGTCATCTCTTCTACATCGTCGTACTCTGGGTAGTCGATATTGACCTCCACTTGTGCAAGTGTTTCAAGGAGTGCTTGGCGCAGAGATTGGATCAAACGTGACAGGCGGCCATCCATCTGACCTAGCGCTACGTTCATCGCTTTATCGGTTTTGGCACGAATTAAGTCCATAACAGCTTCCGCCTGGGAAAGGTCAATACGTCCGTTCAAGAAGGCACGTTTTGTAAACTCTCCTGGCTCTGCCATACGCGCTCCTGAACGCAATACAAGCTGTAGCACTTGATTGACGGTGACAAGCCCTCCGTGGCAGTTGATTTCAATGACATCTTCACGTGTAAAGGTCTTAGGCCCTCTCATAAGAGATACCATGACCTCCTCGACAACGTCTTCTGTCTCTGGACGAACAAGATGGCCATAGTGAATCGTGTGACTGGCTTCTTGATGGAGCTTTTTATGGGAAGGAGAGCGGAACACATGATCAGCAATTGAAACAGCCTCTGGACCACTCAGGCGAACAATTGCGATCGCCCCTTCTCCAAGTGGTGTGGAAATCGCTGCAATTGTATCAAATTCCATTTTTTTCTCTCCTCTATTGAACAGTTATCCACGTGTGGATAACCGATTTTTATTGAATTCACTAACACCTTACAATAGCATATTTTTGTGGAAAACTCTAGTTGCGGAACTGTGACAATCAGCCAAAAAAAAAGAACCCCGGTTAAGGGGCTCGCTCTACATTATTGAATAGGTTCAATGACTAAGTGACGGTAAGGATCTGCTCCTACTGAATACGTGTCGATGTCTACGTGAGTAGAGAGGGCATTGTGAATGATTTTGCGCTCGTAAGCGTTCATCGGTTCAAATTCTACCTTTTCACCTGAACGACGGGCTTTATCTGCCATCCGTTCTGCCAATTGCTCTAGAGAAACTTTTCGTTTTTCACGGTAGTTCTCGACATCGATTTTGACAATCATGAAGTTGCCAGAGTACTTGTTGGCGACTAATTGCACCAAGTTTTCAAGTGCATTCAACGTCTGCCCTCGTTTACCGATGAGCTGCGCGGCTTTTGCACTGTTCAATTGGAAGTGTACGTACTTTCCTTCGACTTCATGCGTCACATCCAGGTCTTCAATACCCATACCTTGTGCCACTTGCTTCATGTATTGAATGGACTCTTCAATCGCCTGGTCGTTGGAAGCGGGTTCAGCCTCAACTTTGAAAGCTTGTGACTGTTCAACCGCTGCCTCAACTGGCTGTTCACTGACGTCTTCCGCTACCGGAGACACGGTTTCTTCTATAGAAGAGACCACTGGTTGTTCTGAAATTAGAGAGGATGGTGCTTCTACACCATCATTGACATTCACTATCACAACTGCAGGCTTCGCTCCTAGACCGAGAAAGCCTTTTTTACCTTCATCTAAAATCTTGATCGATGCTTGGTCACGACTAATTCCAAGCTCTTTTAACGCTTGTTGAATTGCCTGCTCACTGTTTGCTGCAGTTTGTGTAGTGGATCTCATCTCTTATTCCCTCCCGTTTGAACTGGAACCGCCTGTGGTTTATTCCACGGCTTGTAGATTACTAAGTTTTGAATCAATGAGATTATGTTTCCGATAACCCAGTAAAGTGTTAATGCGGATGGTAAGACTAAACCGAACCCGACAATCATAAATGGCATGATGTACATCATGATTTTCATTTGTGGGTTGTCCATTGCTGGACCTGTCATCAAGGTTACTAACTGGAAAATCCCTGCAAGAATCGCCAGGATGACACTTGGCTCTGCTAGTGGGAATATCAAGAAATCACCTAAGTTGATTTCCGGTGTTGCGTTCATTCGGCTGATTGCATGGTAGAAACCAATTAAAATTGGCATTTGGACTAGAACCGGCAAACACCCTGCTGCTGGATTCACGCCTTTTTCTTTAAACAACGCCATCATTTCAGCTTGATATTTCTGTTGAGTTTGCGCATCCTTTGAACTGTACTTTTCACGAAGCTTTTTCAGTTCTGGTTGCACTTCTTGCATTTTTTTCGAGCTCTTTGTTTGTTTAATCAGTAGTGGAAGGATCGCTAAACGGATAATCACCGTAACAGCAATAATTCCAAGACCATAAGTTCCAAATAGGTTTTTGAAGTATGTGATGGCTGAAACTAGTGGCCATACAATGTATTCGTTCCAAAAACCGGTAGTTTCATCGTAAATTGGGTCATTAAATTCTGTACACCCTGCTAGAAATAGAGCCGTCATTACTAGCAGCGTAAGGAGTAACTTCTTTTTCACCTTGTACGTCCCCCTGCATTGTCTTCTCTTTTTTTCATCTTACCACTCGAACGATAAACTTTCGCGATTTTCAATACGTGTTCGAGACTCTTTTTTGTCTCATGAAAATCTAGTGTGGCCGCCGGTATCCTGGCGATAATAATATAATTGGCGGGCTGAACATCGTCTTTCAGTTCTAGAAAGGTTTGACGTATGTATCGTTTCACACGGTTTCGTGCGACTGCATTCCCTACTTTTTTGCTAACGGAAAGCCCAATCCGGAAATGTGTCTCTTCACTTGGCATGACATAAACGACGAACTGTCTGTTGGCATACGATTTACCTTTTTTAAAGATTTGCTGAAATTCTTTGTTGTCTTTGATCCGCTGGTGTTTATTCATGGACCTCCGACCTTCCTTAGGTATTTCTTGTATCAAATGCTACTACTTAATAGGTAGAGCGAAGTTTTTTTGTGGTGGAATCGAGTTCCGAACGCCAGAGCTATAATAGATAGCGTTCAAATGGTTGCGAACCTGAATCGAATCGAGTTCCAGGCGTTAGATCGCCTTCCACATCTAGAGTAATCGAGTTCCAGGCGTTAGAAATACATTCAAAAATCGATCGCACCCATAGAGACAGAAAGAGCCTCTATGGGCACGCTCGATTTTCGAAGCATTCCTGGACAAACGCCTTCCACATCTAGAGTAATCGAGTTCCGAACGCCAGAAACACACTGCGGAATCCGTCGCACCCGTAAAGGCTAAAGAGAGCCTTCACGGGCACGCCGGATTTCCTCGGAGTTTCTAGAGTGGCGTTCTCCACATCTAAATCTAGTAAAAAAAAATCCACTGAGGGTTCAGTGGACTTATGCTGATAATACTTTTCTTCCTTTAGCACGGCGTGAAGCTAGTACGCGGCGGCCATTCTTTGTGCTCATACGTGCGCGGAACCCGTGAACTTTGCTGCGTTTACGTTTATTTGGTTGGAATGTACGTTTCATTGTGTAAGACACCTCCTGCTTTGACTATTCTTAAATATCTCCAGACAGTCTTGACTATTATACTTAAATCTGCCCTCGAATGTCAATGCTCGAATTCAATTTTTTCTAGACTTCGCCAGTGAAGTTATCCACAGTCTCGACAAATACTTGCAAAATTCGATGGGAGTATGTAAAATCACCTTTCTAAGTTATCAACATCCCTTATGAACAGTTTTTGCACATATACCGTCCTGTGGACAAGTGTTTGTGTGGGTAAGTGTAGGTTTGTGGATAACTTCAATCAACTCTTGTCAGTACTAGGTAAAAATGATATGCTAAATGTGTTTTACTCTGTACATAAAAAAATCACCGTATTTAGTTATCCACATCTGTTAGTAAAGTGTGGATAATATTTTTCACAGTGTGTGTAAAGTTTTATCCACATGTATTTAATAGTGTGTATAACTATTCTATATTTTTTTTGCCATGTCGAATTTTGCTTGGCATTTTTTATAGTGCCTGTGATGACAGAAATAGAAAGGAGTGTGTACCTCGTTGGATCAACTCGAAGAATTATGGGGCCGGGTTCTCGCCGAGATGGAAAAGCAAGTTTCAAAGCCAAGCTTTGAGACCTGGCTCAAATCGACGAAGCTTTTATCCTATAAACATGACACGTTGACGATTGCAGCACCAAATTCGTTTGCACGTGATTGGCTCGAAAACCACTACGTCCACCAAATTGCTGCCATTCTACATGATCTCACTGGGAAAGAAGCTATGATTTCCTTTATCGTTCCAAAAGATCAAAATCTAGAAGACTATGATATTCCTGCTCCAAAACCAATGATTTCTCAAGACGATCAACCGGACTTTTCACCAGGTATGTTGAACTCGAAATACACCTTTGATACGTTCGTTATTGGATCTGGTAACCGCTTTGCTCATGCTGCTTCACTTGCCGTAGCAGAAGCACCCGCTAAAGCTTACAACCCACTGTTTATCTATGGGGGCGTAGGACTTGGAAAGACTCACTTAATGCATGCTATCGGCCATTATGTTCAAGAACATAACCCTAATGCCAAAGTGGTGTATTTGTCTTCCGAAAAATTCACGAATGAGTTCATTAACTCCATTCGAGACAACAAGACTGTTCATTTCCGTAACAAGTATCGCAATGTAGATGTGCTGCTAATAGATGATATTCAATTCTTGGCTGGAAAAGAATCGACACAAGAAGAATTTTTCCATACCTTCAATGCTTTGCATGAAGAATCCAAACAAATCATCATTTCTAGTGACCGTCCACCAAAAGAAATACCTACACTAGAAGACCGTTTACGCTCTCGCTTTGAATGGGGACTTATCACCGATATTTCTCCTCCAGACTTAGAAACACGTATTGCGATTCTTCGTAAAAAAGCTCGTGCAGACGGACTGGATATCAGCAATGAAGTCATGCAGTACATTGCGAACCAAATTGATTCCAATATTCGTGAGTTAGAAGGCGCATTGATTCGTGTCGTAGCGTATTCGTCCTTGATTAATCGTGATATTAACGTAGATCTTGCTGCTGAAGCGTTAAAAGACATCATGCCTGCTAATCGCTCACGTGTGATTACAATACTGGACATTCAAAAAGTCGTGGGTGAACACTATCACGTCCGTTTAGAAGACTTTTCAGCGAAAAAACGCACGAGGTCCATTGCCTATCCTCGTCAGATTGCCATGTACCTATCACGAGAATTAACCGACTTTTCTTTGCCGAAAATTGGAGAAGAGTTTGGAGGGCGCGACCATACGACCGTCATCCATGCCACTGAAAAGATCTCGTTATTGCTCAAAACAGATGAGACTCTTAAAAGTGAAATCAAACAGATTAAGAGCTTGCTCGGTCGTTCATCTGGATAATGTGGATAACTCTATTTTTTAACTCTAGCTTATAAACATCTTATGCACATGTGGATAACCTTATCCCTCTAAGTGAAAATGCACTTATACACATATTCACAGTGCCTATTACTATTACTGTTATTCTTTTAATAAACTAAATATGTATATAAGGAGCTGATTTCAGCGTGAAATTTGAAGTTATGCGAGATCGCTTACTCGAGGCATTGAATGATGTCATGAAAGCAGTAAGTTCAAAAACAACAGTCGCGATTTTAACAGGAATCAAAATTGAAGCGAAAAAAGAAGGCATCTACTTAACTGGTAGTGACGCTGATATTACAATCCAAACATTTATTCCAGTAGAAGAAGATGGGGAGCAGGTCGTTCAATTAGCACAAACCGGTTCCATTGTTCTTCAAGCACGTTTTTTCAACGAAATTGTTCGTAAGCTGCCAACTAACGACGTCATGATTGAAGTAAACAGCAACTATCAAACCGATGTGCGCTCTGGTAAATCAGAGTTTCATTTAATCGGACAAGATGCTAACAACTATCCATTGCTTCCTCAAATGGAAGAAGATCAATCGTTTACGATGCCAGCAGAGCTTGTAAAATCGATTATCCGTGAAACGGTGTTTGCAGTTTCCACTTCAGAAAGCCGCCCAGTTTTAACAGGGGTTAACTGGCAGATTCGTGATGGAGAGTTAATGTGTGTGGCAACCGACAGTCACCGGTTAGCACGTCGCTCTACTAAACTTGTCAGTGCTCCATCTGAAGAATACAACGCAATCATTCCAGGAAAGAGCCTCAACGAGCTCAATAAAATTCTTGAAGATAATTCAGAGCCAGTCGAGATTGTATTAACAGCTCAACAAATCTTGTTTAAAGCTGGTAATGTATTGTTCTATTCTCGCTTACTGGAAGGGAACTACCCAGATACAAGCCGTTTGATTCCATCTGAGCACAAGACTTTGGTCGTTGTTAATGGCCGTGCTTTGCATCAGGCGATTGACCGTGCTTCACTTTTAGCTCGTGAAGATCGCAACAATGTCGTGCGTTTTACAACGCAAGGACAGACGGCGGTTGAAATTTCATCGAATTCTCCGGAAATCGGAAAGGTAGAGGAGCAAGTGCTTGCCGAGCAGATCGAAGGGGAAGAACTTGTGATTTCATTCAGTGCCAAGTACATGATGGATGCCTTGAAGGCAATAGAAGGACATGACGTACAGATCCAGTTCACTGGTGTGATGCGTCCGTTCATCTTGAAATCTGTGCACGATGATTCTATTTTGCAATTGATCTTGCCAGTACGAACATATTAATCGTTGACTAGTTAAGACAAAAAAGAAAATCAGCATCTTCTCTTGAGTAGGTTTAAGAGAGGGTGCTGATTTTTTGCATTGATGATCCATTCTTACATTGTTTCAGTGATAAACTCTATCGAGTTCCAGGCGTTAGAAATACATTCGAAAATCAATCGCACACATAGAGACATAGAGCGCCTCTATGCGCACGCTTGATTCCCGAAGCATTTCTGGGTGAACGCCTTCCACATCTAACGCCTCCTTTTACTTATCCACAAAAATAGGGTAAAATGGGGGGATAATGACTTTTAGAAAGAGTAGGTATCAAACGATGAATGAGATTCGATTTGATTCAGAATATATTACACTTGGCCAATTGTTGAAAATGACGGGTGTTATCGACTCTGGTGGGATGGCTCGTCCGTTTCTACAGATGAACACGGTATTTGTGAACGGAGAGGCAGAAGACCGCAGAGGAAAGAAGCTTCGGACGGGAGATGTCGTTCTGATTCCTGAACAGGGCAAGTTTAAATTGATCGGGCCTGAGGCATAGAATGCATATTGAGACATTAGCGCTTTCCAATTACCGAAATTATGAAACCGCGTCTGCTGAATTTTCCAAGCATGTGAATGTCTTTCTTGGCGAAAATGCACAAGGGAAGACAAACATCATGGAGGCGATTTATGTCCTTGCGATGGCAAAGTCACATCGCACTTCTAACGACAAAGAATTGATACGTTGGAACGCAGAATATGGTAAAATAAAAGGTGATGTTCATAAAAAATACGGGACTGTCCCTTTTGAGCTGACCATCTCCCAAAAAGGGAAGAAAGCAAAGGTCAACTACTTGGAACAATCCCGTCTTAGCGACTATATCGGTCAAATGAACGTCGTCATGTTTGCACCAGAAGATTTGAATCTTGTAAAAGGTAGCCCACAGGTGAGAAGACGGTTTTTAGATATGGAAATCGGCCAGATATCACCTGTCTATTTGCATGACCTTTTGCAATTTCAGAAAATTTTAAAACAACGTAACCACATACTGAAGCAGAACCAAGGGAATCCTTCGTTCGATGATGTGATGTTTGCGATTTATACAGAACAATATGTAGAAGCAGCGGTTAAAGTCATTGCGAAACGCATGCAATTTATCGCGCTACTGCAGTCTTGGGCAGAACCCATTCATCATGGTATTTCCCGTGGACTTGAAAAATTAAACATCCAGTACCAATGCACCGCAGGAATTGATTTCGAGTCAGCCCGTGAAGAGTGGAAAACACAATTAACGGACAAACTAGAAAAATCAAAACGGCAAGAAATCCAGCGTGGAACGACTCTCTATGGACCACACCGTGATGACTTGCAGTTTTTCGTCAATGATTATGATGTACAGACTTATGGATCGCAAGGCCAGCAGCGTACAACTGCACTGTCTTTAAAACTGGCCGAGATTGAACTGATCCACCAAGAAGTCGGGGAACCACCCATTTTGTTACTTGATGACGTCTTATCCGAATTGGATGACTTTAGACAGACGCATCTTCTCAATACCATTCAAGACAGAGTGCAGACATTCGTCACGACTACGAGCGTAGACGGTCTGACACACGATGTCGTCACACAAGCCAAATTGTTTCATGTGGAACATGGAACGATTCAAGAAAAATCCCATGTGGAATAGATGTGCCAAACAGAAAGAGTAGGTGAGTCATTTGGCAATGGAAGAAAAAGAAATTCAAACCTCTTATGATGCAGACCAGATTCAAGTTTTAGAAGGTCTCGAAGCCGTACGAAAACGTCCAGGAATGTATATCGGTTCAACAAGTTCTAAAGGTCTTCACCATTTAGTGTGGGAAATCGTGGACAACTCGATTGATGAAGCATTAGCTGGATATTGTGATCATATTACCATCACAATCGAAAAAGAGAACTGGATTCGCGTTGAAGATAATGGCCGCGGTATCCCAGTCAGCAATCATGAAAAAATGGGGAAACCTGCTGTTGAAGTCATTATGACTGTTCTTCACGCCGGCGGTAAATTTGGCGGCGGGGGCTATAAAGTATCCGGTGGACTTCATGGAGTAGGAGCTTCTGTTGTAAATGCTCTATCTGAACATGCTGAAGTCATGGTAAAACGTGACGGGAAAATGTATGAGATTAAATTTTCACGTGGAGACGTTGTTCAACCCCTTCAAGTGATTGGGGAGTCAGAGACGACAGGTTCAACGACACGCTTTAAAGCAGACTCTGACATCTTTACAGAAACGACAGTCTACGAATTTGATATTCTAGCAAATCGAGTCCGTGAGCTTGCTTACTTGAACCGTGGTCTTTCGATCACTATCCAAGATGAGCGTGAAGGAGAAGAGCAAAAGAAGACGTTCCACTATGAAGGCGGAATTAAATCATACGTTGAGCATTTGAATGCTAAAAAAGAACCGATTCATGAGTCTATTTTTGTAGAAGCAGAGCGAGAAGGCATTGCGATTGAAATTGCTATGCAATACAACTCTGGTTACAATGCAGCGATTTTCTCATTCGCTAACAACATCAATACGTATGAAGGTGGTACGCATGAGTCAGGCTTCAAGACAGCTTTAACACGTGTCATCAATGACTATGCCCGTAAAAACAACCTTCTAAAAGAATCGGAAACGAACTTAACAGGAGACGACGTGCGAGAAGGCTTAACTGCCATCATTTCCATCAAGCACCCGAATCCTCAATTTGAAGGTCAAACAAAGACTAAACTAGGAAATTCTGAAGTCAGTCAGATTACAAATAGCTTGTTCTCAGAAGGCTTTGAACGCTTTTTACTTGAAAACCCAACTGTTGCACGTCAAGTCATTGAAAAAGGGCTTATGGCTGCTCGTGCGCGTGTCGCTGCGAAAAAAGCACGTGAATTTACACGCCGTAAATCGGCTCTTGAAGTATCAAGTCTTCCAGGTAAATTGGCAGACTGTTCTTCACGTATTCCTGCTGAAAGCGAACTATACATTGTAGAGGGTGACTCTGCGGGTGGTTCGGCAAAATCTGGTCGTGACCGTCACTTCCAAGCGATCCTGCCACTGCGCGGGAAAATCTTGAACGTGGAAAAAGCACGACTTGACCGAATCTTAGGGAATAATGAGATTCGTGCCATGATTACAGCTCTCGGCACAGGTATTGGCGGAGAATTCAACTTAGAAAAAGCACGTTATCATAAAGTCGTCATTATGACGGATGCCGATGTCGATGGTGCCCACATTCGTACACTGCTATTAACGTTCTTCTTCCGCTTTATGCGTCCACTGATTGAAGCGGGCTATGTATACGTTGCGCAGCCGCCACTTTATCAAGTGAAGCAAGGAAAGCATATTGAATATTGTTACAGTGATGCTCAGCTCCGCGCTATTCTCGAGCGTTTGTCAAAACAACCAAAACCAAATGTACAACGGTACAAAGGTCTTGGTGAGATGAATGCCAATCAGCTATGGGAAACGACGATGGATCCTGAATTCCGTACCTTGTTGCAAGTCAACTTGGACGATGCCATTGAAGCAGACTCTGTATTCGAACAATTAATGGGTGACGAAGTGGAACCACGTCGTCAATTCATCGAAGAAAATGCAGTTTACGTGAAAAATTTAGATATTTAATGACAAGTACCACATCTCGTCTGCTCGTTGGGCGGGATGTGTGATTTCGTTTAGGTGAAGAAAGAATGGGAGGTCAACCAGCATGTCGGAAGTACCGAATAAAGGCGTAAAAGGAATTAACATCAGTAATGAGATGCGAACATCATTCCTCGATTATGCCATGAGTGTTATTGTTTCACGTGCGTTACCAGATGTACGGGACGGATTAAAACCGGTTCATCGCCGAATTCTTTATGGAATGCAAGAGCTCGGAAACACACCGGATAAATCATATAAAAAGTCAGCGCGTATCGTCGGTGACGTAATGGGGAAATACCATCCTCACGGCGATTCCTCAATTTACGATGCGATGGTACGTATGGCACAAGATTTCAGTTACCGCTACCTACTTGTAGATGGTCACGGAAACTTTGGTTCAATTGACGGTGATGGAGCAGCGGCGATGCGTTATACAGAATCCCGTATGTCCAAAATCGCAATGGAAATGCTGCGAGACATCAATAAAGACACAATCGATTACAAAGACAATTATGATGGCCAAGAAAGAGAACCTGCTGTGTTACCAAGTCGCTACCCAAACCTTCTTGTAAACGGAGCTTCTGGTATTGCTGTAGGGATGGCAACGAATATTCCCTCTCACAACCTTGGTGAAGTCATTGACGGCGTTCTAGCACTTGCTGAAAACCCGGCAATTACTATTGATGAATTGATGGAGTATATCCCAGGTCCCGATTTCCCAACAGGTGGGATCATCTTAGGCCGAAGTGGGATTCGTCGTGCTTATGAAACAGGACGCGGCTCGATTATCACACGTGCTAAAGTAGAATTCGAAGAAAAAGCGAGTGGCAAACAAGTCATCATCGTAAAAGAAATTCCTTACCAGGTGAACAAGGCACGTCTGATTGAAAAAATCGCCGAACTTGTGCGTGATAAGAAAATCGAAGGCATTACCCATCTGGCGGATGAATCTGACCGTGACGGGATGCGTATTGTCATCGAGCTTCGTAAAGACGTAAACACACATGTGCTATTAAACAACCTATACAAACAAACGCAACTGCAAACGAGCTTTGGGGTCAATATGCTGGCTCTTGTCGACAATCAACCAAAAGTGTTGAACATCAAAGAAGCGCTCTATCATTATTTAGAGCATCAAAAAGTCGTCATTCGTCGTCGTACGCAATTCGATTTAAACAAAGCTAAAGATCGTTCCCACATCTTAGAAGGGCTTCGTATTGCACTAGACCATATCGACGAAATCATCAAGTTGATTCGTTCATCTCAAACAGGAGACGAAGCGAAGCGTGGACTGATGGAGAATTTTGAGCTTTCAGAACGTCAAGCGCAGGCTATCCTAGATATGCGTTTACAACGCTTAACAGGTCTTGAACGCGATAAAATTGAAGATGAATATAACGGACTTCTTGCATTAATCGAAGAACTTACGTTTATTCTAGAAAATGACTACCGCGTCATTGAAATCATTCGAGAAGAACTGATTGAAATTCGCGATAAGTTCTCAGATGCACGCCGCACGGAAATCATGGCGGGTGGAGCAGAAATCATGGAAGACGAAGATCTGATTCCAGAAGAGAACTCAGTGCTTACGTTAACAAACAAAGGCTACATTAAACGACTACCGGTTAATACTTACCGCAGTCAACGTCGTGGTGGCCGAGGCGTTCAAGGAATGGGAACCAACGAAGATGATTTCGTGGAACACCTATTAAATACCTCTACACACGACACCATCTTATTCTTTACGAATAAAGGGAAAGTATACCGGGCACGTGGATTTGAAATTCCGGAATATGGCCGAACGGCAAAAGGCTTACCACTAGTCAATCTTCTAAACGTAGAACGAGATGAGCATGTCACGGCTATGATTCCAATGTCTTCCTTTGAAGAAACGGAATACTTTATCTTTACTACGCGTGAAGGTGTGACCAAACGAACGCCTGTTACCGCATTTGCTAACATTCGAACAAACGGTTTAATTGCCGTCTCCTTGCGTGAAGAAGATGAATTAATGGCGGTTCGCCGAACAAATGGCGAAAAAGACATCATCATCGGAACTCATCAAGGCCGCTCTGTTCGCTTTAAAGAATCAGATATCCGTTCTATGGGACGAACTGCAGCTGGTGTACGAGGCATCAAACTACGTGAGAATGACTATGTAGTGGGTATGGAAATCCTAGAGGACGATCAAGAAGTTCTGGTTGTAACCGAAAATGGTTACGGAAAACGGACGGCTGCCTCTGAATACCGTCTACAATCTCGTGGTGGTTATGGAATCAAGACTTGTCAGATTACCGACAAGAACGGAAACTTAAGTGCACTAAAAACTGTCGATGGAGACGAAGACCTCATGCTGATCACTTTGCAAGGTATGTTAATCCGTATGGCGGTCGAAGACATCTCGACAACAGGACGCGCAACACAGGGCGTTCGTTTAATGCGTTTAAGTGAAATAGAAAAAATTGCTACCGTTGCTAAAGTACAAAAGGGTGAAGACGAAGAGTTAGATGAAGCATTGCTAGACGAAGATCTACCAGGCGATGTCCCATCTAATCTTGAAGCAGCTCCTTCTATAGAAGAAGAATAAACCAATCAATCCATAAAACAGACTTATGCTTTCATAAGTCTGTTTTATTTTTTTAGAAAAACATTGTTGACCTTTGCCAAGATTCTTGGTATGATAAGTAGGTCGCTAAGGCAGCACAGCAATATGAAATAAAGTGTTGACAACAACTTGTAGAGTTGGTATACTTTAAAAGTTGTCTCAAGACGACATATGAACATTGAAAACTGAACATGCAAGACGTCAAGATAGAGCGTCACCGCCCCGACCCCCGTTGGGTGTGCGTGACGCAAACACGAACCAAGTCACTTCCTATAAACGGATATGATGGAAGTTCAAAAATGGACATCATTATCCAAGATGTAGAAGACACTGCCCAGGAATTTTGTGATAAGTCGGGCCGCTCATAAATACTTTTGCATTTCTGAGTGGTTTGACTTATCGCGGGGATTCCTAGTGTCTGACACTCGAAAATGATGCCAGCAACAAAATGAGCTTATATTAAGTTCTCTTTATGGAGAGTTTGATCCTGGCTCAGGACGAACGCTGGCGGCGTGCCTAATACATGCAAGTCGAGCGGATGAAAAGAGGAGCTTGCTCCTCTCGATTCAGCGGCGGACGGGTGAGTAACACGTGGGCAACCTGCCCTGTAGATTGGGATAACTCCGGGAAACCGGGGCTAATACCGAATAATCCATCGGACCTCATGGTCCGATGTTGAAAGACGGTTTCGGCTGTCACTACAGGATGGGCCCGCGGCGCATTAGCTAGTTGGTGAGGTAACGGCTCACCAAGGCCACGATGCGTAGCCGACCTGAGAGGGTGATCGGCCACACTGGGACTGAGACACGGCCCAGACTCCTACGGGAGGCAGCAGTAGGGAATCTTCCACAATGGACGAAAGTCTGATGGAGCAACGCCGCGTGAGTGAAGAAGGTTCTCGGATCGTAAAACTCTGTTGTGAGGGAAGAACAAGTACCGGAGTAACTGTCGGTACCTTGACGGTACCTCATTAGAAAGCCACGGCTAACTACGTGCCAGCAGCCGCGGTAATACGTAGGTGGCAAGCGTTGTCCGGAATCATTGGGCGTAAAGCGCGCGCAGGCGGTCCCTTAAGTCTGATGTGAAAGCCCACGGCTCAACCGTGGAGGGTCATTGGAAACTGGGGGACTTGAGTGCAGAAGAGGAAAGCGGAATTCCAAGTGTAGCGGTGAAATGCGTAGAGATTTGGAGGAACACCAGTGGCGAAGGCGGCTTTCTGGTCTGTAACTGACGCTGAGGCGCGAAAGCGTGGGGAGCAAACAGGATTAGATACCCTGGTAGTCCACGCCGTAAACGATGAGTGCTAAGTGTTAGGGGGTTTCCGCCCCTTAGTGCTGCAGCTAACGCATTAAGCACTCCGCCTGGGGAGTACGGTCGCAAGACTGAAACTCAAAGGAATTGACGGGGGCCCGCACAAGCGGTGGAGCATGTGGTTTAATTCGAAGCAACGCGAAGAACCTTACCAGGTCTTGACATCCCGCCGACCGCCTAGGAGACTAGGCCTTCCCTTCGGGGACGGCGGTGACAGGTGGTGCATGGTTGTCGTCAGCTCGTGTCGTGAGATGTTGGGTTAAGTCCCGCAACGAGCGCAACCCTTGATCTTAGTTGCCAGCATTCAGTTGGGCACTCTAAGGTGACTGCCGGTGACAAACCGGAGGAAGGTGGGGATGACGTCAAATCATCATGCCCCTTATGACCTGGGCTACACACGTGCTACAATGGATGGTACAAAGGGCTGCAAACCCGCGAGGGCAAGCCAATCCCATAAAACCATTCTCAGTTCGGATTGTAGGCTGCAACTCGCCTACATGAAGCTGGAATCGCTAGTAATCGTGGATCAGCATGCCACGGTGAATACGTTCCCGGGCCTTGTACACACCGCCCGTCACACCACGAGAGTTTGTAACACCCGAAGTCGGTGGGGTAACCATTTATGGAGCCAGCCGCCGAAGGTGGGACAGATGATTGGGGTGAAGTCGTAACAAGGTAGCCGTATCGGAAGGTGCGGCTGGATCACCTCCTTTCTAAGGAATATTTCGGAACAGACCCTTGGGTCTGAGACTTGACGTCTTGCAGTTCAGTTTTGAATGTTCATACATTCAGAACCTGTTCTTTGAAAACTGGATAGAACGACATTGATTGTAACAAACACAACGTCAAGCAATTGACGTGTGACCTTAAGTCTCTTCTTTTTTAGAGGAGCACTAACTTAGGTTAAGTTAGGAAGGGCGCACGGTGGATGCCTTGGCACTAGGAGCCTATGAAGGACGGCACTAACACCGATATGCTTCGGGGAGCTGTAAGTGAGCTTTGATCCGGAGATTTCCGAATGGGGAAACCCAGCATGCGTAATGGCATGTTACCTTCCAGTGAATACATAGCTGGTCGGAGGCAGACCCAGGGAACTGAAACATCTAAGTACCTGGAGGAAGAGAAAGAAAAATCGATTCCCTGAGTAGCGGCGAGCGAAACGGGAAGAGCCCAAACCAAGAGGCTTGCCTCTTGGGGTTGTAGGACACTCTATACGGAGTTACAAAGGCGATAGGTAGACGAAGCGGTCTGGAAAGGCCCACGACACGAGGTAAAAGTCCTGTAGTCCAAACCTATTGCCCTCCAGAGTGTATCCTGAGTACGGCGGAACACGTGAAATTCCGTCGGAATCCGGGAGGACCATCTCCCAAGGCTAAATACTCCCTAGTGACCGATAGTGAACCAGTACCGTGAGGGAAAGGTGAAAAGCACCCCGGAAGGGGAGTGAAACAGATCCTGAAACCGTGTGCCTACAAGTAGTTAGAGCCCGTTAATGGGTGATAGCGTGCCTTTTGTAGAATGAACCGGCGAGTTACGATTCCATGCAAGGTTAAGTCGAGGAGACGGAGCCGCAGCGAAAGCGAGTCTGAATAGGGCGAATGAGTATGGGGTCGTAGACCCGAAACCAGGTGATCTACCCATGTCCAGGATGAAGGTGAGGTAACACTCACTGGAGGTCCGAACCCACGCACGTTGAAAAGTGCGGGGATGAGGTGTGGGTAGCGGAGAAATTCCAATCGAACCTGGAGATAGCTGGTTCTCTCCGAAATAGCTTTAGGGCTAGCCTCAGATAAAGAATCTCGGAGGTAGAGCACTGTTTGGACTAGGGGCCCATCCCGGGTTACCGAATTCAGACAAACTCCGAATGCCGATGATTTGTATCTGGGAGTCAGACTGCGAGTGATAAGATCCGTAGTCAAGAGGGAAACAGCCCAGACCACCAGCTAAGGTCCCAAAGTAACCGTTAAGTGGAAAAGGATGTGGCGTTGCTTAGACAACCAGGATGTTGGCTTAGAAGCAGCCATCATTTAAAGAGTGCGTAATAGCTCACTGGTCGAGTGACGCTGCGCCGAAAATGTATCGGGGCTAAACGGTTCACCGAAGCTGTGGATGCATACCTAGGGTATGCGTGGTAGGAGAGCGTTCTAAGGGCGTCGAAGCTTGACCGGAAGGACAGGTGGAGCGCTTAGAAGTGAGAATGCCGGTATGAGTAGCGAAAGATGGGTGAGAATCCCATCCACCGTATGACCAAGGTTTCCTGAGGAAGGCTCGTCCGCTCAGGGTCAGTCGGGACCTAAGTCGAGGCCGATAGGCGTAGACGATGGACAACAGGTTGATATTCCTGTACCACCTCCCCGCCATTTGAGTGATGGGGGGACGCAGTAGGATAGGGAAGCGTGCGGTTGGATGTGCACGTTCAAGCAGTGAGGTGTGATGTGAGGCAAATCCCGCATCTACAACACCAGGCTGTGACGAGGAGGACGTAGTCCGAAGTTTCTGATTTCACGCTGCCAAGAAAAGCCTCTAGCGAGGCGGGAGGTGCCCGTACCGCAAACCGACACAGGTGGTCGAGGAGAGAATCCTAAGGTGAGCGAGTGAACTCTCGTTAAGGAACTCGGCAAAATGACCCCGTAACTTCGGGAGAAGGGGTGCTCTGACAGGGTGAAAGCCCGAGAGAGCCGCAGTGAATAGGCCCAGGCGACTGTTTAGCAAAAACACAGGTCTCTGCAAAACCGTAAGGTGACGTATAGGGGCTGACGCCTGCCCGGTGCTGGAAGGTTAAGAGGAGTGCTTAGCGCAAGCGAAGGTGCGAATTGAAGCCCCAGTAAACGGCGGCCGTAACTATAACGGTCCTAAGGTAGCGAAATTCCTTGTCGGGTAAGTTCCGACCCGCACGAAAGGCGTAACGATCTGGGCACTGTCTCAACGAGAGACTCGGTGAAATTATAGTACCTGTGAAGATGCAGGTTACCCGCGACAGGACGGAAAGACCCCGTGGAGCTTTACTGTAGCCTGATATTGAACTTTGGTGCAACTTGTACAGGATAGGTAGGAGCCTAAGAGCCCGGAGCGCCAGCTTCGGAGGAGGCGTCGGTGGGATACTACCCTGGTTGTATTGAAGTTCTAACCCATGCCCGTTACCCGGGCAGGAGACAGTGTCAGGCGGACAGTTTGACTGGGGCGGTCGCCTCCTAAAGTGTAACGGAGGCGCCCAAAGGTTCCCTCAGAATGGTTGGAAATCATTCGTAGAGTGTAAAGGCATAAGGGAGCTTGACTGCGAGACCTACAAGTCGAGCAGGGTCGAAAGACGGGCTTAGTGATCCGGTGGTTCCGCATGGAAGGGCCATCGCTCAACGGATAAAAGCTACCCCGGGGATAACAGGCTTATCTCCCCCAAGAGTCCACATCGACGGGGAGGTTTGGCACCTCGATGTCGGCTCATCGCATCCTGGGGCTGTAGTCGGTCCCAAGGGTTGGGCTGTTCGCCCATTAAAGCGGTACGCGAGCTGGGTTCAGAACGTCGTGAGACAGTTCGGTCCCTATCCGTCGTGGGCGTAGGAAATTTGAGAGGAGCTGTCCTTAGTACGAGAGGACCGGGATGGACACACCGCTGGTGTACCAGTTGTCTTGCCAAAGGCATCGCTGGGTAGCTATGTGTGGACGGGATAAGTGCTGAAAGCATCTAAGCATGAAGCCCCCCTCAAGATGAGATTTCCCATTACGCAAGTAAGTAAGATCCCTCAAAGACGATGAGGTAGATAGGTTCGGGGTGGAAGCACAGCGATGTGTGGAGCTGACGAATACTAATCGATCGAGGACTTAACCAAAAAAATCAATGGAGTTCTATCCAGTTTTGAGCGAACAGGCTCAAGGTCTAGTGATGATGGCGAAGAGGTCACACCCGTTCCCATACCGAACACGGAAGTTAAGCTCTTCAGCGCCGATGGTAGTTGGGGGTCTCCCCCTGTGAGAGTAGGACGTCGCTGGGCACACAAGAAGGTCATCCCGTCAGGGGTGGCTTTTTTTGTTGTCTTGAACTTTCTAGTGAAGTCCCGTGAGGGGCAATTAAGTTTCCATAATAGCAGCATCGTGTGAAACGCGGAAGATAGAGGTCGAAACTCCCGACACAATCGCCGAAACTCTTCAATTAGTCATCGAAACGCTACCGCAGCACTCTCTGTGAGTACTGACAATCACAAAGCCCTTCCTAGTAAGACCTTGAGTATCAAAGGGCTCTTTCTAGAAAGGGCTTGGGCGTCTGAGGGGTTGATTAGTTTCCCATAATCGACTAGTGGACAATGGAAGTCGGTTAGTGGCCACTAAAATGAAGTTGGAGAATTTGATGATAGACAAGACAACATAGTTGAATTCTCTCGCCATTCTCCGATAAAGTTAAACTAGATTGAAAGGAGCGAACACTCTCATGACAACTGTATTTGATTTCAAAGTAAAAGCAACCACTGGCGATGAAGTAACACTCGATGCCTATAAAGGCAAAGTGCTTGTCGTCGTCAATACGGCAAGCAAGTGTGGCTTCACTCCCCAGTTTGAAGAACTTCAAAAACTATATGAAAAATACCAAGAGCAAGGATTCGAAGTGCTCGGCTTTCCAAGTGATCAATTCAACAATCAAGAATTTGAGAACATTGATGAGACGATGAATTTCTGTCAGCGTAACTACGGCGTGTCATTCCCGATGTTTGCAAAAGTCGATGTAAAGGGTGACCAAGCGGATCCATTGTTCCAGCATCTTGTTTCTGAGAAGAAGGGCCTTCTGTCAGAAGGAATCAAATGGAACTTTACAAAGTTCTTAGTAGACCGTGAAGGCAATGTAGTGAAACGATATGCGCCACAAACAAGTCCTGCGAAAATTGAAGAAGACTTACTTGGTTATTTATAAGAACGGAGAAATCCGTTCTTTTTTTGTGAAAAATCGGAATACATGTTTAATTTGTTGCTACCTTGACACCTTTTAGCCACGCTGATAACCTTAACACTAATATTCAAAACCAAGAGGAGGAAGACGGAAAATGTGGGAATCAAAATTCCAGCGTGAAGGATTAACATTTGATGACGTATTGCTTGTTCCAGCGAAATCAGAGGTATTGCCCAAGGATGTCGACTTATCAGTTCAATTGACAGAGAAGATCAAAGTAAATATTCCGATCTTAAGTGCAGGAATGGATACAGTGACTGAAGCAAAAATGGCAATTGCCATGGCACGCCAAGGTGGTCTTGGGATTATTCATAAAAACATGAGCATTGACGAGCAAGCCGAGCAAGTTGAGACAGTTAAGCGTTCTGAAAATGGCGTTATCACAGATCCGTTTTTCCTAACACCGACTCACCAGGTTTATGATGCAGAACATTTGATGGGCAAGTATCGTATTTCAGGCGTGCCGATTGTGAACAATAAAGAAGAACAAAAACTAGTTGGGATTATTACAAATCGTGACCTTCGTTTCATTCAAGACTATTCATTAAAAATTGATGATGTGATGACGAAAGAAAACCTAGTCACAGCTCCGGTGGGAACAACACTAGAAGAAGCTGAAAAAGTATTGCAAACGTACAAGATTGAAAAACTTCCAATCGTAGATGAAGCTGGAATTCTAAAAGGCCTTATCACGATTAAAGATATTGAAAAAGTCATTGAGTTTCCGAATGCTGCTAAAGACGCACATGGTCGATTACTTGTCGGTGCTGCAGTAGGAGTGACAAAAGATACGCTGATGCGTGTTGAGAAGCTCGTGAAGGCACATGTTGATGTCATTACAATCGATACAGCACACGGACATTCTCAGGGCGTTATTGAGACGGTGAAAGAGATTCGTGCAGCTTATCCAGAGCTTGCTATCATTGCCGGGAATGTGGCGACGGCAGAAGCAACTCGTGAGTTGATTGTAGCTGGGGCAGATATTATCAAAGTCGGTATCGGACCTGGTTCAATTTGTACTACGCGTGTAGTGGCAGGCGTTGGGGTTCCTCAGATTTCAGCTGTATATGATTGTGCAACTGAAGCTCGTAAGCACGGCAAAGCGATTATCGCAGATGGAGGAATCAAGTACTCTGGTGATATCGTGAAGGCACTAGCTGCTGGAGGCCATGTAGTAATGTTGGGCAGCATGCTTGCTGGAACAACAGAGAGCCCAGGTGAGACTGAAATCTTCCAAGGTCGTCGTTTTAAAGTATACCGAGGAATGGGTTCAATTGGAGCTATGGAACGTGGCTCGAAAGATCGTTACTTCCAAGAAGATGCCAAGAAGCTTGTTCCGGAAGGTATTGAAGGACGTCTTCCTTATAAAGGCCCACTTGCGGATACGATTCACCAATTAACGGGTGGTATTCGTTCAGGTATGGGTTACTGTGGTGCACACAATCTTGAAAAATTACGCAATGAAGCCCAATTTATAAAAATGACAGGCGCAGGTCTTCGTGAAAGTCATCCACATGATGTGCAAATCACGAAAGAAGCACCAAACTATTCTATTTCCTAATAACTAGTTGCTATCAGGAACATTCACACACCTTATGCCGTCCTATGTAGGCATTAGGTGTTTTTTTTAATGAAAATGCATTTTTTTGTAGAGCCTTGTGATAAAATGAGCAAGGAAAAATAGGCTTTGGAGGGTAAAAACGTTGAAAAAATGGATGGCACAATGGGTCCTTATTCCGATGCTTTTGATTTCAGGAATTGTAGGTATCCCACAAGCAGCACAAGCGGAGACAGATCCGCTCAATTTAACAGTAGATGCTGCAATAATGATTGACGCAGAGACCGGGAAAATTTTATATAGCAAAAATGCAGAGCAGCCGTTAGCGATTGCCAGCATGACAAAAATGATGACAGAATATCTGTTATTTGAAGCTATTGAAGAAGGGCGTATTACGTGGGACCAACAGTATTCTGTAACGGACTATACATACCAACTTTCTCAAAATCGCGCACTTAGTAATGTGCCACTTCGTCAAGATGGCACGTATTCCATTCGTGAATTGTATGAAGCTATGGCGATTTATTCAGCAAATGCTGCTACTGTAGCAATTGCCGAAACTATTGCCGGAACAGAAGATAATTTTGTGAATTTGATGAATGAAAAAGCAGCAGAGCTTGGCTTGGAAGGCTATACTTTCGTCAACTCTTCGGGTCTTAACAATGAAGACTTAATGGGCATGCACCCAGCTTCAACAGGAGCAAATGACGAGAACGTGATGCCGGCAGAGTCGGTAGCCACACTTGCTTTTGCCCTACTTCGAGACTATCCAGAAGTTTTGGAAGTGGCAAGCATTCCACGTAAAACATTCCGTGAAGGCACAGATGATGCAACCGATATGCCGAACTGGAACTTCATGTTGCCAGGCTTGGTCTATGAGTATGAAGGAATCGATGGCCTGAAGACAGGAACGACGGAGCTTGCGGGACATTCATTTGCAGGAACAGCTAAACGTGGAGATATGCGCTTAATTACTGTTGTAATGAAAGCTGTTGATTCACAAGGAGTAGGCTCTTACAAAGCTCGTTTTGATGCAACTCGTGCCTTATTGGATTATGGGTTTGCTCAATTCACGAAACAAGAAATCGTGACAGCGGGTCAAACAATTGAAGGTGCTGAAACTGTAGCAGTTGATAAAGGAAAAGAAGACACTGTAGGTATTGCACTTAATGAGAGCATCTCTATGGTGATTAAAGCCAATGAAAAAGATTTGTATAAACCCGTCTTTACACCGACAGAAGAAGTTCTTGAAGCCGATGTAGAGAATGGTCAAGTCGTTGGGAAAGTAAAGCTTGAGAAAACAGAAGGGGAGGATCTTGGCTATATTCTCGATCAAACAGCGGGTGTCGATATGGTAACGACTTCAGCAGTTGAACGAGCAAGCCGAGTTTCTCTTGTATTCCAAGGAATAGGTGCTTTCTTTGCTGGACTTTGGGGCAACGTAACTGATTTTGTGGGTGGCCTCTTTTAAATGAAAAATACAGACTCCATTTGGGGTCTGTATTTTTTTATGCATGATACTGGGAAAGCTGCTGAAATAACTCTTGAAGAGCAGCCTCCATTTGCTCATCTGGGATTCCTCCGAACCCAAGCAAAAGTTTAGAAGAATATGCTTTTCGATCAATTCGGTAATGGTCGAGTGCTGAGATACGGATCCCTTTTTCTGCAAGAATCGTCCGAAGCTGTTCACCCGTATAAGATGTCTTGCAATCAATAATGACATGCATCCCCGCCTGGTCTCCTGAAATATGCAACCACTCTCGATGTTGTTCTCCAACTTTGTGCAATAAATCTAGTTTTCGTTTATATAATTTTCGCATACGATTCACATGTTTTTCAAAATAGCCAAGTGCCATGAACTGGGTTAATGTTGCTTGGTCAAATCGCGGTACAGTCGCTGCATAATGACCAAATCTGGCGCGGTACATTTCCAACAGATGAAGTGGAACGACCGTGTAAGCGATGCGCAGGGATGGCATCAGTGATTTGGAGAAGGTACTCAAATAGATGACACGGTCCTGCGTATCAAAACCTTGAAGAGCAGGGATAGGCATCCCAACGTACCTGAATTCACTATCATAATCATCCTCAATAATATAGCCACCCGTTTCACTTGCCCATTTTAGTAATTGGTTACGTCGGGAAGCAGAAAGTATGGCGCCGGTTGGAAATTGGTGAGCAGGTGTAATATAGGCAGCTGTCGCAGCTGTTTCCCATAAAAGAGAGACTTGCATCCCTTCCTCATCTACGGCTACTGGAACAGCTCGGTAGGCACTGTTTTGTGAAAAATGATGTGTCAGTGAATAGCCAGGATCTTCAATCGCCAGGACCCCTTCATCTCCTAATAAGCGCAACAGGAACGGCAGTAGTTGCTCAGTACCTGAACCAATGATCACTTGCTCTGGCGTACAGCGCACACCGCGTGATTGATATAAATAACTGGCGATTTGTTGCCGTAACGTGAGATCTCCTTGTGGGTGGCCTAGGTGAAGCAGCTCGCGGTTGCGATCGGTCAGCACATCACGCGCGCACTTTCGCCATTGATCGAGTGGGAAATGGGACAAATCAATCTTTCCTGGATGAAAGTCATAACGGTAGCTAGGCGCAGTGATTTCCTGCTGCGTATTTTGTGCTATAGGTTCGCTGCGAATCAGCTCCGTACTGTTTTGAACAAAATAGCCTTTTCGCGGCAAAGCGAGTACATAGCCTTCGTCGACCAGTTGGTGGTAAGTCGTTTCAATGGTGGTTTGGCTGATCGAGAGGTAGTCGGCTAGCTGTCGTTTCGAAGGTAATTTTTCACCTTCTGCTAATTGTCCTGTTAAAATAGCTTCTCGAAATGCACGATAAAGTCTTTCATATAAAGGCATAGAGGAGTCTGTAGAAAGATGAGGTAAAAAGAATTCCATAGGCAGCCCCTTTCTTATTTGTAGGCAGTGCTTTCATTATACGAGAAATTGCAGAAAGATTTCGACTATCTATCTTGAAAGTGAAAAACTTCTAAAAAAGGGGGGAGGGGGTGTGAAGTGATTTCAAACAACAAGTCTCATGGTGCTATGTAAGCCTGTTGAAAAGTCGAAGTGCCTTCTTTAGGAGATTTTTGTAGCGACTTTCCATTCTATTACCTCATTTTCGTAAATTTGTACCATTTCTCCTAGAGCCGGACCACACGAACCGTACGCAAGGAGATGCCCGTTGCATAATTCTTTTAAATCGGGTAAACTAAATCTAATTTCATGTGCGAAAAACGATGATCGGAAGCAGTAACAAGCCCGTTTTTTCAAGAGAGTCAGCGGTTGGTGAGAGCTGATAAAAACACTTGTGAATCCATCCTGAGAGTTGTCTCCGGTATAACGGAGACCGGTCAAGAGGCCGTTATGAGACAAGTGGTGTTCGTATGGACACAACCAGGGTGGTAACGCGGGTAGCTCTCGTCCCTTTTTTAGGGATGGGGGCTTTTTGTGTGCAAAAAATCGTTGGCAGCCAATCAAGAGGAGGAAATTCTATGTTAGATGTACGCTATGTACGTGATAATTTTGAAGCAGTAAAAGCTAAACTTGCCAAGCGCGGGGAAGATATTTCAGAGTTTGACCAGTTTGAAATACTGGATCAAAAACGTCGAGAACTAATTGCCAAAACAGAAGAATTAAAATCTGAGCGCAACAAAGTCTCTGAGCAAATTTCTACGATGAAACGCAACAAAGAAAATGCAGATGAGCCAATTGCTCGTATGCGCCAAGTGGGCGATGAAATCAAGGCGTTAGACGAAGAACTTCGCACTGTCGAAGAAAAGTTTAATTACATGATGTTGCGTATTCCAAACATTCCACACGACAGCGTGCCAATCGGGGACACGGAAGAGGACAACGTGACTCACCGCACATGGGGAGACACACCTACATTTGATTATGAGCCAAAAGCACATTGGGACATCGTGACGGATTTGAAAATTGTAGATTTTGAACGCGCAGCAAAAGTAACAGGAAGCCGTTTTGCTTTTTACCGTGGTCTTGGAGCACGTCTTGAGCGCGCCTTGTTGAACTTCATGATGGACCTTCATTCGGAAGAACATGGCTACGAAGAAATGATTCCACCGTATATGGCCAACCGTGAAAGTTTGACGGGAACAGGCCAATTGCCAAAGTTCGAAGAAGATGCTTTCTTGATTCAAGAAGAAGACTACTTCTTAATTCCGACAGCAGAAGTACCTGTCACAAACTTCTACCGTGATGAAATTTTAGAGGCCGAGATGTTGCCTCAAGCCTTCACAGCTTACAGCGCTTGTTTCCGCTCTGAAGCAGGTTCTGCGGGTCGTGACACACGCGGCTTAATCCGCCAGCACCAGTTCAATAAAGTAGAGCTTGTGCGTTTTGTAAAACCAGAAGAATCTTACGAGCAGTTGGAATTACTGACGGGTCACGCTGAGAAAGTGCTTCAGCTCTTAGGGCTTCCTTATCGTGTGCTCTTGATGTGTACAGCAGATCTTGGATTCACAGCAGCGAAGAAGTATGACATTGAAGTGTGGTTACCTAGCTACAATGACTACAAGGAAATCTCTTCTTGCAGTAATTTTGAAGATTTCCAAGCACGCCGCGCAGGTATTCGCTTCCGTCGTGAAGCAGGTGCAAAGCCTGAATACGTTCACACATTGAACGGAAGTGGGCTAGCAATCGGCCGCACGGTTGCAGCGATTCTAGAAAATTATCAGCAAGCCGATGGATCTGTCGTGATTCCTGAAGTATTGCGTCCATACATGGGTGGCAAAGACGTTATCCGTTAATTGAAAAAGCAGCTGAATCCTTTAATTACTGGATTCTAGCTGCTTTCTTTTGTTCTTTTTCTTCTGTTCGCGTAAGTTTCGGAAGAACGAGGTGAGGATTTCGCCACACGCTTCGGCTTGTACGCCTTCTACGACTTCACACGTATGGTTGAAGCGATCGTCGTTTAACAGCGTGTAGAGGGAATGCACGCATCCCGCTTTTGCATCTCGTGCTCCGTAAACGACACGAGGTATGCGTGATTGCAAGATGGCCCCTGCACACATTGGGCAGGGTTCCAGTGTGACGTATAAAGTGGTGTCTTCTAAGCGCCAACTGCCAAGTTGCCTGCACCCTTCTTCAATAACCAAGAGTTCGGCATGTGTAAGGGCGTTTTGAGTAGTTTCACGCAGGTTAGAGGCACGAGCAATAATGGCTCCATTATGAACAAGTACGGCCCCAATCGGGACTTCGCCTGCTGCACCAGCCTTCTGAGCTTCTAGAAGTGCTTCTCTCATAAACAAGTCGTGCATAAGACCTTCCTCCTTTCAAATTTTGCAGTCCACCCTTAGAAAAGATGGACGGATTTTCATCTATGTTTCACTGGGGAGCTATGGTAAAATGGGAAGCACGACTTGAGACAGAAGAGTGAGGTCAGAAGCTATGTCCATTCCATTTATTACGGTAGAGGGTCCAATTGGTGTAGGGAAAACATCCCTGGCTAAAGCGATTGCCGACACCTATCAATTTGAATTGTTAAAAGAAATCGTTGACGAAAACCCGTTCCTAGATAAATTCTATGACAATATTGCGGAGTGGAGCTTCCAAACCGAAATGTTTTTCCTATGTAACCGTTACAAGCAGCTTGCCGATATCCAACAGCATTATATCGCAAAGGAACGTCCGGTTGCGGCTGATTATCATATTTTCAAAAACTTAATTTTCGCCAAGCGTACATTATCGCCTGTTGAGTATACAAAGTATGAATCGATTTACTCCATTTTAACACGAGACATGCCAGTACCAAATATGGTCGTCTACCTAGATGCCAGTCTCGATGTCCTGCTTGAGCGTATCGAGCTGCGTGGTCGCGATTTTGAAAAGAAGATTGATCCTGCCTATCTAGCACAGCTCTCAGCTGACTACCGTGTCTTTATTGAAGATTTCGAGAAAGCTCACCCAGAAGTCCCCGTTCTTCGTTTTAGCGGAGATGACTTCGATTTTATTCAGAACCCTCAAGACTTGGCCCATATTTTAGATAAAGTAGATGCAACACTACATAAAAGGAGCTTGCAACGATGAATTTACGAGACAAATACGGCATTCCCCATGATGCGGTTATCACGATTGCTGGGACAGTTGGTGTCGGCAAATCAACGATGACAAAAACACTAGCGGAGGCGCTAGATTTCAAGACTTCATTTGAAAAAGTCGACACGAATCCTTACTTGGACCGTTTCTATGATGACTTCTCTAAATGGAGCTTCCATTTGCAAATCTACTTCCTAGCAGAGCGTTTCAAGGAGCAGAAGCGCATGTTTGAATACGGTGGAGGCTTTATCCAAGACCGTTCTATCTATGAAGACACAGGTATCTTTGCACGTATGCATAAAGAGAAGGGTACGATGGATCCAGTAGATTATGAGACATACACGAGCCTTTTTGATGCAATGGTCATGACTCCATACTTCCCACACCCTGATTTACTGATTTATTTGGAAGGGTCTCTTGAAAGCATCATCGGACGTATCCAAGAACGCGGTCGTCCAATGGAGCAACAAACCCCAATCACTTACTGGGAAGAGATGCACGGACGCTATGAAAATTGGATTGATAATTTTAACGGCTGTCCTGTACTTCGTTTGAACATCAACGACTACGACATCGTCAAACGTCCAGAAGATGTTGAGAAAATATTAGACCGTATCGGAAGCCACTTAACAAAGACGGCTGTCTACCGCGGTTAACTTGTTTGGCCCCTTCGACCTTTTGAGGTTGGAGGGGTTTTTTGATGTGGCTTTCGTGATTACTGGTGCACTTTTCCGATTTGGGGTTTATATTTGCTCTCGGGTGATTGCTTCGACGCTGGAATTATAGTTTTCATCGCTATATTTGCAATTTTCGTCGCTCAAGCCGAGGTTTGCGTCACTCAGATGGGTGACGGGAATTGCTTCGACGCTCGAATAAGAGTTTTCGACGCTGGATTCACAATTTGCGTCGCTCTAAACAAAGTTTTCGACGCTCAAGCCAAAGAGAGCAAAGTGTAGACGTTAAAATCCCCACAAACAAAAAACTGCCCGCCCCACTTAAAGTGAGACAGGCAGTTCGAAATATTCAGACACGATAGTTCTAAGAAAAATTCGATCTGGAGTGATCGAATTCAATCTCATGTTTATGCGTGTGTGTGTTTTAAAATGGAGGAGGTAGAGGGATTCGAACCCCCGCGCGGTCTGACCCGCCTGTCGGTTTTCAAGACCGATCCCTTCAGCCGGACTTGGGTATACCTCCGAAGTACAGGAATAAATTTATCACGTCTAAAATTCAAAGTCAATAAAGAAATTGATTTTTTTCATAACAATTTTTATCGCAGCATTTGATTTTTCGATCTGAGGTGCGTATACTAGTAAATGCCGTGCTAGGTGGGAAGGTAGCGGTGTCCTGTAACTCGCAATCCGCTCTAGCGAGACTGAACTCCTTCTCTGAGGCTGTTTGCATGTGAGGTCCGGTGTTTGCACGTAGTGTTGACGTCCGGGTCCTGCGCAATGAATACCCATGAACCATGTCAGGTCCGGAAGGAAGCAGCATTAAGTGGAGTTATTTATGTGCCGCGGGGTAGCCTGGGCTGAGCTAACGACAAGCGTGCCGCTTATGTGTAGCAGTCGAAGGAAGGTGCACGGTATACATAGAAGATTCACCCGTTTTCCGTTAGGGAAGGCGGGTTTTTTTATGGTATAATAGAGAGAGTGACTGACGATTAGAAATGGAGTGGAATGTGTGACTTATCAAGCGTTTTATCGTGCGTATCGCCCACAATCATTTGGTGAAATGTCTGGGCAAAAACACATTAAGCAAACCCTCCAGAACGCACTCGACTCTGGAAAAACAACGCACGCTTATTTGTTTTCCGGACCACGTGGTACAGGGAAGACGAGTACAGCTAAAATATTTGCTAAAGCTTTAAACTGTGAAAACGGACCTGCAAAAGAACCTTGTAATACGTGTGCAATTTGTACAAGCATCACAGACGGTTCAAATCCAGATGTCCTTGAATTTGATGCTGCCTCTCACTCTCGCGTTGAAGAAATGCGTGATGTGATTGAAAAGGTACGCTTTGCTCCATCAAATGCCCGTTACAAAGTGTATATCATCGATGAGGTGCATATGCTTTCTACGAGCGCATTTAATGCTCTTCTTAAAACATTAGAAGAACCACCGCCACATGCAGTTTTCGTACTAGCGACAACAGAGCCACATAAAATTCCTCTGACCATCATCTCCCGTTGTCAGCGATTCGATTTTAAGAGAATTTCACACAGTGACATCGTGGAGCGCATGATTGAGGTCCTGGATGATGCAGGTATTCCCTACGATGAAAAAGTGCTACGCCTGATCGCCCAAGCTTCTGCAGGTGGGATGCGAGATGCGCTCAGTCTATTAGACCAGGTTGTTTCGTACAGCGCAGAGACGATGACAGTTGAAGATGCCTTATTTATCACAGGGTCAATCGGTTCCGATGCCTTCGTGCAAATTGCTGAGGCATTAGTCGATGGCAATGTGAACGAGGCGCTTTCCTCATTAGACCGCTTGATTATGGACGGAAAAGATCCAGTCCGGTTGTTAGAAGACTTTGTCACCTTCTTCCGAGACTTATTGATCATGCAACACGTGGAGTCGCCAGAAGAAATGGTCGAGCTGGCAGAGCTTACAGAAGAGGTCAAGACACTCTCGAAGCGGTATTCACAACAACGTCTCTATTCAAGCATTCAGATCGCAACGGAAATGCAGCAGGAGATGCGTTTCTCCAACCATCCTAAAATTTACGTGGAAACGGCACTTATCCGTTTGTCACAATTAACAGATCAACCAGTAGCGACAGGGACGTCCTCTGTTTCAGATGAACAAGTCCAACGTCTAGAAAACAAAATTGCGAAACTCGAGGCCCAATTGCGTGCTGGAAGTGGGGGAGCTACTCCTGCCGAATCGCCAAAGCAAAAACGCCAACGCGGCCCAAGTGGCATTAAAGTGCCAACAGGTCGTATTCAAGAGGTCTTGAAATCTGCTACGAAGCCGGCCATCCAACAAGTGAAGACCCAGTGGGCGCAAATTCTTCAGCAGCTGCAGCGGTCACACGCAGCTCTCTTGAATGATGCAGAACCTGTTGCGGCATCCGATACTGCTTTTGTGTTAAAATTTAAATATGAAATTCACTGCCAGATGGCAATGGATAATCAAACGTTCTCAACGCTCTTCCCACAAGTAGTGGAAGATGTCACGGGAACATTATATGAAGTACTTTACACCCCAGAAGAACAATGGCTAGAGATTCGCTCGTCATTCATTGCGGGCAATCAGTTAGCCGGTATCGTCGAAGAGTCAGAAGAGGAAGACGGGCAAGAAACGCTCGAAGATCCACTAATTTCTGAGGCGACCAAATTGTTTGGGGAAGATTTCGTGGAAATTAAAGAAGACTAGAGGAGGAAATCACTATGCGTGGTGGAATGGGAAATATGCAAGGTATGATGAAACAAATGCAAAAAATGCAAAAGAAAATGGCAGAGGCTCAAGAAGAACTAGGTACACAACATTTTGAAGGTGTTGCTGGTGGCGGTATGGTCAAAGTAACAGTTACGGGTCACCGTGAAGTTGTGGGTGTCGCTCTTGATGAGGCTGTTGTCGATCCAGAAGACGTAGAAATGTTACAAGATTTAATTGTCATTGCTACAAACGAAGCATTGAAGAAAGCAGAAGAGACATCGAATGCCACTATGGGCCAATTCACGAAAGGATTGAACCTCCCTGGCATGTTCTAGGAGGACACCAGTATGCATTATCCAGCTCCGATCTCAAAATTAATCGATAGCTTTATGAAACTGCCAGGCATCGGGCCAAAGACAGCGGCTCGTCTGGCGTTTTTTGTGTTAAGTATGAAGGAAGACACGGTTACAGACTTTGCAAAAGCACTGATTGATGCAAAACGTAACCTCAGCTATTGTACGGTCTGTGGTCATATTACCGACATCGATCCGTGTGCCATTTGCCAAGATACGTCTCGTAATCAAACTATGATTTGTGTTGTTCAAGACACGAAAGATGTGATTGCGATGGAAAAGATGCGTGATTACCAAGGTCTTTACCATGTTTTACATGGGGCTATCTCTCCTATGGAAGGCATAGGCCCGGAGGATATCAATATCCCACCACTTCTTCAACGACTTCAAAATGAGCAAGTGCAAGAACTCATCTTAGCAACGAACCCTACTATAGAAGGAGAAGCAACAGCGATGTATATTTCTCGTCTCGTGAAGCCTTCTGGAATACGCACTACACGTATTGCCCATGGCCTACCTGTAGGAGGCGACCTCGAATATGCAGATGAAGTGACATTATCGAAGGCGCTAGAAGGGAGACGGGAGCTGTAATGGCTTTATTTTCCCGCCGAGCTAAGATTAAAAAAGAGTTTGACGCTCGCTTTATCCGTTTATTAGAAGAAACACGTGAAGACTGGCATACTGCCCAGGCTGTCGAAGCCCATCTTGATGATTATGATCTTGACGCTATTGCTAAACGAAAAACGTTAGAGAGCATTCATTTCTATCTTTATGGTGAAGCGAAGCGGCGACAAGTAGTCTATAAACGAAAGTAATCTCATATAGTGAAGGGAAAGGAGCTGTGAGATGGTGTATCTCGGTCTTTCCCTTTTTCTTTTGATTGTTTTGTATGTATTACGAAAACCCTTGGCTCATCTCTTTGATTGGTCAGGTCGTTTTTTATGGAGAGCTGCAGTTGGCATTCTTTGTTTGTATGTAGTTCACTTAACAGCGAGCTACACCGGAAGTGATTGGTATATACCTATCAATTATTTTACCGCGGGTTTTACAGTGATTTGTGGGGTGCCAGGAGTTCTCGGGATAGTGATTTTATCTTTTTTGCTATAAGGTGAAAAAGATGTTGACCAATAAGTAAATACCATGTATTATAAATTAGGTCGCCAAGACAACACTGAATCACAGAAACACTATTGTGAAATAAAGTGTTGACAACAACTTGTAGAGTTGGTATACTTTAAAAGTTGTCTCAAGACGACATATGAACATTGAAAACTGAACATGCAAGACGTCAAGATAGAGCGTCACCGCCCCGACCCCCGTTGGGTGTGCGTGACGCAAACACGAACCAAGTCACTTCCTATAAACGGATGTGACGGACGTTCAAAATGGATATCGTTACTTTTTAAAAGTGACAGATGCCAGCAACAAAATGAGCTTATATTAAGTTCTCTTTATGGAGAGTTTGATCCTGGCTCAGGACGAACGCTGGCGGCGTGCCTAATACATGCAAGTCGAGCGGATGAAAAGAGGAGCTTGCTCCTCTCGATTCAGCGGCGGACGGGTGAGTAACACGTGGGCAACCTGCCCTGTAGATTGGGATAACTCCGGGAAACCGGGGCTAATACCGAATAATCCATCGGACCTCATGGTCCGATGTTGAAAGACGGTTTCGGCTGTCACTACAGGATGGGCCCGCGGCGCATTAGCTAGTTGGTGAGGTAACGGCTCACCAAGGCCACGATGCGTAGCCGACCTGAGAGGGTGATCGGCCACACTGGGACTGAGACACGGCCCAGACTCCTACGGGAGGCAGCAGTAGGGAATCTTCCACAATGGACGAAAGTCTGATGGAGCAACGCCGCGTGAGTGAAGAAGGTTCTCGGATCGTAAAACTCTGTTGTGAGGGAAGAACAAGTACCGGAGTAACTGTCGGTACCTTGACGGTACCTCATTAGAAAGCCACGGCTAACTACGTGCCAGCAGCCGCGGTAATACGTAGGTGGCAAGCGTTGTCCGGAATCATTGGGCGTAAAGCGCGCGCAGGCGGTCCCTTAAGTCTGATGTGAAAGCCCACGGCTCAACCGTGGAGGGTCATTGGAAACTGGGGGACTTGAGTGCAGAAGAGGAAAGCGGAATTCCAAGTGTAGCGGTGAAATGCGTAGAGATTTGGAGGAACACCAGTGGCGAAGGCGGCTTTCTGGTCTGTAACTGACGCTGAGGCGCGAAAGCGTGGGGAGCAAACAGGATTAGATACCCTGGTAGTCCACGCCGTAAACGATGAGTGCTAAGTGTTAGGGGGTTTCCGCCCCTTAGTGCTGCAGCTAACGCATTAAGCACTCCGCCTGGGGAGTACGGTCGCAAGACTGAAACTCAAAGGAATTGACGGGGGCCCGCACAAGCGGTGGAGCATGTGGTTTAATTCGAAGCAACGCGAAGAACCTTACCAGGTCTTGACATCCCGCCGACCGCCTAGGAGACTAGGCCTTCCCTTCGGGGACGGCGGTGACAGGTGGTGCATGGTTGTCGTCAGCTCGTGTCGTGAGATGTTGGGTTAAGTCCCGCAACGAGCGCAACCCTTGATCTTAGTTGCCAGCATTCAGTTGGGCACTCTAAGGTGACTGCCGGTGACAAACCGGAGGAAGGTGGGGATGACGTCAAATCATCATGCCCCTTATGACCTGGGCTACACACGTGCTACAATGGATGGTACAAAGGGCTGCAAACCCGCGAGGGCAAGCCAATCCCATAAAACCATTCTCAGTTCGGATTGTAGGCTGCAACTCGCCTACATGAAGCTGGAATCGCTAGTAATCGTGGATCAGCATGCCACGGTGAATACGTTCCCGGGCCTTGTACACACCGCCCGTCACACCACGAGAGTTTGTAACACCCGAAGTCGGTGGGGTAACCATTTATGGAGCCAGCCGCCGAAGGTGGGACAGATGATTGGGGTGAAGTCGTAACAAGGTAGCCGTATCGGAAGGTGCGGCTGGATCACCTCCTTTCTAAGGAATATTTCGGAACAGACCCTTGGGTCTGAGACTTGACGTCTTGCAGTTCAGTTTTGAATGTTCATACATTCAGAACCTGTTCTTTGAAAACTGGATAGAACGACATTGATTGTAACAAACACAACGTCAAGCAATTGACGTGTGACCTTAAGTCTCTTCTTTTTTAGAGGAGCACTAACTTAGGTTAAGTTAGGAAGGGCGCACGGTGGATGCCTTGGCACTAGGAGCCTATGAAGGACGGCACTAACACCGATATGCTTCGGGGAGCTGTAAGTGAGCTTTGATCCGGAGATTTCCGAATGGGGAAACCCAGCATGCGTAATGGCATGTTACCTTCCAGTGAATACATAGCTGGTCGGAGGCAGACCCAGGGAACTGAAACATCTAAGTACCTGGAGGAAGAGAAAGAAAAATCGATTCCCTGAGTAGCGGCGAGCGAAACGGGAAGAGCCCAAACCAAGAGGCTTGCCTCTTGGGGTTGTAGGACACTCTATACGGAGTTACAAAGGCGATAGGTAGACGAAGCGGTCTGGAAAGGCCCACGACACGAGGTAAAAGTCCTGTAGTCCAAACCTATTGCCCTCCAGAGTGTATCCTGAGTACGGCGGAACACGTGAAATTCCGTCGGAATCCGGGAGGACCATCTCCCAAGGCTAAATACTCCCTAGTGACCGATAGTGAACCAGTACCGTGAGGGAAAGGTGAAAAGCACCCCGGAAGGGGAGTGAAACAGATCCTGAAACCGTGTGCCTACAAGTAGTTAGAGCCCGTTAATGGGTGATAGCGTGCCTTTTGTAGAATGAACCGGCGAGTTACGATTCCATGCAAGGTTAAGTCGAGGAGACGGAGCCGCAGCGAAAGCGAGTCTGAATAGGGCGAATGAGTATGGGGTCGTAGACCCGAAACCAGGTGATCTACCCATGTCCAGGATGAAGGTGAGGTAACACTCACTGGAGGTCCGAACCCACGCACGTTGAAAAGTGCGGGGATGAGGTGTGGGTAGCGGAGAAATTCCAATCGAACCTGGAGATAGCTGGTTCTCTCCGAAATAGCTTTAGGGCTAGCCTCAGATAAAGAATCTCGGAGGTAGAGCACTGTTTGGACTAGGGGCCCATCCCGGGTTACCGAATTCAGACAAACTCCGAATGCCGATGATTTGTATCTGGGAGTCAGACTGCGAGTGATAAGATCCGTAGTCAAGAGGGAAACAGCCCAGACCACCAGCTAAGGTCCCAAAGTAACCGTTAAGTGGAAAAGGATGTGGCGTTGCTTAGACAACCAGGATGTTGGCTTAGAAGCAGCCATCATTTAAAGAGTGCGTAATAGCTCACTGGTCGAGTGACGCTGCGCCGAAAATGTATCGGGGCTAAACGGTTCACCGAAGCTGTGGATGCATACCTAGGGTATGCGTGGTAGGAGAGCGTTCTAAGGGCGTCGAAGCTTGACCGGAAGGACAGGTGGAGCGCTTAGAAGTGAGAATGCCGGTATGAGTAGCGAAAGATGGGTGAGAATCCCATCCACCGTATGACCAAGGTTTCCTGAGGAAGGCTCGTCCGCTCAGGGTCAGTCGGGACCTAAGTCGAGGCCGATAGGCGTAGACGATGGACAACAGGTTGATATTCCTGTACCACCTCCCCGCCATTTGAGTGATGGGGGGACGCAGTAGGATAGGGAAGCGTGCGGTTGGATGTGCACGTTCAAGCAGTGAGGTGTGATGTGAGGCAAATCCCGCATCTACAACACCAGGCTGTGACGAGGAGGACGTAGTCCGAAGTTTCTGATTTCACGCTGCCAAGAAAAGCCTCTAGCGAGGCGGGAGGTGCCCGTACCGCAAACCGACACAGGTGGTCGAGGAGAGAATCCTAAGGTGAGCGAGTGAACTCTCGTTAAGGAACTCGGCAAAATGACCCCGTAACTTCGGGAGAAGGGGTGCTCTGACAGGGTGAAAGCCCGAGAGAGCCGCAGTGAATAGGCCCAGGCGACTGTTTAGCAAAAACACAGGTCTCTGCAAAACCGTAAGGTGACGTATAGGGGCTGACGCCTGCCCGGTGCTGGAAGGTTAAGAGGAGTGCTTAGCGCAAGCGAAGGTGCGAATTGAAGCCCCAGTAAACGGCGGCCGTAACTATAACGGTCCTAAGGTAGCGAAATTCCTTGTCGGGTAAGTTCCGACCCGCACGAAAGGCGTAACGATCTGGGCACTGTCTCAACGAGAGACTCGGTGAAATTATAGTACCTGTGAAGATGCAGGTTACCCGCGACAGGACGGAAAGACCCCGTGGAGCTTTACTGTAGCCTGATATTGAACTTTGGTGCAACTTGTACAGGATAGGTAGGAGCCTAAGAGCCCGGAGCGCCAGCTTCGGAGGAGGCGTCGGTGGGATACTACCCTGGTTGTATTGAAGTTCTAACCCATGCCCGTTACCCGGGCAGGAGACAGTGTCAGGCGGACAGTTTGACTGGGGCGGTCGCCTCCTAAAGTGTAACGGAGGCGCCCAAAGGTTCCCTCAGAATGGTTGGAAATCATTCGTAGAGTGTAAAGGCATAAGGGAGCTTGACTGCGAGACCTACAAGTCGAGCAGGGTCGAAAGACGGGCTTAGTGATCCGGTGGTTCCGCATGGAAGGGCCATCGCTCAACGGATAAAAGCTACCCCGGGGATAACAGGCTTATCTCCCCCAAGAGTCCACATCGACGGGGAGGTTTGGCACCTCGATGTCGGCTCATCGCATCCTGGGGCTGTAGTCGGTCCCAAGGGTTGGGCTGTTCGCCCATTAAAGCGGTACGCGAGCTGGGTTCAGAACGTCGTGAGACAGTTCGGTCCCTATCCGTCGTGGGCGTAGGAAATTTGAGAGGAGCTGTCCTTAGTACGAGAGGACCGGGATGGACACACCGCTGGTGTACCAGTTGTCTTGCCAAAGGCATCGCTGGGTAGCTATGTGTGGACGGGATAAGTGCTGAAAGCATCTAAGCATGAAGCCCCCCTCAAGATGAGATTTCCCATTACGCAAGTAAGTAAGATCCCTCAAAGACGATGAGGTAGATAGGTTCGGGGTGGAAGCACAGCGATGTGTGGAGCTGACGAATACTAATCGATCGAGGACTTAACCAAAAAAATCAATGGAGTTCTATCCAGTTTTGAGCGAACAGGCTCAAGGTCTAGTGATGATGGCGAAGAGGTCACACCCGTTCCCATACCGAACACGGAAGTTAAGCTCTTCAGCGCCGATGGTAGTTGGGGGTCTCCCCCTGTGAGAGTAGGACGTCGCTGGGCACACAAGAAGGTCATCCCGTCAGGGGTGGCTTTTTTTGTTGTCTTGAACTTTCTAGTGAAGTCCCGTGAGGGGCAATTAAGTTTCCATAATAGCAGCATCGTGTGAAACGCGGAAGATAGAGGTCGAAACTCCCGACACAATCGTCGAAACCTCCTACACAATCGCCGAAACCCTTTAATTAGTCATCGAAACGCTACCGTAGCACTCTCTGTGAGTACTGACAATCACAAAGCCCTTCCTAGTAAGACCTTGAGTGACCAAGAGCTCTTTCTAGCAAGGGCTTGGGTAGCTCTGGGGTCGACCTGACATAAATTGGTTTCCATAATATCAGCATCGTGTGAAACGCAGAAAATAGGGGTCGAAACTCTCGACACAATCGGCAAAACCTCCGACACAATCACCGAAACTCACTCCGTATCCATCGAATCTCTCCTCAAACTCCAGTCCTCTTCATTCGTTTTTTTGATCTTCAAAACAATCGTCATAAGCAAAATCTGGCTGTTGAAAACCATGCTGAATTTCAACATAATTTCTAACCTGAGAACACTACATCTAGTGTGAATTCTCTGGCTATTGCTACAATTAGGGTCTAAAGTATGGTATAGTGGAAAACGTAACATAACATAAGGGGGTTTTATATTATGAAGAAAAGCAAGATGTTAGCGTTACTCGCAGCACTCATAGCTACACTACTTATCGTAGCTGCATGTGGGTCAAGCGATGAAGGATCAGGAGATTCTGAAGGAGAAGTGTATCAAGTAGGTATTGATACAACGTACCCACCATTTGAATATGAAGAAGACGGTGAATATAAGGGAATCGATGTTGACTTGATTCGTGCGATCGCTGAAAACCAAGGATTTGAAATTGAATTAAACCCAATGGACTTCGGTGGTATTATTCCAGCAGTTCAAGCTGGTCAGTTAGATGTGGCGATTGCAGGAATGAGTATTACGGATGAGCGCAAAGAAGTCGTTGATTTCTCAGATCCGTACTTTGAAGCAGGATTAACACTAGTTACTGCAGCTGACACTTCTGACATTTCAGGGTTAGAAGATTTAGAAGGTAAAACAGTTGTTGTGAAAACTGGAACAACTGGTGCTCAATTTGCACAAGACAATCAAGCTGAATATGGGTATGAAATCACAACATTAGAAGATAGCCCTTCAATGTTCCAAGAAGTTTCTAATGGCAGCGCTGATGTATTAATTGAAGATTATCCAGTTATCGCTTATGCAATTGCACAAAGTAACTTGGATCTTCAAATCGTGGGTGAGCGTCTGAATGGTGATAACTATGGTATTGCTGTACTAAAAGGCGAAAATGCAGATCTACTTGAGAAAATCAACACAGGTCTACAAGAACTTCGTGATAGCGGCGAATACGATGAAATCATCAGTACGTATATCACAGAATAAGTAACAAAACCAGAAAGGCGCGGCAGTATCCGCGTCTTTTTTTATACAAAGGAGTTGAAAGCAAATGCTAGAAAATGTTCAAAATGCTATGCCTACCTTACTTGATGGCCTGCAAGTGACGCTTTATATTTTTGCTGTAGCTATAGTGTTAGGTTTTTTGATTGGTTTGGTAATGGCATTATTCCGATTATCACCGATTAAGCCGCTTCAATGGATCTCTAAAATCTTTGTAGATGCGATTCGCGGAACACCATTTATCGTGCAGCTTTTCTTTATTTACTTTGGATTGAATTCTCTTTCCTTTATCGCACTTGATAATACTTGGGCAGGGATTGTTACAGTTGCCATCAATGCAGGTGCTTACTTTGCCGAAATTATTCGTGCAGGGATCCAATCGATTGACCGAGGACAAACTGAGGCCGCTCGCTCACTTGGTTTAAACTCCAATCAAAATATGAGGTTTATTGTTTTGCCTCAAGCATTCCGTCGGATGTTACCGACAATTACAAATCAAGCAATTATTTCACTGAAAGATACTTCACTACTCTCTATCATTGGTGTTGCCGATTTAACACAACGTGGACGAGTCGTGGTAAGTGCTACATATGAACCGTTTACTATTTACTTATTATTAGGGATTATGTATTTTGTCATTATTTATCTGTTATCCTTACTCTCTAGTTATCTAGAAAGGAGGTTTGTCTTACGATGAGCATGATTCGCGTAGAAAACCTTAAAAAATCATTTGGGAAATTAGAAGTCTTGAAAGATGTAAGTACAGTTATCGAACCATCTGAAGTGGTTTGTGTCATTGGCCCTTCTGGTTCAGGGAAAAGTACATTCTTGCGCTGTTTGAATCGTTTGGAAGACATTACAGATGGTCATGTCTTTGTGAACGGTCAAGATATCACAGATGATAAGGCAAATGATATTAATAAAATTCGTCAAGATGTAGGAATGGTGTTCCAGCAATTTAATCTTTTCCCTCATATGACAGTTCTGCAAAACGTTACGCTTGCTCCTGTGAAGCTGAAGAAGCTCTCAGCAGCAGACGCTGAAAAGAAAGCCTATTCCCTTCTTGATAAAGTAGGGCTTCGTGAAAAGGCTGACGCTTACCCTGGAGAACTATCGGGTGGTCAGAAGCAACGTGTAGCGATCGCTCGAGCACTTGCAATGGATCCCAAGGTGATGTTGTTCGATGAACCAACGTCTGCACTTGACCCGGAAATGGTCGGGGACGTGTTAGATGTCATGAAGGATTTAGCAAAAGAAGGAATGACGATGGTCGTTGTCACCCATGAGATGGGCTTTGCTGCTGAAGTGGGGGATCGTGTTATCTTCATTGACGGTGGCTACATCGTTGAGGAAAATGTTCCTAAAGAATTGTTCGGTAATCCGCAACATGAACGGACGAAATCTTTCTTAAGTAAAGTTTTATAAGAGAGGGAGGTACTCACTTAGTGAGGCCTCTTTTTTTGTATGAAAAAAGACAGCCCTTATTGGACTGTCTTACCTTACTTATTGAGCTGTGTAGCCGCCATCGATAATCATCGTCTGGCCCGTCATGCCTTTTGCTTGTTCTGAAGCAAGGAACAATGCCGCATGCGCGACTTCGCTTACGTCTAGTAAACGTTTTTGAGGAATTAATGGGTACAAGACTTCATCGAGTACGTCTTCGATATCGACGTTGCGTGTTGCTGCAAGGTCAGCCATCTGGCCACGTACTAATGGTGTATCTACATAACCAGGTGCGATTGCGTTCACTGTGATACCGTGCTCAGCGCCTTCAAGAGCCGCTACCTTCGTCAGACCGATTACGCCGTGTTTTGCACTGTTATAAGCTGCTTTACCAGCAAAACCAATAACTCCGTTGATAGAAGCGATATTGATCACGCGACCAAAGCCTTGCTCTTTCATGATTGGGAAAACGTGCTTCATTAAGATGAAAGGTGCTGTTAGCATGATTTTTTGCATCAATTCAAATTTCGCTGTTGGGAAGTCTTCGATAGGTGATACGTGTTGCAGACCTGCATTGTTGATCAATACATCCACAGAACCGAATGTTTCTTTTGTTGTGGCCACTAAGTTGATCAAATCGTCTTCGTTCGTTACGTCAGCTTTGATACCGATTGACGTAAAGCCTTGTGCGTTTAATTCGTCAGCAGATGCTTTAACGCCTTCTTCATTGATATCTGAAAGAACGACTTTTGCGCCAGCTTGTGCGAAATATTTACCGATTTCAAATCCAATACCACGTGCTGATCCTGTGATGATGACTACTTTATTTTCTACCATGTTGTTTCCTCCTCTGATTTTGTATTACATGATGCCGATTGCGCCCATGATGACACCAATCACTAAAGCAATTGTTGGAATCAAGAAAGCAACCATAAATACGTCTTTATAGGTTTCGCGATGTGTAAGGCCTGTAACAGCTAGTAAAGTTAAAAGCGCTCCGTTATTTGGGAAGATAGAAGCACCCGAAGCAACCGAAGCAATTCGGTGGAATACATCAGCACTAATGCCAGACGTTTGTGCAAGAGATGCAAATGTATCTCCTAGCGTTCCAAGTGCAATTCCCATACCACCCGAAGCAGAACCTGTGATAATGGCCATGACTTGTACAGAAACAGCTTCTGCAACGAGTGGATTGTCAGAAATGCCAAGCAACCATTCTGTAATCGTGTCGAAGGCTGGGACGATGGCGATAACAGCACCGAATCCAACAGCAGCACTTGTATTCAAGATAGCCATAACCGAACCTTTTGCTCCTTCATTGATGGATTCAATAAACACTTTGTACAAGCGGATATTGAGAATAAGAATTGTCAAAATACCTACTAATAGTGCGTACAAAGGTTCAAATTTAAATCCATTCAACAAGATAACCACTACAGCTAGCGGGATAAGAGAAATGATCCAGTTGGGAATAATCTGTTCCCCGGCTTCTTCCAGCTTTTTAGAGGGCTCTGTAAAGCCTTCTCCAGCCTTTGTCAGTTGCTTCTGACGGTAATGCAGCCAGAAGTATCCGCCGACCGCCATAATGAGTGATGTGACAATTCCGATGATCGGAGCTGCCATAGGCGTTGTCCCGAAATACTCCATCGGTATTAAATTTTGAATCTGTGGCGTTCCAGGCATGGATGTCATGGTGAACGTGAAAGCCCCAAGAGCAAATGTCGGAACGAGCAATCTGCGAGAAACGTTTGCCTCGCGGAACAATTCAAGTGCAATCGGATAAATAGCAAACACGACTACAAATAAGCTGACCCCGCCATAGGTTAAAACTGCAGCTGCAATCAAAACACCAAGAATTGCACGTTTCTTTCCAATAAGTTGTGTTACTTTTAAAGCCACAGCTTTTGCTGCGTTAGTTGTCTCCATCAATTTTCCGAAGACTGCACCTAATAAGAAAATCGGGAACCATTTGACTACAAAGCCAACGAGTCCTTCCATATAAGTACCTGTGTATGTGTCAAAAACATCTAATCCACTCATCAGGGCGACTACACCAGCAGCCAAAGGGGCTACCCATAGAATAGACCAACCAAAGTAGGCAAGGACCATTAATAACAATAGTCCTGTTAATATGCTCAGCATGTAGAATATCTCCTCTCGTCTACGCTATGCGAACTGTCCTCTAAAGAAGAGGGCAAAATGGTATCCTATCATTAGGGTAATTGGAAGTCAATGCAAATGAAACTTGTTGATATACCTTGATTATTGCGACTATTTTCGATATCCTAAGTATAAATTATTGAAAGCGATTACAGGGGGTCAATCAAATGGCGACAGAAAATTTATATGCCTTATGGTTTCAGACAAGTAAACGGTATTTGCAAAGTGTGACCAAACGAATGGAGGGGTATGGGCTGACATTGGACAGTTTTCGTATTTTAGAGTTACTTCAAGGCAATCCTGATAGGACCTTTACGGTGCAGCAATTGAGTAGTTCATTAGATATTCCAAGTGGTAGTATCACAAATGTCACCAACCGATTACTGCGAAAAGAACTGATCACAAAACGACCGTGCCCTACAGATAAACGGTGGTCATTTGTTGAAATTACAAAACTAGGGAATCGTTTAATTACGAGTCTATTAGAAGAGCATTTTTCCTACCTAGAAGAGAGCTTTTCGGCATTAGATAAGCAAGAGAAAGCCCAGCTAGTAAAAATGCTGCAAAAAATGAATCAGGACCCTGCATAAGGGGTGGTATACTGAAAACAACTAGTGAAAAGGAAGTGAATAAGATGCGGCGACCAGTAGTAGAGAAACTTCAGCAGTTTGTAGAGAAGCAGCCGATGTCGCTGCATGTACCGGGTCATAAGAATGGTTATTTTGGGACATTACCAAAGGCGTTGCGCGATAGTCTACCCTATGATGTGACAGAATTGACGGGTTTAGACGACCTGCATGCCGCTGAAGGCGTTATTGCAGAGGCGCAGGGTTTATTGGCCAACTTTTATGGTGCTTCTAGCAGCTACTTTCTTGTAAACGGATCGACAGTCGGTAACTTGGCGATGATGCTTGCGGCGACGTCACCTGGAGATCACGTGCTCGTTCAACGCAACGCGCACAAGTCTGTGTTCCACGCACTTGAACTGGCGCATGTGACGCCGATTTTTATTACTCCTGAATGGGATCATCGTACAGAGACCGCAGCACATGTCACTCTAACAGGAATTCAACAAGCATTTGCTCAGTTTCCAACTATACGCGCAGTGGCATTGACAACACCCACTTACTTTGGCGTCGCATCTGACTTAGTAGAAATTGTGGAGTTCTGCCATCAACAGCAAGTTCCTGTGTTAGTAGATGAAGCGCATGGTGCCCATTTCCAAGGCTCTGATTATTTTCCGTTATCGGCTCTTGAAAGTGGTGCCGATGTCGTGGTGCAATCCGCGCATAAAAGCTTACCGGCTATGACGATGGGCTCTTATATGCATTACAATTCAGAGCTGGTTTCTCAAAACCGCCTTGAACATGCACTTCGAATGCTCCAGTCGAGCAGTCCGTCTTACCCGATAATGGCATCGCTTGATGATGCACGAGCTTACTTGGCCTCCTTCACCGCAAGAGACTATCACCACTTGATGGATAAGAGGTCTCTATTCTTAGATAGTTTGCAAGGACTTCCGGGTCTTGACGTTGTAGAGGTAGATGATCCGCTAAAGCTACTCGTCCGTATTGGGCAACACGCGGGTCATCAAGTTCGGGATGCGCTCGAAAAGCAAGGTGTCTACGTCGAACTCGCACATGGTCAGCATGTGCTTTGGATGCTTCCTTTACTCAAGTATGGGGAAGATTATCGCTTCGCAGAGTTACGCAGTCGCGTGAAACGAGCTTGTGAAGCGCTCAAATCGGTCCGACCACAAGCACTTCCTGTGGTGACCGCGGTAACCGCAAACCAACTGACTCAGCTAGAAGTTCCGCTAGAAGTGGTGGAGCGAAGTAAGGGCGAATGGATTTCTTACACAAAAGCTATCGGCAGGACGGCAAAAGGCGCTATCATCCCGTATCCGCCAGGTATCCCGCTGCTAGTGCCAGGAGAGCGCTTCACGGTGAAGACACTAGTTCAACTAGAAGAATGCCTAATGGGGAAAGCGGCTTTTCAAGGAGAACATCGATTAGCAGAACGGCAAGTTTATGTACTGGAGGAAACAAAAAAATGAGTGGATTATTTATAACGATTGAAGGACCAGATGGGGCAGGTAAAACAACCGTAACGCAACGCGTGGCAGAACGATTGCTAAATGAAGGATTTGAGGTCGTGATGACACGTGAGCCAGGCGGTATTCCCATTGCTGAACAAATTCGCGAAGTGTTACACGATACGAAAAATACAGCAATGGACAGCCGTACAGAAGCCCTTTTATACGCTGCAGCACGTCGCCAGCATTTAATGGAAAAAGTTCGTCCTGCACTTGAACAAGGAAAAGTCGTGATTTGCGACCGCTTTGTGGATAGCTCATTGGCTTATCAAGGATATGCAAGAGGTCTTGGGGTTGATGAAGTATGGTCAATTAATCAATTTGCGATTGAAGGGTTCCTTCCCGTACGCACATACTTCTTTGATATCACCCCAGAAGAGGGGCTTCGCAGAATTGAAGCTTCTGCCATTCGGGAGGTCAATCGACTGGATGAAGAAGGACTGGCGTTTCATCAAAAAGTGTACGAGGGCTACCAGAAACTACTTGAAAAATTTCCTGAACGGATTGTGCGAATCGATGCAGGAAAATCGATTCCAGAGGTCGAAGAAGAGATGTATACACACATTCGTCAAGATTTAAATATGGTATACTAAAGAGAGTGGAGGTGGATCCTATGAAATTAGTCGTCGCAGTCGTTCAGGATCAAGACAGCAACCGTTTGTCGAACGCCCTGACTAAGGCGAAATTCCGAGCAACGAAACTTGCCAGCACGGGAGGATTCTTGCGTTCTGGAAACACAACCTTTTTAATTGGAACTGAAGATCATCTTGTACCTACTGTACTTGATTTAATACGAGATAACTGTCGTGCACGTGAACAGATGGTCGCCCCGGTATCCCCGATGGGTGGCAATGCGGATTCCTATATTCCGTATCCAGTGGAAGTAGAAGTGGGCGGAGCAACTGTGTTTGTTTTGCCGATTGAACATTTCCATCACTTCTAAACAACACGAGGGGCCGTGTGTCGCATAATTGCGCATGCGGCTTTTTTTAAAACTAGATGTGGAAGACGTTCGTCCAGAAATCTCGTGAAAACCAGGCGCACCAATGGAGGCGTTCTTTGCCTCCATTGGGGTGAATGGTTTTTGCGTGCATTTCTAACGTCTGCAACTCGATACTAAGAAATGTGGAGCAGGCTTGCCAAGAAATCGAAGGTTTTCCTAGCAAGGGCTTAGGTCGCTAAAGGTTATGTGCCCTAAGCAACAGGTTTTGTGACCTGCGGAGATTGTTTTATGACTCGAGGGAACGTTTTTGTGTCCTCAAGAACGCTGTTTGTGCCCTGAGTCATATTATGGAAACTAATTCACACCTAGCAAAACCTTCGTCCATCAATAACCGAAGGGAGACTCAGTCATGGACTGGCAAGCAACTCAAGCACCAGAGCGTCAGCCGCGTCTGGTCGCCCAAATTACCCGAATGATTCAAAACGAGCGACTCAGCCATGCTCTTCTATTAACCGGAGATCAAGGTGCTGGGAAACTGGCGGTCGCGCATTTTATCATCCAACTGACACTTTGTGAAAATCCGCAAAATGTTCCATGTGAAACATGTCGTCCGTGTCGATTGCTGAAATCTGGTAATCATTTAAACGTACATACTGTCGAACCGGATGGTCAGTTTATTAAAAGAAATCAAATCGATCAATTGATTCATGAACTAAGTAAGACGGCACGTGAATCCGGTCGCAAATTTTATATTGTCCAGGATGCTCACCGAATGAATGCATCCTCTGCAAATGCTTTACTAAAGTTTTTGGAAGAACCGACAAGTGAAGTAACGGCTATTCTACTCACCAACCAACCTCACGCCTTACTCCCTACGATTCGGTCGCGCTGTCAGCAGATGACATTACAACCGGTGTCGACAGACCTAATCAAACAAGAGTTAGTGGCCCAAAATGTCTCAGACAGTATGGCTTCTACTGTAAGTAAAGTGGCAGCTTCTCTTGAAGAAGCATTGGCGCTTGTAGAAGAAGAGGAGTTTGGACTTGCACGAAAAGGCGTGTTAAAATTAATGGAGGCATTGGAACAAGGTACAGCCCATGCGTTAGTACACGCACATGAGCATGTCATCCCACTGCTAAAGGATAAAGAAAGAGCAGAGCGCGTTTTAGATTTACTGCTTTTTGCTTATCGAGATATCGTAGCAAGTAAAGCAAATCCCGGAAGCAGCAGTACGTTTCCCGATAAGAATGCGCTATGGGAGCAAATCGCGATGCGAAGCACGTTTGAGCAATTGACGTACCAGCTAGAACACATCATGAAAGCCAGACGTCGTCTTCATCAAAATGCGAATCGTACGTTGTTAATGGAGCAGCTAGTTATAGAGCTGCGGGAGGTTAATTCAGTTGTATAAAGTAATTGGCGTCCGCTTCAAGAAAGCGGGTAAAATATATTATTTTGATCCAGGTGACTTTGTCTGTGAGCTTGACGAGTATGTAATTGTTGAAACGGCACGTGGTGTCGAATTTGGGAAGGTCGTCAGTGCGGCACGACAAGTAGACGAAAACGATGTCGTCTTGCCACTTCGTAAAGTGGTGCGTCCGGCCTCTCAAAAAGATCGTCTGCAAGTCGAAGAAAATAAATCAGAGTCTCTTCAAGCGTTAGCGCTTGGGGATGCAAAAATCCGTGAACGTAAATTAGAGATGAAGCTTGTAGATGTGGAATTTACTTTCGATCGCAACAAAATCATTTTCTACTTTACCGCAGAAGGCCGTGTCGATTTCCGAGATCTAGTGAAAGACTTGGCATCGGTATTCCGTACGCGTATTGAACTGCGTCAAATTGGCGTTCGTGATGAAGCCAAAATGCTCGGTGGCATTGGTCCATGTGGCCGTATGCTTTGCTGTTCTACATTCCTTGGTGACTTTGAGCCAGTCTCTATCAAGATGGCAAAAGACCAAAACTTATCGTTAAACCCATCCAAGATTTCCGGTTTATGTGGCCGTTTAATGTGTTGTTTGAAATATGAAAATGATGAATATGAACAGGCGCGGACATTACTTCCCGACCTGGGTCAACGTGTGACAACTCCTGAAGGGAAGGGCAAGGTTGTCGGTTTGAATATTTTAGAGCGCGTCCTGCGTGTCGAATTATTTGAAGGACAGCGTGTCCTCGAGTATTCCCTAGAAGAATTAGTGCAGCATTCGTAACCTGCAGAGATGGATGAGGTGAGTTGTGATGGACCGTAATTTTTTGGAGACGATTGTTGCGTTTGAAGAACAATTAAAGTCCACGCAAGAGCAATTTCGGGCTTTAAAAGAGTTCGTCGCAATTATGATGGAAGAACATCAGACATTGCAGCAAGAGAATCGTCATTTGCGTGAACGTCTCGACGCGATTCATGCGGAAGAAGCAAAACTGCAACAAGAACAAAAACGACCGGCAAAACGTGATATCGGTGAAGGCTACGACAATTTAGCACGCTTGTATCAAGAAGGTTTCCACGTATGCCATCCGCAATTTGGAAGTCCGCGCAAAGAGCTTGACTGTATGTTCTGCCTAGCGTTTTTAAATAAAGATAATTAACGAGGAGCTGATACCGAATTCGGTGTCAGCTTTTTTCAAATGACTAAACGAGGTGAAACTGAGTGGATTTACTACGTGAGGATGAGAGGTTGGATTATTTATTGGCAGAAGATCTGCGAATCATTCAAAGCCCGTCCGTATTTTCGTTCTCTCTCGATGCCGTTCTACTGGCGAGATTTGCCTCCATCCCATTAAAACGAGGTAAAATCGTAGATTTGTGTACAGGCAACGGGGCCATCCCATTATTTCTAAGTGCGCGAACACAAGCACCAATTATTGGCGTGGAACTGCAGGAACGCCTTGCTGATATGGCGACTCGCAGCGTTCTTTACAATGAGCTGGAGCAACAGATTACCATTCAACAAGGAGACGTACGAGGCATTGCTCGACACTTAGGGTCAGAAAAATTCGACACGGTGACATGTAACCCTCCTTATTTTACAGCGGAAGCGGCTCATGACCAAAAATTATTGGAACATCATGCAATTGCCCGACATGAAATTCATTTGACCCTTGAAGAGGCCGTAGCTAATGCAAGCTCTTTGCTGAAACAAGGGGGGAAGGCTGCTTTTGTCCATCGTCCTGGTCGTATGATCGAGTTGATTGATGCGATGAAGCGCAACCGCTTGGAACCTAAACGCATTCAACTTGTTTACCCAAAAGAAGGTCGTGAAGCAAATACATTACTAATAGAAGGAATTAAAGATGGGAAACCTGATGTGAAAGTGTTGCCGCCTATCACTGTTTATCAAGAAAATGGCATGTATACACCAGAAATCGAGGAAATTTTATATGGAAGTAAAAAATAGTCATTATTTCTATGTAGTTTGTTGTGAAGATGAGACTTTTTATGCGGGTTATGCCAAAAATGTGCTAATTCGATTGAAGGAACACAATGATGGAAAAGGGGCCAAATATACTCGCCCCCGTTTACCTGTAAAGTTAGTTCATTTGGAGGAATTTGAAACTCGATCTCTTGCCATGAAACAAGAATATGCCTTTAAACAGCTATCGCGTAAGCAAAAAGAACAGTATATAGAAGGGAAGCGTGACAATGCACATCCAATCCTCACATCAATTTGAACAATCAAGCTGCCTGTACTTAGTAGGCACACCGATTGGTAACTTAGAAGATATGACGTTTCGGGCCATTCGCATCTTGAAAGAAGTCGATGTGATTGCGGCAGAAGATACACGAAATACGAAGAAACTTTGTCATTATTTTGAGATTGATACGCCACTCGTGAGCTATCATGCCCACAATGAAGAAGCAGGGGGAGCAAAATTGCTAAACCTGCTAAAAGAAGGGAAGTCTGTGGCATTAGTCAGTGATGCGGGCATGCCTTGTATCTCGGATCCCGGCGATGATTTGGTGCGTAAAGCACTTGCTGAAGGATTCGCTGTAGTTCCAGTCCCAGGAGCAAATGCAGCCCTTACAGCACTCATTGCATCAGGCATTCCGGCCCAACCTTTTACATTCTATGGTTTTTTGCCAAGGGGTAAAAAAGAACGTAAGGCGGCACTTGAGCTGTTACTATCGCGAACCGAAACGACGATTTATTATGAAGCGCCTCATCGTCTCAAAGAAGTGTTGGCGGCCATTCAAGAAGTCTTAGGGGGAGAACGTCAAATTGTGTTGGCTCGTGAGCTAACAAAGAAGTTTGAAGAGTTCATTAGAGGAACTGTTGATCAGGCGATAGAGTGGGCAACAACTCATGAAATTCGAGGAGAGTTTTGTGTAGTCGTTGCAGGTACATCTGAACAAACCGTTGAAGCGAATAAATCTGCTGAATGGTGGGAAGAGTTAGATGTGAAGCGCCATGTCGAGACACTTATGTTGCAGAAGGACTTGTCCTCTAAGCAGGCAATTAAAGAAGTAGCGACTGCGCGTCAAGTGAATAAGCGAGATGTCTACGCTGCTTATCATTTAGAAGGCCAATAAAAAAAGAGAAGCTGCCTTCCGGGATCCGGAGGGCAGCTTTTTATAAAAAAGAGGAATACGCTTATTTCGTTAAGTTGGTTTGGATTTCTTTAATTAATTGCTCAGCACCTTCTGGGCTAAGGATTAATTTTCCGCCAACTAGACGTAGGTTGTCATCTGACACTTCGCCAGTAACAGCACATGTCATGTTTGGTAAATATTTTTTCAAGATGATTTTGTCGTCATCCACATAAATTTCAAGAGCGTCTTTTTCTGCAATACCTAGTGTGCGGCGAAGTTCGATTGGAATAACTACGCGTCCTAGTTCATCAACTTTACGTACAATACCTGTAGATTTCATTAGTTGTTTCCCCTCTCGGAATATAATTCGTCATTATTCGACAAATCGTTTCGGTTATGGATTTTATCATACCAACAACTCCCAAATACGTCAATTCATTAAACTTCAAAAGATTCGTCAAATATGGTAATAATATGATAAAATTAAATAATGATAATAAATTTATAACGTCAATTTCTTTCGAGTTACCAAATATAACTCAGAAAGAGCAAGTTAAGGGAATAAGTGGATTTGTCGAATGATGTTTAATCACTTTGTCGACAGAGAGTTTTTCCACAACAATTGAATCAACACCCCGATTTCGATACAATGAAGAATAATGAAACTAGTGGAGGCGCATTCGCATGACTCAAGAAAAGAAAACATTTTACATTACGACCCCGATTTATTACCCAAGTGGTAAGTTCCATATCGGTACAGCCTATACAACTGTGGCTTCCGATGCGATTGCGCGCTATAAGCGTTTGAAAGGGTACGATGTACGCTTTTTAACGGGAATGGATGAGCACGGCCAGAAGATCCAAGAAAAAGCCCAAGAAAATAATAAAGAGCCCCAAGTGTATGTCGACGAGATTGCTGAAGCGGCAAAACAAGTGTGGAAGATCATGGATATCTCATACGATGACTTTATTCGTACGACTGAAAAACGTCACACAGACGCTGTCGAAAAAATCTTTCAACGCTTTTTAGATAATGGAGATATTTACAAAGGGGAGTATGAAGGAAACTATTGCACACCTTGTGAATCCTTCTTTACAGAGAAGCAGCTTGTCGATGGCAACTGTCCCGATTGTGGACGACCAGTGAAAAAAGTGAAAGAAGAGTCATATTTCTTCAACATGAAGAAATATGCAGATCGCTTGCTGGCTTATTATGATCAAAATCCTGGCTTCATCGAGCCGGAATCTCGTAAAAATGAAATGATCAATAATTTCATCAAGCCTGGCTTAGAAGATCTATCGGTGTCTCGTACATCGTTTGACTGGGGAATCAAAGTTCCTGGAGACCCAAAACACGTTATCTACGTTTGGGTCGATGCTTTGTCAAATTACATTACAGCTCTTGGCTATGGTTCAGAAGATAATTCAAAGTTTGCCACTTACTGGCCGGCTGACGTACATGTTGTCGGGAAGGATATTGTACGCTTCCATACGATTTACTGGCCGATCTTCTTGATGGCTCTTGACCTACCGCTTCCGAAAAAAGTATTTGCCCATGGTTTTATCATGATGAAAGACGGCAAAATGTCGAAGTCGAAAGGCAATGTTGTCTATCCAGAAATGTTAGTGGAGCGTTATGGACTGGATGCAACGCGCTATTTCCTATTGCGCGAGCTACCGTTTGGTTCAGATGGGGTGTTCTCGCCTGAATCCTTCGTTGAACGGACAAATTATGATTTAGCGAATGACCTGGGGAACTTATTGAATCGTACAATCTCGATGATCAATAAATACTTTGATGGTTCCATTCCTGTGGAACAAGCAGTAGAGACCGAATTCGACAAAACGCTTCATGAACTGTTTGAAGAAACTAAACAAAAAGTCGAAGACAATATGGAGAAGATGCAATTCAGTATTGTCTTGTCTGATATTTGGGCTTTCATTTCTCGAACGAATAAGTATATTGATGAAACGCAGCCATGGGTTTTGGCTAAAGAAGAAGCAGACCGTGGAAAGTTAGCATCTGTGATGGTTCATTTAGCAGAAAGCTTACGAATTACAGCGATTCTTGTACAACCGTTCCTTACAAAGAACCCAACGGAAATTTTACGCCAGCTTGGACTTTCTGAAAAAGACCTTTCTTGGGACGGCTTAAACGCATTCCATGGTATCCCGCAGGGAACTAAAGTCATTGAGAAGGGAGTACCAATCTTCCCTCGTCTAGATGTTGAAGAAGAGACGGCCTATATTCGTGAACAAATGCAAGGTGGAGCTGCACCAGCGCCTAAAGAAGAAGAAAAAGAACAAGCGCCAGAAGTCGAAGAAATCTCTATTGATGATTTCATGAAAGTCGACCTTCGTGTGGCGACGGTAACAGCGTGTGAGCCTGTTCCAAAAACTTCAAAATTACTGAAATTGCAACTTGACCTGGGCTATGAACAGCGCCAAGTCGTTTCTGGAATCGCAGAGCACTACAAGCCGCGGGATCTTATCGGTAAAAAAGTAATCGTGGTAGCAAATTTGAAGCCCGTCAAACTGCGCGGAGAACTTTCGCAAGGAATGATTTTAGCGGGTTCTAAAAATGGCTATCTAACACTTGCAGAAGTAGACCAAAAGCTTGAAAACGGTGCGCAAGTTAAATAATACTTAGTAGAGCCTGCCAGTTTGTGCGGGCTCTTTTTTCTCAGGAATTGAAGAAAGGGATGAGACGATGCAATTTATTGATACACATGTCCATTTGAATGCGGACCAATACGATGAGGACTTACAAGAGGTCATCACGCGAGCACGTGAAAAAGGTGTTCAAAAAATGGTGGTCATCGGGTTTGATACGAAAACGATTCAACGAGCAATTGCACTTGCAGAAGCAGACCCAGATATTTATGCAGTTGTCGGCTGGCATCCGGTTGATGCCGTGGACTGTACAGAGAAAGAGTTGCAATGGATCGAAGAACTCGCTAGTCATGAAAAAGTAGTAGGTATCGGAGAAACCGGTCTCGATTATTACTGGGACAAATCGCCAAAAGAAGTGCAGCAGGACATTTTCCGAAAACAAATTCGTTTGGCACAGCGCGTGAACTTACCACTAATCATTCACAATCGGGAAGCGACGGCAGATGTACTGCGCATTTTACGAGAAGAAGAAGCACATCTAACAGGAGGAATCATGCATTGTTTCGGTGGAAGTGTTGAAACGGCTCATGAGGCCATTCGTTTGAACTTCATGATCTCCCTCGGAGGCCCTGTCACATTCAAGAATGCAAAAACTCCTAAAGAAGTCGCTGCGGAAATTGACATAGAGCATTTACTTATTGAAACGGATGCGCCGTACCTAGCCCCCCACCCATTCCGAGGCAAACGCAATGAACCATCTTATGTTCCTTTAGTGGCAGAAGAAATTGCGCGCCTGAAAGAAATGCCTGTGGAAGAAGTGGCGGCTATCACCACAAGAAATGCAGAAAAATTCTTTGGCATTTGATTAAAATGCATGAAACGTCTCCATACTGAGTAGCACACCGGTTGACACGGTTTCGACATAAAGCTCATACAATTGAGCTTGACAATTATCTAGATACCTAGATATAATCATCCGAGTGAATAAGGAGGCGTTTTTCATGTCAAATCTTACCATGAAAAACCTGTTCTCTAACTCATTGAGGAGCAAGGATACATGGATGACTATCGTCACTCTACTTGTATTTCTTGCAGTCGTTTCTTTCATATTATTCGAAGGAACGAAAAAGACGGTCACGTTGACTGTCAACGGACAACAACAAGAATTAGCAACTCATGCAGATACAGTAGGCGAACTTCTCGAGGAACAAGAAATCGATGTTGCAGAAGCCGATCATGTATATCCCTCATTGAACACTTCAATTGCTCATGATTTAGCAGTGGAGTGGGAACAGGCACAAACCATTACGATCCTGATCGATGGAAAAAAACAAACCATTGATACAACCGCGGATCGCGTATCAGATATCTTAGCCCAAGCGGGCGTTGAAGTAACCGAGTATGACCAAATTGCACCTGCCGCAGATGCGGAGGTCGGACAACTAAATGAAATTTCGATTGCAAAAGCGTATCAAGTAAAATTGATCGATGGGACAGAAGAAAAACTCGTTTGGTCCACTTCGACTACGGTCGCTGACTTTTTAAAACAAAATAGCATTCATTTATCTAAACTCGACCGAGTCAACTTAGAGCCAGATAAGGTGGTGACACCCGACTCTGTCGTCCAAATTACTCGTGTAGAAAAAGTCACCGATGTAGTTGAAGAAGACATAGCGTTTAAGACGGAAACTAAAAAAGACGATTCGCTTTTAAAAGGCCAGGAAAAAGTGGTACGTAAAGGGAAACCTGGAACGATTGCCCGGACGATAGAAATCACCAAAGAAAACGGCAAAGTAGTCGATAAGAAAGTACTTTCCGAAGAAGTGAAAGAAAAGGCGACCAATAAAGTCGTGCATTTAGGTACCAAAGTAGTGGTGGCAGCCGCAACAACTCAAAAAGTAGCTGCACCTACCACAAAACCGGTATCACGTAACGCTTCTTCAGAACCTGCCGGACGTGAATTCTATGTGACAGCTACGGCTTACACAGCCTACTGCACAGGGTGTTCAGGAATCACAGCAACAGGGATTGATTTAAAAGCAAACCCACATCTAAAAGTGATTGCTGTGGATCCAAGCGTTATTCCATTAGGCTCTAAAGTATGGGTAGAGGGATACGGGTATGCAATCGCAGGAGATACAGGCGGAGCAATCAAAGGGAATAAAATTGATATCTTCGTTCCAACAAAAGAACAAGCCTACGCATTTGGACGGAAATCTGTCCGCATAAAAATTATTAATTAATAACGGGATTAGCTCTTCCTTGCGATGACAGGGAGAGCTTTTCTGCGTACAATGGAACAAGGGGAGTTCATGATGACGTTCAAGGAAATAATTGTAGTCGAAGGGAAGGACGACACAACCGCCATTCGTCGTGCCGTACAAGCTGATACAATAGAGACGAACGGGTCAGCTGTGTCCAAAGAGACTCTTTTAAAAATTAAACGTGCCCAGGAGGTGCGAGGTGTCATCGTTTTTACAGATCCCGATTATCCTGGAAGACGCATTCGCGCCATTATCGAAGAAACAGTCCCGGGCGTAAAGCATGCCTTTTTACCAAAACAGCAAGCTATCGCAAAAAATGGCAGTGGTGTAGGGATTGAGCACGCAACAGATGAAGCCATCCGAGAAGCCCTTGCAAATGTCTACACGCCAGAAGAACGGCCTGTTGCTACATTTACGCAGCAACAACTGCTCGATGCCAAGCTCATCGGGCATCCTGACGCTGCTTCACGTAGAGAGCGTTTAGGTGACATTTTGCAAATCGGCTACACAAATGGCAAGCAACTCTTAAAACGATTAGATATGTTCCGAATCACGCAGCAGGAGTGGCAACAAGCGCTCGATGTGTTGGAACAGGAGGAAAAATAGATGATAAAAGATATTGCAACACCTGTACGTACACAGGAAATTTTAAAAAAATACGGATTTGCACTTAAGAAAAGTTTAGGACAAAATTTCTTGATCGATCCCAACATTTTACGGAATATCGTGTCCCACGCGGGATTAACGAAAGATTCAGCTGCTATTGAAATTGGACCAGGTATCGGTGCTCTGACAGAACACCTGGCTCGCTCTGCAGGAAAAGTGGTGTCTTTTGAAATCGATCAACGACTATTGCCGGTTCTAGCGGACACGCTTTCACCATATGATAATGTAAGGATCGTGCATAGTGATATTCTAGAAGCGGATGTTGATGCCGTATTCAAGCAAGAACTTGCTGACTTCAAAGATGTTATGGTAGTTGCAAACTTGCCTTACTACGTCACTACGCCTATTCTGCTCAAGCTCCTTCATGACCGCTTACCGATTCGGGGTATGGTCGTTATGATGCAAAAAGAAGTGGCCGACCGTATTACAGCAAAACCAGGAACAAAAGAATACGGATCACTTTCTATTGCCATTCAGTATTATATGGATGCAGAGGTTGCTATGACCGTTCCGAGAACTGTTTTTATGCCGCCTCCAAATGTGGATTCAGCTGTTATCAAATTAACGCGTCGTACAGAGCCGATTGTCACTGTGAAAGATGAAGATTTCTTATTCTTGGTCAGCAGAGGATCCTTTGTTCAACGTCGCAAGACCATTTTAAACAACTTACAGACCTCGCTTCCGGAAGGAAAAGCACATAAAGAGGATATTCTGAAAGCTCTTGAAGAAACTGGTATTAACCCTACTCGTCGAGGCGAAACCCTCTCTATACAAGAGTTTGGAGCGCTTGCTGATGCTCTCTATGAAACTTTTTATGAGTTATGGCGTGGAGGAAATAAATAATCGTTGACAGTAGTTGTGTATCCTTGTTAAAATAATAAATTTTGACAATTTCATGACATTGTGTTATTCTAAATACCAGTGAGGTGTATGCAGAATGCCAAAGACATTAGCGGATATTAAAAAGTCGTTAGATTGCCACCTAGGCAAACGTTTGCAGTTACGCGCCAATGGTGGTCGCAAGAAAACAGTTGAACGTGCAGGAATTTTGCGCGAAACGTACCACGCTGTATTTGTTATTGATCTAGATCAAGAAGAAAATGCATTCGAACGCGTATCTTATAGTTATGCGGACGTGCTAACAGAGTCTGTTGAAATCTCTATTTATGATGATGCCAACAACTTAGTGGCCGTCAAATAAATTTTTTCTTTTGCACTCATACATAAGAGTACCTCTTTCCATAAGGAGAGAGGTGCTTTTTTGTGTTACACTGAGTATACAGAATTTAGCAAACACGGTTTGCTTCGAAAGGATTAATTCGGTATGTATTTTGTAAAAGCACCCGCCAAAATCAATTTAACACTCGATACGTTATACAAACGCCAAGACGGTTACCATGAAGTCGAAATGATTATGACAACGGTTGATCTCTACGACCGTATCGGTTTAGAAGCAAGAGAAGACGGCGTCATTGAGATCGTCTCCGTTGACCGCTTCATTCCAAACGACGCTAAAAATTTAGCCTATCAGGCAGCAGATCTCTTAAAAAAGAAGTATGGTGTGACACAAGGCGTCTCTATCACCATTGAAAAAATGATTCCCGTAGCAGCCGGTCTAGCTGGAGGAAGTTCAGATGCGGCAGCCACCCTTCGAGGATTAAACCATGTATGGAGTCTTGGACTGACGCTTGATGAGCTCGCAGAGTTAGGTGCAGAAATCGGCTCAGATGTACCATTTTGTGTTTACGGTGGAACAGCACTTGCCACAGGTCGCGGTGAGAAGATTGAGCACTTACCATCTCCTTCGCCTTGTTGGGTCATTCTGGCCAAGCCAATCATCGGTGTGTCGACCGCTGAGATCTATGGGCAACTCGACTTAACGACGGCATTCCACCCCGACACTAAAGGGATGATCAAAGCTATTGAAGACAAAAATTTTCAGGCCATGGTTGACGGTCTGGGAAATACATTAGAAGGCGTCACCTTATCCCTGTATCCAGAAGTGAAAGAGCTAAAAGAGCAAATGAAGCGGTTCGGTGCAGAGGGCGTGTTGATGTCGGGAAGCGGTCCTACCGTGTTTGGCATCGTGCAACAAGAATCTCGTGCTCAACGCGTAGTAAATGCGCTTCGAGGTTTTTGTGACGAAGTCTATTGTGTTCGTCTGTTGGGAGACCGAGAATAGTTGCTAAAAAACGTATGATTATGGTACGTTTACTGTAAAATATTCGGAATTGGAGGAAATCACGTGAAGTGGAAACGAAGTGAACGGCTGGTAGACATGACCCAGCATCTGCTGGAACATCCCCACCGACTTATTCCCTTAACGTATTTCGCATCTCTTTATGATTCTGCCAAGTCTTCCATCAGTGAGGATTTAACGATTGTCAGTGAAACGTTAGAGGCACGAGGCAAAGGTCATCTGTTAACGGTCCCGGGAGCAGCAGGCGGTGTGAAATACATTCCTAAGTTACATGAGAAAGAAATCCGCGCTATCGCGGATGAATTAAAAACTAGAATGTCGCAATCCGACCGACTGCTACCTGGTGGGTATTTGTATATGACTGACCTGCTTGGAGATCCGGAATTGATGAACCGGATCGGTAAAGTATTTGCCACTGTGTACGCTACTCAAAAGATTGATGCTATTATGACTGTTGCCACAAAAGGGATTCCCATTGCTCATGCAATTGCGCGTCATTTGAACGTCCCTGTTATTGTCGTACGCCGTGATAGCAAGGTGACAGAAGGGCCGACTGTCAGTATCAATTACGTATCGGGTTCAGCCCGTCGTATCCAAACGATGGTACTTTCTAAACGCAGCATGGAAAAAGGGAAACGCGTTTTGCTGACAGATGATTTTATGAAGGTCGGCGGCACGGTGAACGGTATGAAGAGTTTACTTGCTGAATTCGATGGTGAGCTTGCAGGTGTGGCTGTTTTGGTAGAAGCTGAGCACACAGCCGAAGTTCTTGTGCAGGACTACGTTTCTTTATTAAAATTAAAACAAGTCGATGAGCGCAACGGTTCTATCGTACTTGAAGAAGGTAATTATTTTAAGAAGGGTGGAACTCACGAATGAAAATCGTATCAACAACTAAAGCGCCTGCAGCAATCGGGCCTTATGTTCAAGGAATGGTCGTCAATGGCCTGTTCTACAGCTCAGGTCAAATTCCGTTAACTGCCGATGGCGAACTTGTGGATGGCTCTATCGTGGAGCAAACCGCGCAAGTCTTCAAAAACCTAGAAGCGGTTCTTGAAGAAGCGGGTTCTTCACTCCATCATGTTGTCAAAACAATGGTCTTCTTAAAAGACATGAACGACTTCGTAGAATTTAACGAAGCGTATGAAAAGCATTTTGCTGGTCATAAACCTGCTCGTTCAGCAGTAGAAGTAGCGCGTTTACCGAAAGATGTGAAAGTTGAAATTGAAGTTATTGCTGTTGTCAGTGAATAACTAGTAGTGAACCGTCTGTCGTGCTGACAGGCGGTTTTTTTATAGAAATTGGTAGATGACAGGAATCAATTCTGCGGTTATTTAGCTACTCCACCACAAATTCTCGAATTTATTAGACTATTTGAAATTTTTTTAATAAAATAGAAGGAATTGTTACACTTTTGTAGAAAGCTTATAAAAGCAGGACAAGTACATCTTAGAATGAGGAGTGGTGACAACCGTGGAGGTAACGGATGTTCGGTTACGAAAAGTAGAAACAGAGGGTAGAATGCGAGCAATTGCATCGATTACATTGGATCATGAATTTGTGGTGCACGACTTACGTGTCATTGACGGAAATGGCGGACTATTTGTGGCGATGCCAAGTAAGCGCACACCAGACGGAGAATTCCGAGACATTGCGCACCCTATCAATGCAACCACACGCACAAAAGTGCAAGACGCCGTGCTTGCCGCCTACCATCAATCAGATACACAGCCACAGGACGAGACCGTTCCGTTGGCAGCCGAACAAAGCTATTCCTAATAGCTTTGTTTTTTTATGTTTAGATGTGGAAGGCGTTTGCTCAGAAATGCTTCGGGAATCAAGCGTGCCCCTAGAGACTCTCTTTGTCTCTAGGGGTGCGATTGATTTTCGAATGTATTTCTAACGCCTGCAACTCGATTGCGTTTAGATGTGGAAGGCGTTTGCTCAGAGACTGAGCGGTCGTTCTTGGTCGCTAATCGTGATTTCTTCGACAAAATCGAGATTTAATGAGATCAAATCGAAATTTCTTCGACAAAATCAAATTTTAATGAGACGAAGTCGAATTATGGAAACCAATCCACCCCCCCCAACCCAAAATTGCCAAAGATCTTTCTAGCAAGGGCTTAGGTAATAAAAATCAAAACGTATAAACATAATGTTTTCTCGCAATTTTGTCAATAGAGAAATTGTTGAAAAATGCGATTTTATCGGCTATAGTCAAAAGAGGAAATGACATGGAGGAAGGCTAATGACAAACTTATTTGCAGTCGTATTAGCGGCTGGTAAAGGCACGCGAATGAAATCATCTTTATATAAAGTATTACATCCAGTATGTGGCAAACCCATGGTCGACCACGTTGTCGGCAACATGGAAAAATTAGGCGCTTCAGAAATCGTCTCTGTCGTCGGTCACGGCGCAGAGATGGTCAAAGATACACTGGGCGAACGCTCCACTTATGTCGTACAAGAAGAGCAATTAGGAACAGCACACGCCGTTCAACAAGCCGAGCAAGTGTTAGACGGTCGTGAAGGCACGACAATCGTTATTTGTGGAGATACACCACTTATCACGCCGGATACCATTCAACAGCTTATGGCGACACATCAAGAAGCGGGTGCAAAAGCAACCATTCTTACAGCTATCGTTGAAGACCCGACTGGCTACGGACGTATCCTTCGGGGAGAAGACGACCTAGTAAAAGGCATCGTTGAACAAAAAGATGCAACAGCCGAGCAACAAAAGGTTCAAGAAATCAACTCAGGGACGTACTGTTTCGACAACAAGGCACTTTTCGAAGCGCTGAAAAAAGTCGACAACAACAACTCTCAGGGCGAGTATTACTTAACGGATGTGATCAGCATTTTGAAAGACCAAGGGGAAGCAATTGCAGCATTTGCAGCAGCGGATGCAGAGGAGTTACTAGGTGTTAATGACCGTGTAGCACTTTCGCAAGCTGAAAGTTATATGCGCAATCGCCTAGCACTTCACCACATGCGTGAAGGCGTCACAATCATTGATCCTGCCTCTACGTATATTGGAGCAGACGTTGTGATTGGTTCTGACACTGTCTTACTTCCGGGTACAATGCTTGAAGGAAATACAGTTATTGGCGAAAAGAGCACGATTGGTCCAAACAGCCATTTGAAAAATGCACACATTGGAAATGAGACGACTGTCCATTCTTCGGTCGTAACAGACAGCAAAATCGCAGACCACGTAGCGGTTGGCCCATTCGCGCATATTCGTCCAGGTTCAGATTTAGGAGACCACGTGAAAATCGGTAACTTCGTGGAAGTGAAAAAGTCCACGATTCAAGAAGGGTCAAAACTTTCCCACCTGACCTACATGGGTGACGCAGAAATCGGCAAAAACGTGAACATTGGCTGTGGCACAATTTCAGTGAACTATGATGGAAAAAATAAATTTACAACAATTATCGAGGACAATGCTTTCATCGGTTGTAACTCAAATCTTGTCGCACCTGTCACGGTCGGAAAAGGCGCTTATGTCGCTGCCGGAACAACTGTGACGAAAAATGTAACAGAAGATTCACTAGCCATTGGACGCGTAAAGCAGGAAAATAAAGAAGGTTACGCTAAACGTATTAAGTAAACCCCAATCTACCCAAACTCAGGAGGATTAACATGCCCTATCAATACGCAGGTTCAAAGTTAAAGATTTTCACACTAAATTCGAATCCGGAACTCGCTGAAAGCATTGCGAAAGAAGTTGGAGTTCCCCTTGGAAAATTAACGGTTACACGCTTCAGTGATGGAGAAGTGCAAATCAATATTGAAGAGAGTATTCGCGGTAGTGACGTATTTGTTATTCAATCAACGTCAGCCCCAGTGAATGAAAACTTGATGGAACTGCTTATTATGTTAGATGCATTAAAGCGTGCTTCTGCACGTACAATCAATGTAGTTATCCCGTACTATGGTTACGCACGCCAAGATCGTAAAGCACGCTCTCGTGAGCCGATCACAGCGAAACTCGTAGCAAATCTTTTAACTTCTGCTGGCGCAACACGTGCAATCACACTTGATTTGCATGCTCCACAGATTCAAGGTTTCTTCGATATTCCAATCGATCACTTAGTAGCCGTACCATTATTATCGGATTATTTCCTTGAAAAAAACTTTGATCCTTCTGAAATTGTTATCGTATCGCCTGATCATGGTGGCGTAACGCGTGCTCGTAAGATGGCTGATCGCTTAAAAGCAACTATCGCTATCATTGATAAGCGCCGTCCACGTCCAAACGTGGCAGAAGTTATGAATATCGTCGGGAACGTAGAGGGCAAAACAGCTATTCTCATCGACGACATTATCGACACAGCTGGAACAATCACAATTGCAGCAGCGGCTCTTAAAGAAAATGGCGCAAAAGACATCTATGCTTGCTGTTCTCACCCTGTATTATCAGGCCCAGCAATGGAACGTATCGAGAACTCGGTAATTAAAGAGCTAGTTGTAACGGACTCTATTAAATTAGATGATAGTCAAAAATCATCAAAAATTGTGGAGCTTTCTATTGCGAAATTACTTGCAGATGCTATCGTTCGTGTCTATGAAGAAAAGTCTGTCAGCACATTATTTGATTGATAAAGGTTTAACACCTGATGTCTTGGGGTAAACATTAAACTAGTATAACTAGGAGAGTGAATGACTATGACAAAGGTAACAACTCAAAAACGTGAATCAAAGAAAGAAAACACAGCACTACGTGCAAAGGGCTTTGTGCCAGCAGTAGTCTACGGATATAAAACTGAAAACACAGCGATTGCTGTGGAAGAAATTGAATTAATCAAAACTTTACGTGAAGTTGGACGTAATGGTGTCATGAAATTAGACGTTGATGGCAAATCAATCAACGCTGTATTAACAGACTACCAACAAGATCCAATTAAAGGGCAAATTGTACACGCTGATTTCTTAGCAATCAACATGTCTGAAGAACTTGAAGTTTCTGTAAACGTAACTCCAGTAGGAGAAGCGGCTGGTGTTAACGAAGGTGGATCTCTAACTCAAGTGAACTATCAAGTAACAGTTCGTGTGAAACCATCTGATATTCCAGATCACATCGAGGTGGATGTAAGTGAGTTAGCTATTGGCGACTCCATTACGCTAGGTGATGTTCGTGAAAAAATCGACTTTGAAATTTTAGAAGAAGATGACTACTCACTATTCGCTGTAGCAGCACCACGTTCTGATGAAGAACTAGAAGAACTTGATTCAGTAGAGGAAGAGTCTGAAGAAGACGCTACGGACGTAGAAGCAACTGAAGAAGCTCCTGAAGATAAAAAAGCTGAATAAGTAAAGTGCCGGAGAGGAATTGTCAGGAATGGCAGTTCCTCTTCTTTTCTAGTACACTGAAAAGTATAACGTAATGAAATAAAGAGGGTATTCCATGAAAATGATTATTGGCCTGGGGAACCCGGGCAAGAAATATGAAAAAACTCGCCATAACATCGGCTTTTTAGTGATTGATGAGTTGGCTAAAAAATATGGTGTTGAGTTAAACCAAACCAAATTTCATGCACTTTACGCTATTGCTCATACACCGAATGGAAAAGTGTTGCTTGTAAAGCCGTATACGTACATGAACCTTTCAGGTGAAGCTGTTGCACCGTTAATGAATTACTACGGTGTAGAGTTAGAGGATACAGTTGTCATTTATGACGACTTGGATCTTGGAACAGGCAAGCTCAGACTTCGTCAACGTGGGAGTGCAGGCGGGCATAATGGTATTAAATCATTAATCCAACATTTCGGTACGCAAAACTTCAACCGTATTCGTATCGGTATTAGTCGGCCTCCTGGCACTATGAAAGTGCCGGACTATGTGCTGGCTAATTTTCGTGAAGAAGAACAGCTCGACATGGAGTTGGCGATTAAAAAGAGCGCCGACGCCTGCGCTTTATGGCTTGAAAAACCATTCCTAGAAGTCATGAATGATTTTAATGGTGCATAATTTACTCACTGCGGGCCTATACTGTCTATAAAAGGCGGTGGGCACATGATTCGTAGTCGATGTAAGCATTGTCGGCAAGAGACGAGTGCGATTCCGTATGAATCGTTCACACAAATCGTCGATACACTAACTAAACAAGAGGTACAGTGGCAGCCGCTTCTGACAGAAGAACTACCAGGACGATGGGTCGTGGATGGTATTTGTCTAGACTGTCGCGATGCTATGGAACGTAATCCACTCTACTTCTCATTAAACAAATGGATACAGTAACTGCTTTGGAATCAGCTCCAAAGCCTTTTTCTGTTTTCACTGGAGGATTTGCTATGCACGCTTTGCTACAACTATTGCAAGAAGAAAAGAAGGTGCGGGAATGGATTGACTCCCTTCGCGCAGGAACCGATCATCAATTGATCACAGGGCTGACTGGCAGCGCCCGGACACTTCTTGGAAAACAAATTTATGAAGAAACCAATCAATCGGTGCTCATCGTGACGCCGAATCTTTTGCATGCGCAAAAAGTGAAAGATGACTATACGCGAATCATGGGAGAAGATCGGGTATTTTTATACCCTGCAGATGAGTTAATTGCGGCAGATATGGCCATCGCAAGCCCTGAACTCCGTGCAGAACGCATAGAGACGTTGGATTATCTCTCGATGAATAAGAAAGGTGTTTACATTATACCTGTTGCCGCTTTCCGGAAAAAATTAACGCCCCGTACAGAGTGGGAGCAGCTGACATTGACCCTCCGAGAAGGAGAAGAGATTGAACCAGAGAGGCTCATTCAAACACTCGTCAATCTTGGTTACACTCGTCAAGGAATGGTCTCTTCACCAGGAGAATTTGCGACGCGAGGTGGAATCGTAGATATTTATCCACTTCAAGCAGAGCATCCCGTCCGTATCGAGCTGTTTGACACGGAAATCGATTCTTTACGTCAGTTTTCAGCTGAAGACCAACGTTCCATGGGACGTCTCAAAGACATACGCATCTTACCGGCAACAGATTATTTGTGGTCAGATGAAAAACGATTGGTGCTCAAAGAGAGACTTGAAATAGCACTTGGAGAATCTCTGAAAATAGTGAAAAATCCTCAAACTCAGCAGCAATTCATGGACAGTATTTCGCGTGAAATTGGACTGATCAAAGATGGATTATTGCCAGATGGAGTGGCCAAATACTTGCCACTAATGACTGGTCATACAGCCGAGCTTCTTGACTACGTAGGGCTAGACACATTAGTGATTTTCGATGAACTGGGCCGAATTCAAGAAACAGCCGAAACGCTCGAACGAGAAGAGACGGATTGGTTTATGTCGTTACTTGAAGAAGGGCTGATTGTTCATAAAGCGAAACCTGCGACTTCACTGAAGGCTGTTATGCAGAGCATGAAACAAAAGCAGATTTATTATTCTTTGTTTGCTCGTACCTTTGGTGGCATTCCGATCAAATCTACATTGAGTTTTTCCTGCAAGCCGATGCAAGAATTTCACGGGCAAATGCATTTATTGGCGGGAGAAATGGAGCGATGGGAGCAAGGGAATTTCCGCGTTATCATTCTAGCAGAAGGAAAAGAGCGTCTGGACAAGGTGCAAGAGGTACTCGAAGATTATGACATGTCTTCAAAGATCATTCATGAAGATGCCCATATTACAGAGCCGGGTGTTTATTTGCTTGATGGGGATGTGAATGCGGGCTTTGAATTGCCCTTGCAACGACTGACGGTTATAACAGACGCAGAATTGTTCAAATCGCGGCCTAAAAAGCGTACCAATCGTCAAAAGCTTTCAAATGCGGAACGGATCAAGAGTTATTCAGATATTAAGCCTGGGGATTGGATTGTTCATATTCATCACGGGATCGGCAAGTATATCGGCATTGAAACGCTGGAAATGAATGGTACGCACAAGGATTATCTGCATATTCGGTACAAAGGAGACGACAAGCTCTTTGTTCCGGTCGATCAAATCGACTTGATTCAGAAATATGTGGGTTCTGGTGAGAAAGAGCCAAAAGTTCATAAGCTCGGTGGGGCCGATTGGAAGAAGACCAAAATCAAGGTTTCGCGCGCAGTGGAGGACATTGCAGATGAACTTATCAAACTCTACGCTAAGCGAGAAGCTGAAGTAGGGCATGCCTTTGAGCCAGACAGCGACCTTCAGCAATCGTTTGAAGCTGCTTTTCCTTATGAAGAGACAGAGGATCAGTTACGTACAATTGAGGAAATCAAACGAGATATGGAAAAAGCGCGCCCTATGGATCGCTTAGTGTGTGGAGACGTGGGCTATGGGAAGACAGAAGTGGCTATCCGAGCAGCCTTCAAAGCGGTTATGGAAGGTAAACAAGTAGCGTTCTTATGTCCAACCACTATCCTTGCTCAACAACATTACGATACGTTGGTGGAGCGTTTCCAGGACTTCCCTATTGAAGTGGGCTTGCTTAGCCGCTTTCGAACGAAGAAACAACAGACTGAAACAACGACGGGTCTTAAAAAAGGCTTGGTAGACGTGGTCATTGGTACACACCGTGTCCTGTCAAAAGATGTGGAGTTCCATGACCTGGGACTGCTAATTGTCGATGAAGAACAACGTTTTGGTGTAAAGCATAAAGAAAAAGTTAAACAACTGAAGACCTCTGTGGATGTCATCACATTAACAGCTACTCCAATCCCAAGAACGCTTCATATGTCGATGATTGGTGTGCGTGACTTATCGGTCATCGAGACGCCACCGAAGAACCGATTCCCGATTCAGACCTATGTGGTGGAATCGAATGGTGCTCTTATACGAGAAGCTATTGAACGGGAGATGGCTCGTGGCGGCCAAGTGTTCTTCTTATACAACCGTGTAGAAGACATCACGCGTAAAGTAGAGGAAATTCAAAGTTTAGTTCCGTCTGCTCGTGTTGCCTATGCCCATGGTCAGATGACAGAGAGCGAATTAGAATCCATTTTAATCAGCTTCTTGCAAGGGGAATACGATGTGCTTGTCACAACGACGATTATCGAGACAGGCATCGATATTCCGAACGTGAACACACTATTTGTGCATGACGCGGACCGCATGGGTCTCTCGCAGTTGTATCAGTTGCGTGGCCGTGTCGGACGATCAAATCGCGTGGCTTATGCCTATTTCATGCATCAACGAGATAAAGTGTTAACAGATGTTGCCGAAAAACGCTTGCAGGCCATCAAGGAATTTACAGAGCTAGGATCAGGTTTCAAAATTGCCATGCGTGATCTTTCTATTCGAGGCGCCGGAAATTTACTTGGTTCACAGCAACACGGTTTCATCGATTCAGTCGGTTATGATCTGTATACGCAGCTTCTTGAAGCAGCCGTGGAGCGCAAGCGTACAGGAAAAGAAAAAGAAGAAGTGGTGGAGATTGAGATTTCCGTGCCGTTCGATGCTTATCTTCCGGACACGTACATTTCCGATGGCTATCAGAAGATTCAAATGTACAAGCGTATTAAGGCATTCGATAAAGAAGAAGAGTACCATGATATTTATGACGAGCTGCAGGACCGCTTTGGGGATGTGCCGCTAGAAGCAGAAAACTTGTTGCGTATTGCTCGCATGAAAGTGTGGGGGCGTCTAAGTGGCGTGGAAAGTATCAAAGAGCAAGGCGGTAAGTTAATCGTGCGCTTTGGAGAAAAAACCTCCCAACAATTTGATGCGGCAGTGTTCTATGAAAAATCGATGACGTACGGCAAACAAGTCAACTTCGGAGTAGACCATGGCCACTTCTTAATCAAAATTGACGTTAAGGGTGGCAAGCATCACCCATTTGACGTGCTTGAAAAAATGATGGAGTTGTCACCACAAGCGATTCGTCAGGCGTCTTAAAGGATTCTGTGCATAAACCTCTCGCGCTCTCGCCATACTATGGCAGAGATAGAAGAGTTTTTCCAAGAGAGGATGGCAGAATATGAAGGCAACAGGAATTGTAAGACGAATCGATGATTTAGGACGAGTCGTCATCCCAAAAGAGATACGGCGTACGATGCGTATTCGGGAAGGCGACCCTCTTGAAATCTTTACAGACCGAGAAGGGGAAATTATTTTAAAGAAATACTCCCCCATCCATGAGCTAGGTACTTTTGCCAGTGAATATGCAGAGGCGCTATACGAGACGTTGGGCACGCCAGTGATGATCAGTGATCAAGATGAAGTGGTGGCGGTGGCGGGTCTATCCAAAAAGGATTATATTAAGCGTCGCCTTGCCAGTCCGACAGAAGATACGTTGAATGCCAAAGAAAAGATTGTGGAGAAGCATGAGGAAAGCGTGGAGTGGATTCCAGGTGTGAAAGAAACCGTGCGCTCTTACGGTGTCGTCCCTATTGTGATGAATGGTGATGTGATCGGTGGTATGTTTATTTTGTCGAAAGTACACTATATCGGGGACCCTGAGATGAAAGCTCTTGAAACAGCAGCAAATTTTTTAGCAAAGCAAATGAATGGTTGATACGTAAGCCGTGCCTTGTGAAGGTTCGGCTTTTCGTTGCGGAAAATTTGGTATACTACGAGAAGAATGATGGAATGAGAAGGTGGTAGCCATGTCGACACAATGGAAAATGTCCAGTTATATGAAAGGTGCAGCCATGCTCACCATTTCAGCACTGTTGATTAAAATTCTTAGCGCTATTTATCGCGTCCCGTTCCAAAACATGGTCGGCGACGAAGGTTTCTACATCTACCAACAAATTTATCCATTCATCGGCATGATCACGACCTGGACTTCTGTCGGGTTTGCAGTCGCACTCGCCAAACTAATGTCTGATCAAATGGCCAATGGAGACATGGAAGCCGTTCAAAAAATCAAAAAAGTTGGTTTTACATATATCAGCATCATTTCTATCATCTTTTTCATCGCCTTTTTACTTGGAGCAGACGCACTTGCCCAAGCAATGGGAGACGAAAAACTCGCTCCTCTTCTACAAATCGGGGCTATCGTTCTGTTAGCTATGCCGTTTTTAGCCGTGCTGAAAAGTGTCTACCAAGCAACCGAACGCCTCACGCCACTCGCCTTTGCCCAAGTTATCGAGCAAGCCGTCCGAGTAAGCTTCATTCTCGTAGGTGCGTATATCGTGTTAAACTGGACCAATGATCTCTATGCAACAGGAGCAGTCGCCTTATTTGGAGCCAGTGTGGGGGAAGCAGCAGGCATCTTTCTTCTCGGGTGGTGGTTAACAAAAAAAGACCGTGCCATCCTCGGAAAGACGACATCTTCTTTGCCAACGAAAACGATTTTGCGAGACTTGACGTGGATCAGTATTAGCGCGAGCATCAGCAGCTTGTTTTTCCTGATGATGCAACTCGTCGATTCCATGACAGTCGTCAACGGTCTCACAGCGGCAGGAGTCGACCTGCAGCAAGCCAAAGAGACGAAAGGAATTTACGACCGCGTGCAACCGCTCATCCAGATGGGCATTGTGGTGACAACGTCACTTGCCTTTGCCTTGGTTCCGCTCATTGCAAGTCGCTCTAAACGACAAGACGGGCGTGGCGCGATGCCGTTCATTCAACTGTCCTACCGGGTCGCACTTGTCTTTGGAAGCGCAGCTGCTGCGGGATTGATTATCACGATGCCTTATGTGAATGAAACGCTATTCCAGACACGCGACTTGTCGGTCGTGCTCATGGTCGGAAGTGGCCAAGTCCTCTGGCTATCGTTGATTCTATTATTTATGGCCATCCTGCAAGGCGTGGGCCGTATTTGGCGTCCGACACTTTGGCTCGTGCTAGGGCTTGTCGTGAAAGCGTTAGGCAATGTCTGGTTAGTAGACAGTTACGGGGTTTTAGGAGCTGCACTTGCAGGGAACCTCGCAATGATTGTAGCGCTCGTGGGAGTCGTTTACGAACTGAAGCGTCACTGGCAGGACAGACTTGCGGGAGCTTCCTTCTATACAGGTCTTGCCCTTGCAGTAGGGGCAATGACTATAAGTGTTGTCGGTATCGAAGTAGTGCTCGACACTTTTCTTCTAGATGGCCTGCCGAGTCGGCTCCAAGCACTTATGATCACAGCGCTTAGCGTTCCGGTCGGTGTGGTTGTGTTCTTGACACTTATCATGAAGCACCAACTCCTACGACCAAAAGAATGGTACCTTCTTCCGTTCGGAAAACGCTTAGCAGGCGTCCAACTGCTCTTGAACCGAAAGAAAGGATGACACACATGCCAACTCTTACAATTATAGGACTAGGTGTAGCCGAGCTTGATCAGCTGCCACTAGGTCTTTATAAATTTATCAAACAAGCGAACTCTCTTTATATTCGTACGGAAGACCACCCTGTCGTTAAGGAACTGGCTGAAGAAGGGCTCACGTATACAAGCTTTGATGCCGTATATGAAAAGCACGATGACTTTTCAGCGGTATACCGTGAAATTGCCGACACTTTGATTGCGCTGGCCAAACAGCAGGATGTTATTTACGCGGTGCCGGGGCATCCACTTGTTGCTGAACAGACTGTGCAACATTTAATTGAAGCGGAACGTGCAGGCCAAATTTCTCTGCAAATCAAAGGCGGTCAAAGCTTCCTCGACCCATTATTTGCAGCCGTTCGCGTCGACCCGATTGAGGGGTTTCAACTACTTGACGGAACCGCGATGCGCCGAGACGATATTCAAATGAATCAACATTTGTTCATCGGACAAGTCTATGATGCGTTCAGTGCTTCTGAGGTCAAACTAACGCTAATGGAAAAGTACCCAGATGATTTCGCGGTGACCATTGTTACGGCAGCGGGTTCCTCAAAAGAAGTCATTCAGACGGTTCCCTTGTTCGAACTTGATCGTGTGATGGAACTCTCAAATTTAACGACAGTCTACGTGCCACCTGCAAAAGAACGCGACCAGCGCTACAAAGAGTGGCAGACGTTCCGCGACATCGTCGCAGTTCTTCGCAGTCCGGAAGGGTGTCCATGGGACCGTGAACAAACGCATGAGTCATTAAAGCGTTATGCGGTCGAAGAGGTCTATGAGTTGCTTCAAGCCATCAATGAACAGGATGACGAAGCAATCGTTGAAGAACTTGGGGATGTCTTGCTGCAAGTGTTTTTACATGCGCAGATTGGGGAAGATGAAGGGTACTTCTCTATGGAGGACGTGCTTGAGCAAATCTCTGCTAAAATGGTACGCCGTCACCCGCACGTTTTTGGTGATGTGACAGTGGATTCAACAGGCGAAGTGTTAACCAACTGGCAAGCTATCAAAGAAACAGAAAAACCAAAAGTGACGCACTTGTTAGAAGGACAGAAACGTCAGGATTCTTCTCTTCTCACATCTTTCAATTTCCAGAAAAAAGCGGCAACGGTCGGTTTTGACTGGCCAAATGTGGCAGGAGCATGGGACAAGTTTGACGAAGAACTACAAGAGTGGAAACAAGCGATTGAGCACGGGACGACCGAGCAACAGCTAGATGAACTAGGTGACGTTTTGTTCACCCTCGTTAACCTCGCGCGTTTTCTAAAGCTTTCGCCTGAACTTGCGATGCAACAGGCAAATCAAAAGTTTGAGCGACGTTTTCGCCACGTAGAGACGTCTGTACGCTCTGGTCGCGGCGAATTTAGTGACTACACATTGGACGAGCTAGAAGAATTCTGGCAACAAGCCAAGCAACTAGAAAGAGGGGAATAATATGCGTTTAGATAAATATTTGAAAGTCTCGCGTTTGATCAAACGTCGTACACTTGCTAAACAAGTAGCCGACCAAGGTCGAATCGAAATTAATGGCAAGACAGCAAAAGCGAGTAGCGATGTCAAAGCGGGTGATGAACTGCGCATTCGTTTCGGCCAAAAGGTCGTCATGGCTCGTGTAGAAAGTATTCGAGAGAATGCTAAGAAAGAAGAAGCGACGATGATGTTCACCATTCTAAGTGAAGAACGCCTTGCTAAAGTTGAACCTGAATTTATAGACGACGCGGAGTAGCCCACGGGCATACTCCGTTTTTCTTTTTCATATAGTGTGAGGAATGAAAGGAGAGACGACATGACGTATACCCAAGAATCGCCCGTATCTTCCCTCACAAGCAGTGATCACCACATCTCCCTCCGTAACCGTAAACGTATGGATGTCACAGCTGTTAAAGCCATGGAGCGCTTTGACGCAGAGGAATTTTTTGTGCGCACTTCACAAGGATTTATGACCATCAAAGGTGCCGACTTACGTATTGTTCATTTGGATGTAGACAAAGGTTTATTATCACTCGAAGGACTCGTCCAGAGCGTGCAGTATACAGAAGACGGAGGTAAAGATCCCGCTAAAGGGATTCTGCACAAACTTTTCGGATGAGTCCGGTTGAACAGCTAGCCCATCTGATCTTTTGGATAGCTAGTGGTATTCTCATGATGGCCTGGTTGGATGCCATTTGGTGCCGTCTGCAGCTGATACAAAAACGTTTGCGTCGTCAGCTGCTACCTTGGGCATTAGCTGGTGGAGTTATCTGCGCTGCTATCGTTTCAGCTTATATGACCATTCACTACGCACATGGCGAATGGCGTGTCTATGATGTGGTGGCACAGGGGAGTGGGGTCTTGCTCTACAGGCACTTCTTCCAGCAACCCATTCGATTGGTAGGGAGGGTGATGGACTTCATGTTGCTCCAACCAGTGTGGAAAATCCTCCATATCGCTGTGACCTTTATCCGACTAATTGTTCGAGTTCATGTTAAGCTTGTGGCAGGAATCTACCAATTGACCTATACTGTAGCGAGAAAAATATTTCCAACTACACTTCAAAGAAAGCTGAAAATTAGGTATACTAGAGCCAAACCACGTAGTAGGAGGAAACCCGATGAGTCCACATGAACGAACGAATCAGCTCGAACAGCAAATTTCATCTATTAATTCCGAATACGTGCGCTCGGTAGAAAAGAAAAAGAAGCGCCAACAGGCACAGCGTGTCCGCCTCTATCGTCGACTTGCCGTGTTTGCATTATTTGCGGTTGCGGTGATTGGCTTTTTGGTCCACTCGCTCGTTTCTGGCCAACAAACTTTGGCACAAAAACAAGAAACACAGGTAGTGGTAGAGCAGTCCTTAACAGAAACGTTAGAACAAAAGGAACTTCTCGAATTGCAAATTGCAAAGCTCAATGACGATGAATACATTGGCAAACTTTTACGTAAGGATTACTTCCTATCTGAAGAGAATGAGTTAATTTTCACGTTACCCACAGAGAGTTCCGACAAAAAATCAGACGAGTAAAAGAGTGCCATGATTGACACTCTTTTTTTGTTGGTTATAATTAGAGGTAGCGTGGCGTAGTACGTCACAGTGTAATTTTAAGGAGGAGCATTTTTTTTATGTCAATTGAAGTAGGCAGCAAGGTAGAAGGTAAAGTAACAGGGATCACAAACTTCGGAGCATTCGTAGAACTTCCAGGTGGAAAAACAGGTCTGGTACACATTAGTGAAGTCGCAGATAACTATGTTAAAGATATCAACGATCACTTAAAAGTTGGCGATATGGTTGAAGTCAAAGTGATGAATGTTGAAGCGGACGGAAAAATCGGATTGTCTATCCGTAAAGCAAAGCCGCAAGCTGAACGACCTGAGCGTCCTGAGCGACCACAACGTCCACGTAACAACTTCCGATCAAATGATCGTGATCGTCCACAACCAAAAGAGAACTTTGAATCAAAAATGACACGTTTCTTAAAAGATAGCGAAGAACGTTTAACTACTTTAAAGCGTGCAACGGAATCTAAACGTGGTGGCCGTGGAGCAAAAAGAGGCTAATCTTTGTTGACTGACTACGCGTAAAAAAGTGTTCATCATATAGAGTGTGTCAAAAGCCGTCCCTTTCAATGGGGCGGCTTTTTTGTGTGGGGTAGGTCTTTCTAGGAGGGGGTTGGGAAGTTAAGAGCTTTTTCTAGAAAGGGCTTGGGTAGCTGGAGGGGGTTGTTCTGGCTGGGTTAGTTTCCATAATACGACTTCGGTTCTACAAATCAGGTTACTTGCTGTATAAACAAGGTTACTTGGTCTAGAAATCGACTTGCTTGTCGTAGAAACGTCGTCACTTGTTCCAGAACGACGGCTCAGTTTCTAGAGTGGCGTTCCACATCTAACGCAATCGAGTTCCAGGCGTTAGAAATACATTCGAAAATCAATCGCACACCTAGAGGCATAGAGCGCCTCTATGCGCACGCTTGATTCCCGAAGCATTTCTGAGCAAACGCCTTCCACATCTAAACATAAAAAAGCACCAGCCCGCATAGTGTATGCGAACCAGTGCTTGTGATGACCCCTACGGGATTCGAACCCGTGTTACCGCCGTGAAAGGGCGGTGTCTTAACCGCTTGACCAAGGGGCCGAAAAATATGGTGGCGGCCGAGGGGATCGAACCCCCGACCTCACGGGTATGAACCGTACGCTCTAGCCAGCTGAGCTAGGCCGCCTTGTTTTTTTCGGACAATTAGTATCATACAAGTGCTGAGAAAAGAAGTCAATACAGTTTCACAAAAAACAAAGAAATTCGTCGAATTTTTTTTTGCAAAGCACGCGCAGGCTGACAGGTTTTTTCGGAATACTCCCGTAAGCTGATGCTTATGAGAAGGAGGAATTCGTTATGCGTTTTATTTCACTACCCCAACCTTGGCACCATCTAGCCGCTTGGCGCTTGCAGCTGGCTCATAAAGAAAAGTGGGTCGTCACGTTGTTTTTTCTGTGGTTGTCATTCTTTTGCACACAAGTCGTGTTGTTCGATCAGACCATTCCGTTTTTCTTACCTGTATGGGCACTCGTTTCCATTCGTTACCCTGACTATAAGCGCTGGACCATCATAGGGGCCCTGTTTGGGGCGCTTACGCTGGGAGTCGGCCAAGGGATGATTCATTTTTTGCAAGTGCTCCTTTTTCAAGTACTAAGAAAAGTTCCCCTGCTACCTCGCATCACGCTCTCCATGCTAATCGTGCAAGTCACCTGGCAATGGGTTTCGTATGGACAACAAGTACCACTCGATGTGTGGCTGGCCATTGGGTACGAGGTCGTCCTTAGTGTCATTGTCGCGATGTTGTTGTTTCGAGTCTTTTTGCCTCTTCCGAAGATGTGGGTTGAAAAGTGGACAACCGAACGTATTGTTGGCTTAATGATGTTGTTTGCGTTAATGCTAACGGGCATGCAATACATGCTAGTAGGCTATTTTTCAGTGCCAATCATTTTACTTCAATTAAGTTTGTTAGTTGCTGGAGCAGTGGGAGGCGCTGCTTTATCTACGCCTATTGCCGTGGCAGCCGGCTTGTTGCTCGGTCTCAGCACACTGTCTTACAGTGGCATGATGGCTGTCTATGCGCTCACGGGCTTATTTGTAGGGATTCATAGACGTGCGGGGAGACTTTGGCAAACCATTGCCATGCTTGGTGTACTCATCTTTTTCCGCTTCTACGACACGACCTTACCAATTGAGGAAGTCTTTTTATCTTCAACCGTTTTTGCCTCTTTACTATTCTTTGCAGTTCCTAAAGGGTGGATTCAGCAGTTACAACAGTGGGTGCAGCCTAAAGAGAATCGGCAGGCTAATCAACGATTCGAATGGATGGAGGCTCGTTGGAAACGGCATATGCGGGAAGCCCAGTCCTTCTTTCGCTATGTAGGGGATGTGATTCGCAGCGAGACGGCTGCAGCAACGCAGTTAGGGGAGCAGACCTTGCCAGTTCCCTGTCAGTCCTGTTACCGCAAGGCGAGTTGTTATGAGAAAGGAGAGATGGGAACGTTACTGGACACTTGGCAATCACAACAAGGTGCGGCCAAGCGTCAAGCGGAGCTTGCGATGATGAAGCGTTGTATCAAACCGAAGACACTTGTTCAATCGCTCGAAGCAGAGCGGCAGCATCATTTGCTAAGTCTTCATTATGATCATGCCCGGCAGTTGTTTGCCTCAAAGCTTGATGGCTTGGGGGAGGAAATTGAGCATTTCATGGAAGCCCTACAAGTTCCTGCTGGAGAACAAGAAGATCAGCTCTTTCAATTGCTTCGCATGCAACATGTGCCAATTTGGCAAATGGATATTCTCAGCAATGAAAGGGGACAACGGCACATTCGTTTATCCTTGAGTGAGTCGTGTACGGAAGCAGAAACCCAAGAAATTGTCGCACTTGTCAGTAGTTGGGCGGATGAACCGATGGAATGCAGTGATCGACGTGCACTTGTGGAGCCGTTTGAACATCAAGAATTACTGATTACTTCCGCTATTGCGTTTACAATATCCGCCGACGTTGCGACGTCTTCAAAAAACGGCACCATTCGTAGTGGCGATCAACACTTCTTGTTTCCCGTCCATGATGGGCTGTTTGCTGTATTGCTTGCAGACGGAATGGGCCACGGGGAGCTTGCTACCAAAGAAAGCGGGTGGATGATGGAATGTATGCAGCAGGCGCTGTGGCAACGAGTCGACCCTGAAACAGCGCTGCACTTTTTGCATTACATTACAGGACTGCGAATGACAAGTGACGTTTACGCCACGATGGATTTGGCGCTTATCGACTTACAGCTCGGTCGACTGCACTCTTGGAAAGCGGGTGCAATGTCCACTTACATTGTTCGCGGCGGCACTTGCACAAGCCTCAATCATCAAACGGCGCCACTTGGTTTTTCTAGCAACTCGGCATTGGCAGAACAAAGCATGGAATTGAAACACGGCGATCAAATTTGGATGATTTCGGATGGGATTTTCCAAGAAACGATTGAGCTAGACATTCAAGAACAGCAATACATGAAATGGTGGACTGAAAAATCACCAACCGCTGCTGAATTTATGGAGTGGCGCAGTCGCTATTTTGGAGTAGCAACAGATGACCAAACCGTGATTTGCCTCCACGTCTCAAAACGACTGCCAAGCTGGTCGCTTTTTACTCCTCGTCAAGTGACGCGCGTGGTAAACTGAACAAAAAGGAGGCGTGAGGATGGAGCAAGACGTACTGGCGTTTATGAAACAACAAAAAATGACCCATGAAGGAAAGCGACTACTGCTCGCCTGTTCAGGAGGAGCGGACTCGGTTGCTCTTGTTCGGTTCTTTCATAACCATGCCTCCCATATGAACTGGACATTAGGAATCGTCCATGCAGACCACCAATTGCGCGGAACCGCTTCTACAGAAGACCGACTTTTTGTAGAAGCCTTAGGGAAAGAGCTTGATATCCCTGTTTATAGTCACCAACTCCCTGTCCCTGAACGTTTAAAAAAGGGTGGGAACACGCAACAGGTATGCCGTGAGGAACGGTATACCTATTTTGCGTCTGTGCTACATACTTACGCCTACGATGTTCTGGCATTTGGTCACCATGCAGATGATCAAATCGAGACGGTGCTTATGGGTCTGGCAAAAGGACTAGACCTGTCTTCTCCAGGTATTCCTCTCACGAGAGAGTGGCAAGGGAAAATCCTTATTCGTCCGTTCTTAGGTGTTACTAGAAAAACCATTGAACAGTACTTACATACCGTGCATCAATCCTACCGAGAAGATGCAAGCAATGCCTCTGATACTTACACTCGTAATCGCTTTCGTCATCATATTATTCCTCTCTTCTACCAAGAGAGTCCAGCGTTTGACCACCATATCCAGCGTTTTGTAGAAGCGCGGCAACAAGATGAAGAAGTACTGATGGCTCTTGCAACTGAAAAATTTGAACAGTTCGTGACAGATTCTTCGAGTGGCTCTGTAACCCTTGATAATACAACGTTTTCTGAGATGGCGATTGCTTTACAACGCCGCGTCATTCTTTTACTATGGAAGTACTTGCAACCGGAAGGGCCTCCCTTATCGTCATCACTTGTTTCTGCAATTGTGTCGGTCTGTCAAAACACGGAAGGGTCACAGAAAGTTTCACTACCTCGAGACTTTCAACTCATACGGGCTTATCAAACCGTCCGAGTGGCTCGACAACAAGTGGATGTTGCATTGACAGAAGAGGTTCTTCCTCTTGACCGCTGGGTACAAGTGGCCCCGGGTGTGCAACTGCTGATCACCAATAATGAACTAGCACGAGAAGGAGAGCGCTGGTATGCCAACATAGACGAGTCAGACTTGCCGCTTCGCGTCCGCGCTAGGCAACCAGGAGATTTAGTAGATCTTGGAACCCATCACAAGAAGGTGGCACGACTTTTTATTGACAACAAAGTACCCGTCGAAAAACGCGAGGGCTGGCCACTGCTTGTCACACAAAAGAATGGTATACTAGGACTAATCGGCTTACGCTATAGTAAACAGCTGACTAAATCAAAAAAAACCCCTTGGGTGATATGGATAAAACAGGAGGATTCCACATGTTAGAGAAGGATATTCAAGAAATTTTATTGACGGATGAGCAAATTCAGGAAAAGGCAAAAGAACTTGGTGCAGTACTGTCACAAGAGTATGCAGACAAGTTTCCACTTGCAATCGGTATTCTGAAAGGCGCTATGCCGTTCATGTCTGATTTAATGAAGCATGTGGATGCGTATGTAGAAATGGACTATATGGACGTTTCGAGCTACGGAAATGCAACGGTTTCTTCTGGAGAAGTAAAAATTGTAAAAGATTTAAACACAAGTGTTGAAGGCCGCGACATCATCATCGTTGAAGACATTATTGACAGCGGGAAAACGCTGAGCTACTTAATTGATCTCTTCAAATACCGTAAAGCAAAATCTATTAAAATTGTTACATTGCTAGACAAACCATCAGGACGAAAAGTACAACTAGAAGCAGATTATGTAGGCTTCTTAGTTCCAGATGCTTTTGTAGTCGGTTATGGTCTTGACTACGCAGAAAGATACCGCAATCTCCCTTATGTGGGCGTATTGAAAAAAGAAGTCTATTCGTTTTAATGCGTGACATCTCGGATTAAAGGCATTTCATTGTACGTGCTAATTTTCCTATGATAAGATATTCTATAGTTTTTTGAACGACAAGAAAGTGGAAAATCTTTCTTTCATCACCTAAAAACAACCTCATCTCACCTACGTGAGATGTGATTTTTTGACTAAGTCCGTTAGGAGGCTAGGAATGAATCGAGCACTGCGCTACGCGATACTATATTTACTAATCTTTTTCGTGATCGTTGGGATATTTGCTACGTTTAATCAAAGCGGGGCGCCGACAGAAGATCTTACTTCAGACCAATTTATTGATGCCATGGAAAATGGCGAAATTGAAACATTTACGTTACAACCTGTAAACAATGTCTACGTCATTACAGGTGAAATGGTGGGTGCAGCAGAAGGTGAAACATTCAATGCTCGTATTCCATTCACAGGTCAATTCTCTGAGCAAGAGATTTATGAGCTTGCTGAAGCAAATAATATAACTAAGTGGGACACGCTAGAAGCTCCACAAACAAGTGGTTGGGTACAGTTCTTAACAGGACTTCTTCCATTCCTAATCATCATCATTCTTTTCTTCTTCTTATTAAGCCAATCACAAGGTGGCGGAAACCGCGTGATGAACTTCGGGAAGAGCAAAGCGAAGTTGTACGATGATAAAAAGAAAGCAAAATTTGAAGATGTGGCCGGTGCTGACGAAGAGAAAGCGGAGCTTGTTGAGGTCGTTGACTTCTTAAAAGATCCACGCAAATTCGTAGAACTTGGCGCACGTATTCCAAAAGGGATCTTACTTGTTGGTCCTCCAGGAACAGGGAAAACGTTACTTGCCCGTGCAGTTGCAGGGGAAGCTGGCGTACCGTTCTTCTCGATTTCCGGTTCGGATTTCGTTGAGATGTTCGTTGGGGTCGGAGCATCCCGTGTACGTGACTTATTTGAAAATGCTAAGAAAAATGCACCATGTATCATCTTCATTGATGAGATTGATGCAGTTGGTCGTCAACGTGGAGCCGGGCTAGGTGGCGGTCACGATGAACGTGAACAAACGTTGAACCAATTACTAGTTGAGATGGATGGATTCGGTGCCAATGAGGGAATTATCATCGTTGCTGCAACTAACCGACCAGACATTTTAGATCCAGCCTTGCTTCGTCCAGGACGTTTTGACCGTCAAATTACAGTAGGTCGTCCAGATGTAAAAGGCCGTGAAGCCGTTCTAAAAGTACACGCACGTAACAAACCACTATCTGAGGGTGTGGATTTGAAAGCGGTAGCGCAACGTACACCTGGTTTCTCAGGAGCAGATCTGGAGAACTTATTGAACGAAGCAGCCCTTGTGGCGGCTCGTCGTAATAAAAAGAAAATTGATATGCACGATATTGACGAAGCAACTGACCGTGTCATTGCAGGTCCTGCGAAGACGACAAAAGTAATCTCTGAAAAAGAACGCAACATCGTAGCTTTCCACGAAGCGGGACACGTAGTTATTGGGTTGACGCTTGATGACGCAGAGACTGTTCATAAAGTAACAATCGTTCCACGTGGTCAAGCAGGTGGGTATGCTGTCATGCTCCCTAAAGAAGATCGTTACTTCATGACGAAACCAGAACTTCTCGATAAAGTCTCCGGCCTTCTTGGTGGTCGTGTTGCAGAAGATATCGTATTCGGTGAAGTATCTACTGGAGCTCATAATGACTTCCAACGTGCGACAGGCATTGTCCGTAGCATGGTAACTGAGTACGGAATGAGTGATAAACTCGGACCGATGCAGTTTGGTCAATCACAAGGAGGAAACGTCTTCTTAGGACGTGACTTCAACTCAGAGCAAAATTACTCTGATGCGATTGCTTATGAAATTGATCAAGAAATGCAGCGCATGATTAAAGAACAATATGCGCGCACGAAAGAAATCTTAACGGAAAAACGTGAACTTCTAAACTTGATCGCTAAAACGCTACTTGAAGTGGAAACACTTGATGCAGCGCAGATCATTCACTTAAAAGAACACGGAACTCTTCCTGAACGTAAATTTGAAGAGCCATCAGTTGAAGAAACGCCTTCTGATGCAACAGGTGCACCTACAGATCCATCAACGGGTGATTTGCCATCAGAAACTACTCCTTCAGAAACTGGCGCAGAAAATCCAATTCAAGAAGACCGTAAATAAGCTAAGCGTAGGCGCCTCCTCGGTGCTTACGCTTTTCTTTCTGTCAGGTCGCTGTGGTATGATTCAAGGTGAAATGAGGGACACGTATGATACTTGTAATGGACATCGGTAATACCAATATCGTGCTCGGGGTCTACCACAATGACCAACTGCAGCACCACTGGCGGATGGAAACAGACCGCATGAAAACGGAAGATGAATACGGTATGCAGGTCAAGGCGCTCTTTCAACACGCGGGTCTTGATTTTGGGGATATCGATGGCATCATCCTGTCGTCCGTTGTTCCGCCCATCATGTTCTCTTTAGAGGCCATGTGTACAAAGTACTTTAAACAAAAACCTTTAGTTGTAGGTCCTGGCGTCAAAACGGGGCTCAACATTAAATATGAAAATCCACGAGAAGTCGGTGCAGACCGGATTGTGAATGCGGTAGCTGGCATACACTATTACGGAGCGCCCTTGATTATCGTAGACTTTGGTACGGCAACAACATACTGCTACATCAATGAACAAGGTGATTATATGGGTGGAGCGATTGCACCAGGTATCGGCATTTCGACTGAAGCACTCTTTTCACGAGCAAGTAAACTGCCCCGCATTGAATTGACAACACCAGGTCATGTGGTCGGGAAAAACACGGTATCGGCTATGCAGGCGGGAATTGTCTATGGTTACGTCGGCCAAGTCGAAGGAATCGTGACGCGCATGAAAAAAGCAGGTGCTACACAGGCAAAAGTTATCGCGACTGGCGGGCTTGCGCCGTTGATTGCAGCAGAGACTGACATCATCGATCAAATCGATCCGTTCTTAACATTAAAAGGACTGTATTTACTCTATAAACGAAATGAGAAAGTAGGAATGAACAATGAGTGATTATTTAGTACGCGCATTAGCGTTTGATGGACAAGTACGTGCCTTCTCAGCACGCACAACAGAAATGGTAGGAGAAGCACAACGCCGACATGATACATGGCCGATTCCTTCAGCTGCTCTAGGGCGTTCAATGACAGCAGCCGTCATGATGGGGGCTATGTTAAAAGGGGAAGACAAATTAACGGTTAAAGTCGAAGGAAATGGACCAGCTGGCCCGATCATTATCGATGCCAATGCGCACGGAGAGGCTCGTGGTTATATTTCCAACCCGCACGTCCATTTTGACTTGAATGAACAAGGTAAATTAGATGTTCGTCGTGCAGTGGGGACAGAAGGCGCCTTGACAGTTGTAAAAGATCTTGGGATGCGCGACTTCTTTAGTGGACAAGTACCGATTGTCTCTGGGGAAATTGCTGAAGACTTTACGTACTATTATGCCACTTCAGAACAAGTGCCTTCTTCTGTAGGATTAGGTGTTCTGGTCAATCCAGATAACACGATTTTGGCAGCGGGTGGATTTATTATTCAATTAATGCCGGGCACGGAAGATGAGACAATTACAGAGATTGAAAATCGTCTTTCTCGTATGGAGCCTGTTTCGAAATTGATTGAACGGGGCTTAACTCCTGAAGAGTTGCTTCAAGAGATTTTAGGAGAGAACAACGTCCAGATTTTGAATAATCAACCGGTCAGCTTTAGCTGCAACTGCTCTAAAGATCGATTTGGTGCAGCCATAATTTCTCTCGGTCCAGATGAAATTCGTGATATGATTGAAGAAGATGGCGGTGCTGAGGCGCAATGTCATTTCTGCATGGAACAGTATCACTATAACGTAGATGAACTGGAGACAATGATTGATGAGGCCCAACGACCGAACTGAAGTACGGAAAACTAAACGATTAAAAACAAAACCTGTCCTACTTGTGATGGGTCTTCTTCTACTTGGAAATGTGCTGTGGTTCATTGCATGGCTCATTCCAAATTCGGGGGGGACAACAGAGACCGTTGCCCAGGTTGAAGGCGATGCGATTCGTCACGAAGAATGGGTGGCAGAGATGGAGTCGCGAGTAGGACGTGAATCACTGGAAGCTCTCGTTAATGAGAGAGTGATGGAAGCGGCGGCAAAAAAGCACGATATCCAAGTCAGTGATGAAGAACTTGAACTCGAGCTTGCCCTTTACCGCTCTGCTACAGAGGCTACAGATCAGACATTTTTAGGATTAAATGAAGAACAAATGACAAAGAAGATCCGGGCTCGGATTATTCTTGAAAAGGTGCTTGCGAAAGACATTGTGGTAGAAGAGACAGCGCTCAAAGCCTATTACGAACAGAATAAAACGTTGTATGAAGTGCCCACTTCTTATGATGTAAAAGCCATTTTCGTTTCTTCTCAAGAAGAAGCAGAGTCTGTGAGACAAGAACTAGAGAACGGATCTTCCTTTGATGGCCTTGCTCGTGAACGTTCCATCGACGCAAGTACGGCAATACTTGGTGGATCACTTGGATTTGTTAGTGCCAATACCACTGCGTTAGACCCTAATCTTGTGCGAGCAGCAAGTGAACTTGAGCCGATGGCAATCAGCCAACCCTTACCACTGGCAGAGGGCGGCTTTGCGATTGTTCAAGTACAAAGTGTTTCGGAAGGAAATGCGTTTAGCTTTGATGAAGTAAAGGCGCATATTCAGCGAGAGTTAGCGCTTGAACAACTCCCGCAATCGGTAACACCGCGTGCCTTCTGGGAAGAGTTTGATGCTAGCTGGTTATACGAGAGTGAAAGCTAATATTTGACAGACAATTTAGTGAATTGGTATGCTAACTTTAAACCTATCAAAAAACTAGGAATTAGGAGTGAGCGCATGGCTAGAACAGCACAATCCATTATAGATCTTATAGGACATACCCCGATCGTTAAGTTGAACCGGGTTACAAATGACAATGACGCAGAAGTTTACTTGAAATTAGAGTACTTCAATCCAGGGAGTAGCGTAAAAGATCGAATTGCTCTAGCAATGATTGAAGCCGCTGAAAAATCAGGGGACTTAAAACCAGGGGACACACTCGTTGAACCGACAAGTGGGAACACAGGTATCGGTTTAGCAATGGTAGCAGCTGCAAAAGGCTATAATTCCGTACTGGTTATGCCGGATACGATGAGCATAGAACGTCGTAACCTATTACGTGCGTATGGTGCAGAACTAGTATTGACACCAGGTGCTGACGGCATGAAAGGCGCCATTGCAAAGGCTGATGAGTTGGCAGCTTCTCAAGGCTACTTTATGCCCCAGCAATTCAATAATGAAGCAAACCCAGAAGTACATCGTTTGACTACCGGCCCTGAGATTGTAAAGGCGTTCGATCAGTTAGATGGTTTCGTAGCTGGGATTGGAACAGGCGGTACGATTACAGGAGCAGGCGGTGTACTGAAAGAAAGCTTCCCAGGCATTCACATTGCTGCTGTAGAACCAAAGGATTCACCTGTACTTTCTGGGGGGTCACCAGGACCTCATAAAATTCAAGGTATCGGTGCTGGTTTTGTTCCACAAGTGTTGAACACAGAGATTTACGACAGCGTGATTCAAGTTTCAAATGAAGATGCTTATGCGATGGCTCGTGAAGTAGCAAAAGCAGAGGGTATTCTAGGTGGCGTTTCTTCAGGTGCAGCCATTCATGCGGCCCTGCAATTAGCAAAAGAGCTAGGTAAAGGCAAGAAAGTGTTAGCCATCATTCCATCGAATGGTGAACGCTATTTGAGCACGCCTCTTTATAATTTTGAAAATCAATAAGAACACGTGAACAGAGACCGTCCAATGGCGGTCTTTTTTCTTTTCTATCGTTTAAAATACAGGTACACTTAAAGCACATTCTGGCGAAAAAAGGGGTAACCTCAGTGATTCATAAAAATGAAACTATCACATTTTCAGCATCCAAAGATGAATTTTATTATGGCTATCAAGAGCTTGCCAAGCAAACAAGCCGTCATGCTTTATTGGAAAGTGCACGTGGAGGAAATCTAAGTGTCGCTGCATTCCAGCCTGTGGCCATGGCGCATTCCGTTGCGGACGGTCTTACTATTGAATGGGCAGACGGTCGCCAAGAACAACGAGTGGGAGAATCCCTGGCGCTGATTGAAGAGCTCGTCCATGCATATGCTAGTTCTCACAACCCAGAGCTTCCGGACTTTCAGGGCGGGGCCATTGGGTTTGTTACGTATGACTATGCACGTGTAATTGAAGTGCTTCCTGAGTCCGCACATGATGACTTAGGAATTCCAATGAATTTCTTTTACTTATTTGATCACTGGGCAGTTTATGATATTGCCAATGAACAAGTCATCTTAATGAAACTACCAACGGCAACAAAGAATTTAGTGCAGTGGGCTGAGGACTGGAAAGCCGCGATCCAAAAAGGAATCTCGGAGCGTTTGTTTGAAACGGGTGCTGCTCAAGAAATTGCGCCGGATGATAGCATGCTGCATGTCTCGATGAGTGGTCCAGAGTTTGAAAGTGCCGTTCTTCGCATCCAAGAGTACATAGCGCAAGGCGATGTGTTTCAAGTAAATCTTTCGGTACGTCAATCAAGAGAACTTGGTGTCAATCCGGAAGTCATGTACGAAGCACTGCGCACGTTCAATCCATCACCTTATATGGCGTATATTCAAGCTGATGACTTTGCGGTTATTTCCGGCTCACCTGAACTTCTCGTAAAGAAAAAAGGGAACGAACTGTCAACGCGTCCTATTGCGGGTACACGTCCTCGTGGTAAGGATGAAGCCGAGGATCACACGCTTGCGCAAGAGTTGATCGACAACGAAAAAGAGCGAGCGGAACACGTGATGCTAGTGGATCTTGAACGAAACGATTTAGGAAAAGTTTCTCGCTACGGGACGGTTGAAGTAGATGAGTTCATGGTCATTGAGCGTTACTCCCATGTCATGCACATCGTATCAAACGTCAAAGGTGAGCTTGGGCAACAGGTGACAAATGCACAAATCGTTCAAGCGATGTTCCCGGGAGGCACCATCACAGGGGCACCCAAAATTCGTACTATGGAAATCATTGAAGAACTAGAACCCGTAAGACGCGGTCTTTATACAGGGTCTATTGGCTGGTTCGGGTATAACGGTGATTTAGAATTTAACATTGTGATTCGTACAGCTTTCGTCAAAGATGGCATGGCACATATTCAAGCAGGAGCAGGAATTGTCATTGATTCGATTCCAGCAGCAGAATATATTGAATCGTTAAACAAAGCAAAAGCATTATGGCAGGCAAAAGCTATGGCGGAAGGGACGAGATCTTCATGATCCTGATGATTGATAACTATGACTCATTTACATACAATCTGGTCCAATACATGGGCGAAATGGGGCGTGAAATTCGAGTTGTCCGCAATGATGAGATTACAGTAGCGGCAATTGAAACGTTGCAACCCGATATGATTGTCGTCTCTCCGGGGCCTTGTACGCCAAATGAAGCAGGCGTCAGTTTGGATGTCATCACCCACTTTGCAGGAAAAATTCCAGTGCTCGGCGTATGCCTAGGCCACCAATCAATCGGACAGGCATTTGGTGGGAAGGTCATTCGTGCAGAACGTCTGATGCACGGGAAAACGTCTCCAGTTTTCCACGATGGTAAGGGTGTGAACGAGGGAATGCCGAATCCATTCCAGGCAACTCGTTACCATTCTTTGCTGGTTGAAAAAGAGTCGCTTCCGGATTGCTTAGAAATCACGTCTTGGACGGAAGAAGGCGAAATCATGGGATTACGCCACAAAGAACTTGCAGTGGAAGGTGTCCAGTACCATCCTGAATCAATCATGACGGAGCAAGGGAAAAAGTTGATACGCAATTTCATTGAGACGTATTGTGAGCCGAAGGAAGTGTCGGTCTGATGGACTGCTGGAAAAACGGTGAGTTTTTAAGAAAACAGGATGTCACCATCTCTCCTTATGATCACGGGTACTTATATGGGCTCGGATTTTTCGAAACGTTTCGAACGTATGAAGGAAGCGTTTTTTTGTGGGAACAGCACTGGGAGCGTCTTGAGCAGACACTTTCTGCTTTTCGCATCACTTTGCCTTATTTAAAGCAGGAGCTCCTGACCGTGGTGGAGGAATTGACGCGACTGAACGGTGGAAGAGACGGTTATTTTCGTCTTAACGTGTCAGCAGGTGTCCATGACATAGGACTGCAACCTACGCATTACCCAGATCCCACTGTACTGGTCTTGCGAAAAGAACTTCCAGAGACAATCCGTGGTACAGAAAAGACAGCCCGCTGGATAGAAATCCCGCGGAACACGCCAGAGGGTTCAACTCGAGTGAAATCGCATCACTATGGCAATAATGTCTTAGCGCGTTTTGAACTGCCTTCTTTAGCTGAGATGGAAGGATTCATGTGCACGGAAAAAGGGCTCGTGGCAGAGGGCATCACGTCGTCTATCTTTTGGGTGAAGGAAGGTGTTCTTTACACGCCTTCATTAGACACGGGTATCTTAAACAGTATTACTCGTCAGTGGCTCTTGGATTATGCGAAGGATCACCAGCTCCCGTATGAAGAAGGGCACTTTACACCTCAGCAAGTAGAAATAGCAGATGAACTGTGGGTGGTCAATGCTGTGCAGGAAATAGTGCCGATTCGTGCGCTCGAATCCTATCATTTCCCGGGAAATAATGGCGAATGGTATCGAAAATTACACGCCGCATATGAACAAGCAATCACTAAAGGAGTGGCTAAAGAATGACACAAACTAGGACTGCGCACGGAGTGACCCTAGATTTCTCAAAAGAGACCGTTGTGATGGGCATTCTCAATGTGACGCCTGACTCATTTTCAGATGGTGGACTCTATAATCAGGTAGAACAGGCACTTGCCCGTGCGAAAGAGATGGTCGAGCAAGGCGCAAAAATCATAGATATTGGTGGAGAGTCAACGCGGCCTGGTTATACGCCTATTACGGCTGAAGAAGAAATCAATCGCGTTGTACCAGTCATTCGTGCTATTCGAGAGGCCAAAGTTCCCGTATTTCTTTCCGTTGATACGTATAAATCAACGGTGGCACAGGCGGCGCTCGAAGCAGGAGTCGATATTTTAAATGATATTTGGGGTGTCAAAAGAGATGCCGGAATCGCGCGACTAGCAGCAGAGTACCAAGTCCCGCTTATCTTAATGCACAACCGGGAGACAGCGACCTATCAAGATTTTTGGCGCGATGCCAAAGCAGATCTGGAAGAGTCAGTTGCTATCGCAAGAGAAAATGGTGTGCAGGACCACCAAATTTGGTTAGATCCAGGTATTGGTTTTGGGAAAAACACTTCCCACAACATTTTGATGATGCAACACCTTTCTGATCTTGTAGGGATGGGGTATCCGGTTCTTCTTGCAACGTCCCGAAAGAGCTTGATTGGCAATGTATTAAAGCTTCCGGTTGTAGAACGACGAGAAGGTACTGCAGCAACAATCAGCTTCGGCATCGATAAAGGTGTTCACATGGTTCGTGTTCATGATGTCAACGAAATGGTGCGGACTACACGCATGATGGACGTATTGGTCGGCAAAACGCACTACACGGAGGAAGTCTAATGGATAAAATCTATTTAAATGATATGCAATTCTATGGGTACCATGGAGTCCTACCAGAAGAGACGGTGTTGGGGCAATTATTTCGTATCACGGTTGAAATGGCAGTTGATTTAAAACGAGCAGGCGAAACAGACGACTTAAGTGCGACGGTCAATTATGCAGAAGTGTATGCCCTGTGTAAGGAAATTGCAGAAGGCAAACCGTATCAATTGATTGAATCCGTTGCCGAGAAAATCGCTGATGGGATTCTGACTAACTACCCTGAACAAGTGGAGGGGTGTAAGGTAATGATCGTGAAACCGACACCACCTATTGCGGGGCATTATGCGTCAGTAGCGGTTGAGATCACGCGAGGTACTTTATGAATAGGGCCTATTTATCGATTGGCTCAAATATAGGGGATCGCTATCAGTATTTACAAGAGGCGGTTCGGTCCTTATCTGCTGTCCCTTCGATCACGGTAATAAAACTATCCAAGGTCTATGAAACAGATCCGGTTGGGTACACAGATCAAGCGGCGTTCTTAAATATAGCGGTTGAACTAGGGACTTCCTTATCCCCCCATGATTTATTGGCCGTTTGTCAAAACATCGAACAAGAATTAGGACGAAAACGAATTATCCGCTGGGGACCAAGAACAGTAGACCTTGACATTTTATTGTATAATGATGAAAATATAGAGTCGGATGATTTAGTCATTCCGCATCCGCGCATGGAGGAACGTGCATTTGTAGTGATCCCACTGGCATCGATTTCATCAGACGCTGCACTTCTGCAGAAGGCTGCTGAGTTTGATCCCGAGAAAGAAGGCATTCGCTTATGGACAGCATTCGATGGGGACGACGTATTCGTGCATACCGAAAATTAAAACGTGTTAGCCAGATTGACTTGGCAAAAGCTTTGCAAGTGGCGCCTGCTACGCTTGGTAAGATGGAGCGTGGTGTAAAAGAGCCCACAGAACAACAATGGACACAAATCGCACAAGCCCTTGATATAGAGATAGAAGAACTTAAAGGAAGTAAGGAAGGTGAACAACGTGACACTTAAGCCTACGAAGCCTTTTTCAATTGGTGGCATCGAGATGGACAACCGCGTTGTGCTAGCCCCGATGGCGGGAATTTCAAACTCTGCATTTCGTCTGACGGTCAAAGAGTTTGGTGTGGGTCTCGTCTACGCAGAAATGATCAGCGACAAAGGGATTGTTCAAAAAAATGAGAAGACCCTCAGCATGTTGTATATCGATGAGCGAGAGAATCCGCTATCCCTTCAAATCTTCGGTGGTGAGAAGGACACGCTAGTAGCAGCTGCTAAATATGTAGATCAAAACACATCGGCAGATATCATAGATATCAATATGGGCTGCCCGGTCAGTAAAATCATCAAGTGTGAAGCGGGAGCCCGCTGGTTACTTGACCCAAATAAGATTTACGAAATGGTCTCAGCTGTTGTGGACAATGTCAGCAAGCCGGTGACAGTGAAAATGAGAATTGGCTGGGACGATGAACATATTCTTGCTGTTGAAAATGCGCAAGCTATCGAGCGCGCAGGTGGAGCAGCCGTTGCAGTTCATGGTCGCACTCGTCAACAAATGTATGAAGGTCGTGCCGACTGGAATGTCATCCGTGATGTCAAACAGTCCGTCGCCATTCCTGTAATCGGAAATGGAGATGTCGAGACACCTCAAGACGCCCAACGTATGCTAGATGAAACGGGTGTCGATGGAGTCATGATTGGACGAGCTGCACTAGGAGACCCTTGGATGGTTTACCGCACTGTCGAATATCTAGAGTCAGGTGAGCTGAAACCTGAGCCATCTGTACGCGAGAAGATTGACGTGTGCCTACTCCACTTTGAACGTTTGGTTCAATTAAAAGGAGAGAACGTTGCTGTACGCGAAATGCGCAAGCACGCCTCTTGGTACCTCAAAGGAATTCGAGGCAATGGTCGAGCGCGCACGGTTATCAATCAATTAGAAGATGCAAATGAGTTAAAAGCGTTCCTTCGCATTTTTGCAGAGGAAGCCATGACTTCTCAAGAAGAAATCGTATTGGTCTAATCGACTGGCTATCACTTTGAGGTGGTAGCTTTTTTGATGCAATAAACTGAATTCGCAGACTTCAGTTCAACGAGATGAAGTTTAAACAAAATTTGTGTACAATAGAACTATTGCAATCTGGCGTAGAACAGAGCGAAGGAGTGACAATATGTCGAACATGGAAGAATTAAATGATCAATTACAGGTGAGACGTCAAAAGATGACGTCTATGCAGGAGCAAGGCATGGATCCATTTGGATCACGTTTTGACCGCAGTCACCTGAGTAACGAGATAATAGAAGAGTTCGAAGGCTACACGAAAGAACAATTAGATGAAACACCTTATGAAGTTATTGCTGCTGGTCGTATCATGACCAAGCGTGGAAAAGGAAAAGCTGGTTTTGCCCATATCCAAGATCTTGGTGGCCAAATTCAAATTTACGTTCGTAAAGATGCAATTGGTGATGAGGCTTACGCTACTTTCAACACAGCAGACCTTGGAGATATCGTCGGCGTTAAAGGACTTGTATTCCGTACCAACGTTGGAGAACTTTCTATTAAAGCGACGGAATTCACGTTCCTAACAAAATCGCTTCGTCCAATGCCTGAGAAATTCCACGGATTAAAAGATGTGGAACAACGCTATCGCCAACGTTATTTAGACTTAATGACAAGTGATGAAAGCAAAAACACGTTCATTACTCGTAGCCGTATTATTCAAGCGATGCGTCGCTACTTAGATAATGAAGGATTCTTGGAAGTGGAGACACCTATGATGCATTCTGTCGCAGGTGGAGCAGCTGCTCGTCCATTCGTCACGCATCATAATGCGCTCGACCTAGAACTTTATATGCGTATTGCCATCGAGCTTCATTTAAAGCGTTTAATTGTTGGTGGGCTCGAAAAGGTTTATGAGATTGGTCGCGTATTCCGTAACGAAGGAATCTCGACTCGCCACAACCCTGAGTTTACGATGATTGAACTTTACGAAGCGTACGCGGATTATCAAGACATCATGAACCTGACAGAAAACTTAATTGCTCATATTGCACAAGAAGTTTTAGGATCCACAACTGTGCAATACGGAGAGGATGAAGTAAACCTAGCTCCAGGCTGGAAGCGTTGGCACATGGCCGATGCGGTTAAAGAAGTGACTGGAGTAGATTTCTGGCAAGAGATGACGAAAGAGCAAGCGCACGCACTGGCATCTGAACACGGTGTGGAAGTAAAACCTTCTATGGAAGTGGGGCATGTCTTAAATGAATTCTTTGAACAGAAAGTAGAAGAGCTTCTTGTTCAACCAACATTCATCTTTGGTCATCCAGTAGAGGTATCACCACTTGCTAAGAAAAATCCTGAGGACGGTCGATTTACAGATCGTTTTGAATTATTTATTGTGCGTCGTGAACACGCCAATGCATTTACAGAGTTAAATGATCCTATCGATCAGCGTGAACGTTTCGAAGCCCAGCTTGTTGAAAAAGAAGCAGGGAACGACGAAGCGCATGAAATGGACAATGACTTTATTGAAGCACTTGAGTATGGAATGCCGCCAACAGGTGGACTAGGAATTGGTATTGACCGTCTAGTCATGTTGTTGACGAACTCTCCATCTATACGTGACGTGTTACTGTTCCCATTAATGCGTCATAAAGATTAGTACGGATATATTTAAGGGGCTGCTGTTAGAAGGCACCCCTACTGATAGATAGATGAATGGAAGGCTCTCACTCGTAATTCTAGATGTGAGAGTCTTTTGTTTTGTGAAGAAAAGTTGCGTGAATTGTTTTTCTTCTTATAGTTGCAAGCACGATAGCACAAGATATAGACAACGCGCTAAGTGAAGTCTAAATGTTGAACTTAGGAAACTTTGTTGAAAAAACTTGAGAGAAAGTGCTTGTACCTTCTATTTTCCCGTGCTATAGTAATCAAGTTGCTAAATTACGAAATGCATCGAGAAAACTTTTTCAAAAAAGTAATTGACATCACGATTCGTAATTTGGTATCATAGTAAAGTCGCCAAAACGAGCGACACATACAAATGAACATTGAAAACTGAACATGCAAGACGTCAAGATAGAGCGTCACCGCCCCGACCCCCGTTGGGTGTGCGTGACGCAAACACGAACCAAGTCACTTCCTATAAACGGATGTGACGGACGTTCAAAATGGATATCGTTACTTTTTAAAAGTGACAGATGCCAGCAACAAAATGAGCTTATATTAAGTTCTCTTTATGGAGAGTTTGATCCTGGCTCAGGACGAACGCTGGCGGCGTGCCTAATACATGCAAGTCGAGCGGATGAAAAGAGGAGCTTGCTCCTCTCGATTCAGCGGCGGACGGGTGAGTAACACGTGGGCAACCTGCCCTGTAGATTGGGATAACTCCGGGAAACCGGGGCTAATACCGAATAATCCATCGGACCTCATGGTCCGATGTTGAAAGACGGTTTCGGCTGTCACTACAGGATGGGCCCGCGGCGCATTAGCTAGTTGGTGAGGTAACGGCTCACCAAGGCCACGATGCGTAGCCGACCTGAGAGGGTGATCGGCCACACTGGGACTGAGACACGGCCCAGACTCCTACGGGAGGCAGCAGTAGGGAATCTTCCACAATGGACGAAAGTCTGATGGAGCAACGCCGCGTGAGTGAAGAAGGTTCTCGGATCGTAAAACTCTGTTGTGAGGGAAGAACAAGTACCGGAGTAACTGTCGGTACCTTGACGGTACCTCATTAGAAAGCCACGGCTAACTACGTGCCAGCAGCCGCGGTAATACGTAGGTGGCAAGCGTTGTCCGGAATCATTGGGCGTAAAGCGCGCGCAGGCGGTCCCTTAAGTCTGATGTGAAAGCCCACGGCTCAACCGTGGAGGGTCATTGGAAACTGGGGGACTTGAGTGCAGAAGAGGAAAGCGGAATTCCAAGTGTAGCGGTGAAATGCGTAGAGATTTGGAGGAACACCAGTGGCGAAGGCGGCTTTCTGGTCTGTAACTGACGCTGAGGCGCGAAAGCGTGGGGAGCAAACAGGATTAGATACCCTGGTAGTCCACGCCGTAAACGATGAGTGCTAAGTGTTAGGGGGTTTCCGCCCCTTAGTGCTGCAGCTAACGCATTAAGCACTCCGCCTGGGGAGTACGGTCGCAAGACTGAAACTCAAAGGAATTGACGGGGGCCCGCACAAGCGGTGGAGCATGTGGTTTAATTCGAAGCAACGCGAAGAACCTTACCAGGTCTTGACATCCCGCCGACCGCCTAGGAGACTAGGCCTTCCCTTCGGGGACGGCGGTGACAGGTGGTGCATGGTTGTCGTCAGCTCGTGTCGTGAGATGTTGGGTTAAGTCCCGCAACGAGCGCAACCCTTGATCTTAGTTGCCAGCATTCAGTTGGGCACTCTAAGGTGACTGCCGGTGACAAACCGGAGGAAGGTGGGGATGACGTCAAATCATCATGCCCCTTATGACCTGGGCTACACACGTGCTACAATGGATGGTACAAAGGGCTGCAAACCCGCGAGGGCAAGCCAATCCCATAAAACCATTCTCAGTTCGGATTGTAGGCTGCAACTCGCCTACATGAAGCTGGAATCGCTAGTAATCGTGGATCAGCATGCCACGGTGAATACGTTCCCGGGCCTTGTACACACCGCCCGTCACACCACGAGAGTTTGTAACACCCGAAGTCGGTGGGGTAACCATTTATGGAGCCAGCCGCCGAAGGTGGGACAGATGATTGGGGTGAAGTCGTAACAAGGTAGCCGTATCGGAAGGTGCGGCTGGATCACCTCCTTTCTAAGGAATATTTCGGAACAGACCTTTTGGTCTGAGACTTGACGTCTTGCAGTTCAGTTTTGAATGTTCATACATTCAGAACCTGTTCTTTGAAAACTGGATAGAACGACATTGATTGTAACAAAACACAACGTCAAGCAATTGACGTGTGACCTTAAGTCTCTTCTTTTTTAGAGGAGCACTAACTTAGGTTAAGTTAGGAAGGGCGCACGGTGGATGCCTTGGCACTAGGAGCCTATGAAGGACGGCACTAACACCGATATGCTTCGGGGAGCTGTAAGTGAGCTTTGATCCGGAGATTTCCGAATGGGGAAACCCAGCATGCGTAATGGCATGTTACCTTCCAGTGAATACATAGCTGGTCGGAGGCAGACCCAGGGAACTGAAACATCTAAGTACCTGGAGGAAGAGAAAGAAAAATCGATTCCCTGAGTAGCGGCGAGCGAAACGGGAAGAGCCCAAACCAAGAGGCTTGCCTCTTGGGGTTGTAGGACACTCTATACGGAGTTACAAAGGCGATAGGTAGACGAAGCGGTCTGGAAAGGCCCACGACACGAGGTAAAAGTCCTGTAGTCCAAACTTATTGCCCTCCAGAGTGTATCCTGAGTACGGCGGAACACGTGAAATTCCGTCGGAATCCGGGAGGACCATCTCCCAAGGCTAAATACTCCCTAGTGACCGATAGTGAACCAGTACCGTGAGGGAAAGGTGAAAAGCACCCCGGAAGGGGAGTGAAACAGATCCTGAAACCGTGTGCCTACAAGTAGTTAGAGCCCGTTAATGGGTGATAGCGTGCCTTTTGTAGAATGAACCGGCGAGTTACGATTCCATGCAAGGTTAAGTCGAGGAGACGGAGCCGCAGCGAAAGCGAGTCTGAATAGGGCGAATGAGTATGGGGTCGTAGACCCGAAACCAGGTGATCTACCCATGTCCAGGATGAAGGTGAGGTAACACTCACTGGAGGTCCGAACCCACGCACGTTGAAAAGTGCGGGGATGAGGTGTGGGTAGCGGAGAAATTCCAATCGAACCTGGAGATAGCTGGTTCTCTCCGAAATAGCTTTAGGGCTAGCCTCAGATAAAGAATCTCGGAGGTAGAGCACTGTTTGGACTAGGGGCCCATCCCGGGTTACCGAATTCAGACAAACTCCGAATGCCGATGATTTGTATCTGGGAGTCAGACTGCGAGTGATAAGATCCGTAGTCAAGAGGGAAACAGCCCAGACCACCAGCTAAGGTCCCAAAGTAACCGTTAAGTGGAAAAGGATGTGGCGTTGCTTAGACAACCAGGATGTTGGCTTAGAAGCAGCCATCATTTAAAGAGTGCGTAATAGCTCACTGGTCGAGTGACGCTGCGCCGAAAATGTATCGGGGCTAAACGGTTCACCGAAGCTGTGGATGCATACCTAGGGTATGCGTGGTAGGAGAGCGTTCTAAGGGCGTCGAAGCTTGACCGGAAGGACAGGTGGAGCGCTTAGAAGTGAGAATGCCGGTATGAGTAGCGAAAGATGGGTGAGAATCCCATCCACCGTATGACCAAGGTTTCCTGAGGAAGGCTCGTCCGCTCAGGGTCAGTCGGGACCTAAGTCGAGGCCGATAGGCGTAGACGATGGACAACAGGTTGATATTCCTGTACCACCTCCCCGCCATTTGAGTGATGGGGGGACGCAGTAGGATAGGGAAGCGTGCGGTTGGATGTGCACGTTCAAGCAGTGAGGTGTGATGTGAGGCAAATCCCGCATCTACAACACCAGGCTGTGACGAGGAGGACGTAGTCCGAAGTTTCTGATTTCACGCTGCCAAGAAAAGCCTCTAGCGAGGCGGGAGGTGCCCGTACCGCAAACCGACACAGGTGGTCGAGGAGAGAATCCTAAGGTGAGCGAGTGAACTCTCGTTAAGGAACTCGGCAAAATGACCCCGTAACTTCGGGAGAAGGGGTGCTCTGACAGGGTGAAAGCCCGAGAGAGCCGCAGTGAATAGGCCCAGGCGACTGTTTAGCAAAAACACAGGTCTCTGCAAAACCGTAAGGTGACGTATAGGGGCTGACGCCTGCCCGGTGCTGGAAGGTTAAGAGGAGTGCTTAGCGCAAGCGAAGGTGCGAATTGAAGCCCCAGTAAACGGCGGCCGTAACTATAACGGTCCTAAGGTAGCGAAATTCCTTGTCGGGTAAGTTCCGACCCGCACGAAAGGCGTAACGATCTGGGCACTGTCTCAACGAGAGACTCGGTGAAATTATAGTACCTGTGAAGATGCAGGTTACCCGCGACAGGACGGAAAGACCCCGTGGAGCTTTACTGTAGCCTGATATTGAACTTTGGTGCAACTTGTACAGGATAGGTAGGAGCCTAAGAGCCCGGAGCGCCAGCTTCGGAGGAGGCGTCGGTGGGATACTACCCTGGTTGTATTGAAGTTCTAACCCATGCCCGTTACCCGGGCAGGAGACAGTGTCAGGCGGACAGTTTGACTGGGGCGGTCGCCTCCTAAAGTGTAACGGAGGCGCCCAAAGGTTCCCTCAGAATGGTTGGAAATCATTCGTAGAGTGTAAAGGCATAAGGGAGCTTGACTGCGAGACCTACAAGTCGAGCAGGGTCGAAAGACGGGCTTAGTGATCCGGTGGTTCCGCATGGAAGGGCCATCGCTCAACGGATAAAAGCTACCCCGGGGATAACAGGCTTATCTCCCCCAAGAGTCCACATCGACGGGGAGGTTTGGCACCTCGATGTCGGCTCATCGCATCCTGGGGCTGTAGTCGGTCCCAAGGGTTGGGCTGTTCGCCCATTAAAGCGGTACGCGAGCTGGGTTCAGAACGTCGTGAGACAGTTCGGTCCCTATCCGTCGTGGGCGTAGGAAATTTGAGAGGAGCTGTCCTTAGTACGAGAGGACCGGGATGGACACACCGCTGGTGTACCAGTTGTCTTGCCAAAGGCATCGCTGGGTAGCTATGTGTGGACGGGATAAGTGCTGAAAGCATCTAAGCATGAAGCCCCCCTCAAGATGAGATTTCCCATTACGCAAGTAAGTAAGATCCCTCAAAGACGATGAGGTAGATAGGTTCGGGGTGGAAGCACAGCGATGTGTGGAGCTGACGAATACTAATCGATCGAGGACTTAACCAAAAAATCAATGAAGTTCTATCCAGTTTTGAAAGAACAAATTTTATTGAGAAAACACTTGTATTCGCAGGTGGGTTTGATATAATAAAGCTTGTCTTTCAACATATGAATAGCCAGTCTAGTGACGATGGCGAAGAGGTCACACCCGTTCCCATACCGAACACGGAAGTTAAGCTCTTCAGCGCCGATGGTAGTTGGGGGTCTCCCCCTGTGAGAGTAGGACGTCGCTAGGCAAATGGAGGATTAGCTCAGCTGGGAGAGCACCTGCCTTACAAGCAGGGGGTCGGCGGTTCGATCCCGTCATCCTCCACCATTTTTTATCAAATCAACACCGTGCCGGTGTAGCTCAACTGGTAGAGCAACTGACTTGTAATCAGTAGGTTGAGGGTTCAAGTCCTTTCGCCGGCACCACTTCAAGAGAGCCATTAGCTCAGTTGGTAGAGCATCTGACTTTTAATCAGAGGGTCGAAGGTTCGAGTCCTTCATGGCTCACCATTTATATGAACATGCGGGTGTGGCGGAACTGGCAGACGCACTAGACTTAGGATCTAGCGCCGCAAGGCGTGGGGGTTCGACTCCCTTCACCCGCACCATTTTCATATAGTATTTCTTGCCACGCGGAAGTAGTTCAGTGGTAGAACACCACCTTGCCAAGGTGGGGGTCGCGAGTTCGAACCTCGTCTTCCGCTCCATTATTTTTTTGCCCAAATCACCCTTGCCGGGGTGGCGGAACTGGCAGACGCACAGGACTTAAAATCCTGCGGTAGGTGACTACCGTACCGGTTCGATTCCGGTCCTCGGCACCACTTATACTATGCGCCCGTAGCTCAATTGGATAGAGTACTTGACTACGAATCAAGCGGTTAGAGGTTCGAGTCCTCTCGGGCGCGCCATAATACGAGAAGTAGCTCAGCTTGGTAGAGCACTTGGTTTGGGACCAAGGGGTCGCAGGTTCGAATCCTGTCTTCTCGACCATTTACCCTTTAAGGGGCCTTAGCTCAGCTGGGAGAGCGCCTGCCTTGCACGCAGGAGGTCAGCGGTTCGATCCCGCTAGGCTCCACCATTGAACATTGAAAACTGAACATGCAAGACGTCAAGATAGAGCGTCACCGCCCCGACCCCCGTTGGGTGTGCGTGACGCAAACACGAACCAAGTCACTTCCTATAAACGGATGTGACGGACGTTCAAAATGGATATCGTTACTTTTTAAAAGTAACAGATGCCAGCAACAAAATGAGCTTATATTAAGTTCTCTTTATGGAGAGTTTGATCCTGGCTCAGGACGAACGCTGGCGGCGTGCCTAATACATGCAAGTCGAGCGGATGAAAAGAGGAGCTTGCTCCTCTCGATTCAGCGGCGGACGGGTGAGTAACACGTGGGCAACCTGCCCTGTAGATTGGGATAACTCCGGGAAACCGGGGCTAATACCGAATAATCCATCGGACCTCATGGTCCGATGTTGAAAGACGGTTTCGGCTGTCACTACAGGATGGGCCCGCGGCGCATTAGCTAGTTGGTGAGGTAACGGCTCACCAAGGCCACGATGCGTAGCCGACCTGAGAGGGTGATCGGCCACACTGGGACTGAGACACGGCCCAGACTCCTACGGGAGGCAGCAGTAGGGAATCTTCCACAATGGACGAAAGTCTGATGGAGCAACGCCGCGTGAGTGAAGAAGGTTCTCGGATCGTAAAACTCTGTTGTGAGGGAAGAACAAGTACCGGAGTAACTGTCGGTACCTTGACGGTACCTCATTAGAAAGCCACGGCTAACTACGTGCCAGCAGCCGCGGTAATACGTAGGTGGCAAGCGTTGTCCGGAATCATTGGGCGTAAAGCGCGCGCAGGCGGTCCCTTAAGTCTGATGTGAAAGCCCACGGCTCAACCGTGGAGGGTCATTGGAAACTGGGGGACTTGAGTGCAGAAGAGGAAAGCGGAATTCCAAGTGTAGCGGTGAAATGCGTAGAGATTTGGAGGAACACCAGTGGCGAAGGCGGCTTTCTGGTCTGTAACTGACGCTGAGGCGCGAAAGCGTGGGGAGCAAACAGGATTAGATACCCTGGTAGTCCACGCCGTAAACGATGAGTGCTAAGTGTTAGGGGGTTTCCGCCCCTTAGTGCTGCAGCTAACGCATTAAGCACTCCGCCTGGGGAGTACGGTCGCAAGACTGAAACTCAAAGGAATTGACGGGGGCCCGCACAAGCGGTGGAGCATGTGGTTTAATTCGAAGCAACGCGAAGAACCTTACCAGGTCTTGACATCCCGCCGACCGCCTAGGAGACTAGGCCTTCCCTTCGGGGACGGCGGTGACAGGTGGTGCATGGTTGTCGTCAGCTCGTGTCGTGAGATGTTGGGTTAAGTCCCGCAACGAGCGCAACCCTTGATCTTAGTTGCCAGCATTCAGTTGGGCACTCTAAGGTGACTGCCGGTGACAAACCGGAGGAAGGTGGGGATGACGTCAAATCATCATGCCCCTTATGACCTGGGCTACACACGTGCTACAATGGATGGTACAAAGGGCTGCAAACCCGCGAGGGCAAGCCAATCCCATAAAACCATTCTCAGTTCGGATTGTAGGCTGCAACTCGCCTACATGAAGCTGGAATCGCTAGTAATCGTGGATCAGCATGCCACGGTGAATACGTTCCCGGGCCTTGTACACACCGCCCGTCACACCACGAGAGTTTGTAACACCCGAAGTCGGTGGGGTAACCATTTATGGAGCCAGCCGCCGAAGGTGGGACAGATGATTGGGGTGAAGTCGTAACAAGGTAGCCGTATCGGAAGGTGCGGCTGGATCACCTCCTTTCTAAGGAATATTTCGGAACAGACCCCCTGGGTCTGAGACTTGACGTCTTGCAGTTCAGTTTTGAATGTTCAAGTACAATTGCATTCTTTTGGGGCCTATAGCTCAGCTGGTTAGAGCGCACGCCTGATAAGCGTGAGGTCGATGGTTCGAGTCCATTTAGGCCCACCATTTTTTAATTAGATACCCTTTACTGGGGCCTTAGCTCAGCTGGGAGAGCGCCTGCCTTGCACGCAGGAGGTCAGCGGTTCGATCCCGCTAGGCTCCACCATTACCTGTTCTTTGAAAACTGGATAGAACGACATTGATTGTAACAAAACACAACGTCAAGCAATTGACGTGTGACCTTAAGTCTCTTCTTTTTTAGAGGAGCACTAACTTAGGTTAAGTTAGGAAGGGCGCACGGTGGATGCCTTGGCACTAGGAGCCTATGAAGGACGGCACTAACACCGATATGCTTCGGGGAGCTGTAAGTGAGCTTTGATCCGGAGATTTCCGAATGGGGAAACCCAGCATGCGTAATGGCATGTTACCTTCCAGTGAATACATAGCTGGTCGGAGGCAGACCCAGGGAACTGAAACATCTAAGTACCTGGAGGAAGAGAAAGAAAAATCGATTCCCTGAGTAGCGGCGAGCGAAACGGGAAGAGCCCAAACCAAGAGGCTTGCCTCTTGGGGTTGTAGGACACTCTATACGGAGTTACAAAGGCGATAGGTAGACGAAGCGGTCTGGAAAGGCCCACGACACGAGGTAAAAGTCCTGTAGTCCAAACTTATTGCCCTCCAGAGTGTATCCTGAGTACGGCGGAACACGTGAAATTCCGTCGGAATCCGGGAGGACCATCTCCCAAGGCTAAATACTCCCTAGTGACCGATAGTGAACCAGTACCGTGAGGGAAAGGTGAAAAGCACCCCGGAAGGGGAGTGAAACAGATCCTGAAACCGTGTGCCTACAAGTAGTTAGAGCCCGTTAATGGGTGATAGCGTGCCTTTTGTAGAATGAACCGGCGAGTTACGATTCCATGCAAGGTTAAGTCGAGGAGACGGAGCCGCAGCGAAAGCGAGTCTGAATAGGGCGAATGAGTATGGGGTCGTAGACCCGAAACCAGGTGATCTACCCATGTCCAGGATGAAGGTGAGGTAACACTCACTGGAGGTCCGAACCCACGCACGTTGAAAAGTGCGGGGATGAGGTGTGGGTAGCGGAGAAATTCCAATCGAACCTGGAGATAGCTGGTTCTCTCCGAAATAGCTTTAGGGCTAGCCTCAGATAAAGAATCTCGGAGGTAGAGCACTGTTTGGACTAGGGGCCCATCCCGGGTTACCGAATTCAGACAAACTCCGAATGCCGATGATTTGTATCTGGGAGTCAGACTGCGAGTGATAAGATCCGTAGTCAAGAGGGAAACAGCCCAGACCACCAGCTAAGGTCCCAAAGTAACCGTTAAGTGGAAAAGGATGTGGCGTTGCTTAGACAACCAGGATGTTGGCTTAGAAGCAGCCATCATTTAAAGAGTGCGTAATAGCTCACTGGTCGAGTGACGCTGCGCCGAAAATGTATCGGGGCTAAACGGTTCACCGAAGCTGTGGATGCATACCTAGGGTATGCGTGGTAGGAGAGCGTTCTAAGGGCGTCGAAGCTTGACCGGAAGGACAGGTGGAGCGCTTAGAAGTGAGAATGCCGGTATGAGTAGCGAAAGATGGGTGAGAATCCCATCCACCGTATGACCAAGGTTTCCTGAGGAAGGCTCGTCCGCTCAGGGTCAGTCGGGACCTAAGTCGAGGCCGATAGGCGTAGACGATGGACAACAGGTTGATATTCCTGTACCACCTCCCCGCCATTTGAGTGATGGGGGGACGCAGTAGGATAGGGAAGCGTGCGGCTGGAAGTGCACGTTCAAGCAGTGAGGTGTGATGTGAGGCAAATCCCGCATCTACAACACCAGGCTGTGACGAGGAGGACGTAGTCCGAAGTTTCTGATTTCACGCTGCCAAGAAAAGCCTCTAGCGAGGCGGGAGGTGCCCGTACCGCAAACCGACACAGGTGGTCGAGGAGAGAATCCTAAGGTGAGCGAGTGAACTCTCGTTAAGGAACTCGGCAAAATGACCCCGTAACTTCGGGAGAAGGGGTGCTCTGACAGGGTGAAAGCCCGAGAGAGCCGCAGTGAATAGGCCCAGGCGACTGTTTAGCAAAAACACAGGTCTCTGCAAAACCGTAAGGTGACGTATAGGGGCTGACGCCTGCCCGGTGCTGGAAGGTTAAGAGGAGTGCTTAGCGCAAGCGAAGGTGCGAATTGAAGCCCCAGTAAACGGCGGCCGTAACTATAACGGTCCTAAGGTAGCGAAATTCCTTGTCGGGTAAGTTCCGACCCGCACGAAAGGCGTAACGATCTGGGCACTGTCTCAACGAGAGACTCGGTGAAATTATAGTACCTGTGAAGATGCAGGTTACCCGCGACAGGACGGAAAGACCCCGTGGAGCTTTACTGTAGCCTGATATTGAACTTTGGTGCAACTTGTACAGGATAGGTAGGAGCCTAAGAGCCCGGAGCGCCAGCTTCGGAGGAGGCGTCGGTGGGATACTACCCTGGTTGTATTGAAGTTCTAACCCATGCCCGTTACCCGGGCAGGAGACAGTGTCAGGCGGACAGTTTGACTGGGGCGGTCGCCTCCTAAAGTGTAACGGAGGCGCCCAAAGGTTCCCTCAGAATGGTTGGAAATCATTCGTAGAGTGTAAAGGCATAAGGGAGCTTGACTGCGAGACCTACAAGTCGAGCAGGGTCGAAAGACGGGCTTAGTGATCCGGTGGTTCCGCATGGAAGGGCCATCGCTCAACGGATAAAAGCTACCCCGGGGATAACAGGCTTATCTCCCCCAAGAGTCCACATCGACGGGGAGGTTTGGCACCTCGATGTCGGCTCATCGCATCCTGGGGCTGTAGTCGGTCCCAAGGGTTGGGCTGTTCGCCCATTAAAGCGGTACGCGAGCTGGGTTCAGAACGTCGTGAGACAGTTCGGTCCCTATCCGTCGTGGGCGTAGGAAATTTGAGAGGAGCTGTCCTTAGTACGAGAGGACCGGGATGGACACACCGCTGGTGTACCAGTTGTCTTGCCAAAGGCATCGCTGGGTAGCTATGTGTGGACGGGATAAGTGCTGAAAGCATCTAAGCATGAAGCCCCCCTCAAGATGAGATTTCCCATTACGCAAGTAAGTAAGATCCCTCAAAGACGATGAGGTAGATAGGTTCGGGGTGGAAGCACAGCGATGTGTGGAGCTGACGAATACTAATCGATCGAGGACTTAACCAAAAAAAATCAATGGAGTTCTATCCAGTTTTGAGCGAACAGGCTCAAGGTCTAGTGATGATGGCGAAGAGGTCACACCCGTTCCCATACCGAACACGGAAGTTAAGCTCTTCAGCGCCGATGGTAGTTGGGGGTCTCCCCCTGTGAGAGTAGGACGTCGCTGGGCACACAAGAAGGTCATCCCGTCAGGGGTGGCTTTTTTTGTTGTCTTGAACTTTCTAGTGAAGTCCCGTGAGGGGCAATTAAGTTTCCATAATAGCAGCATCGTGTGAAACGCGGAAAATAGAGGTCGAAACTCTCGACACAATCGGCAAAACCTCCGACACAATCGCCGAAACTCTTCAATTAGTCATCGAAACGCTACCACATTGCTGTCTGTGAGTTCTAGAAGTCAAAAAGCCTTTCCTAATAATGTAGTTCTTTAATTTATTGATTATGATACTGGTGGAAAAATCAAAAAAAGCTTGGAAATCAATTGATTTCCAAGCTTAAAATTATTTACGATCTTTTGTTACGTCTTCCAAGTTTTGCTGAGCTTGACCTGCTTTTTCTTTTACATTTCCTTTTAGTTGCTCTTTTTGTCCTTCGCGTTCAAGAGAATGGTTATCTGTTGCATCACCAATCGTTTCTTTCACTTTACCTGAAGCCTTTTCTAGTTTGCCTTCAACCTTATTTGAAAATCCGTCTTTTGCCATTTAAATTTCCTCCTCGTATATCATCTATTTTTGTGTTATGAATTATTTACCCCTGAGATTTTAAATAAAACCTCGTCATACCTGAAACGTAAAATAGGTTCAATCGTAGTATAAGGAAGGAGTAAGACAAAAGGAGGGTTTTTATGGAAGTGTTAAATGAAATTCCGTGGGGGCTGGTTGCCCCAATACTTGTTCTGCAATTTATCTTGATTGTTGTTGCTCTGGTTGATTTAGTGCGTATCGAGGCTACTAATGGACCGAAGTGGATATGGGCTCTCATTATTATTTTTATCAACTTAATTGGCCCAATTGTTTACTTCGTGATGGGGAGGAATTCACAATGAGTGGACATATTCACATTGAACACTTAACGAAACGGTTTGGTTCTGAAGTAGCGGTTGATGATGTCAGCTTCTCATTGGCTCCTTGCACTGCTACGGCTCTTATCGGACCGAATGGAGCTGGGAAGACGACTACCTTATCGATGTTAACTAAACTTCTTGAACCAACATCTGGCTCCATTTTAGTGGATGGCCAATCCAATCAAGATTTTCGTGAAAAGATGGGATTCCTCTCTCAATATCCGAAGTTCTACAGCTGGATGAATTCGTTAGAGTATTTGGAGATGGCTGCTAGGTTAAGTGGAGTACCTTCTAAGACTGCGCGTATCGAATCTGAGAAAGCTTTAGCATTTGTGGGACTTGGAGATGCGATGAAAAAGAAAATTGGAGGTTTCTCAGGAGGTATGCGTCAACGCCTAGGATTGGCACAAGCTATTGTACACAAACCAACTTTCTTATTTTTAGACGAACCTGTTTCAGCGCTTGACCCTATTGGTCGAAGAGAAATGTTGAATCTGATCAAAGAGCTTCAGCAGTCAACGACCATTTTGTATTCTACGCACATTTTAAACGATGCTCAGGAAATGACGGATCAATTGCTATTTATGCGTCAAGGAAAGCTGATTGAACAGGGCTCTTTAACAGCCATTCAGAAAAAATATGAAGAAGCGCATTATGAAGTTCACTTTACCTCAGTAGAAGATGCAGCGAGCTTTGTTGATGCCTCGCCATTACCCGCTCGTCAAGAGCAGCACATTGCTTACGTAGCTATTAATGAAGAGAAACCCGTTATGCAGGACGTATTGGCTCAACTTGTCCTGGAAAAAAGCGTGGTTACTAAAGTCGAGCGGTCACGTGCAAGTCTAGAAGAAATCTTCTTGAAGGTGGTGAATGGACGATGAATCAGTTTTCCGTTTTGGCTTTAAAAGAATGGAGAGAAGTTGTCCGTAGTTTTAAATGGCTTTGGATTCCTATTGTGTTTATTTTATTGGGTATCATGGAACCGATCATTACTTATTTTCTACCTCAAATTTTAGAGTCTGCAGGAAATATGCCAGACGGCGCCGTCTTTCAACTTCCTGAGATGACACCTGAACAAATCTTCTTATCTACTATTGGTCAGTATCAGTTTATTGGGATGCTTGTTGTAGCTTTTGCATTTTCGGGAATGGTTGCCAAGGAGAGAAAGAGTGGAACAGCCGCGTTTTTATATGTTCGTCCATTATCGTATACTTCTTACATACTTAGTAAATGGGCAGTCAGCAGTGCTGTTTTACTGGGGAGTTTCCTGCTTGGTGTTAGTGCCAGCGCGTATTACATTATGCTGTTATTTGGTGAATTTTCATTTACGAACTTTCTAGGACTCATTGGCGTCTATTCAGTATGGATTGTGTTGGCTATTAGCCTTACCCTTCTAATGAGTGCGCTATTCAATCCTGGGATAGCCACAGCAGCATCACTATTCTTAATTGTCTTCTTTCCAATGATTGACGGACTTATTTTTAGATATTGGCCCTATACACCTTGGAAACTGGCTAATTACTCCGCTATGATTATGGTGGAAGAAACGACCACTCATGACGTTTTATGGACAGTAGGTATTGCTGTACTTTTAATAACGCTATGCGTTACGCTATCCATACTTATCGCACGCAAACGCTCTGCAAATGTCACAATCTAGGTGGAGAACTTATGGGGCAACAACAAAAAGAACGCAATTCAGACCGCTTTATATCAGCATATAATCGTATTGATCAAGAAATGAAAGAACTGGCTGGTGCTAAGGAGCATTCTTCTTTTTTCCGCCTAATTGATATGGCGAAGAAAAAAAGTGCCGTTATTCGTCGTTATGAGGCAGATTTACGGGAATATGGTGACTTGCGTAATGCGATTATCCATCACCGGACTTCTACTGAATTTGTGATAGCAGAACCCCATGATGATGTGGTTGCGAAGATGGAGGAGATCGAACAGGCCTTGTTGCACCCGAATTCTGTAGGTGAAATTTTTCAGGGAGATGTTTTGACCTTTCAATTTGGAGATTCCCTTAGTCACGCGCTAAAGGTGATCCGCGAAAAGAAATTCAATCAATTTCCGGTCTACTTAGGGTCGGAGTTTAAAGGACTTGTTACACCAGTAGGAATCACAAGATTTTTGGCGAGTACGATTCAAGAGGAAGCAGTATCACTTCGTAAAACAACATTGAAAGATATTTTAGTTCACGAAAATCATCGAGACAATCATCGTTTTATCAGTGCAGCCACTTCTGCCTATGTGGCGGAAGAAATGTTTAAGAGCGAGCTAACCCATGGTCACCGACTTGAAGCGCTATTAGTTACAGAGGACGGTACGCCTGGTACTAAATTGCTCGGAATTGTTACACCAGTCGACATATTAAAGATCAATTAGCTATTTCCCGGGAAATAATTCTACAAGGAATGACATATGAAGAAATTACTGACGATTAGTGCGTTACTGACTCTTTTAGCAGCGGCCACTTACTACGGAAATACTACAATAGCTAGCACATCTCAAACTATTCAACTACAAGGACTTCCTCCAGAACTGGAGGGTCTGACGATTTCACATGTTTCAGACCTGCACGATGCTGAGTTTGGAGAAGGACAAGAAGAGTTGATCAAGACGGTCAAAGAGCAACAGCCAGATTTAATCTTTTTGACAGGAGATATTATTGATAGCAATCGCTATGATTTGGAGAAAAGTTTGAAGGCCGTGAGTGGTTTTGTTGAGATTGCTCCTGTTTATTATGTGACAGGCAACCATGAAATTGCCACAGGGCAAGAAAGTGAAATTAAATCCCGTCTTTCTCAGCTAGGCGTTCAAGCTCTATCGAATGAGCTTGTGACGGTAGCTATTGAAGGGCAATCCATTGAGTTACTGGGAATTGAGGATCCATTGACGGGAGCGTCTGTAGCGGATGTGTTGGCACTCCATCGACGCTCAGAGTTGCCAAGACTGACCTTATCCCACCGGCCTGAAGTGTTTGAAGACTACGTTTCTGCCGGGGAACAACTTGTATTCTCGGGCCATGCGCATGGAGGCCAATTTCGAATCCCTGGCATCGGAGGATTGATTGCCCCAGGCCAAGGGTTGTTCCCTACTTATACAGCTGGTATTCATGAAAAAGAGGCAACACAAATGATTGTCAGTCGAGGGCTTGGGAACAGTCTCTTTCCCTTCCGATTGTTTAATAGACCTGAAGTGATCAAAGTTACCATTACGCCATAAGTAAAGGCCGGTTCTTATTTGAACCAGCCTTTTTCTTGTGCGCGGGAAATCGCTTCTATTCGATTACTGACTTGCAACTTGTCTAAGATCACAGAAATATAATTGCGGACTGTCCCAGAAGACAGAAACAGAACAGCGGAAATTTCTTTAGAACTTTTACCTTCTGCCATAAGTTCCATGATTTGCAGTTCGCGAGCTGTCAGAGGGTTTGGGGCATCGAATGCTAGCTCCATTAGCTCAGGTGAGTACATTTTGCGGCCATTTAAAATGGAGCGGATGGCATACGCAAGCTCTTCGCTAGGACTATCTTTGATTAAGTAGCCATCGACATTAGCTTGTCGTGCTTTTTCAAAATAGCCAGAGCGAGCAAATGTTGTTAGAATCAAAACTTTGCAGGGATGTGCTTTCAATTTTTCGGCGAGCTCCAGGCCATTTAAATGGGGCATTTCAATATCCGTGATGCAGATGTCGGGTGAGAGGTCCTCTACAAGCTTGTAAGCCTCTTGACCATCACGGGCAAGACCTACAACTTCCATATCCTCCTCGAGATCTAGAAGTGATCCAAGAGCGCCTAAAAGCATACGCTGATCTTCTGCAAGTACAATTCGAATCATAAAGTAGTTACTCCTTTCTCTTCGGTGCTACATGGGGTACAGCAATCGTCAGGCGCGTTCCATGATGCTGTTCAATCGTTAACGACCCGTTTACAAATTCAATCCGCTCCCGCATACCTGCTAGACCGTTTCCTTCAATAAAATGGGATAATTCACTCCCGACACCGTCATCTTCAATTTGCAAGACAGTGAGCTGAGGAGAGCTATTCACATTTAATCGACAATAGCTTGCTTGACTATGTTTAACGACATTTGTGACAGATTCTTTCAACGCCATACTGAGAATCGATTCAATGAGCAGTGGCAAGTTTTCATGCATGCGACCGCCTTCACGAATGAATTGAATATCTGCAGCTTCTAATAATTGAGATGCAGCGTCCACTTCATCTTCAAAATGAACTGTTCGAATGGTGGAGACAAGTTCGCGGACTTCTTTTAGAGCCAAGCGCGCCGTCTGGTGAACTTCTTTCAATTCTAATTTAGCTCGCGCCGGATCTTTATCCATCAATTTTGAAGCAAGTTCACTTTTTAGTCCAATCAGGGAAAGCTTTTGGCCAAGCGTGTCATGTAAATCCCGAGCAATTCGTTGACGTTCTTCCATAACACTCATATGAGCGATTTGCTCATGCGCATGTTCCAATTCGCCTGTCAGATAGTCTTGACGGACTTTGTTAAAAGTCGCGAAAGGAAGGAGAACAATACCAATCAATGTGACAATTAGAAAGGGAAGATGGGAAATAAATAGCTCAAATTGAGTAAAGAAGCCGAACACTACACTGAGTGTCACGGTTAGTACGTGAATGCCATAAAGGACAAAGAACCGCGTCTTGTTTTCGATGAAGCCAATAAAGAACGCAAGGAAAATACTGAGATATACATAACCAAAGAGCACAGTCATGGCAACGGCTATGCCCATTTCGAGCAAGACGGCTATGTAAAACAACGACCCTTTTAAAAAGAAAGAGAATCGATACAATAAGAAAAACAAGCCAAGTAAACTGAGTCCAAGCACAATTTCTTCCCAGCCCGTAGAACGGAATAAAAAGAAGAAAGGCAGGACACAAAACACGATCCAGGCATACAGGCTAAGCCATGGGGACCGCGGGAAAAGCTGATACCATTTTGGCATGTGTCAAACCTCCCATAAAAAATAGCCTGGCCAGAGAATGGCCAGGCAAGCAATCTCTGTTCCCTCTAGTATAAGGTTTAGAGGAACAGAGGGAAAGGGTTACCCCTTTGCTTGTGTAGAAGCAGTGCGCATATATCGCTGCTTCCAATCTTTAAACGAGATGAATGTTTTTGCAGTTTCATCATACAGACGGAACTTCAGTGCAGTTAAGCTTGTCGCTAAAGTAATCGTTGTCGCTTGGTGAAGCGGTGGTGTACTTTCGTGCGCTTCTTCTAGCATATAATTCGGTACGCGTGGGCTTAAATGATGCACGTGGTGGTAGCCAATATTTCCTGTCAACCACTGCAATACTTTTGGAAGTTGGTAGTACGAGCTTCCATCAACAGCTGCTTTCACGTAATCCCATTCAGCTTCTTCTTCGAAATAAGAGTCTTCAAACTGATGTTGGACGTAGAACAACCAAATGCCGAGTACGCCAGCTACATAAACCGTTGTACCTTGGATGATGGCAAATTCTGTCCAGCCAAGTAAGAATCCAGCAAGTGTATAAAGGACAATTACAGAAAGAGTAATTAAGTGTGTGTTCCAACGCTCTTTAGGACGAGCATCCTTACGGTTAATACGACTAGACACTAGGAATAAGTAGATAGGACCAAGTCCAAACATCACAAGTGGATTGCGGTACAGACGGTATGCGATACGCTGACCTACTGATGCATTTGTGTATTCTTCCACTGTCATTACCCACATGTCACCTGTGCCTCGTTTGTCGAGGTTACTGCTTGTTGCATGGTGGATCGAGTGCTCACGTTTCCATTTTTCATAGGCAAACAATGTCAAGATACCTGTAATCGTTCCCATGATGTTGTTGGCTTTTTTGTTTTTAAAGAAAGAACCATGCGTACAATCATGGAAAATAATAAAAGTACGGACCATGAATCCAGCAGCAATAACAGCTAAACCGACACTCAGCCAAACTGAGACGTCAAAGGCCATATACGCCAATGCCCACACTAAGAATAAAGGCGGGATGGTGTTCAAGACTTGTGTAATACTCTTGCTCAAATGTGAATTTTCAAAGGGAGCAACTTGCTTACGTAGCTCGCGGATTCGTTGTTTGTCCATGTGAAGCCTCCTAGTCGTGATTTCATATACTTAGCATACGTAAATATAGGACCAGATAATAGAAACACATGTAAGCAAACCAACATGACAGTTGTCATAAAAAAAGCTCCCGCACAAGGCGAGAGCTATCCGGTCCTTACTTCGATTCTTCGATTAAACGGTTTGTTTCATCAAATTCACGTTCGATTTCCGGATTCGGTTTGTATGTCACAATACTAACGACAACAGTTACAATCAAGCTCAGGATGAAACCAGGAACGATTTCATACATAGCATCTTTCAAGACAGGAACGTTCGCCCAGATGATGACAACAATGGCACCAACCAGCATTCCTGCTAATGCGCCTTCAGACGTAAGTTTTCTCCAGTAAAGGGAAAGTAGGATGACTGGACCGAATGAAGCACCAAATCCTGCCCATGCAAACTCAACTAAACCGAGAATCGTTTCATTTTGTTCCCAAGCCAAAGCTCCAGCAACAATTGCCACTACAAGAACAGCGATACGTCCAAGTAAGACGTATGTTTTATCTTCTGCATCAGATTTCACGACTTTTTTGTATAAATCTTCAACTAAAGCTGAAGACGTTACAATCAATTGTGAAGAAATTGTGCTCATGATTGCCGCTAAAATTGCTGCTAGCATAAGACCAGCGATGAACGGATGGAAGACGGCTTGTCCAAGAACGATGAAAACTGTTTCAGCAGTTGTCTCTGTTAATGGTGTTTGTCCAGCTTGGCTGAAGTAAGCAACCCCAACTAGTGCTGTAGCAATCGCACCTAATAAGCTGAAAATCATCCATCCGATTCCAATGCGACGAGCAGATTTTGCTTCGCGCACCGATTTAATCGCCATAAAACGAACGATAATGTGAGGTTGTCCAAAATAACCAAGACCCCAAGCAGCAGTTGAGATAATCCCAAGTACTGTAGTGCCTGCAAACAAGCTGAAGTGATTTGGTTCTACAGCTCGAATCGCATCTACAGTTTCGCTAAATCCACCAAGTGCAATAACACCGATAGATGGCACTAAGATCAAAGCGATAAACATCATAAGACCTTGTAAAAAGTCTGTGTAACTTACAGCTAGGAATCCACCGAACAACGTGTATGCGACTACAACAGCCGATACGATCAGAAGTCCTGTGTGGTAATCAAGACCAAATGAACTGTCGAAGAATTTTCCACCAGCTACCATTCCCGACGATACATAGAACGTAAAGAATAGTAAAATGATGATACCTGACGCAATCCGAATAAGAGAAGATTTTCCTTTTAGACGGTTATCCAAGTAACTTGGGATGGTGATGGCGTTATTAGATACTTCTGTGTAAACTCGCAGGCGGGGGGCAACGTACACCCAGTTTAAATAAGCTCCGATTGTAAGTCCGATAGCAATCCAAGCACTAGTTAAGCCTGATAGGTAAATAGCTCCCGGTAGACCCATGAGCAACCAAGCTGACATATCTGCCGCGCCGGCACTTAGAGCTGTTACAGCTGGACCTAGATCACGTCCACCTAACATGTAATCATTTAAGTTTGTCGTTTTGCGGTAGGCATAGTAACCAATAGCAAGCATCGCGACCATGTAAATAATAATAGCAATAATCTGATAAGTTTCTGCTGACATGATAATAACCTCCTTTTCAAATTTCATAGTAACAAGTATATTGCATTCTGTATAGAGCATTTTGACTATTATATTCATATAGGAGACAACTCAGAAAAACTGAGCTGACAGAAGGAGACAACACATGAAAATTTTACATACCGCCGATTGGCATTTAGGTAAATGGCTACAGGGAATTTCATTGCTAGACGATCAACGCCACATGTTATGGGAGTTGCTTGCAACAATTGATGAAGAAAAGCCAGACGTTATCGTCATGGCAGGTGATATTTATGATCGTGCCATTCCTCCTGTAGAAGCCATCCAGCTCTTTGGGGAGTGGTTGCAGGAAGTGATTGAAGTGCGTCAAATTCCGTTTCTAGCAGTAACGGGAAATCATGATAGTCCAGGTCGCGTTCACTTCGGTTCCGCATTTATGAAATCGGCTGGGCTTCATCTTGTTGGAGACTGGGTGCCGAGAAAGCATACGGTCCGTCTTGAAGACGAAGCAGGCCCTGTCGACTTTCACCTCATTCCTTACATGGATCCCGCGCAAGTCAAATTCCGCTTGCAACAAGAGGAATCGATGAGTCACCAACAAGCAATGGAGCGTATTGTGGGCACATGCCTTCCATTAGATGAAAACGCACGTCATGTCTTTGTCGGTCATGCGTTTGTCACGCCTTACGGAGAGCCGGAAGACAATACCAGTGAAGCGGAGCGGCCACTCGCGATCGGTGGGGCCGAATATGTCTCTGCTCAGCTGTTCCACGACTTCCACTATACAGCGCTCGGCCATCTTCACCGTGCCCATCATTGCGGGACGGATCATGTGCGCTTTGCAGGAAGTCCCATGACGTATGCGATTTCAGAAGCAGGAACCGATAAAGGTGTGTTGCTGATTGAACTAGCGGCAGATGGGGCAGTGGATGTTACGTTTCGTGCACTAGAGCCCCGTAGAAAGATGCGTCGTATCGAAGGAAACTTACAGGATTTGCTGCGACAAGAGGTCAGTGAGGATTATGTCATCATTAAATTACTGGACGCGGGTCCAGTCCTTTCTCCCATGGAGCAACTGCGTACGGTTTACCCGAACACGCTTCATGTGGAACGGCAACTAGTGGCGATGGACGCCATGCCTTCTGTTGCGCTTTCTGAGCGAAAACAATTAAGTGAAAAAGCATTGTTTACGGCCTTTTTACAAGAACTAGCAAGTGAAGAACCCGATGAAGACACCGTGACCCTCTTCCAAGAAGCGTGGCACCATGCAGAACAGGAGAGTGACAACTGATGCGACCACTTCATTTAAAGATGACCGCTTTTGGTCCATACCGAGAGCAAGAGACTATTGAATTTTCTGAGCTAGGCGGGCATACATTGTTTGTAATTGCAGGTCCAACAGGTGCTGGGAAGACGAGCATTTTCGACGCGTTGTCTTTTGCATTGTTTGGTACAGGGAGTGGCGAAGATCGTCAAGATACGCGCATATTGCGCAGTGACTTTGCACCGGATGACCTACATACGGCTGTTGAGCTGACGTTTGAAGTACGTGGACGCACCATTCGCATCTTCCGCCAGATGGCCCATGTCAAGGTCGGTAACAAGACGGCGACGGGGGAGAAGTATGAGCTTGTTGAATTGACAGAAGAAGGTGAAATCCCTCTTGTAGAGCGCTATACGATTCGTGAAATCAACGCAAGGTTAATGGAACTTGTCGGGATGACCGCCGATCAATTTCATCAAATCGTCATGCTGCCACAAGGAGAGTTCCGCAAGTTTTTAACGTCGTCCACCGATCAAAAAGAAGTAATTTTACGGAAACTCTTCCGGACAGAACGCTTTCAAAAAATGACGGAATACTTGCGAGAGAAGCGGCAACAGCTTGTGGACGTCTCTGCGCAGCACCGCGCTGTTCAAGGAACGCTTGTCAGTCAAGCGGCGGGACTATTCCCAAATGAACCTGTGTTTTTGCAGCAAGAAATGAACTTATATCAAATCGACACGGCGTTGCAAAAAGGAATCGATGAGCTAACTGCCGATCATGTGACTTCGAAAGAGCAGGAAGACCGTGCATGGGAACTGTTTCAACTCGAACAAAAAAAGCTCCAACAACTGGAATGGTTGGCTGCAAAACAAGCAAGATTGCAGGAGCTGTTAAAGAAACAGGAGACGCTAACAAACCAACAACCGCTCATGGAAAAAGTAAAAGTACGCATAGAGGCAGCTGTTCGCGCAGGTACCATCACGCACATTCATACAACGAAGCAAAAAACGGCTAAAGAATTGTCCAAAAAACGTACGCATGTCGAAAACCTTCATAATAAGCTTGTAGACACAACGGCAACCTTCACAAAGCTCGAAGCGACCTATCAGCAACTAAAAGACCAAGAACCTGCACGTCAAAACTTGCGCCAAGAAATCGAGCGTTTAAACGAACGGATTGGGCGGCTTGAAAAACTGGAACACCTTATCCGACAAGAGCAACAACTCGCCGCCACCGTTTCGAAAACACAAGCGGATTATCAAAAGCTCCAACAGACTGTTGAGCAAAAAGGGCAGCGAATACAGTATTTGCTAGATCAGTACCAACAGTTGCATGCCGAGAGCAATGCACTGCCGGATGTGAAAGCAGCTTATCAGTCCCTCGGTGACCAGATTCGATTAGTCGATCGGTACAACGAGCAGGTTATCGAACGAAAAGCCATACAGGAAAAGCTAGAACTTGCGACCACAGGAAAAGAGCAAGCAGCACGTGACTGGCAAGCCTTTCAAGCGGAGCAAGCCAACCAACTTGCGCTCCAGCTTGTCGGACACCTTCATGATGGCAAAGCCTGCCCTGTATGTGGCGCTACAGAACATCCAGATCCGGCTCGGCCAACAACTTCTTCTGGATTCGGTGATGGTCGCGTCCTCGAGCAAAAGCTAGAACAAGCAAAAGGACAAGCACTGCGCTTTACATTAGAGATGGAACGGCTCGACCAGGAGCTAAAGAATTTTCAAGAAAACCATCCTCAACTTGCTGACAGTCGACAGAGTCTAGTACAGGAGCAGGAACAAAAAGCGCAACAAATTCAAGTACTCGAGACCAAGCGGCAACAAGCAGACGCCTGCGTCAAAGAAGGCAAACCGCTTCGTCAAGAAGTGGATGAGCTGAAGAAACTTCTTCCCGAGCAAGAGCAACAACTGGCAGTGATCATGCAACAGTGGCAGCAGTTACAAGGACACCTGGTGGCTCTGAAAGATTCTCAAAACGGAGCAGACCTTGAGGAGACGAAACGCCTATCTACTTCAAAAACTGCTGAACTGAATTCACAACTGCTACACTGGCAACAAACTGAGCGCGCCTACGGGGAAGTTCGCGATACCTATCAATCCCTTACGCAACAGGTGAACTGGGAGACAGAGCAACTCAAGCGCGTTGAAACAGACTATACGCAACTCGCAACAGACTGGGAACAAGCCCTTGCAGAGCAACAATTCCAAACAGAAGACGACTACCGACAGGCAGTGCTTCCGACTGAAGATGTCAAACGCTATCGACAGGAACTTCGGGACTACGAGCAACAAGTGCAACAAGTCACAACGGAACGTCAGCTGTTGGAAGAAGAGCTTAAAGGTTACACGGAGGAAGAATCGCTTGAAGCTCAGAAAGTTTTAGTGAGCCAAGTCAAAGCGCAGTGGGAAACACATAAACAAATGACGCAACAATTAGCGAGCAAGCTACAAACTGCCGATCGTCTCGTCGAGCAGTTCGTTGAGTTGAAAGATAAAGTCGGGGATACAGAGAAGAAACTTGCGACGACCACGGCCTTATACGATGCACTTCGCGGTCAAAACGCAAAGAAACTTTCATTTGAGCGGTATATGTTGGTTGCGTATCTGGAGCAGATTACAGAAGCGGCCAATCAACGTTTAGAGTCGCTTTCCGGCGGCCAATTCCGCTTAGTGCGTAGTGACCGACAAGAAAGCCACGGCAAGCAGAGTGGTCTACAGCTCGATGTTTATGATGGATATACCGGCCAGTTCCGTGATGTGAAGAGCTTGTCCGGCGGTGAAAAGTTCCATGCCTCACTCAGCCTCGCACTTGGTATGGCAGATGTCATGCAAGAGATGAACGGTGGTATTCAAATTGATACAATGTTCATTGATGAAGGGTTTGGCTCACTGGATGAAGAATCGCTTCAAAAGGCGATTGATGCACTGGTTCAATTACAGCGTACAGGTCGCTTGATTGGTGTCATTTCCCACGTCAAAGAATTACAAGCGGCTATTCCAGCCAAATTGAAAGTACACAAGTCTGCGAGCGGGACTAGTTCTACTCGCTTTGAGATAAGCTAGGGGGAAAATGATGCGTATCATTGTCGATGCAGACGGCTGTCCGGTCGTCTCTGAAGTCATTGCTAGTGGGCAAAAACAACAGATTTCCGTGTTGCTGATTTGCGATACGGCACATGTCATGGAACGAGAAGGTGCGGACACGATTACAGTCTCAAAAGGTGCCGACGCTGTTGATTTTGTCTTGGTGAACCATATGGACAAAGGGGACGTCATCATAACGCAAGATTATGGATTGGCCGCAATGGCTCTGGCTCGAGGCGGGTATGTCATGGATCAAAATGGCCATGAGTATACGAATGACAACATTTTAGGAATGCTCGAAAGGAGACACCTGGCCAAGAAAATCCGCCAAGCAGGTGGTCGAATGAAAGGTCCTAAGAAACGCTCCAAAGAAGCAAACCAGCAATTTCAACAAAAGTTTGAACAATTGCTAATTCGCCTGCAAAATAGTGAATTCATCTAGAAATTTTGATGAACCTTTGGTATACTATTTTGATGAATAAAACTAAAGGTGGAACAAGCTATCATGAAAGACTATCGCGTATTACTTTACTATAAATATGTCGCACTGGAAGACCCGGAAACATTTGCTGCAGAGCATTTGGCAGCCTGCAAAGAACTCGGTTTAAAAGGCCGTATCCTTGTATCGCATGAAGGAATCAATGGTACCTGCTCAGGAACCATTGAGCAAACAGATGCTTACATGGAAATGATGAACAACGATGAACGTTTCCGTGACATCATGTGGAAAATGGACGATGCAGAAGAGCATGCTTTCAAAAAAATGCATGTTCGTGCAAAAAATGAAATTGTCCATCTGGGACTTGAAGAGGACATCAATCCAAACGAACTAACAGGTACGTATCTGTCACCTAAAGAGTTCTTTGAGCAAATGCAACAAGAAGACACAATCGTGTTAGATGCACGAAACGATTATGAATATGATCTTGGGCATTTCCGCGGTTCAATTCGACCAGACATTCGTAATTTCCGTGACTTGCCGCAATGGATTCATGACAACAAAGAGCAATTAGAAGGTAAAAAGATTTTAACGTATTGCACAGGCGGTATTCGTTGTGAGAAGTTTTCAGGTTGGTTGAAGCGTGAAGGCTTTGAGGACGTAGGTCAATTGCATGGTGGTATCCACACGTATGGCACGGACCCAGAAGTACAAGGCCAATTGTGGGATGGGCAAATGTATGTATTTGATAACCGCATTGCCGTTCCGATCAATCGTGTTGAACACGTAATTGTTGGTAAGGACCATTTTGATGGCACACCGTGTGAGCGCTATGTCAATTGTGCAAACCCAGAGTGTAATGACAAAATCTTAAGTTCTGAAGAAAACGAACACAAGTATATGCGCTCGTGTTCTCATGAGTGTCGGACGCATCCACGTAATCGCTATGTGGTCGAACACAACATGACACCAGAACAAGTAGAAGAGCGATTAGCTGCTTTAGAAACGGCTGACGTTAACTAATTTTGCTAAATCTACTCTCCTCTTTTGAGGGGAGTTTTTATTTAACCTAAAATATGACAAATTGTCAGAAAAGTAGGTTATTATACACAAGTGTTTGATATTTTGCAAATGCGGATATACTAAGAGTACAAACCGGGACAAGGTCCACCGAACAAAAGGACTTAACAGGAGTGAGGGACATGGAGAAAATGGGATTTTTCATCCAAAACTTTATCGAAGTGTTAATGGATCAAGCAGCTATAGTTGCGCCAGATGGCACCATATTATATACCAATCCCGAATGGGATCTTTATCATTTAAATCAAGTGGAGACAGCTCCTCTATTTACGGGAGAAAATATCTTCACATTGCGTACATCTTCGCAAGTCGAACAATTGTCAGAAGGGCTAGTCGACTTGAAACAGCGCACTACAGATGAAGTGAAAATCAAATTGGATTCAGCTCATCAACTGGTTGCGCGTCGTTGTTTACTAGACTTTGACAAGGAAGGATTTATACTATTCAACCGTGAACTTACATCATACGTCAATTGAACAAAGGTAACTCTTTCTCATTTCATTCAAAATGTAGAGGGAGTTATTTTTAATTTGGCCTAATACAACACAGAGGATAGAAAGAGACGTATAATAGGGCGAAAGGAGGGGAGAACATGGAACAGGCATTACTCGATTCATTCCAAGAAAATATCGCCTTAATTCACCCAGATGGAGTTATTTATGCAACAAATGCGGCGTGGAAGAAATTCGCAGTAGATAACGGAGCTTCCAGCAGTTATTTAGACATCGGCCGAAACTATCTGAAACTCCTACTAGACACGGGTTCATTTGACGAAGCGGCGGGCATTCAAGCTGTTCTTGATCAGTCATTGCCTAGTTACGAATCTAGTTATGCCTGTCCCGCTCCCCACGAAGAATGTTGGTATTTGATGCGCGTCACCCCACTCGTAGAAGAGGGCCGTGTGCGGGCAGCGATTATTTCACATCGCAACATTACAAATGAAGAGCAACAACGACGAGAAGTATTTGATGTCCTTGAAAGTATGACAGATGCTTTTTATGCATTAGATGAAGACTGGCGCTTTGTTTATTTAAATCAAGAGGCCTCTCGGTTGTTGCGTAAATCTAAACAACAGGTAATAAATGAAGTCGTGTGGGAAGTGTTCCCCGAAGCCGTAAAAACCGATATGTATACCACGTATCTGGAAGTGGCACGTTCAAAGCAGACACAGATTTTGGAACAATACTATCCCCCATTAGAAATTTGGTTTGAGATCCATGTCTATCCGCGAAGCAGCGGAGGAGTGTCTGTCTATTTCAAAGACATTACGGACAAAAAGCACAAGGAAGTAGAGTTATGGGAAACTGCCCACTATGACCAGTTGACGAAACTGCCTAATCGTTTTTATCTCTATCAAGATTTACAAGCTAAGCTTGAACAAAATCAACCGACAGCTATCTTCTTTTTAGATCTAAATGGGTTCAAACTAATCAACGATGTATACGGGCATGATAAGGGAGATGAGCTGTTACGTGAAGTGGCGAGTCGCTTACAGGTTCATTTACCCGAAGCTTTTTTCATCAGCCGTTTCGGTGGAGACGAATTTGTTATCACCACCGCATTTACCACTGAACAAAAGCTAGAACTAGATGTTGTTCAAATCGCCTCTATATTCAATGACACCTATTTATTGACAGGAGTAAATCGTTTTCATGTAACAGCCGCAATAGGAATTTCCGTTTTCCCACGTGACTGCAAGCTCGTGGACGAATTGTTGACGAAGAGTGATATGGCCATGTACGAAGCAAAGAAAGGGAAGCATACCAAATGGGTCTATTATTCAGGCTCTATGGCTGAAAGCTGGAATCGCCGGCTACGTCTAGAGAAAGATCTAGTAGAGGCTTTACATACAAAGACACTGCTTCCTTATTTTCAACCAGAAATTGATACAGTTGTGAATCAAGTCGTGAGTTTGGAAATGTTGGCACGCTGGAACCATCCTGTTCTAGGCCCTATTTCACCTCAAGAGTTCATACCAATAGCAGAAGAGTCTGGTCAACTTCAACTGCTTACAGAAAGCTTGGTTGAACAAGCTATTGATTATTTACACCATTGGCAGCACCATTTTGACTATAAAGGATTGTTGTCGATCAATGTGACGTCTCAACTGATTTCGGAAGATTCCTTTTGTGATTTTTTACTTCGCATTAAAAAAGAACAAGACATCCCCAATGGTGTTCTAGAGTTGGAACTAACAGAGAACGTTCAGTTGTTTGAGTCCCCGTTCATTCAACAGCAGCTTCGTTTGCTTCAAGATAACGGTTTCCGTATAGCGATTGACGATTTTGGTAGTGGCTATTCTAATTTCTCGTATATTAGTGAATTCCCTATTGATAAGATAAAAATCGATAAGTCGTTCACGGATTATATTGGGCAATCGAAAAAAGGAGAGGCTGTGCTGGATTCCCTGGTTATGCTGAGTTTACGATTAGGAATCGATTTAGTGGCCGAGGGTGTTGAAACGGAGGCGCAAGTCCGGTACTTGCAACTGCGCGAGTGCATGTGGATGCAGGGGTATTATTTTGCAAAGCCGTTACCTGCTGAAGAGGCATCGCTGTACTTGGAGACTTTGTATATAAAAAAATAAACCAGCACAGACAAATTGTCCAGTGCTGGTTTTTTGCGTTCTAGAATGGCGTTCTCCGCATCTTAACGCAATCGAGTTACGCCTCCTAGAAATCCCTGTGAAATACCGACGCGTCCCATGAAGCCAAGAGCGCTTCACGGGCCACGCCGGTATTTTCCAAAATTTCTGGACAGTCGGCTTCACATCTTATGCGTTAATACGAACTTCTTTCATTTTGTCCCCATTGGACATGTTACGCGCAGCGTCAACGCCAGACGTTAGTTTACCGAATACCGTGTGAATGCCATCCAAATGTGGTTGTGGTTCGTGCACGATGAAGAATTGGCTTGAGCCAGTGTCACGACCTGCATGAGCCATTGAAAGTGTTCCTGCCTCATGCTTGTGTGGGTTTCCAGCAGTTTCACATTTAATCGTTTTGCCGCTTCCGCCCATACCTGTACCAGTTGGGTCGCCACCTTGAGAAACAAAACCTGGAATAACGCGGTGGAAAATAACACCGTCGTAGAATCCTGAGTTAGCTAGTTGCTCGAAGTTTGCTACTGTGTTGGGTGCTTCATTTGGAAATAGTTCAAATTCTAGCTTGTCGCCAGACTCCATTAAAAAGTAACCTGTTTTAGTCATTGTAAAGTCCTCCATTTCAAATTATCATCAGTACTAGTATACCACGGATGGTGGGCGATACAAAAATGAGACATGGGGGATGACGATGACTAGAGACCAGCAAATTCTAGAATGGTACCAACATTTTCACACAAATGCAGAAATCAGTTGGAAAGAAATTAAGACGACGAATAAACTTGCACAAATCATGGAGGACCTAGGGATCCACTACAGAACGTTCGAAGATGTGACAGGATTGGTCGCTGAAATTGGGGACGGGGAAGAGGTAGTGGCTCTACGTGCCGATATCGATGCTCTTTGGCAGGAGGTGAATGGTAGCTATCAAGCCAATCATTCGTGCGGACATGACGCTAACATGGCTATGGTACTCGGGGCATTGCTGGAATTAAAAGAAGAAAAGTTTAACAAGACGCTTCGTTTTATTTTCCAGCCAGCTGAAGAAAAAGGCAATGGAGCAAATGCCATGATCGACAGAGGGGTAGTCGATGGAGTGACACATTTATTTGGTGTGCACCTGCGACCTGCCGAAGAACTAAAGTACGCTAAATTCTCATCAGCCATTCATCACGGCGCAGCGATGTTCCTGCAAGGAAAGATTGTTGGAGTAGATGCTCATGGTGCTCGTCCTCACCAAGGAAAAAATAGCATTGATGTGCTAGTGGCGATTCATCAAATGTTGAAAACGGTCTATTATTCCCCATTTGAATCTCATTCTGTGAAAATGACGAATATGCACGCAGGTGGTGACAGCCTTAATATCATTCCTGGCCAAGCTACATTTGCCATAGACGCACGGGCACAGAAAAATCATGTGCTAGAAGAGATGAAGGAGCAGCTTGAACGCAAACTCCGGGCGATCGGCCAACTGTTTGATGTCACCATCGAATGGGAGTGGCAAGACATAACGCCAGGAGCAGAGGTATCAACAGAGGCGGCTGAGTTAGCGCGTCAAGGAATTGCAGACGTCATTGATGAAGCCGATCTTGAACCAGAAATTCATACGTCTGGCAGCGATGATTTTCATGTGTATACCATTCGTCGACCTGATGTGAAGGCAGCTATGATCGGTGTAGGAGCTAACATGACTCATGGTTTGCATCATCCGGAGATGGCATTTGATACAACAATTTTACCTCAAGCCGCCAAGGTACTGGCTAGTGTTATGCGCCATGCAGCAAATTCACATAAATAACTAGACATCTATTCCCGAATTGCCATCTCCTAAAAATTATTGACAAAATTCTGTCACACTCGTATGATTACTCCATTAGCGACATATAAACGACAAAGGGGTGTACATATGGAAAGACCAAAAGTGGAGAAAAAAGAGATGGCATTGGGATGGGCTGTTTTGCCGCTAATCCTTATGATCATTGTGATGTTTTACACAATCGTGGCGTTAGAGCAGGGTCCACACATCCCGCTTATTATTGGAACTTCCATTGCGGCATTAGTGGCTTGGAAACATGGATTTAAATGGGATGAAATCGAAGAAATGATGTATAAAGGTATTCGTCTTGCGCTCCCGGCTGTTGTCATCATTATTTTGGTAGGGCTTACAATTGGGGCTTGGATCGGAAGTGGCGTTGTTGCTACGATGATTTACTTTGGATTGAAGATCATCTCACCTGCGTTATTTCTTGTGACGATTACAGTGATCTGTGCGGTTGTTGCACTCGCTATCGGCAGTTCTTGGTCAACGATGGGAACAATTGGTGTTGCAGGAATGGGAATTGGTTTGAGTATGGGCATTCCGGCACCAATGATTGCAGGTGCGGTTATTTCTGGAGCCTACTTCGGAGATAAGATGTCCCCTTTATCGGATACGACCAATTTGGCGTCTGGATTAACAGGAACAGATTTGTTTGTACATATTCGTCATATGTTGTTTACGACAATACCTGGTATTATCATTGCGCTAGCTGTTTATTGGGTGCTTGGTCAAAACTATGCAGCAGGTGCTATTGATCAGCAGGCAATAAACCAAACAATTATTGAGTTAAATCAACAGTTTGATATTTCGGCATGGTTATTACTTATTCCACTTGCTGTCATTGTTCTGGTAGCTTTCAAAGTACCTGCCATTCCCGCACTGATTGTCGGGATATTACTTGGAGTACTGGCTCAGATTTTTGTCCAAGGTGGTACGCTAGCTGAAGCCGTTTCCGCATTGCAGGCAGGCTATGCCATTGATAGTGGAAATGCATTAGTCGATGACTTGTTCAATCGTGGTGGTCTGGATTCTATGATGTATACCGTCTCAATGACAATTGTCGCGATGACATTTGGAGGAATCCTCGAGTATTCTGGGATGCTTCAGTCGATGATGAATCATATTTTGCGACTTGCTAAGACGGCAGGTTCTCTCGTAGCGACAACTATAGTGGCAGCTGTCACAACGAACGCTACTTGTTCAGAGCAATACATCTCCATAGTGGTACCAGCGCGAATGTTTGCTGACAGCTATGAAAAGATGGGGCTTGATTCACGCAACTTGTCACGTGCATTAGAAGATGGGGGTACACTGACTTCTGTATTCTTCCCATGGAACACATGTGGCGTTTTCATATTAGGAACACTAGGTGTTGGAGCGTTTGAGTATGCACCTTATGCAGTTTTAAACTTTGTTGTACCTATCCTGTCAATTATCTATGCATTTACAGGTTTTACAATCGTTAAAATTCGTCAGCAAGCAGCAGTTCAAAGCGTTTAAGAGGCTGGGATGAAAGTGAAATCAGTATTTTTTCTTGATTAAACTCCAGAGAAAATACTGATTTCTTTTTGCCCAATTTGTTTTGTCAGCGTTTCAGATAGTCGGGAAGTGTAAATGTATAAATCGTGCGAGGACGACCTTGCTGGTACGTCATTTCTTCACCAGAAGCAGTGACAAGTCCGTGGTCCACACATTTTTTTATGATTCGCTCAGTCGAACGGCGGGTGACATTCAAGTGATTTTCGAGATCCTGCGCGGTAAACTGATTGGACGGGTGGATCGCGTGAAAACGTAGCAAACGAGAGAGGTTCGCCGGACTGAGACCCATACGTTTGGCCAACTGAACTTGATTCGGTTCCGTAAGTTGCAGGGTGATCCGCTCAGATGAAATGGGACTTGAGAGATTCTTCTGGGCGTCCATTAGAAAAATGCCGCCTTTATTGCTGTAATCTAGCGCATCTTCAGCATGGCGAGTGGCTGTCAAAATATCCAGGCCGTAACCGATGCCGGTGCGAGCGTCTGACGCTTCAAGAAACTCTCGAAATTCAGATAAGCCAATGACATACTCAATGTGTTTTCGGGTGGTGATGAATTGCGCCGTCTCTGAATCATGTGCAAACCAAGGGCTCTGCAAATATTGGCGTACGGTTGAATAAAAAGATTCGTTAGCTCCATCGTGGCGCACAAGTACTACAGCGGGTTCTGCTTTTTGGCTTTTTGAAAGTCGGGCCAAGTGAGTCGTTTGGGCAAGAGCTCGTGCTAATGTACGCGTCAGTTCCCACATATAAAGGGAAGCGTAACCGGCACGTGTCAGTTCTTCGTGAACGGCATGAAGGCTCGTGATGGCCACTTTTGCTCGGCCGCTTTGTTGCGCATATACATGAAACTGTACAACTGAGGATAGGGACATCTCAGGATCGATTTTTAACACTGCACCAAAATTCTTTTCAGGAGAAATTTCGCTTACAATTTCATGTGCTAGAACAGGATCAGTAAGATCGATTGAAATTTTATCGGGCGAGACCTGATAGGTCCAACTGGCTTGTAGCAATGTGGCGGTGACCACTGCTTCATCCTGTTTCATCACATAGACCGGTAGCTTACGTTCTTCTAAAGCGGCTTTCCCGTGATAATAAGGAAAAGTTCCCGCAAAAAATACGGCATCGACCTCTGGTAGGGATTGCACGATCTCCCTTGCTTCAGTGGGTCGTTTGTACGTATAATAATAGAAATGAGCGTCAGAAAATTCTGAAGCTATGGTTTTAATGCGGGGGGCAAACAGTTCAGAACTGATAACTGCAATTGTAAATCCCATTGTTACACCTCTTTCTACCTGTATAACGACTATTTAACGACAACTATAAACAACCCACTTCACTTTGTAAAGGATGAGATGAAATGAAAATAACACAAGTTGATGTATACGCCATTCGCCTACCCCTGATTACTCCATTTATTGTTAGTTATCATAGCTACCCTGACATGCCATCCATTATTGTAAAGCTTACGACCGACGAAGGCATCGTTGGTTACGGAGAAGCTGTAGCTGACGACCATGTGACTGGTGAGTCATGGGAAAGTACTTTTGCCCTTATCCAACACTCATTGGGTCCGGCAGTGATTGGCCATAACCCGATGCATATGGAGGCACTTCATGACAAGATGGATGCGATCGTCTACCAAGCGCCAGCTGCAAAAGCGGCCATAGATATTGCCTGTTATGATGCAGTCGGGAAAAAACTTGGGGTCCCCGTATACGACTTGCTAGGCGGACGTTTCCATGAACGCTTTCCCATCACCCATGTATTGAGTATTGGAGAGCCAGAACAAATGGCTGAAGAAGCCCGTGAACGAGTAGAGCAAGGGTATGAATCATTTAAAATGAAGGTGGGGCGCGATGTCTTAAGTGATGTTGCTCGCATCCGTGCCGTCAGAGAGGCAGTAGGTCCCAACTTGGCTATTCGTGTAGATGTAAACCAAGGATGGGGCAACGCGGCAACTACTTTACAAGCCATCGAATTGATGAAAGGTCTGAACATCGATTGGTTGGAGCAACCTGTAAAGGCAGACGACTTAGATGGAATGGTTGAGATAAAAGCAAAATCAATGATTCCTCTCATGGTTGACGAGGGGTTGAAATACAAACGAGAGATGCGAGAAATCATTCAAAAAGGCGCTGCCCACAAAGCCAATATCAAACTAATGAAGTGCGGGGGGATTTATCCTGCTACTAAGCTCGCACACATGGCAGAAATGGCAGGCATTGATTGTCAGATCGGATCGATGGTGGAATCTTCTGTAGGTTCGGCCGCTGGTTTTCATGTGGCATTTGCTAAAAAAATATTCTCAAGTGTCGAATTGACAGGGCCTTTGAAATTCTCAAAAGATATCGGTAACCTGCACTATGACGTTCCCTTTATTGCACTGAATGATCAGGCGGGCTTGGGCGTCGATGTAGACGAAACTGTCCTAGCGGAACTAACTGTTCGCCATGAAACCTTAAAAGAGGGGTTAAGTCTATGAATTCAACTGTTCTGATTAAGGGTGAGCAGTTCCCGATGCAGCTTTTGAATGAGCACGATGTCCGAGCAATTATCCAGTTGCAAGATCGAGTGGCGGAAGCGCTGCAAACCAAAGAACATTTACAGAAGCTAACCGTGCAAGAGATTGAAGAGATTATTGTTCAGCGGTTATTTGCAGGCGTATTTGCCGGAGAGATGCTTATCGCTGCACGTGCTTTTTTACTCCCAGAGTTAGATGATCAGCACTTAGCCAAGGATGTGGGGATTACGGAGGAAGAGTGGAGTTCTGTCATCTACTCTGAGATATCGCTTGTTGACCCACAATTTCAAGGGAATGGGCTTCAGAAGCAAATGGGCATTTGGTGGATGGAGCATCTCCAAAATTCTCGGTACCGCTATGTCTGTGCAACAGTTGCACCTTTTAATATTGCTAGCTTAAAAGACAAGTTTCAATTAGGAATGACCATTGGAGCTTTGAAAGAAAAATACACAGGAAAACTGCGGTATGTCTTTGTGAAAGATCTTCACACAAACCAGCACTATGGCGAAAAAATCGTAGTCGCCATGGACGATCGAGACCGGCAGCAACAACTTCTGCAGTCAGGTTACAGAGGGATTGCTATAAATCTTACGGACACTGGCTGGACCGTCGACTATTCCCACTATTCAATTTCATAACAATCCGGTAAACTGAAGCTAAAAGCTTAAAAGGCGGTGGCATTCAAATGTCGATCAAAAAATCCATGTTGATCTTTGGTCTTATTTTGTCTGTAGCGGCCTTTTTCTATTCGTATTACTGGTCTACTGTCGAGTCTACTCATATTATTATGGATGTTGTCGGGGCAGGAGCCATCGGTGTGCTGATTGGTTGGCTAGTTTCTAGTCGTAGTCATCTCACAAAGCAACAGCTTGTCACCTACGCTGAAATGGAAAATAAACGCGTTGCATTAGAAAATATTCAAAAAGAGATGGACGCTCTCTATTTCAATTCAAGTGCTTGGATTTGGAGTATTGATCTTGTTACACATCAACTGAAAGTATCTAACGGGATTTTAGAGCTATTTGGTTATTCGGAACAAGATGTAGCAGATGATTATCAAATCTGGCTAACGAACGCGGTCGAAGGTGATAAATATATCGTGAAGCGCCATTTGGAAAGATTACTGTCTGGTCAACACTCAGAAGCAGAGTGGCGGTTATACAAAAAAGACCGTACGATTGCCCATATTCGATCAGTTGGAGAGCCTATCATGAATAATGAGGGAAAAGTTGTTCGAATTGTAGGAGTGACGTTCGATTTTTCAAAAGAAGTAGAATTGCAAGAGACGATGAGGCGAATCGCGATGACCGATACGTTGACGCAACTGCCGAATCAGGTCTATTTCAATCGTCAGCTCGAACAGCAGCTTGAAAAAGCGGAAGAGGAAGAACGTTTAGCACTTATCTACTTCAACGTGGATCGTCTTAAGTTTATCAATGACATGATGGGCTTTGAGACAGGGGATGAAATTTTACAGTTGATTGCCGAAAGAATCCCTATGTACTTTGGTCAAGAAACCCTAATGGCACGTTACGGGGCGATGAATTTATTATTGCCTATCCTTTTTATGAGAGAGAATCGATGACTCTAAAAATCAAACAGTTTATGGAGTCGTTCCAATCGCCGTTTCTCGTAACAGATGAAGAACTTTACGTCAGCGTCAGTGTCGGTGTGTCCGTTTATCCGGAAGACGCACAGAATGTCAACAGTCTCCTTTCAAAAGCGAATGGTGCATTGAAGCGAGCAAAGCGTAAAGGAAAAAACAATGTTCAGTATTATATTCGAGAAAATGAAGAGCTTCAAAAACGACGCCTTAAAATTGAACATGATCTGAAACGTGCACTTGAATTTCAAGAGTTTGAATTGTACTACCAGCCGAAAGTGTCGCTGGTCTCTCATAAAGTGCAAGGAGCAGAAGCTTTGATCCGCTGGCATCATCCCATACTTGGAGAAATTTCACCGGCTGAATTCATTCCCATCGCAGAAGAGTCAGGCCAAATAGTACCAATTGGTGAATGGGTATTGAAACAAGCGATTCATCAAGTAAGTCTGTGGGAGCAGGCAGGAACACCTCTGCGTATTGCAGTCAATGTATCCAGTGCTCAACTGGAAGTGGGCAGTTTCATGGACCAATTGCAGCTTTTGTTGTTAGAAAGTGGCATCAACTCTAATTTGTTGGGAATTGAGCTCACGGAAGGTATGGTGCAAAATATTGAATCGGCCGTTCCTATTTTATTTGAAATGAGACAACTCGGTGTGCGCATTTATATCGATGATTTTGGGACGGGGTATTCCTCTCTTGGTATTCTCAATCAATTGCCAATCGATTACATCAAAATCGATAAATCGTTTATACAAGAAGTTCCTTACAACAAAGGCCAAGCAACCCTTGTCAAAACAATTATTGAGATGGGACGAAATCTGGGCTTTGAATTGGTGGCAGAGGGTATTGAAAGGGAAGAGCAAGCAGAGTTCTTATTGCAAAATGGTTGTACGAAAGGACAAGGGTTTTATTTCTCCCATCCCTTACCTGTTTCAGAATTTGAACAACGCTATCTGCGCTGACCTCTCCAGACGGGGAGGTTTTTTGGTACAATGAGAAATATGAATGATAGAGAATGGAGGATTCCCTTGAAGGCTAATCCAGTCACACGTGATGCGATGCGTGTTTTGAAGGACACGAGTCGCACATTTTACATACCCATTACATTTTTACAACGTGATTTAAAAAAAGCAGTGGCCTCTGCCTATTTGTGTATGCGCGCCATTGATGAGATTGAAGACCATGAAGAGATCCCAAAAGAATTAAAAGCAGATGTATTACAGAAAACAGCTGCCATTTTAGAACAACCTTTCGATGACAATGCATACCAACAAGCGCTTGCCCCCATCGTTCACTTGATGCCTGAAGTGACAATTCGCTTAGCCGATTGGGTGGCCTATTGTCCACAAGGAGCTCGTCAGCGCATGCAACTGGCTACTGCCGAAATGGCAGAAGGGATGGCCAAGTGGGCTTTGAAAGAATGGAAAGTCGAAACGCAGGAAGACTTAGATGATTACACGTACTACGTAGCAGGTTTAGTTGGGGTAATGCTCTCTGACTTGTGGGAGTGGGATTCGGGTATCCGTACAGATCGTGATCTTGCCATTGGCTACGGTCGTGGGTTACAAGCTGTCAATATACTACGTAATCAAGAGGAAGATTCTGAGCGTGGAGTGGGCTATTTCCCAAAAGAATGGACGCGAGCGGATATGTTTGCCTACGCAGAAGGGAACCTTGCGAAAGCTGATGCGTATATGGAGGATATCTCAAAACGCAGCATTCGCTTGTTCTGCCAATTACCACTGACTTTTGCACACAAAACGTTAGATGCGATGAAATCAGGCCGTGAAAAAATGACACGAGCTGAAGTGGAGCGCACTGTTCAAGAAGTGGCAGGAAAAGACTGGGAGGAACAATCATGAAAAAAATCAAATGGTTAATTCCGATTATGGTGATTTCGGCGTTTTTCTCTTTCTTGATTTTACGTGATCATCCTGATGTCACTCTCCAGAACAAACTATTCATTACAGTAGGAGCCTCACTTGTGTCAGCTGTACTTGGGTTTATCCTATTAAAAGAAGATATAGATACAGTCGATCCGAAACCGTCAAAGGAGAAGAGATAAAATGACGAAAAAAGTATGGTTTCAGATAGGCGTCGCCGTGCTGTTGACGCTAGTAATCATCCGTATGATTATAGAAGTACAAGGCATATTCAATCCAATCTTTGTTGTCCTTAGTACGATTTTTATTCCAGCTTTACTTGGAGGCGTGTTGTTCTATTTGATGCGTCCGCTTGTGAATTTTTTAGAAAAACGAAAAGTGCCAAGATGGGGCTCTATCTCGATTATGCTCGTTCTTTTACTAGGTGCTATTTTCGGATTTTCAGCTGTAGTAGTTCCACCTTTAACGACTCAGGTCAATCAGTTGGTGGATGGAGCCCCAGCCATTGTGAGTGAAGTGGAAAAGATGACGGAATACGTTCTTGCCCAGCGCGATCGTCTTCCAGAATCTATGCAAGATTCTATTCAAGATGCGATTGGCCGAGTTAATGAGTTTGCGGTTTCGGGCGGCACTGTATTAATCAGCTTTTTCCAAGGCTTGTTCCAAGGGATATTCATGTTAGTATTGGTCCCGTTCTTCCTGATCTACATGTTGAAAGATCATGAAAAGTTTGCTCCATTTGTTGCAAAATTCTTTAAGGGAGACCGCAAGACATGGATTCGCAAAACGCTCGCTGACATTGATGAAACGTTGAAAACGTATATCCAAGGACAACTACTTGTTAGTTTCTTAGTAGGGGTCATGCTCTTCATCGGATACTTGATTATCGGGTTGGAGTATTCACTATTGCTTGCTCTATTTGGCATGTTGACCAACGTTATTCCATTTTTAGGACCTTATCTTGCGGTTATTCCAGCGATGATTATAGCCTTTATTCAAGACCCGATTATGGCGGTGTGGGTAGCGATTATTATGTTAGTCGCTCAACAAATTGAAAGTAATTTAATTACACCAAATGTTATGGGAAAATCTCTCGACATTCACCCGTTAACTGTCATTACCATTATCTTGTCTGCGGGAAGCCTGGCAGGACTGTGGGGAATTATATTAGCTATTCCAACATATGCTGTTATAAAAGCTATTTTAAGCAACATTTATGCGCATCGTGAGGAAATAAAAGATACCGCAAATAAAAATGTCTAACTATCAGTCACCTCTCAGGGGGTGACTTTTTTCGTTAGTTGGGAACCTTTTACAACTTGAAACAGTTCACATAGAAAAGAGAAAAAAAGGGGACAATGACATGAATTCAGCTCTTGGAATTATTACATATTTTCTTGTTATATGGGGGTTGGTAATCGGTGGGCTCTATACTGCGTTTCTGTTACTGATGTCGGGGAATACAGAGTGGTTACTCCCTTTAGGCGTTGGTGTCGTTTTGATTGGTGTGTTATTTGTACAACTTTATCACCGAAAGTCGATAAGAAATAAGAAAAAAACAACTAGTGCTTTAGCATTGATTTTCGTTGCCAGTTTAATCTACCCGATGTATCACCTCTATCTTGATTCGATTCCAACAGTGTCTGCAGAAGTTGATATTTATCATTACATGCCGTTTGAAGAAGATTCGCAAGTGAAATCATTAAGCGAAGAAGCGACTCTAACTTTAACAGGGGAGTTGCCAAGGTTAGATGGAGCAACAGCCTTGTATCCCTTATATGCGGCTGCTGCAGAAATGATTTACCCAGAAAATTATTATGATCCTTACAGTAGTGAAGTAATGGTCAATACAACGCCTGATGCGTATTCAAATCTGTTCGAGGGACGTGTAGACGCTATTTTTGTAGCAGGTCCTTCAGAAGGGCAGCTGAAAACGGCTAAGGCAAAAGGGTTGGAACTGACTATGACACCTATTGGTAAAGAAGCTTTTGTCTTCTTCGTCCACGCGAATAATCCAGTGACTGAAGTGACGTTTAAAGATATACAAGGTATTTATAGTGGTGAGGTTACGCAATGGTCTGAACTTGGAGGAGAAGATGAAGAAATCAGAGCCTTCCAACGACCTGAAGACAGTGGTAGTCAAACTACATTATTGAAAATTATGGGAGACGCGCCGGTGATGGAAGCGCCTGTCGAAAACATCGAGACCGGTATGGGAGGCATTATCGAAGAGGTTTCCGAATACCGAAATCACAAAAATGCGATTGGGTATACGTTTCGTTTTTATGGACAGGAAATGGTCCGCAACAATCAAATCAACTATTTATCGATTGATGGCGTAGAGCCAACACGGGAAACAATTCGCGACGGAAGCTATCCATTAACGTCAGAATTCTTTATTATCACGACTCAAAATAGCAGTGAAGAAACCAGGCAGCTTGTTGAGTGGTTCGCTTCAGAGCAGGGACAACGGTTAGTGGAGCATGCAGGATATGTGCCAGTGGAAGAGAGTTTCGGAGAGTAGATCGTGTAAGAAAAAAACAAGGTTGGGACAAACTATAGTAATAAAGCTCACTAGTTAGAAAGTTGAGTGGAGTGTAGGGGTTGACTCCAGTGGGATCAAAAGTCGGAATGTGAGACCCCGCAGGAGCCTGCGACGAGGAGGCTCACAGCGCGCCCCCGGAACGCAGCCCCGGAACGGAACTCAATATACACGAAAAATCAGCAAATTCTCTGGAATTCACCCTAGAGAACTTGCTGATTTATTTTTGTCCCAACCTCGAGGTCTTTTTTAGAGCAGCATTCTCCACATCTAGAGGCAATCAAGTTACGAACGCCAGAAACACGCTCCAAAATCAGTCGCACCCGCAGAGGCAAAGAACGCCTCCACGGGCCCGCCTGATTTTCTCGGAGTTCCTAGAGCAGCATTCTCCACATCTAGACGCAATCAAGTTACGAACGCCAGAAACACGCTCCAAAATCAGTCGCACCCGCAGAGGCAAAGAACGCCTCCACGGGCACGCCCGATTTTCTCGGAGTTTCTAGAGCAGCATTCTCCACATCTAGACGCAATCAAGTTACGAACGCCAGAAACACGCTCCAAAATCAGTCGCACCCGCAGAGGCAAAGAACGCCTCCACGGGCACGCCTGATTTTCTCGGAGTTCCTAGAGCAGCATTCTCCACATCTAGTTACTCTTCATGGTTAATCTGCCATTGTATACCGTAACGATCTTCTACAATACCGTATGCTTTGCTCCAAAACGTATCCTGAAGCGGCATCAAGATACGTCCGCCTTCGGCTAATTTATTATATTCAGAGGTCAGCAGCTCTGCGTCATCCGACACAATAGCTAGCGTGATACCATCCCCGTGTGAGACAGGATTTTGTGGCATAGAGTCTGAAAAATAAAGCGGCGTGCCATGGACGGTTAGTCTTGCATGTAAGACACGGTTCTCAAGCTGGGAATCACTCTCGTGACCGGGCATATCACGGAAGTATTGAATCTGCGGTGTGTCCGTGCCAAATACCTGGTGATAAAAATGAACAGCTTCTTCCGTCATTCCATTAAAATTTAAATAAGCAATAATTGGCATACTGATCTCCTCCTAATTGAGTGGACAAAATCCACATTTTAATTGCCCAGGAATATCTTTTGCTAAACAACAAGTGGTGCGTACAGGGACTCGAATGAGCTCGTTAGGAGAGCGACCTTGTACAAAATCAGCGAAATAGGCAGCACCTTCCCACACGTTAGGATCTTGAAGCATCACCCAATCTTGTATAGCTTTTTCACGAAAATCAGATTGCTGTAAAAACACTGAGTAGTGCCAAACGATGTAACCAAAAATATTTTCCCAGTGAATCTTTTGAAGGGCAGGGGAACTGGTTAACGAGTCTATACAGTCACTCGCAAACTGCCAGATGGAACGAATCGCTTGCTGCCGCTCTTCGTGAGTAGCGAGTGGGGTCCAGTCTTCTTCTTGTATATATGCGCTGATGGCAGGATTGCCAAATTCTCTGACAACCATCCATCGCAAATCTGAGGAGGAGCCAGTCCAATGCTCATCATAAAGTGTCAGGTTCCAAAATTGCATGGATAGAAACATTCCTAGTCGTCGTGTCAAATAAGAGCCTGCAGCTGTGCGATGTGGCGCCTGAATGATTTCTTGAACGTCTGCTAGATGCTCTTTCCATTCTCCTGTGTGAAAGAGGACAGGGCCCGCTGGCTGCATATAAACACTATATTGTAAGAGTTGTTGGCGTTGATAAGTAGTTAACATAGCTTCAGTATAAAAGATTTACTAGAAAGTTGCTTGACTTTATAATTGAAAATGATTATCATTACCATAAGGTCAACAAGCTATCGTGCTTTTCTCCAAAGGACACGATTCTCACACCCCCTCGAATTGTGAGAAAAAGCGCCAACCACTCGGGTCGGCGCTTTTTGTTATGCTTTTTTCGCTTCTCTTCGAACATCTCGGAAGAAGAAAAATTCGTAGATTACGGGAACGATGATAAGAGTTAAAAGAGTAGAGGAAGTTAATCCTCCAATTACCGTGATGGCTAACCCTTTGGAAATGAGCGTGCCGGAAGACGTTGTAAGAGCCAACGGAATCAGCGCTGCAATTGTTGCAAAAGCAGTCATCAAGATTGGTCGTAAACGGGTTCTTCCTGCTTCAATCAACGCTTCACGAATCGGCATCCCTTTGTCATAGCGGTTTTGATTGATACGGTCCACCATAACGATCGCGTTTGTTGTGACAATTCCAATCAACATCAAGAAGCCGATCATCACACTTACAGATAGAGGCTCTCCAGCTATCCATAAACCGAACAATGCACCAATCGGAACAAATAGTAGGGAAGACAAGATAACGAACGGGATACGTGCTTTACCGAACGTAATCAGTAGCGTCAAGTAAACCAAACCAATGGCAATTAAAATCGCAATTCCGAGCTGCTGGAACACTTCAACTGTCTCATCACTACCACCGCCACCTTCAAGAGAAACAGAGGCAGGTAAATCAATTTCACTTTCTACGGATGCAAGGACGTCTGTTGAAACAGCGCGAATATTCTCGGCGTTCACTTGTGCTTCGATTCGAGCGAACTCACGGCCATCCAGTTTTTGAATAGAGGTGAACGATTCTACTTGTTCCACATCCGCCACTTCAGAAAGAGTAACCGGTCCTTGTGCTGTAAAGAGTGTCAATGCTTCAATCTCTTCGGGAGACGTGATGCCTTCGTCGTAGGATAACTGGACGGAAGGACGTTCCTCACCAATCTGAAGTTCTCCAAGTTCAACGGGACGTGTCTGATCTGAGATGGCACCGAGAATCTGGAACCCAGAAATGCCACGAGCATCTGCAGCCTCTGTATCGACTGTTACAATCAACTGCTGTTGTTTTTCTGAGAAGTTATTGCTGACATATTTCAAGTCATCTCGTTCAGCAAGCAGAGCTTCCACTTCAGCAGCTGTCTGTTCCAAGTCTTCTAGGTTGGTCGAGAATAAATCAACGACCACATTGTTATTTGTCGGTGGTCCACCTGTAGAGACTTCTGAAACAGCAACAGTCGTCTGGTCATTGATACCTTGGACCAGTTCTTCCATATCAGCTGTCACACGGTCTAAAAATCCGTCTAAATCCGCATCGCCAGAAAGGGAAATGAAATAACCGGCTCGGTTGACGAGTTTAATACCCGTGGCAAAATCACGTGCGCCAACTGAAGTCGTTACGCTGTCAACTTCATCATAACTAAGCAATAATTCCTCTACTTCAAGTGAAACTTCATTGGTTCTTTCCAGTGTTGTCGAAGAAGGTAGCTCAATACTTGCTTGAACAAGTCGAGACTCTTCATCCGGAATGAATGTGAACCCAAGTCTTGGAATAATTGCAAAGGACGCGCCAAGCAGCACAAGAGAGGCTATCAGAACAAGCCATTTTCGGCGAAGGGCCCAGCCAATCATTCGGCTGTACTGACGTTGTAAAGCATCTTCTTTTTCTTCTTGTTTTATATTCTTGAATGAGAACTTCGCCAGGATAGGCACAATGGTGATGGCCACCACAAGTGAAGCTAATAATGAAAAGACCACGGTTAAGGCAAATGGTAAGAAGAACTCACCTGTAATCCCGCTTACAAATCCAAGAGGTAGAAAAACTACTACAGTCGTGATGGTTGACGACGTGATGGCTTTCAAAATCTCTTTCGTAGAGGTCTCAACCATTTCATTGTTTAGTTCTACACCTGGTTTTCGAAGGCGCCTGAATATGTTTTCAATCACGACGATACTATCATCGACGACTCGGCCGACAGCTACTGCCATCCCACCCAACGTCATGATGTTCAGTGTAATACCGAGCTGGTTCAAGAAAATCGCAGCTATTAATAGAGACAGGGGTATGGAAATGATGGCGATAATGGTTGCACGCCAATTACGTAAGAAAATTAACACGGCGATGGACGCAAATAACGCTCCCAATAATCCTTCTTTTACCAAAGTCTCCACAGATTTTTCTATACCTTCAGCTGAGTTGAAGCCGATGGAGTAGGAAAGTTCTCCTTCATAGTCATCTAACACCTGCAACACGCGGTCAGCTACTTCGACGGTATTGGCATCTTGTTTCTTGGTCACCGCCATCGAATAGGCTTCGTCTTCGTTGTAACGAGTGATCTCTTCTTGTGTCTGGACTTCTTCGATTGTTGCGATATCTCCCAAAATGACGGGAGGTGCACTTGGATCAAACGAATTGGCAATAGACAAAGATTCTAAGTCCTCGATAGACGTTAAAACTTGCTCCACTTTGACGGGGATTGTGATATCGTTCTGCTGAACTTGGCCCGCTGGAAAACTAAAAAACTTCTGATCAATTTGATCTTTGATTTGACCCAGTGTCAGGCCTGCTTGTTGTGCAGCTTCTTGATCGACTGTGATTTGAAGTTCTGAGTCGGTAAGACCCCCCACAGAGACCGAGTTGATTCCTTGAATTTTTTCAAGCGCAGGAATAACGTCGCTATCTAAAAGCTCATCTAGATCGACACCTTCTTCACCGAAGAGAGAAATATTAAAGATCGGAAAAGCACCGAATGAAAGACGACTGATTTCAACAGTAGCTTCTTCTGGCAAACCGGCTTCTGCAATCGCAGTATCGGCTTGTTGCTCGAGTCGGTCCAAATCCGTATCAAACGGGAACACTAGGTTAATAACACCAATCGTGTCATATGAAGCACTTTGGATTTCTTGCACACCCTCAAGCGCTTCAAAAGCTTGTTCTAAAGGGGTGATGACCTGTTCATTTACAGCGTCTGGTGAAGCCCCTGGATAAACGATTTGAGCAGACAATTGAGGGAACTCAATGTTTGGAAGCAAATCAATCTTTAATCGACTGAATGAGAAGATTCCAAGTAAGATTAATAGAAACGAAAAGATGAAAATAGCAACGGCATTGCGTAAACTAAACCGTGTAATCCAGCCCATAGTGGCTCCTCCTTAAAAGTTGTTAAAATCCGTTCACTACAATTTGATCGATTTGTTGTTGGATTTCCTCTAAACGAGCCTCGTTGAAGGAGGGATCCATAAAGATTTCATTGCGAAAACTATCGAGCATTCCTACGTACAGTCTTGCCTTTATAGAAGCATTTTCAATTTCATAGCGTTCAAAAAAGTGTTGAACAGTCTCAATGTATTCTTCAATAAAAGCCATCAGTGCATCCATCGCCTCTTCATGTTTATGATTCAATTGTAGATACATGCCGGAACGATGACGTTGTTTCCAAGTGTTTTGAAGATGCATCTTTGTGATGGCTCGAAGTGTCTCTTCGAAAGACACTTGCTGGGCAATCAATTGATGAATAGAGGATAAGAAAAGTGAGAATGTGAATTTCATCATCTCTGTATAAAGTTCTTCTTTTGAAGGAAACATCGCATAGAGTGTAGACTTAGAAATTTTCGCTAGACGTGCAATTGTAAGCATTTTAGCCTCAAAGAATCCTTCTCTACCAAAGGTTTCGAGTGCTGCAAATAAGATTCGTGAGCGGAGCTCTTGCTCGGACATAGAGGACCTCCTTTCTTTTGAGTACCCGTGAGTACTCTGAATGTACACCCTCTGTAGAACATTTGTCAAACAAAAAATCACATCTCTAATCAGAGGTGTGATTGGCAATCGAAGCGCTGTGTTTTTTTTGCTCCCACAAGGTGTGGAGGCTATGTAGGACAAGGCCGATAATGATAATTCCCATCCCTAAAAGAGCGATGGGTGCTGGTAGTGGATTAAGTCCATATAATTGTGTAAAAGGAAAAAGGGCCCCATCAATCCCTGTGCTACAATGTTCACAACCACGATCACATTGGAGGAATTGATGATGACCCACCTTAATTTTAGCGTAGATATGGATTTATTGAAAGACTCTGTCTTGAACTCGAACATGGAAGCCGTCGTGAAATCGTCGGTAGTTCTGGTGTTGAATGCGTACATGGAAAATGAACGGGACGAATACCTGCAAGCTGAGCGCTATGAACGCTCATCTGAGCGTCTTGACCAACGTAATGGTTATTACGAAAGGGATTACACGATCGGAATCGGAAAAATCCGACTGAAAGTGCCGCGCACGCGCAGCGGTGAGTTCTCCACTTCTGCCTTTGAAAAATTCGCTCGCTGTGACCAAGCGCTCATGCTGTCGATGCTGGAAATGGTCGTTAACGGTGTCTCCACGCGCAAAGTCACACATGTTGTCGAGCAGCTGTGCGGGGAAAGCGTCTCCAAGTCGTTCGTCTCTTCGTTAACGACCAAACTGGATCCGGTCGTCAAGGAGTGGGCCGCACGGCCACTGAACGTCACCTATTATCCGTATGTCTTTGTGGATGCCATGTACATCAAAGTGCGTGAACACAACCGTGTCGTTTCCAAAGCGGTTTATATCGCCACGGCTATAACCGAAGATAACCGCCGGGAAATCCTGGGGCTGAAAGTGGATCACGCGGAGAGCTTCGAAAGCTGGCAAAGCTTCTTCCAGGAACTCAAATCCCGAGGGCTCCAGTCGCCCAAGCTCGTCATTTCAGACGCCCATAAGGGGTTGAAAAAAGCGATCCAGCGGGAATTCATCGGCACGAGTTGGCAACGCTGTAACGTCCACTTCAAACGCAACATCGTCGATAAATTACCGAAAAAAGATTCAGAAGAATTTCGTCTTCAGCTGAAACGCCTCTTTCAGGCAGTGACCATCGAGGATATGCGTAATTTCAAAGAGGACCTGTTCACCGCTTTCGCCGACCAGCCTAAGTATGCAAAAGCACTCGCTATCTTGGATGAAGGCTTTGATGACACGATCCAATACATGAACGAGCCCGTGAACCGCCACGTCCACATCCGCAGCACCAACTCCTTGGAACGCCTGAACCAGGAGGTTCGCCGCAGAGAACGTGTCATCCGAATCTTTCCGAATACGCAATCCGCTTTCCGCCTGATTGGGGCTGTCCTCATGCACCAGGAGAAGACGCTTTATAGCCAGAAAAAGAGCTTAACAAAATAAGGTTAGAAACAGTGTAGCTAATTTTACACAATCGTTCGGACTTGACTCACGCCTATGCAGAAAGCTACCCTAAACCCCTCAAAAACACATGAAATTCACAGAAATGCCCCCCGCATATGCAGCCGCAACCTAATAGAAGATATTTTCTTCCCTATAGACCGTCATCCTCCCCAAAAGAACTCCCTATTCAACCCCACACCTCAACACGTTATCATCAACCCAGGAGGAATTCTCATAAACTTAAGCAATCTGAAAAAACAGGTGCCGGCGAAGCTTTATAACCGCGGGCTTGATTATTTTGAGCGGGAGTTTGTGGAACATCTTACAGAATCAGCGGCAGGGTTGATTGAAGAGCTGCAGTTCATGTATCCGAAACGGAGAGCGCTGTTGGATGAGTTGGGGAAGATAAATTAGAAAGGAGCAGCGCCAGTAACTTCCCTGGCACTGCTCCTTATTATTCCTTTTACTCAATCCGGACTAAATAAATTATTTACCTTATTTTTGCGACTGGTTCAGCAGCTGATCCAGGCGGTGGAGATGGAATGTATAGTCAAAAAGAGCGGATGCTACAATCATTAATCGAATGTTTTTCTCCTGGTTTTCTTTAGACAGGGAAAGCACTGAATCATAAAATTCGTTTCTTCGGTTTAACATATCTGCGTCTGAATGCTGAAATTCTTTGATCTTGCCTTGATATTTCAAAAATAGATACTCGTGATATTTAATCAATTCTTCCAGGTACTGATCAAATAACTGATTGACGCTTTTTTCAGACTTACTCTGAAAGTAGTGGTCATCAATTTTTTCGAGAAGCTGATTCCCTTCTTCTAATGTCTTCAGCATCTGCCTGAAAACAATCATTTCCCTGTCATTCAATTGCTTTGTTCGTGATTTTCCGAACTTGATTCTTTCCTCATCAAACAATTTGAATTGCTCCACTAAGTTTTCAAGTTCTTTCTTAAAGTTACGGGAAAGATCCTGATTGGAACCTTCTGTCAGCTCATTTGAAATTGCAGTCCTTAATAATAATGACATTTGCTGAAAAGCTGAGTGGATGTTAGTTGAAAAGCTCTTTTTATATTTCGGTGGAAAAACAACGAGATTAACTAATATAGCAGAAATCGTTCCTATTAAAATAACCGAAAATCTTTCCAGGGCAAAGTACAAATCCTCACCTGCACCGGAAGTCATGATCGCAGCTACCGTTACAAGAGTTAGCGGAATTGTGCTATCCATTTTTAATTTCAAGCTTAATGAAATCATGATCATGATAACTAAACCGATGGTGATAGGATTTTCGCCTAAAAAATAGATGAAAAACAACGAGATGGATGCACCCAGCGTATTTGTGATCAATTGATCAGGCAAGTGCTTCCAAGTCCGGTATAGCGATGGCTGTACAGCTAAAATAGCTGCAACAGCTGCAAACGCAATGTTGTCCAATCCGAAAAATCCACATATGTATATGGCAATTATAACTGCTACGCCAGTTTTAAAAATGCGAGGACCAAAAGTGATATCCATTTCTCCCTTCAGATAATAAAGAACTGGAGAAATGCATTTCCAGTCTCCAGGATCGTTTACTCTCACCAGATTTCATTAGATAAATATTATCCAGTGAATATAATGATGTCTAATTAAACTTTAAATTGCGATAGACATTATGTCAAAAGTGAATCGGTTTTATTCGAATCCTCCCTCTGTCACACGCACTTTCATTTCTTTAAATTAAATGCATGGTGAATCCATTATCATTTGAATGTAAAAAGGGACAGCCCCTGAAAGTCATTTTCACGACCTTTTGGGACAGCCCCTATCTATAACTCTGCCGTTTAATTTCTCAAAATAATATAAACGACATAAACGATATAAATGACGGCTAAAACCGAACCTTCGATCCTTGAAATCTTGTACTTGGTTCTCGCAAGGATTATCACAAGGACTGTCACACCGATCATCAGCCATACATCCGAAAATATCTTCGAATCGACAGTTAAAGGACTGATGGCTGCTGAGGTTCCTAAGATGAAGAAAATGTTGAAGATATTACTGCCGATGATATTCCCCAGAGCAATGTCCACCTGCTTCTTCAAAGCTGCGGTTACAGAGGTGACGAGCTCAGGAAGCGAAGTACCTACGGCAACTATCGTTAAGCCGACCAAAGTCTCGCTCATACCGAGTGCAAGAGCGATCTCGATACTGTTGTCGACGACGAGGGTGCCGCCGAACACGATGCCGGCAAGTCCGCCGATTGTTAAGAGCGAGTTTTTCAACTTGGATATGTTCGCCGAGTCAACGGGATTTTCTTCTGTGTTCAGGCGATCTTTCCTTGCCACTTCGAAGATATAGTAAAGGAAAACCGCGAAGAATAGCAGCAGCATAATGCCTTCTGTTCTTGTGATGAGATTGCTGTCCAACGCCTGAAGTTGAATGTCGCTGATGAGCAGCAGCAAGGCAACGGAGCCCAGTAAGGCGAAGGGAATTTCTTTCCGGATCGTCTCACTCTGGACCAGCAGAGGGAAAACGAGGGCTGTCACCCCTAAGATGAAAGTGATGTTGAAGATGTTACTGCCGACGACGTTCCCGATCGCCACATCACTGTTTCCTTCGAACGCTGCGATAAAACTGACCGACGCTTCCGGCGCGCTTGTACCGAATGCGACAATCGTCAAGCCGATCAATAAAGGCGACACCCTCAAGCTTTGCGCTATTTTTGAAGCGCCTTCCACAAAATAATCAGCTCCCTTAACTAAAAGAGCAAATCCTACCAATAATAAAAGATAAGTCAATTGTTGCTCACTTCCTTCCTATACTAAAGACATTTAATCGACTTTACTCTCTTCTATGCCAATACCCTTCAAACTAGGGTGAAAACCATAAAAAGCCGTCACAATGATTGACGAATACGGCTCCATTATTTTTTATCTGTGGGATTACGGGGCATCAGTCAATCTGATAGTGGAAGGGCAAGAAGTACCATTTCTCCAGCAACGACAAACAGGATCTCAGTCGATTGTGTGGCCTCCACAGAAGCGAGGCGACTTTGATTGTGCCGGACTAATTCAGTAGCCATGAAAAACAGGACAGTGGCAATGACGCCTGAACTGATTCCGACCAAAAAGGATTGAAATACTTGGCTGCCAGAAGGGAGTCCAACAGTAAAGAACGCGTAGATGGAAAGCGCAATCCATGCTGGGAGAGAAGCGATGGTCATCCCGAGTACGCGTTGGTAGGGATCAAGTCGGCCACTGACGTGCAGCATCATCTTGCGATTGCCAAGTGGATAGGCAAAAGCGGCTAGTATGACAGGCAACGAACCGAGCAAAAGTACAGACAGTGGAACGCTTTCAGCTTGCGGGAGATGCAAAAGAACAATCCCAACGAGGATGCTGCCCGAAATCACAAGAGCAGTTCGAGGAATCGATTCTCGAGTTCCGTTTGATGTTAGGAACAGCGGTGCCAGTAAGATACCTGCAACAATTGTAAACTGCCACATGCCGGCAACAAGCCATCCGGGACCAAACGCAGCCGCATAGGTAAGCGGTGCATAAAATAGCACAAATCCAACAAAGCTCCAAAGCAGCCAAGGCTTTGGAGCACTTTTCATATCGGATGTAAGGGAGGGAAGGCCTTTTCGGAAGGCGACTATGACAAGCAGGAAAGGAACCATGAAGAAGTAGCGGAGTGAGGCGCTCCACATCCAACTACCACCTGAAAGTTCCATTGCATGATTTAATACAAACGTAACCGCAAAAAACAGCGCTGACAAAATCCCCAAGCCTATTGCCTTCATTGCCCATCCCATCCTTTAGTTAGTGGTTGCTACACGTTTAACGATTTCCTGCACGACTTGAGTAGCTTTTTCCATATTTTCAATGGATACGTACTCAAATTTCCCGTGATAGTTTTCGCCACCTGTAAAGATATTTGGTGTCGGCATCCCCATGTAAGAAAGCTGAGAACCGTCTGTTCCTCCACGAATCGGAATAATCAAGGGTTCAATCGAAAGGTCTTCCATAATCGTCTTGACTTGATCCACGATTTCCATCACCGGTGTGATTTTCTCACCCATGTTGTAGTACTGATCATTCAGTTCTACTTCAATCGCTGAGTCTCCATACTGCTCGCGGATTGCTTGGGCAGCATCGTGGAATCGTTGTTTCTTTTCTTCAAATTTTGATTTATCAAAATCACGAATAATGTAATCCATTACGGTCTTTTCAACTTTTCCGTGTATATCCATTAAATGCACAAAGCCCTCAAAGCCGTCAGTTTTTTCAGGAACTTCTTGAGGTGGCATATGGGATTGGAACTTCATGGCCATTGTAATGGCATTGACCATTTTGTCCTTTGCAGACCCTGGGTGAACGCTGACGCCGTGAGTCGTGACACGGGCACCTGCTGCATTAAAGCTTTCATACTGAAGCTCTCCAAGAGGGCCGCCATCCATCGTGTAAGCATAATCTGCACCAAATGCTTCTACATCAAATTTGTGAGGTCCACGTCCGATTTCTTCGTCAGGTGTGAAGCCAACACGAATTTTACCATGGGGCACTTCAGGGTTTGCTAAGAAGTAATCCATAGCCGTCAAAATAATGGCAATGCCAGCTTTGTTGTCAGCACCTAAAAGAGTTGTCCCATCGGTGGTCATCAATGTATGCCCTTGATACTTCGTCAGTTCAGGGAAGTCTGCTACTTTCATGACTGTAGATGCGTTCAACACCAAGTCGTTCCCGTCGTAGTTTTCAACGATTTGAGGTTTTACATCTTTGCCTGTGTAATCAGTCGCTGTATCTACGTGCGCTAAAAATCCGATAGTTGGTAGTGGTTCATCCGTCGTTGCTGGAAGTGTGGCAAAGAGATAGCCGTTTTCATCTAGAGAAACTTCCGTCATTCCCATTGTTTCTAGTTCTTGTTGAAGCAGGTGCAACAAGTCCCATTGGCCTTCAGTTGAAGGTGTTGTTGTGCTGGCTGCATCAGATTGTGTATCAATTTTTGCATACCGCGTTAGGCGGTCGATGAGTGAGTGTTTCATGAAGAGACGTCCTCCTTATTTTTCCGTGAACAACCGCTGGACGGCACGTTCAATAGTAGAGATGGTATTAATATCTTGGAAGTTTATACCTAATTGGACAGCTGTTTGGGCAATCTCAGGGCGAATGCCTGAAAGAGTCGACTCAACACCAAGAAGGCGAAGCGCTTCGATTAGTTGGAAAATTTGCTGGGCGACCATCGTATCAATAATGGCTACACCCGAGATGTCAATAAGTAAACTATGGACGCGTTTTTGTGTACACTGGGTCAAGGCGTTTTCAAAGATGTATTTGGCGCGATTCGTGTCGATGTCCCCTACAAGTGGGAGCAATGCCACACCTTTGCTTAGAGAGATGACAGGCGTACTCAATTCATTGATCATTTCTTGTTGAGCACGTAATTTTGATATAGAGTACTTGTGATGTTCTTCTGTGAACCAGGTCATCAATTTCCCAAACATCTTCGTGACCGATGCTATCCACTGTTGGACAGTTTCGTGGGGTAAATCGTCTTCTTGTCGTTCATATTGATACAAGAGAGTAATGTATTGTTGTTGCGTATTGAAAAATTCTTGAAGGATGAAATGGAGAGGTGTGTTCAAATGTTCTGGGTCACGGGCAATTTCTATAACCCATTCCTCAAAATGTTTTACAAAAACGTCCTCTTCTTCTTTAAAAAGTTTACAAAAACGTTCATGAAAACCGTGATTTTGTTGCTTGATCGTTTGAATCACAGTAGGGTCCGTCGAAGCATAGACTCCACTTGTGGAATTTTTATCAAGTGCTGCATACCAATCCTCGGTTAAATCCCAGGTATTGTTTACTAGGTACTCATAGAGCTTCTGCTCGGGTGTCATTGCACAATCTCTCCTTCAAAATAGAATCACTTAGGTTCTAGTGTAGAGGACAAGCAATAGAATAGGCAAGTCCACATGGGACCTGCCTACATAATTTTTATAATGCTTCGTCATCCACACTGTTCAAATATGATTCAATTTCCTCTACAACACCTTCAATACTCCCTTGTTCGAAAGGAGATTTTAAGTTCGCAGCCTCTACTAATTTTGTAAATGGAAGAGAGCCACCAAGTGTGCATAGATACAAGTAGTCTTTCCAAGCGCCATCAAAATCTTCACGTGAACGTTTCCAGAATTGGAACGCACAGATTTGCGCTAATGTGTAATCTATATAGTAGAAAGGCGATGCATAGATATGACCTTGACGTTGCCAGAAAGCACCTTCTTCTAGATAAGGATTGCCATCGTAATCTCTATGAGGAAGGTAGGTTTGTTCGATTTTTTTCCAAGCAGCCTTACGTTCAGCAGGTGTCATTTCTGGATTTTCATAAACGACATGCTGGAACTCATCGACAGCAACCCCATAAGGAAGGAATAATAGACCGCTCATCAAATGAGAATACTTGTACTTTTCTGTTTGGTCCTTAAAGAAGTTTTCCATCCAAGGCCATGTGAAGAATTCCATGCTCATAGAATGGATCTCGGCAGATTCAAACGTTGGCCAGATGTACTCTGGAATACCGATATTGCGGCTTGAGAACACTTGGAAAGCGTGACCTGCTTCATGCGTTAAGACATCGATATCACCAGATGTCCCGTTAAAGTTCGAGAAGATAAACGGTGAATCATGATTTTCAATAAATGTGCAATAGCCGCCAGCTTCTTTTCCTTTTTTAGCTACAAGGTCCATCAGGTTGCGGTCGAGCATGAATTTGAAAAACTCGTCCGTCTCAGGAGAAAGCTCTTCATACATTTTCTTCCCACCATCGATGATCCATTCAGGTGATCCTTGAGGAGTGGCATTGCCCGTTAAGAATGTTAGCGGCTCATCGTAATGCTTGAGCTTTTCCACACCAATGCGATTAGCTTGTTTCTCATAAAGCTTTGTCGCAACAGGAACGATGTAGTCGCGTACTTGGTCGCGGAACGTCTTGACCATTTCAGCATTATAATCGATACGGTTCATACGAATGTAACCAAGCTCTACAAAGTTTTTATAGCCCATTGTATGCGCGATTTCTGTTCTTACTTTGACGAGTTCATCATAGATTGAATCAAACTTCTCCTCATGTTCAGCGAAGAAACCAAATGATGCTTCTTTTGCTTTCTTGCGTGTCGCGCGGTCCGTCGATTCAGCAAAGGGTCCAAGTTGAGCAAGTGTCAACGTCTCCCCATCAAATTCGACTTGGGCAGATGCCACAAGTTTCGAGTAATCAGATGCCAGCTTGTTCTCTTTTTGAAGCAGTGGCATGATTTCTGGAGAGAATGATTTGATTTGAAATTCAGCTAAATCAAATAGTTGCTGCCCCCAACGTTCTTCCAAGTTGGAACGGAAAGGAGATTCAACAAGGGCTTTGTAGTACTCGGTCACGATTTCTTCCATCTCTGGCGAAATCTGATCAAAATAATCACGCTCGTTTTGGTAGAAGTCATCGTTAGTATCAATAGATGCACGGATATACACTAAGTTGGCCATCGTTGAGAAGTCTGCGCGTAGTTGGTTCAAAGTTTGAATGGCTTCATTTTGCTCTTCATAAGAAGACGCAGTTTTGAAGGCTTCAAGTGCTTGTTTAGCGTTTGTTTGAAGAGTGGACATATCAGGACGTTCATATGTATACTCTTGGAATTGTGTCGTCATTCGATAATCCTCCTTGGGTCCTTCGGTTTTCGAAGGTCTCACCCTCTATTGTTTCGCAATTCAGAGTGTTTGGCAAGTGATTTCCGGCTGAAAAAACAGAAAATTTCAAATTGGTGGTTGACAGAAGATTCTCCGCTGTTTTATACTTCAATGCAACAGACAGACGTATATGACTCTTATCCAGAGTGGCGGAGGGACTAGGCCCTGCGAAGCCCGGCAACCAACAAGCATTTTTGCTTGGAAAGGTGCTAATTCCTACAGATCAGTTAATGATCTGGAAGATAAGAGGAGGACAAGCTCAGGCTCCTCTTCTTAATTGAAGAGGGCCTTTTTCATTGTCACTTCCTCTCTGGATGTCTGATCTAACCAAACTAAAGGAGGAAGAACAATGACACATTTACGCCCAGAAACGATTTTACTTCACGGAGGCCAGCAGCCAGACCCAGTAACCGGGTCTCGTGCAGTACCGATTCACAAAACCACTTCATTTGTTTTCCAAAGTACAGAGCATGCACAAAACTTATTTGCCTTGAAAGAAGCCGGTAACATTTATACACGCATTGGCAATCCAACCGTCGATGTGTTTGAGCAGCGTGTCGCTCAGCTTGAGGGAGGAACGGCAGCGGTCGCTCTTTCTTCTGGAATGTCAGCAATTGCGTTTTCGATTTTAAATATTGCGGGAGCAGGCGATGAGATTGTAGCGGCTTCCAACCTTTACGGTGGAACCTACAACCTATTTGCCCACACATTACCTCGCTACGGAATTACTGTGAAGTTTGTGGATTCGACGAACCCTGAAAACTTCCGGACGGCCGTTACTTCAAAAACAAAAGGCTTCTTTGCTGAAACGATTGGTAACCCAAGTTTAAATGTTTTGGATATTGAGGGAGTCGCGAAAGTGGCCAATGAGGTGGGAGTACCTTTACTAATCGATAACACGTTTGCTACTCCATACGGCACACAACCAATTCATCATGGCGCACACGTCGTCATCCATTCTGCTACAAAATGGATTGGAGGACACGGGACGACGATCGGTGGAGTGGTAGTCGATGGTGGGAATTTTGACTGGAACTCCGATAAATTTCCTGGTTTCATCGAGCCAGACGTGACTTATCATGGTTTACGGTATGGAATTGATGTACCCCAAGTAGCTTTTGCGATTAAGCTGCGCGTGCAACTGCTACGAGATTTTGGACCGGCTTTGAGTCCAGAAGCTGCTTTTTCCTTCCTGCAAGGGTTAGAGACACTTCACTTACGCATCCCGAAGCATAATGAGAATGCATTGGCGGTTGCTAACTATTTGAAGCAGCATGAAGAAGTCGAATGGGTCAATTACCCGGGTCTTGAAGAGCACCCATCTCATGGACTAGCAAAAAAATATCTTGGCCAAGGAGCGGGCTCCATCCTGACGTTTGGCGTGAGAGGTGGAAAGCAGGCAGGACAACTACTGATTGATTCCATTCAGTTGTTCTCTCATGTGGCGAACGTAGGCGATGCGAAGTCTTTAATCATTCATCCAGCATCCACAACGCACCAGCAGCTTGGCGAAGGGGAAGAATTGGCACGTACAGGGGTCACGCCAGAATTAGTTCGTTTATCTATTGGCCTTGAACATATTGACGATATTTTAGAAGCATTGGATGCGGGATTACAAGCAGTGAAAAAGGCAGCTCTTCCTGTCTAATTGTCCGTATTAGAAAAACAAATGTACTCTACAGAAAGAATTTTCTTGTTTTATTTGACTTCTTCCTCTAGAATAGAAAAAATAATACGGCGATTTGACGCACCGAGTTGGAGGAATAAACATGGCAAAATTACGCGCAGCAATTTTAGGGTACGGAACAGTAGGTCAGGGGATTTACCGCATCTTACAAGACAAACGAGAAGAGCTACAACGGTCTCTTGGTCTTGATATAGAAGTGGGGGCGATTCTAGTACATGATTTAGAAAAGCCACGTCCCGCCACTCCTGGGGTCCTGATCACAGACAAATTTGAAGACATCTTGGCCATCCCTGGATTGCAAGTGGTGTTCGAAGCAATTGTTGGAGAAGAGCCGGCTTACAGTTACTTGTGCCAGGCAATCGACAAAGGCTGTCATGTCATTACGGCAAACAAAGTAATGTTTTCTCGCTACCACATTGATTTACATGAACGAGCAAAATCAAAAGGCGTCTACATTGGGTATGAAGCGACTACTGCAGGCGGTGTCCCAGTTATCAAGACGCTAAAAAACTTGCTGCAGGTCAACTCTGTCCACCGGATTCAGGGAATTTTGAATGGGACGTCCAACTATATTTTGACGTCTATGCGCTCAGACAATAGTGCATTTGATGCGGCACTACGTGATGCACAGGCGCTAGGTTATGCGGAAGCAGACCCTTACAATGATGTATCGGGAATGGACGCTTTCCATAAATTGATGATTTTAAGTGCGCTCGCGTTTGATAAACAACCGGAACGTCATGAAGTAGATGTGAAGGGGATCGATACGATTACACTCGAAGATGTACAGCTGGCGCAAACTAACGGACTTCGCTACCGCCACGTGGCAGAAATCGTCCAGCATCCAGATGGACGTCTAGAAGCTTCAGTCGGTCCACAACTGGTCGGTCCGGATCATCCTCTTTATGCAATCGAGGGAGTGAACAATGCAGTGGCGGTCGATACAAACTATATCGGAACGCTTACTCTTGTAGGGCCGGGAGCCGGGATGTATCCGACAGCTAGCGTGATGGTAGAAGATTATGCAGAGATTATCGGCAAACGTGCTGGGTTTATGATTTCTATTTAGTTATTAGATGTGGAGAACGCCGTTTTAGAAACTCCGCAGTGTATTTCTAACGCCTGCAACTTGATTGCGTTAGATGTGGAAGATATTCCCTTTTAGGTACCTGTGCACTAAACAATTCTGACTATGAACAACAATTGCATAAAAATGAAGGAGCAACCGCATGACGTCGCGGTTGCTCCTTTAATTATGCAAATTGTGTTGAATTGTTTGGTGCACAGGTACCTTAAGAAACCTACTCTAGTTCAAGGCTTCAATGATTTGCTCAGCGAACGCAATTGCTTCATCCTCTTCTTGGTTTTCAGCCAAATGATACTTGATCATATAGCCAGCACCCTCTTTATCAAACCCGATGAATGCCGTATCACGAACAGCCCCTGGAATTAAGTTAAACTCCACTTCTTGTCCAGCGATGTCGCGCTTTTCAGAGTCCATAATCGTTCCATACGTTTCTGGGAAAATATCAAGCTCTGCAAGTGGTGCATCTTTAAACAGATCACCGTGGATGATCTCCACACCATTTTGCTCTCCCCATGTATCCACATTAAAGCCATCCATAGGCTTAGTCGTCGTCTGATAAATCAAGTGAGCAGATTTTAATGGGGACGCCTCGCTACCTTCATCTAAATAAGCAAGGCCGATATCGTGATTCTGTAAAGTCGGAACCGCAACTTCTATGTCAAAAGCCTCTTCAATTTTTTGCTCAATCTCGCCAGCAGGACCCGTTACTTGTTGTGCGTCAGTTGTTTCTGCTGCTTCCTCTTGACACCCTGCTAGTAAACCTAGGGCTGCCACTGCTAAAAACCATTTCTTCATAATAAGATAATTCCCCCTCTTCTACACGTTACTTTATCACTGATTGAAAAATCTGAAAAGAGGGCTAGAGAACTAAAAAACCGACCCTCATAAAGAGAGTCGGTAAACAGATTATTGTTCTGGCATGTAGATGCCAGAACCTGGTCCTAAGTCGATACCAAGTGCCATCCAAATGAATAGCATGAGCGTCCAAACAACAAAGAACGCAATCGAGTAAGGAAGCATGGTAGCAATCAACGTACCAATTCCCACTTTTTTATCATACTTCTGAGCAAACGCAATAACGATGGCAAAGTACGGCATCAAAGGAGAAATGATATTTGTTGATGAATCTGCGATACGGTAAACGACCTGAGTTAACTCTGGTGAATACCCAAGCTCCATCATGATTGGTACGAATACTGGTGCCATAATAGCCCATTTTGCCGAAGCACTACCGATGAACAAGTTGATGAAACCTGTGATCAACAGGAAGGCTAAGATTAATGGGAAACCAGTAAAACCGGTGCTGTCTAAGAATTCCGCTCCGTTTACTGCAAGCACAAGCCCTAAGTTAGACGTTGTAAAGTAAGCGACAAACTGTGCAGCAACAAAGGCAAGAACAATGTAAGAACCCATTGTTTCCATAGTTTCAGATAATTGATTCGCAACATCTTTATCATTACGGATTGCTTTAGTGATGACACCATACACAAATCCAGGAACAATAAAAAGAATCAAGATAACAGGAACAAGGACTTGGAAGAACGGTGCACTCACGATTTCTTCAGCACCTGCACGAAGTGGTCCCCAAGAAGGAACGACCAATAAGGCAATACCGATTGAAACAACGATAACAGAGGCAAGTGCGCCCCATAATCCTTTTTTCTCAAGAGAAGAAAGTGTGTTGACTTCTTCAGTTACAGTCCCTTTATAGAGACCTAAACGAGGTTCTACGATTCTTTCAGTAACGAGAGTACCAACGATTGTAATCATGAAGACTGAAGCAATCATAAAGTAGTAGTTCATCGCGTAGTTAATTGACTCAGCATACTCAGGATTTAAGATGGCCGCAGCATCTTGCGTAATTCCACCAAGAAGTGGGTCAAGAGAAGTGAGTAGCAAGTTGGCACTGAATCCACCAGATACCCCAGCGAACGCAGCAGCTAGACCTGCAAGTGGGTGACGTCCCATTCCAGCGAAAAGAACTGCTCCAAGTGGTACGAGAACAACGTATCCAGCATCTGCAGCCATTGATGACATAACGCCACCAAAAACTAATGCAGCTGTAAGAAGTTGCTTTGGCACAGAAGTAACAAGTCCGCGAAGAGCAGCACTAATCAATCCAGAACGCTCAGCAAGACCGATACCTAGCATCGTGACAAGAACGGTACCAAGTGGTGCAAACCCTGTGAAGTTTGTGACCATACTCTGGAACAAGTACAGAATTCCTTCTGAATCAAGTAAATTTCTAACCGTTAACGTTTCTCCTGGGTTCATCGGATCTTCGACACTAACGCCAAGCGTAGAGAAGATAGCAGAAAGCACTAAGATGAGAACAGAAAAAATCGCAAATAATGTAACCGGATGTGGCAATTTATTCCCGGTACGCTCGATACCATCGAGAGAACGAAGAATGAATCCACGTTTTTTCGTGTTTTCCATTTCAAAACCTCCAAATCATATCACTATTCTGACAATTACCTGTATAGGCATTTGTTTATTATAAGAAGAAAAGCAGCGAATAGAAAGCCATTCGGGAATATCCGGAATTGCAAAAGGATTGCGAATAGGGGGAACAGTGAAAATCCCAGTCACCGGAGTGCTGGGATTAGTCTTCATCTTTAATATCGGGATCTTCGGGAATCGGTGTGTTGCGCCACTCTTCAATCATGGCTTTCAATTCATCGAGCTGATCAAAGTGTCGATTAAACTGTTCATCGTTAATGACAAACTGCTCACCATCGTAGACAGCTTTAATCCGACGCTCCAAAATATACCGGCGTACTTGCTCTTCGGGCATTTGGAGATAGAGGGCAGTCTCCTCAATCGTTCTATACATTTTTCCGAACCTCCTTGTATACTGGAAAGGATAAGAGTGAATATAGCTGTAAGGAGTGATTTCATTGTCTAGTTTACCATACATACTTGTCTTACTTGGCGCCATCCTGTGGGGAACTACAGGCACCGCGCAAACATTTTTACCTGAAGATGCTCACCCGTTCGTTGTGGCGGCTGCCAGATCGGCTATAGGCGGCTTGACCTTGTTGATCCCGTTACTTGTCATGCGCAAGATTAACTTCAAAAAGTGGTCCTGGAAAGAGACACTGCTTGCGGCCTTATGTATTGGACTGTTTCAAATGCTGTTCTTCAGTAGTGTAAAACTGACAGGCGTAGCGATAGCGAGTGTCGTCGCGATTGGAAGCGCCCCTGTTTTCTCAGGTTTAGTAGAGTGGTTTATATTTAAACAAAGACCTACTCGAATCTGGATGCTGTCTACGTTGTTTGCTCTTGTGGGTTGCGGATTCTTGTTTCTTAATTCCGGTGCGGTGACGGTAAACCCAACAGGGGTGTTTCTTTCATTAGGAGCAGGAATCGTATTTGCTATCTATACGATGGCGAGCAAAGTGCTTGTTGCCAAACAAGATGCGGTGTCAGCAGTCGCCATGACATTCAGCGTTGCAGCTGTCTTTCTAAGTCCGTTCTATGTGCTAAATGGGGCGGCTTGGACAGTGCAACCGGTGAATGCCCTGATACTCCTCTATTTAGGAATAGGGACGACGACACTTGCCTATGTTTTCTACACAACAGGCTTAAAAAAGATTCCATCGAGTTCTGCGCTCACGCTGTCACTTGCTGAGCCGACAACGGCTGCCGTACTTGGCGTGCTAGTTGTTGGAGAGGTATTTACGTGGAATTCTTGGGTCGGGATTATCCTTCTACTTGGAAGTATTGTCGTTCTAACAGTGGGTGCTAGATACCCACGTCCCATAAAAGACCCTGAGGCTGTTTAGCGCTCAGGGCCAACTTGATTATTGGAAAGCTACATTATGACGAACATTGTCTTGGTTGGTCCAGGTGATCACGGTCCCAGGTGCGACAGTCAATGTAGTCTCGACAAACTCATAATCTGCGATGTCTACTGCTACTTCACCAGAAAGTTCAGCGCCTTCTTCCACAATGACCGTCATCTTCATCACGGGATGAGGTTCACAAAATACGTTGAACTCGCCAGCTTCATTGAAGACAAAGCTTGTCATTTCGCCTTTTGCAAGTAGCTCTGAAGCAACTCCGTTTTCAGCAATTGGTGCGTCAGAGGTTGCTTCTTCAGTAGCCTCTTCCTCTGTTGCTTCTTCCTCGGTGCCTTCTTCAGTAGCTTCTTCTGTTGTTTCTTCTTCATTCATATCCATACCGCCAGCTTCTTCCTCTACCATTTCTTCCTCAGGCATCTCTTCCATCCCGATCTCTTCTGTTGTATCACCACAAGCAGCTAAAATTCCGACTGTTAACAACAGTACGCCCCATTTGCTTTTGTTCATAAGTAACGCATCCCTTCAATTTATATTTCCTAGCTAACGTTTGTTTTTCAAGAATGGATGTAGAAAAATTGCATTCTTTTAACTATTTGATGAAAGTTTAACTAAATTTAACTTTACCCTGTACAGCGGGTTGTGATGTCTGAGATGATAGAAAAGTGTGAAAATTAAAGTGAGGGGTCATAAAAATGCTTCGCATGTTAAAAACACTGTTTATTGTAGAACGAACCGATAAAAAGACGCTCTTTGCCCTACTTGCCATTGCGATTTTTTCGTTAGCCATCAGTATCTATTCGTATGAGGCCGAGTTAGGGAACCCCATTGCAGAAAAATCGAATGACTCATTGACTGTGAAAGCCGCACTTAACAAGTTCCAAGTCGTCGATGCGACTGAAGACGGTCCAGGAAGTCCGCTCTATAAAAACGTCGTCCAACAAGATACTTCGTTTACGAAGCAGGGGATGTCGTTGAAAGTCAATCGTCCAGAACTCTATTTAGAATCGGCACTTCGTCTTACTCAGCTTCGTAAAGATGCATTTATGATGGATGAGTACGAAAAAATAGCGGACATCATGCCGCAAATGATTGAAAATGAACTTGATTATTACTATTACAGTTATCTCTCGCAACTAGAAACTCCGCCACCATTTGCAGCGTATACATACACGCATTTTTTAATGTACTTACTCGGATTTGTCGGAGCATTTTGGTTTATAACTATCGCCATTTATTCCTCCAATATTATGATTGAAGATTTCCGCCATACGACCTTGATCAAAGGATACCCCATTGCATTTGATCGCTATGTGTTAGCGAAAGTACTGGTGACATGGAGTGTTACCTGTCTGTTTCTAGTAGTACTTCTGCTATTTAGTGTGCCTTACGCTTTCTTAGGCGAGTGGGGAAGTCTAAAAGATGTAATTGCCATCTGGAATGGACAAGTCCAGATCCACACGGTGCTTTCCTACAGTGGGTTCGCTATTGGCTATATGCTGTTGTTATCTTTAGTCGCTATTGTTAGCTCAGTTATCTTGAACGTCCTAGTCCGAAATGTCTATATCACAATCTTTATCCAGCTCGGTTTGGTGGCATTACCCATCATGTTCCCGAGATTGGCAACTCTCGCTCCTTGGTATCCGTACCATTACGTCAATTTCCCTGCGCTACTTCGGGGTGAAAGTTTGATGGGGGCCGATCCTGCAGAACTTTCTGCTTGGATGGGTATGGTTATTTTAACTGTTTACTTGCTGTTGATATTAGCTCTCGTCAAATGGTTCTTATCAAGCGGAAGATTACAAAGAGCGTAAGGAGGGGAAGGCTATGTGGAATTTTATCAAATGGGAAACCTTGCAATTCATTGGTAACAAAAAGAACCAAGCTGTCTACATCATTCTTCTCCTTCTGAGTGTCTATTACGCATTTGCAGTCGCTCCGACCTATGAGCCGGTTGAGAAGGTGAGCCGCGATGAGATGCAAGCGGCGTATGATACAAGGGCAGCATTTATAGAAAGTGTTGAGGGGAGAGAAAATCTTCATCCTTCGGTCCAGTTTGCGGCGAGTTTATTTCCAGAATGGAACAAAGTTGAGAAACGACGAATTGATGCTCTCGATGAAGGGGATTTATTGACGTATGCCTCTTCAACTGCTGAGTGGTACACGTTCACGAATGAGTTAGTTATCCAATACGGAGACTATTTTTACTACAACCCGCTCTATTATACGCATGGCAACAGCTTTGCACGAGACGATGGTTTCTATGCTTACGGGTATACGGCTAGTCGTTATGATCACTATTCACAAGGAAATCACGATTTATCTTATGAACTGTTTGAAGAACGTACGGCCCTTCAGACCGTACAGCGTCTATTGAACAATTTTCTACCGTTTGTAGTGCTGATCAGCTGTATTTTACTCACAGCTGACATTGTGTTAAAAGACCGTCGCAACCCAAGTATTGTGAAAGGATTCCCGATTTCCGATTGGAAGCGCATGTTCGGTAAGGGGTTCGTCGCATTTGTGGGAAGTCTAGTGACCGTGATTCCGCTGAGTGCAGGGCTTTTGATTATTGGCTTGCGAGAAGGGTTCGGAGACTTCCTACTGGGTGTCCCTATCTATAATACAGATGTGTCGATTTTCAATTACAGACCTGACCTCGAAATCTTTTCGACCATCCCTATGTGGGAGTATTTAGTGAAAAACATCGCCTTTTTATCCCTGTGGTTCATTGCTCTGATTGCGCTGATTATCTTACTGAGCATCACGTTACGTCTTGAATTCCTCAATATCGCCATTGGGCTAGGTATCGTTTTCGCAGAGTTTTTGTATTTTGAACGTGCTGTTAGTCCGTTTACGGATGCCTATTGGTACCCGACTTCCTATGTTCAAGTAGGGCAGGTCATATCGGGCACCAGAGATTTCTTGTATGCATCTGAACTGTTCACGGCAGAACGAGGCGTCTTGCTCGTTGCTGGAAGTGCACTCCTATGTATCTTGCTTGTTTTACTGATTACGACCAACAAACGATTTTCTTATACGAAGTAAGGAGGGAATAAAATGCTTGAACTGAAACAGATTGGCATGCAGTTTCAAGAAAAACGTGTGCTCGATGATATTTCTATCACGTTTGAACCGGGTCAGATTATTGGGTTAGTTGCGCCGAACGGAACCGGGAAGTCGACGTTGATGAACGTCATCATGAACTATTTGTCTCCAAAACAAGGACAGGTCGTTGTAGGTGGGGGTTTGCAGTACACAAGTAAGTCGAATGAAGTGAAGATCCACCAAATGATGTCGATGATGCCCGACCAGAACGATTTGTACAATCACGTATCCGGTAAGAACCACATGAAGATCTACCAAACGATGTGGAATAGCCGTCCGGAATTGATTGAGGACACAATCAACAAGTTGGGTATGGCTTCGTACGTCAAGAAGAAGACAGGGACCTACTCTCTCGGGATGCGCCAACGTTTATGCTTTGCGATGCAAATTGTCTCAGATACAAAGATTATGTTGATGGATGAAGTGATGAATGGACTTGACCCAACGCATGTCGAAATGATTTCGCAGATGCTTGTCGAGAAGAAGCGGGAAGGAAAGACCGTTATCATTGCCTCTCATTTACTCGAAAATTTGGAGCAGTACGCAGACAAGATTTACTTTTTCAAAAATGGAAAGTTGCGACTTGCTGACGACTTGGCACCCGGGTTTTCTGCGGACACCGTGACGACGATCCGTCTTCCGAAGATTACAGCGGAACAAGCAAAGCGCGTGCATGACAAGTTTCCGGAGTTAGTCATGCAGACGTTGCCGAACGATACCCTCTTAATTGATATTCAAAATAAACCAGACGAAGAAATCACAGCGCTCGTCACATTCCTCGTTGCATCCCACATTTCCGATTTCCACTTTGGGAAAGTTGCGCTGCATGACCTGTATTCGATGGAATACCAATAAGACAGACGAAAGCCCTCCGAGATTGGAGGGCTTTTTGCTGCCTTGGGAGGGGTTTCGGCGATTGTGTCAGGAGTTTCACCCGTTATTTGCTGAGATTCAACGATTGTGTCGGAACATTCGATGGAAGGTGATGTTATGGAAACCATTACATCCCCAAAATCCGCTTCACGTCCGCCAAATACGATTGGCCGACTGGTAACTCACTGCCATCCTCCAGAACCATGATCAGATTCGATGCAAGATCGCGTGTAATTCGTTCAACTGCCACCAAGTTGACGATAAACGACCGGTGGATCCGTACAAAGTCTTCAGGCAATCGTTGCTGCAGCTCCTTTAATGGTTGCGATACAGAATAGGCTTCCCCATCTGCGTAAACCCAAGTCTTCTTATGTAAACTCTCCAAATGTGTAATGGTCGAAAGGCGTAGAGGCTTCCAATCTTCCTCTTGGCGTACGGTTAAAAATCGGGTTGGTACAAGCTGTTCCATTGTGTTCCTCCTTCGTAATTTGGATTTATCCGGAAAACTAGTAGGTTTATCCGGAAATTTTCATGGTCTGTCAAAAAGCCGTGTCATTCTGACTTTTCTGTTATATATTAATTTACAAGAACTAAAACTGTTATGCAACAGAAACTTACACGAAGGGTGAGATAAATGATGACGAAACGACAAGAACAAGTGGAGCAATTACGTAAAGACTGGAGCGAAAATAAGCGCTGGAAAGGAATTGAACGTCCGTACACTCCGGAAGAAGTTGTGAAATTACGAGGTTCAGTTGTAGTAGAACAGACACTGGCACGACGTGGTGCTGACCGTCTTTGGAACTCACTTCATACAGAAGATTTTATTAATGCGCTAGGTGCGCTTACTGGAAACCAAGCTGTTCAACAAGTCAAAGCAGGCCTGCAAGCAATTTACTTGAGCGGCTGGCAAGTAGCGGCGGACGCTAACCTTTCCGGTCAAATGTATCCGGATCAGAGCTTGTACCCAGCGAACTCGGTTCCAGCAGTAGTGAAGCGCATCAACCAAGCTTTACAACGTGCAGATCAAATCGATCATGCAGAAGGACGTGACGATGGATTTGACTGGTTTGCGCCGATCGTTGCGGATGCAGAAGCGGGATTTGGTGGACCTCTAAACGTGTTCGAACTTATTAAAGGGATGATTGAAGCGGGTGCAGCAGGCGTTCACTTAGAAGACCAACTGGCTTCAGAGAAAAAATGTGGACACTTAGGCGGCAAGGTTCTTCTTCCAACACAAAATGCCATCCGCAACTTAGTAGCTGCTCGACTGGCAGCAGACGTGTTAGACGTTCCGACATTGATCGTAGCTCGTACAGACGCTGACGCAGCAGACATGGTGACAAGTGATATCGACGAGCGTGACCACGCATTCATTACAGGCGAACGTACACCAGAAGGATTCTTCAAAACGAATCCTGGAATCGATCAGGCAATCGCACGTGGACTGGCGTACGCTCCCTATGCAGACCTTGTCTGGTGTGAGACATCTCACCCTAGCTTGGAAGAAGCTAAACAATTCGCAGATGCGATCCACGCTGAGTTCCCTGGGAAGATGCTTGCTTATAACTGTTCACCATCGTTCAACTGGGAAGCAAACTTGGATCAAGAAACGATTGCCAAGTATCAAGTCGAGCTTGGGAAGATGGGTTACAAGTTCCAATTCGTTACACTTGCAGGCTTCCACAGCTTGAACCACGGCATGTTCGAACTAGCACATGCTTATAAAACAGAAGGTATGGCTGCTTACTCTCGCTTGCAACAAGCAGAATTTGATTCAGAAGCTAAAGGCTATACAGCGACGAAGCACCAGCGTGAAGTCGGAACAGGCTACTTCGATGATGTTTCTCAGATTGTCTCAGGCGGCATGTCGTCTACAACAGCCATGAAAGGATCAACGGAAGTCGCGCAATTTGCGTGATCCGGAAAGGAGCGGGACCGATGACGCAATTGACAACTTCGATTGAAATCAAAGCGCCTCAGGATGAAGCCGTCCGTCAAGTGTTGACACCAGAAGCCTTGCAGTTTCTAGAAGGACTCCACCGGACGTTCAATGAACGACGGAAAGAACTTTTAGATGCGCGTGAAGTGCGTCAAAAAGAACTGGACACTGGGAGCAAGCTCGATTTTTTATCAGAGACAAAACCTATTCGGGACGGCGACTGGACGGTTGCCGAACTCCCGAAGGACCTTCAAGACCGCCGCGTGGAAATCACAGGGCCGGTTGACCGAAAAATGGTCATCAACGCTTTGAACTCTGGTGCCAAACTATTTATGGCTTGTTTTGAAGATGCCACAGCACCAACATGGCACAATATGATTCATGGCCAGATCAATATGTACGATGCGATTCGCAAGACGATTTCCTATACACAACCAACTACTGGCAAGACCTATTCACTAAATGAGGATGTCGCAGTACTTCAGATTCGCCCGCGTGGTTGGCACTTGTTAGAGAAACATGTAGTAGTGGATGGGGAGCCAATGTCTGGAGGGTTATTCGACTTCGGCTTGTACTTCTTCCATAATGCAAAAGAATTACTTGCTCGTGGAAGTGGCCCATATTTCTATCTACCAAAGCTCGAGCATCACTTAGAAGCCCGCTTGTGGAATGACGTGTTTAGATATGCACAAGATACACTTGGTGTTCCGCAAGGCTCCATCCGCGCAACTGTGTTAATCGAGACGATTCCGGCAGCTTTCCAGATGGACGAGATTTTGTACGAGTTACGTGATCACTCAGCAGGCCTGAACTGTGGGCGCTGGGATTACATCTTCAGCTACATCAAGCGACTTCGTAACCAACCAGACGTCATCTTACCAGACCGAGGCCAAGTGACGATGACTTCACCATTTATGAGGGCATATACGTTACTTGCTATCAAGACGTGTCACAAGCGCAATGCACCAGCAATGGGTGGGATGGCTGCTCAGATTCCGATTAAAGGTGACGAAGCAGCGAATGCCGCGGCATTTGATAAAGTGCGGGAAGACAAGCGCCGCGAAGTGACGGATGGGCATGACGGAACGTGGGTCGCGCATCCAGCACTTGTGGCAGTGGCACTCGATGAGTTCAATGAACACATGCCAGAGCCGAACCAGATTTCGCGAAAACGAGACGACGTGGATGTGACAGCGGAAGCATTAGTAGAAGTATTGAGTGGTACCATCACAGAAAATGGTTTACGTGTGAACTGTTCGGTTGGTGTTCAGTATATTGCTTCTTGGCTACGCGGAAACGGGGCTGCACCTATTAATCATCTAATGGAAGACGCAGCAACAGCCGAAATCTCGCGGACTCAAGTATGGCAATGGATTCGTCATCCGGAAGGAAAGCTTGAGGACGGTCGCAAGATTACAGCTGAACTTGTCGATCAAGTTCTTGAAGAAGAGCTGCAGAAGTTACAAGGGCAGTTCGGGAAAGATGTCTATGACAACGGACGATTTGGAGAGGCCGCTAGTCTCTTTAGACGATTAGTTCTAAATGATGAATTTTTCGAATTTCTCACAGTACCTGGCTATGACCAGTTGGAGGAGGTGACTGACCATGAATCAACCAAATCTTGAAGCGAACCCAAAAGTATGCCGTGAATGTGGCACTATCATTCGTGAGCAAGTCGAGTCTCAACTGTTTGAATGTGAGCGTTGCTTGAACAACCAACCCGAATAATTTAGAGTGCCCCTTCTGCTTTGGCAGAGGGGGTTTTTCTGTATTAGTTTCCATAAAATCATTTGGGGCGTTAAACGAGGAAGTACGGTCTTTAATGAGAGAAGTTCGGGCGTTAATTGTTACTTTAGGGTCGTTAATCAAGCAAGTACGGGCGTTAATTCAAGTTTACAGTCTAACGCCAGCCACTTCCGCCCATACTGTTCTCAAGAGGTGATTCCCCATGTGGACCGAAGACATCAACGCACTAGAAATGATTTTGCGCACAACTATAACGTTTATAACTCTACTGTTACTAACCCGCTTCCTCGGAAAAGAACAACTTAGCCAGCTCACTATGTTCAATTACATCACCGGCATCACTATCGGGTCAATTGCTGCCGACTTAGCAGGTCAAGCAGAAACCCCGTTCATAGACGGGATGATCTCACTCATCATCTGGACGATACTCACACTCTTTGTTAGTTGGATTTCCCTAAAATCTATGCGGGCAAAGACGCTACTTGATGATGAACCATCCGTCGTCATCCGGAAAGGGAAAATTCTTCAGCGCGAATTAAAGTCCAGTAGACTTCCGGTTGAGGATTTGAAGATGCTCCTTCGTCTGCAAGGGATTTTCTCCATTACAGAAGTCGAACATGCGATTCTCGAGACGAATGGAGAACTGAGCGTCTATAAAAAATCTGCGAACCAACCGGCCACTAAAAAAGACATGCAGTTACCGACAAAATCTACACACTATATTCCCACGCAGCTCATTACGGATGGGGTCATAATTGAACGCAACTTGTTAGAACTAGATCTTTCCAAAGAGTGGCTAATGAAAGAATTAAAAAAGGCTGGGTACCAAGATCCTGCCCAAATCTTCTATGCGGAACTTCAAGAGAACGGCAAACTCTATATCGACAGTGGCAATGACGAGTAATCTCTTCGCACGATGCGAGGAGATTTTTTGTGTTCTTAAGAATTTCTTCAGAAATCTCCCCCTTACTTGTTAAGAATTGAGAGGTACAATAGAAATAGATGGAAGGAGGCGGTCGAACATGACACCATTTACAGTACTCGTCACAGATGATGACCAAGAAATTCGAGACGGGATTGAAATTTACTTAAAAAATGAAGGGTACCAGGTGCTAAAGGCCGCTAACGGATTAGAAGCACTTGCACTTTTAGAGCAACAAGAAGTTCATTTGATGATCATGGATATCATGATGCCCCAGATGGACGGGATTCAAGCAACATTCAAAGCTCGGGAAACACAAAACATTCCCATCATCATGCTCTCTGCAAAATCAGAGGACACGGATAAGATTCACGGCTTGTCTGTTGGCGCAGATGATTACGTCACGAAACCATTCCACCCGATGGAACTGATTGCTCGTGTGAAATCGCAATTGCGTCGCTACACGAAGCTAGGAACATACGAAGGAATTACATCAGTTATAGAAAAAGATGGTTTAGTTTTAAACCAAGAATCGAAAGTAGTTACACTAGAAGGTGAGCCATTGAAACTCACACCGACTGAGTTCAAAATTACAGAACTGTTCATGAGAAACCAAGGACGCGTATTCTCGATTCCTGAAATCTATGAACGCGTTTGGCAAGAGCCTGCATACAATGCAGAAAATATTGTAGCAGTGCATATTCGAAAAATCCGTGAAAAAATGGAAGCGGACCCTAAGAATCCGCGGTATATAAAGGTGGTGTGGGGCGTTGGCTACAAGATGGACAAGTAAATGGGAGACAGTTCTTTCCGTAGGCGTCATGCTAATTGGCCTCGCCACCATCGGGTATTGTACGTACTGCTTCACGCAAGCGGCCGAAACATCAAGCTGGCTTGCCCAGTTGAAGCGGTTTATGGATCGAGGGGGATTAGGATGAAGACAAATAAACAATGGGGGAAATGGCTTGCATTTGGTGTATTGGCATTTTTCATACTTACTGCCCTCCATTCTTGGGCAGGATTCTCAAGAGAGCTCCTTGGAGAAGATTTTAGAGACACTGATCAATTCGATCATTCTGTTTACTATGAAATAATTGAAAAACTCCCTGCATTGATGGTGGAGCCGATAACAAAAGAAGAATTACTAGAAGGTTTCCAAGTAACGGAAAGTACTATAGAAGAATATCGTTACCGTTTTGGAGATCTTCAATCTCAAATCGAGGATATTCGCATTCAATATGAACCAACTGAAGGCGATGAAATAGGTGAAGAACTGGAAGCAGAGCGTGATCAGAAAATAGCTGATATTCGAAGGAATTTCGAAGATGACGCGTATGTTGAAGAGAAGCTGCTTGCTGAATGGGAACGTAAAGTAGATCGCTATATTCAGGAGCAACAAAAACAACGAAATGAGTTTAGTATTAATTACCCGGGAATTGGCTACTCTCTTACAAATACAGCGACAGGAGAAACCTTTGATAAAGAAACTGGAGTCAGCGATGCCTATGCTGTTGATTTCGGTTCAAACAATGGTTGGCTGCAAGCAAGTAGATTTGACACTCATCCTGATGAAGCTTATGAGATTCAAATGGGATTGGATTCATTCATTGCTAGTTATAGTGGAACGGTATACATTCCAAACAGCTATATTGGTCCTGCGATTGAAGACTACAAAAATCGTCAATTAATTTTCTGGGTGCTCACCCTACTTGGAGTAGCAGCAGTAGTAGCAGGATTTTTCTTATGGAAAAAATGGAAAGATGATCTTTTGAGTAGTGAGCTACTTTTACCAATCGCAAGACAGCCTCATGAAATTCGTATTTTAATTGCAGGTGCACTACTCTTTGTTTCATACTTCTTAACATCAGAAATTACAAATGGTATTTTCTATTACTATGGATTAGATGACTTCACATTTTTCACTACGTTTTTTGCAATCGGATTATTAACAGCATTTCTGATGTATTTAATAAGTTTAGTTACAACTATGAATACTTATTCTTATAATACCTCCTTAATGAAAAGAAGTTTGGAGGGGCTAAAGGGTTTATTTCTAAACAAAAGTCTTGCGTGGCAAGCTGTTATCATCTTGGTCATTGTCTTCTTCTGGGGCTTTGGAACTGTATTGGTTGGTGTGGTCGGTGGAATGATTCTCGTTTGGATTCCCGCTACCTTATTCATCGGAATTCCCGCACTTTATTTCCTATTTAGTCGCATCGCATATCTGAACAGAACAATGGTGCAAACAGCTAGGTTGAAGGACGGAAAGGTCAGTGAACCATTCGAGATTCGCGGACGCTCCCGCCTGGCAGAGCATGCAAAAGTACTCAATAGCCTTCGCGATCAACTAGTGACGTCACAGTCTTCCCAAGTGAAAAGCGAGCGCTTGAAATCAGAACTGATTACGAATGTAAGTCATGATTTACGTACTCCGTTGACTTCAATCATTACTTATACAGATTTATTGAAAAATCCAGATTTGACAGATGAACAACGTGAACAGTATGTTGGAGTGCTCGAACGGAAATCGGCAAGGTTGAAAACGTTGATAGAAGACTTATTCGATGTGTCGAAGATGGCTTCCGGCAATATCGAGCTGCACAAAACAAAAGTAGATGTGGCGTCTTTACTCCAGCAGGCTATTGCTGAGCAACAGGAAGCACTGGATAAACAGAACCTTGATATACGTGTTGGCATAGCTTTCCAGCCAGTTCATGCCTATATGGACGGACAAAAGATCTGGCGTGTGTTTGACAATTTACTTCTAAACATCAGCAAATATTCAATGCCTGGCACACGAGTTTATGTCGCACTACAAGAAACACCAACCCATGCCGTGGTAACATTCAAAAATGTATCTCAGTATGAGTTAGGGGATGATACCGCGGAATTGACGGAACGCTTTAAACGCGGGGATCAAGCACGTCACACAGAAGGCTCTGGATTGGGACTAGCTATCGCACAATCCATAGTCACGTTGCATAATGGTGAATTTGATCTGAATTTGGATGGGGATCTCTTTAAAGTGACAATTCTCCTTCCAAAAGGAGCGATGTGAGGATGAGAAGAGTGCTGGCGGTAATGTTTAGCGTTCTGCTACTTGCTAGTTGTGCCAATGAAAATACAGAGGTTCCGAAAGAAGAGCTATTTGATTATGAGGGTTCTTATGTAGGATCACCGATGTCGATGACAAACATTTTAAAGTTATTGCCAGATTATGGTCTCGAGTGGAAACAGATGGCGCTTGAGACCAAGGAACAACCTTATGGAATCGAGCTCTACTACGAGAAGGCAGAACCAGAGATAGCTAGGGAAGCAGCTCGAACATATAGTTTATATCTTTTGCGATTAATCACGAATGCAGATTTTGTAACGGTTCATGCTGGGTTTAGTTCTTATACGTACACACGTGAACAATGGGAAGCATGGCTAGGCTTACCTCTCGAACGATATTTATCGGAACAGCAATTGAAACAAGCGGTCCAAATGAAACTTGAACAAGATCCGGACAGAGAAGGTCTCAACGAAACCTCGTAATATGGTACGATGGGTGAAAAGGAGGCGGTTCGGATGAAAAAAGAATTGCATGAACTGACACGTCTACCGGCAGATACGCGGTACGAGGTCTTTTTACACACAGTAGTAGAGAACAAAGAAGTATGGGGGCTTTTCCAAGAAGGATGGGCAACTGCAGAAGACGCAAAAGGCGCACAACGTATTTTCTTCTGGCCGTCAGAAGAATTTGCTAGCCATCAAGCGGCGAAAGAATGGCCAGGGTTCACACCTAAACCAATCGCATTAGATGAGTTCATCGAAGCGTGGTTACCAGGACTTGAAAAAGACGAGATTCAGATTTCTGTTTTCTCTACTGCAAAAGATGAAATTTTAGCTGAGGCAGAAACGTTGCTCGAGGATTTGGAAGATCTAGAAGGCGAGGCGTAAACGTATGTTGAATGACAACGATGCACTCCATGCATTCTTTCTTTCCTTACCCGGGACAGTCCATGATTATAAAGAAGAATGGACAGCTGATCGCTACATGATTGGTGATAAGATGTATGCGATGCTTGGCGGTGACAAGGAAGGTAAAGCAATCCTTACTGTTAAAGCAGAGCCTTCGTATGCGGAAGAACTTCGCACCGAGTACGAAGTGATTGTTCCTGGCTACTACATGAACAAAACCCATTGGAACTCGATTTACCGTGACGCAGAGTTATCAGATGAGTTGATTGCCAAGATGATTCGTCATTCGTATGAGCAGGTTTTGGAAAAGCTTCCGAAGCGCACACAGCGTGAGATATTAGGCGATTACTAAATTCTATCCTCTTTCTCTTTTCGAGAAAGGGGATTTTTTCAATAAAATTTTTGTTGCATTTACAACAAAATATATTTAAAGTGAATATAATGAATTGTAAATGGGGTGGCAGAGTGGCTGAGATTTTAAGAGAAATCGGAATGATTGCGAGGGCTCTCGACTCTATCAGCAATATTGAGTTTAAAGAGTTTGATTTAGCAAAAGGTCATTATTTGTACTTAGTCCGAATTTGCGAACAGCCAGGAATTATTCAAGAGAAAGTAGCAGAACAAATTAAAGTAGATCGGACTACAGCAGCGAGAGCTATTCAAAAGCTGGAACAAAATGAACTGATAGAAAAACGGCTAGAACCTTCAAATCGTAAAAACAAATATTTATACCCGACTGCAAAAGGTTTAGAGATCTATCCTCAGATTCTAAAAGAACATAAACACTCAGAAACGGTGGCGCTATACGAATTAAGCGAGCATGAAGCTGAGCTACTAGAAAAATTGTTGGTTCGAGTAAGACATAATATTGAGAAAGACTGGGAAGTCGTGAAAAAAGGGCAGAAACGAATTTATTAAGAAGAGGTGAAGAGAAAGATGCCAGTGACAATACGAAAATGCACTATAGAAGATATTGAAACGATCCAACAGATAGGTCGCCAAACCTATTTTGAAACATTTGTTGCTCATAACACAGAAGAAAATATGAACGACTATTTGCAAAAGGCATTTGCAGACTCAAAACTTCGTGAAGAACTAGAGAATCCCGACTCGGAATTCTATGTGGCAGAACAGGACGGGAAGGTCGCAGCCTATTTGAAGATCAATCAGTTGGACGCACAATCAGAGCCTATGGATTCTGACTATCTAGAAATCGAGCGAATCTATGTCTTGATAGAATTTCAGAAGCTCGGATTAGGAAAACTTCTCTATGATAGAGCGCTTGAAAGAGCAATGAGTCTTCGGAAATCTAAAATTTGGTTGGGTGTTTGGGAGAACAATCATAATGCGCTCACGTTTTATTCAAAGATTGGATTTGAGCGAATCGGGCAACACTCCTTCTTCATGGGAGACGATGAGCAAATCGATTACATTTTGGTCAAATCAGTAAAAGAAGAGGTGTTTTGATGTATATTCCTAAACGATTCAACGTAAAAAATCCTGAAGAAATCTGGTCGTTTTTGAAAACTCACAGCTTTGCCACACTAGTCACAACTAGTAATGGGCGTCCTACAGCAACCCACATTCCTGTGATTGTGCGACGGGAAGGTGAGAACTTGCTGATCAGTGGACATGTGGCCTATGGGAACTCACAATGGCGGACATGGGAACAGGTGGAGGAAGCATTGCTGATATTTCAAGGACCGCATTCGTACATTTCTTCCTCCTGGTATGTCGAAGAACAAGTCCCTACATGGAACTATCAAGCAGTTCATATCTACGGGGCCATTCGTAAACAGACCGATGAAGAACTGCGAGCAGATTTAAAGCAACTCATGGTTACGTATGAACAACATCGAGAAAATCCTGTCTTATGGGAAACAGTAACGCCGGAACTTCTTGAGCGTGAAATCAAAGGGATTGTAGGATTTTTAGTGGAAGCAAGCGAGGTGCAAGCGGCGTATAAGATGAGTCAAAATCGAAAAGACCATGACTACGCAAACATCATTGACCAACTGAAGGAAGAACCCGATGCTGGTTCTCACCAAGTTGCTAGTGAGATGGAGCGTCTGCGAACGTCAGATTAGTTTCCATAAATTCATTTGGGGCGTTAAAGCGAGTCACTAGGTCGTTAAGTGGCGAAGTTCGGGCTTTAAAGGACATGACTCGGTCGTTAATTGAACAACTTAGGCAGCTAATGCTAATTCGAAATGCAAAAAACCCCCTGGATCCTTTCACAGGTTCAGGGGTTAGTTGTTATTCGCGTACAGTAAAATGAAATGCGTAATAGGAAATCCCGTGGACTTCTTCTTCATAGGTTGCTTTTACTACATAAAAATACTTTCCAACTTCTGAAGGTCCTTGAAACTGGATATCAAAATTCGTACCATTACTATCTATTTCTAATGGAGTCAGCGTTCCGTCTTGTTGGTACTGGAAGAATTCTGTGGTTGTGGGACGAGGTAATTTGGATCCAAAGTTATTAGACTCCCATGAATAAAACATTGATTCCTCTGGTTTTATAAGTGTGTTTCGGTAACTAGATAGTTCTTTATTTATATCCAGGTTGAACTCGTCCGAGCATTCACCAGCTTGCTCACTCCAACAATACTTTAAAAGAGGAGATAAGATGTTAGTGTCAGGAGATCGAACGTCTAATTCTCGTGGCTTTGTATTTGAAACATAGAGTGGGCGTATATCTTCTTGCGGCTCAGAGCTGTCGATTTGATTTGTGACAAAAGAGCTTATAGGTTCATAGGGTTCAGGCTCAAAATCTATGGGTTGGCATCCTGTTGATAGAAGCAATAGTAGGACTAAAGCCAAAGTATTTCTTATCATCATCATTCCCCCTTCCTCAAAGTATAGCAAATAAACATTTACTAGAAGTAAGATTCTTAAGAAATAAACTATGTGAGAAAGTCAGCGGTTAAACTACAAAAAACCCCGAATCCATTCAAGATTCGGGGTTCGTTTCTATACATTTAAATTAAAAATCAATTTCGTCCGGGTCTGCACCTAAGCGGACATCTGTTGCGATGGCATCAATTGCAGCCATGTCGTCAGAAGAAAGCTCAAAGTCAAATGCAGCTAAGTTCTCGTGGATACGAGCAGGTGTTACTGACTTTGGTAAAGCGATGTGACCATGCTGCAAGTGCCAGCGAAGGACAACTTGAGAAGGGGCTTTGCCATATTTTTCTGCAAGCTCTTCAAACAGTGGGAACTCTAAAAACTTCCCTTGCATCAATGGACTCCACGCTTCCACGTGAATGCCTGCCTCTTGTAGAGACGTCACAAACGCACGCTGTGGGTTTTGTGGATGCAGTTCGATTTGATTCACCATAGGCTTCATCAAGCCGGCTTCTTCTAATTGATCTAAGTGATGTTGCTTGAAGTTCGAAACACCAATCGACTTAATCTTTCCTTCTTCATACAAGTCAACAAGTGCTGCCCATGCTTCTACAATGCCATCAACTGGCCAGTGTAGTAAACAAAGGTCCATGTAATCTGTTTGCAGACGCTCAAGGGATTCAACGAATGCTTCTTTCGTGCGACGCGCACGGATATCATCGTTCCAGATCTTGCTCGTCAAGAAGATATCTTCACGGGCAACGCCTGAAGCTGCGATTCCTTTAGCAACGCCTTCTTCATTTTTATAGACAGCCGCCGTGTCGATGTGGCGGTAACCTGCACGTAATGCTTCTTCTACAGCTGCCGGCGCCTCTGTGTCATTGTCGACACGCCAAACGCCAAACCCGATTTGGGGAATTTTTGTATCATTGCTTAATGTGATAAATTCCATGAAAAACAGCTCCTTTCGATTCGGTCTTCATTTTACCACTATTATTTCGCTACTCAAAATATTAAAGCGTGAGATTGCGACGTTTAAAAATAAACAAAGATAGAATGAAAAATACAACTGCAATTCCTAAAAGAAGTGAACTGTGCCAAACCCAGTTGGACTGGTCTTTTAGAATCCCATTCGCATCAAACAATGTAAATAACGAGATCGCCTTCATCCATTCCAAATTACTGCTCAATCCACTTACAATTACTCCGACGACCATAAGTCCGAAAACGGCAGCTCCGAGCATATATGATTTTCCACTTTCATTAAACAATGTAGCAAAGAAGAGAGCGATAGCCCCAAGAGCTACAAGTAAAGAAAAACTATTTATGAGAAGGGCACTCACCAATGAGTAATTCAGATCTAAACTCCAAAGAATATCTGCAAGGAGTAAGAAAGCTCCGTTCAACCCTATCAATAGGAACGATGCCCCCACTAAAATGCTTCCTGCTGCCATCACATAAGTACGGCGAGAGATAGGGGCACTCAAGTAAAGCATGAGTTCACCTGAATCAATCGGAAGGGCGAGAAGGCGAGAAGTCATCGTTAAGGCAAAGAGAAGAGCGACAACTTGAAAGATCAAGCCATAATAGTTACCGGAAAGGATATTAAGAACACTGTCCATCATCGTGGCAGGATCATACTGAAAAATGTCGAGCAATTCTTTCGGTAATGAATCGAGCTTGGCATCAATCAAGCCAGTTTCCGCGATAGAAGGATAAATTGCCGCAATCATAAAAATGTAGAGGCTTGTCCCAATACTATAGCCGAGAATCCAACCAAGATTGTCTTTCACAAGAGCACGAATCATACAGATTCCTCCTCTGCATAGTAATGAATGAATACCGTCTCAAGATCCGCGGGTGCTGAGCGGAACGAGGTTACTCTGAAGGCGGCGAGTGTTTGCAGGAATGTGTTCAATTCGTCTGTTGTTGAAACTGATACATCTACGCGAGTCCCCATGAGTTTTCCATGCATGATTTCAGAAAACTGGTGTGCAGCTTGAGCGGTTACAAACTCAACATGGTACATTTTTTGACTTGATGCAATCAGCGAATCTATGGAGTCCGCTACTACGATACGACCATTGCGAATCAATGCTGCATAGTCACATGTCTTTTCCATCTCCGGAAAGTGGTGTGAACTCATCAAAATGGCTTTTCCAGCTTCTTTCTCGCGCAGGACAAGTTCTAAAAACCGCTCCTGCATGAGGGGATCTAGGCCACTTGTTGGTTCATCTAATAAGTAAACTGGCGCATCTTTCATAAAGCAACGGATGATGGCTAGCTTTTGTTTCATACCTTTCGACATCTTGCGGACCTTCACTTTTGTATCGAGTGGAAAAAGGGTCAAAAGTTCTTTTTCTCGTTCAGAAGAAGTGGTATCCATCCGACGTGTAAGTGTTAAGATGTCGTCACCCGTCAAGTCAGAAGGAAAACTGATTTCACCTGGGAGATAGCCAACAAGTTTTTTTACTTCTGGTGAAGAAGACCAACAGTTGTAGCCACCAATGGTTGCGTTTCCGGAATCTGGCTGCAAAAGACCCATGAGATGGCGGATAGCCGTCGATTTTCCGGCACCGTTTGGCCCGATAAAGCCAAACACGGTTCCAGGTTCAACAGTAAACGATACATCGAACAAACCTTTGTCTTGTGCAAATTTTTTGGTAAGACCGTGAAGTTCGATCATTTCAATCCCTGCTTTCTAAGTGAATCTTATTAGTAACTATTCGACAGAACGAAAAAAAGTCCTCTAGAAAGTCTAGAGAACTTAAAATTGGCTTCGTTTGTAGCGGCGGTAACGCTTTTTGATTGTGGCACCTAGAGTGATTACAATCAATAGGAATGACAAGCCGATTCCTGTTAGAGCTACTATCAATGAAATCCATTCAAAGAATGAATAACCCGGAACTTTACTCCAGTCCGTGAACCCTTTCCAGTCTTCAATGACCAAGTTCATCCCGTATATTCCCGAGACCACTGTGAAGGTCGTCAGCATGAAGAGCAAGTAGTTTTGTCGTTTGTCGGCTTGATTCTCTTGTGTGCGATACAGTTCATTTAATGTGTCACGTACTTCTCGGAATGTTAAATCTAGATTAAAGACATCAACAAATGTCTTAGCGTGTTCTTTTCCAGTTGTACGAACAGAGACTTCTCCAAAATAATAACGCGCTGAAAACTTAGAAATCATCTCAATCAATTCTTCTACATAGGATTCGTCTTTTTTCCAACTCACATTGCTGTGCTCAAAGGAAAGGCGGAGCAACATAATACGATAAAAGTAGTGTAGTAATAGATTGTAATAATGCGTACTCATAAACTGACGCAACTCATCGACCATGTCCTCTTGATTGCAGACAGTTAGAGTGGAGTACGTAAATTCAGAAGTGACGGTATAAGTGAAGGGTGCAGACCGGTCTTGTGCATGGCGTTTTAAATAACGATCCACATAATCAGGAGATGTGCTCGAAATAAAAGGCTCACCTTTTGAGTTGATTCCGTCTAATTGGCCGAGGCGGTAGAGTTGGTCAGACGTCAATTCTTGGCCAGGTGCTGCAAAGAGAAAAGCAGAACTGTACATGCGCTCATCTTCAAAGTATGGCAATGTACCAAAGTAACCAGGAAGACGATGTTCCCGTAAAATGAACGGATGTAGACAAGGTATCATATGTTCAAATATATACTCGTTTGTAGAAGTGAACGTGCGATTTGATGCACGGATGATGGCCCCTTTTTCTTCTTCAAGTTTAGCCTCTACAACACGAAAATGATGAATGAAGTTCAGCATGTGATGAAGAGGGAGTTCTTCGTCTACTTCTAAACGAATGGTCATTAAACCAATTCCAAATGGGCATAAGGTGATATCTAAACTATGTATTGCATAAGGTGTGCAAGCGCCATCCACTAAAAGTTCGCCAGATTCTTCAAAGCTTCTCGAGAACCGGTTGAATGTATTGTCGTGCGGCTCCGACGGAAAGAGCTTATCCTCTACGAAAGGAAAGAAGAACTGTTCGAGCTCGGCATGTCTGACTGCCACATCCGGTCCATAAAACTTATCTTCAAGTTCGGACTTGTTTAAGCAAAAGAACGTATAGCCTTCTCTGCCAAGTTCTTCAATCAACTGTTGTCGCTTTTTCTCATGAAACGCAAACGGGAACAAAAAATTCACATACCCACGCTCTATAGTTAGCGGGGTGATCTCCACAGGTTTCATCAGTAGTCCTCCTCACCGAACGTTCAAGTATCCTTTAGTTTTCCACGCTTCTGTCATAAGTAAACGTCTAGCCACGAGAAATGAGCTGATGTTCATAGGCATAAATGACCGCTTGCGTGCGATCTTGCACATCCAGCTTTGAGAGGATGTTACTGACATGGGTCTTTGCGGTCTTTAAAGTAATAAACGCTTGATCGGCAATTTCTTGGTTACTCAACCCTTTGGCCATTAGCAATAAAATTTCCATCTCACGTTCCGTCAAAGAGTCATGAGGAACGTGTTGAGGTGAACGCATTCGGGCCATCATCTTAGTAGTGACTTCGGGTTCTAAAACCGCTTGTCCACTATAAGTTTTCCGAATGGCTTCTGCGATGTGGGAAGCTTTCGAGGTCTTCAGTAAATAACTTACGGCACCTGCTTCAAGAGCAGCATACACTTTGTCATCATCAATAAAGCTTGTGACCATCATGATTTGAGCTTGGGGCCACTGTTGAACTATTTCCGCAGTAGCTTCTGCACCAGTTTTAATCGGCATAACCATGTCCATCAAAATGACGTCGGGTTTATGTTCCAGTGCAAGCGCAATGGCTTCTTGCCCATTAGAAGCTTGAGCCACTACATCCATATCTGGCTGTGCTTGTAGATAGGCTGCAACGCCGATACGAACCATTTCATGATCATCTGCGAGTACGATACGAATCATTGGACTTCCTCCTGACGTTTGGGTACTTGAATCTCCACGAAGGTTCCTTGGTTTGGGACGGAAACGATCTTTGCGGTTGCTCCCATTTCTACCGCACGTTCATACACATTTCCGAGACCGTACGCACCAGGTTTTAATTGAGTAGAGTCAAATCCGATCCCGTTGTCTTGTACGCGGAAAATGACGAGTTGCGGTTGCTCCATCAAACGGACCTCCATCTCTGTTGCTTGTGCATGCCGAAGTGTGTTAGATAAGGTCTCTTGAGCAATTCGAAACAAATGATCTTCGGAAGCTTTAGTCAGTTTGACAGCATCTAGGTGCCACTTTAATTTAAGCTGCACTTTTTGCTGTAGCTCTTCAAGAAGTTCTTCAAGTCCTTCAGCAAGTGTGCGGTCGTGAAGGCCCGCTGGTCGTAAGTGAAGAAGTAGGGCGCGCATCTCTAGTTGAGCTTGATGGATGGCGCGCTCGAGTTGTTCCATACTACGAGGCGAAGAAGCTTCTAACTCAACCATGCTAGAAGCAAGCATAGATGCACCGAATAGCTGCTGGGACACTGAGTCATGAAGCTCACGTGCCAGCCGCTGCCGTTCTTCGACTACTCGCTCTTGAATGAGCTTGGCTTGAGAATCTGCTTTTTCTTCAGAGATCCGTGTCAATGTCTTCCGCTGAGTAGCGAGAAGGTGAGCTGTTCGTTCAAATGATTCGTTTAGACGTCTACTAAATTGCGACTCTAGGCGTTTGGGGAATCCGTCACCTTCGTATAAAGATACGAGTCCTATTTGAACAGAGCGGTCTAGTTGATGAGTACTTTGACGGGCAATCAGGAAAAATAGAAAACTAGCTATAAGAATAGAGAAACTAATCCAAAAGGCTAACGGTAAATCGGCAAAAGTAATGGTATAGAGTGAACTCCAGCTGTCTAGAGTCGGCGTTCCCCAGAGAACGACAAATAAGCTGACAAAGAGAAGGTGCCATAACAGCGCAAAACCGAGGAACAGAATTGTGAACTGTCTCATTTACGCAGCACCTCCAAGTCACCAAGCCAGCTGGCTACTGTGATAATGAGTTCGGGTGTTTGTGTATCAGATTGTATGCGATCTTCTGTCATGTAGCTTTGATTCCACAAACGCTTAACAGGTTCATCAAATAAACAAGCTTCTCCCACTATAGTAGAGTAGTAAACTCTTACGTTGACACCATAAGGGACAAGAACCGTAGTCTTGCCGAGTACTTTTCGAATAGAGATAAAGCAGGTTTCTTTCGGTAATATTGTATTGGTTAAATCTAAATCGTATTCTCCAAAAACACTTTGTATATGAACGTCTTTCCAGGCATAAGGCTCTGTAGAGGTAATCTGAGTAGAAAACATGCGCTGTTGCAGAACGCTTGACTCGGTCGCGTCATCCGAGAGATAAAGCTGTTCCCAAGAAGGAAGCGGCTCTTTTTTCCAAACTTTATAAAGGATATAAAGAACAATTCCAAACAAGACGAGACGCGTGGTCACCATTGAAAACACGGAAAGGAAAAGTAGCACAAGACCGATCCAAAATATCACGCGGTTATCCCGGCGCATTCCCATATAAATCAGCACAAATCCGACAATCACGACAACGATTGAGCCGTTTTCAAATAGTAAGGTTTCAGCTGCAAGTAGCGCGATAAAACCGATTAGTAGTAATGAATAGCGGTTGGTTTGGTTTTCTTTGGACATGTGATTTCCCCCTCTCGTTGGAAAAAACAGAGGGAGATCCCTCTGTCTTCTATTCTACACGTGATTGCTCATTTGTCTCTTGCTTTTTTGATAGTTGCTCTAGGCGTTCCTCAAGAGTAGAGGTAGCAATCGTTTCTTCCTCTGGCTGTTGTGTAGCCTCAAAGAATTTCTCCATCTCTTGTTGCGAAGCAAGTGGACGGGCATGGAGATTCTCGCCAATTACTTGATCCATGTCACGATGAGCTTTTGCTACATTTTCCGTGCTCATCAGTTGAAGTTGACGAACTTTCATATCTTTTACTTTATGCTTCATCTCTTCATGTTTGCGCTCTAAAACAATTAATTCATCCGTTGCGCGTTGAATGCTTGAAGAAAGGACATGAATACGATTTTCATACGTATCAACTTCCATCTTGGCAAAGTTGATTAAGTCCTGCTCGTTTGTCAGAAGAGCAAGTTCATATTGCTCTTTTCGCTTAGTTAGTAGTCCCTTAGCTTGAAGGTGTTCTTCCTCTAACTTTGTTTTTAATTGCGCTTGACGGTCGACCCAGCGTTTGGTTTGTTCCGTGCGCTTTTCAGCTTCTCGAATGAACGTATTTAGCGAGGAGATTGGATTGTCACGGTGTTGACGTCCTCCTTCTGTTTTTGGTCGGTCGAGGAGTTGGCGTAAATCGTGTTCGAATGTTTCAGCGAGTCGTTGAAAAATGTTAGTCATGTGTAATTCCTCCTTAGTTTCGGGTAATGGATTTCCATTCACGTTCAAAATTTTCAAATGGATCAGTAGACGTACGAGCTACAGGGGAGTCGCTGCACTTCCGAATGGCGTACCAAACTAAAGCGAGTGCAGCGATTCCGATAAAAGCAGGAATGTTGGAGATGGCAGTTAATAAGCCAACGATTCCAACAGTTGCCCAAAAGAGCTTGCCAAGCGTGGAACCACTTTGAAGGAAGTAATGCAGTCCTCCGATAACAAGTAGTGCGGAAAAGGCAAGCCCGATGAGTGAGCCTAAGTTGGCTAAGACGACGATAGCGCCGATAATGCCGAGTACGATGTATAGAAATTTTTTCATCATGTTTCCCTCCTTGTTTGTATAGTCTAAGTATAGAGGGGTTTAAAGTTCTCCCAAACGGGCGCTAAGCCGATTTTCCTATCGGTCTTAAGATGTAGAGGCAGTACGCCTTGCTATCTGCTATACTATTTCGTGGAACCTTTATTTATAGGAAACGTTTCATATAAAGTCAATTCGGGAAGATAGTCGAATGATGAAAATTAGTTGTAAAGGCGGCTTATTATGGAACAATGGATAACTGATTGGCTCAGTGAGTTTGGTTACTGGGGCGTTTTTCTATTAATTATGATTGAAAATGTATTTCCTCCGATTCCTTCCGAGATCATTTTGACACTCGGTGGATTCATGACAACGACGACATCGATGACGATTGTCGGTGTGATTGCAGTGGCAACTCTAGGTTCTGTAGCAGGTGCTGTGATTTTGTACTTCATTGGACTGCAGTTGGATTTGGAGCGATTAGAGAAGATTGTTGAAAAGCATGGTCGTTGGTTGCGTGTGACAAAACAAGATATCCATCGTGCAGACGCGTGGTTTGACCGGATTGGTCCTTGGGCTGTGTTTTTCGGTCGATTGGTTCCACTTGTGCGCAGTTTGATTTCGATTCCAGCAGGGATGTCGAATATGCGGTTTAGTGTGTTTTTACTTTTAACGACGCTTGGAACTGTAATCTGGAATACAATTTTAGTTTCTGCAGGAGCTGTGTTAGGAGAAAATTGGCATTCACTTGTCGGTTACTTTGATATTTATTCGAATATCATCTATGTGGTACTCGTTGTAGTGGGAATCGGTTGGCTCGTGTGGTTTATAAATAAGAAAAAGAAGTAGGCATAAGGAGATCTCATGGAAATTATTGAGTTATTAAAAGCATTGTTACTCGGTTTTGTGGAAGGAATGACGGAGTTTGCGCCGGTATCTTCTACAGGGCATATGATCATCGTGGATGATTTGTGGCTTCAAACGAAGGAGTTTTTAGGGCAGAGTTCTGCGAATACGTTTAAGGTAGTCATTCAGCTCGGCTCAATTTTAGCAGTCGTGTTTATTTTTTGGAAGCGTCTGTTGAGTTTGGTGGGTCTTCATAAAATGGAAGGTACCGCGCCAGGGCGTCGCTTCAACATCGCACACGTACTTGTGGGAATTTTACCAGCTGGTGTATTGGGTTTAGTGTTTGAGGATATTATAGATTCGTATTTGTTTACAATTGAATGGGTGATCGTCAGCTTGTTTGTGGGAGCGATCTTCATGATTGTCGCAGACAAGTTCGGGCCAAAAAATCCGAGTATTACAACTCTAGATGATATGACGTACGGGAAAGCATTAAAAGTCGGCTTGATTCAGTGTTTATCACTATGGCCAGGGTTTTCTCGTTCAGGTGCGACGATTTCAGGTGGGGTATTACTAGGTCTTGATCATAAGACAGCAGCTGATTTCACATTTATCATGGCGGTGCCGATCATGTTTGGTGCCAGCGCCGTGTCGCTTATTTCAAATATGGAAGAAATCAATATGAGCCACATGGGCTTCTATGCAGTCGGCTTTGTGAGTGCATTCATCTTTGCGCTGATTTCAATCAAGTTCTTCTTGAAATTGATTGCCCGTGTAAAGCTAACGCCATTCGCGATTTACCGCATGGTGCTCGCAACGGTTCTTGCGTTCATCGTATTTTTATAAGAGCTGGTTGGCCCGCTTCCTTTTGGGAAGCGGGTTTTTATGTGGTGATGGGGAGATGCGGGGGCTCAATCAGTTTCCATAATATGAGGAATGTAATAGTGGCAACCGCTAACGTCATAATGGAGCAATTTAACGCTGGAATGAACTCGGTTAACGTCAGAATTGGCCTGCCTAATGTAATAATCACTGAACTAAAGTGTTTTACTAGGAAGGGCTTGAGTAGCTAAGATCTTGCCAGCAAGGGCTTTTGATACTCAAGAACTTACTAAAAAAGGATTAAAAACTTTTGTGAGTATTCCTATCTATAATTGAACGTGGTATGGTGGGAACTGGTCGAGCAAATTAGTTTCCATAAAATCAGTTGGGGCGTTAAGTGAAATTTGTCGGTCGTTAAAGCACATCGTGCGGTCGTTAAATGAGCAATCACGGTCGCTGAATGGCACCACTCGGGCGTTAAATGAATACCCAAGCCCTTGCTAGCAAGCCCTTTAGTAATAAAAGATCTTACAGACTGAATTAGTTTCTATAAAATCATCATAGGTTGAACGCAACTAATTAGAGGTCGAAACTCCCGAAATAACCACCGAATCGCCCGACACAATCACCGAACCAACCCGAAAAGCGCGACCACACAACACTCGCATCATTACCCAAAAGTCAAGACTTCCTTTCTGATAAGATCTGTGGTTAAATATAAAACAAGTACACAACATTTAGTGATTCAGCGAGCAACAGGTACCATATCTATGGTTTAATAGGGAATCCAGTGAAGAACTGGAGCTGTCCCCGCAACTGTAAGTGCGGACGACTGCCAACACAAGCCACTGCGTGAGAACGTGGGAAGGCAAGGCAGGAGGAAGATGCACAAGCCAGTAGACCTGCCTGTTCTCGCACGAGCTTCACCTTCTTCGGGGATTGAGAAGGGAACGCGAGAGGCCTCATCGGCATGCGCGTTTTTTCGTCGTTTCAAGCGGCGGTTCCCTGAAAAGGTGAGCCGTCGCTTTTTTGTGTCCAAAGGAGGAATTCTGATGTCGACGCATACACTCTTTCGTAGTGAAGAACGATTGAAACAGCAGTTTACTGCTGAACAACTAGACGAATTCTGGCGCCTCTCAAAACGCTGGAAGATTCGTCACCCAGAAGGCGCGGAGGACGCCTGGCAACATGCGATGAGTTTAGAAGCTCTTAATTTACTTGATGAGCAACATCCCTATTATACGTTTGTTGCGGCTACACTCTATGAAGAGCAGCTCTATCAACAGATCGCTGAAAAACGCTCTGTTGCCGTTGAAGATGTTCATAAAGTGTTTGGCAAAGAAGCCAACCGCCTCGCCGCAAAAGGACTTTACCAAGCACACGTGATTACAAGCTATAGCCAACAAGAACTCAGCGAAATGAGCAATTGGCTAGATCGCTCACGTAACCGCCTATTCACATACATTGGTCTTAAGACGCTCGTCGATCGGTATGTGACACGAGACTTCAACCGAGAAATCGTAGAACTGCCCCAAGAACGATGGTTGATGATTGCTATGACCCTTCATCGAAAAGAAACCCATGACCGTCTGAAAAAGGTCAAAGACGCCTATTGGGCACTTAGCAATCTTTACATGACAGTGGCTACTCCAACTCTTGCGAACGCTGGAAAACCAAATGGGCAACTCTCGAGTTGTTTCATCGATACAGTAGATGACAGTCTCCAAGGAATCTATGACAGTAACACGGACGTTGCGACGCTTTCCAAATACGGGGGTGGTATAGGTGTTTACATGGGTAAAGTCCGCAGCCGTGGATCCAGTATTCGTGGATTTAAAAATGCTTCAAGCGGTGTTGTGCCGTGGATCAAACAACTAAACAACACAGCAGTCAGTGTGGACCAGCTTGGTCAGCGTCAAGGAGCAATAGCAGTCTATCTCGATGCTTGGCACAAAGACATACTCGCATTTCTTGACCTCCGTTTGAACAATGGCGATGAAAGGCTACGTGCACATGATATATTCACGGGCATTTGTCTACCAGATCTATTCATGGAAAAAGTACAAACGCGTGAAGACTGGTTCTTATTCGACCCTCATGAAGTTCGCACGGTAATGGGGTTTGCGCTTGAAGACTGTTATGACGAGCATCCAGGACGGGGGACTTTCCGCACAAGATACCAGGCATGTGTCGACAATCCAAATCTAAGTCGAGACAGTGTTCCAGCTATAGATATCATGAAGCGCATTATGAAAAGTCAGCTGGAGACGGGGGTACCCTTCCATTTTTACCGCGATGAAGTCAATCGCCAGAACCCTAACGCACACACCGGAATGATTTACTCGAGCAACCTTTGCACGGAAATTATGCAGAACATGTCGGCCACTACGTTTGAATCTACTGCTATCGAAGATGACATGATCATTACAAAGCGTCGACCAGGAGATTTTGTTGTATGCAATCTGTCTTCCATTCACTTAGCCCGGGCAGTCGAAGACGATATTCTTGAGAAGTTGATACCTATACAAGTACGCATGCTTGATAACGTTATCGAATTAAACGACCTTCCGATTCCACAGGCAAAACGCACAAATCTTCGCTATAGAGGGATAGGACTTGGCACATTCGGGTGGCATCATCTGCTTGCGAAGAAAGGAATACGCTGGGAATCCAAAGAAGCGGTAGAGTTTGCAGATGAACTTTACGAAGATATTGCGTTCCTGACGATTCAAGCATCTGCAGATTTGGCAAGGGAACGAGGGAGTTATCCATTATTTACGGGTTCTGACTGGCAGACGGGTGCTTACTTCACAAATCGCGGGTACACGTCAGCACGCTGGAAGCAATTGAAGACGCAAGTCAACGAAACCGGGATGCGCAATGGCTACCTCATGGCAGTGGCACCCAATTCATCTACAGCTATCATTGCGGGGACTACAGCTAGTATTGATCCTATCTTCCAAAAGAGTTATTCAGAGGAGAAGAAGGACTACAAGATTCCAGTAATTGCGCCGGAATTGAATGAAAACACGACGTGGTACTACAAATCAGCCTATTATATTGATCAGCAATGGACCATTCGCCAAAATGCAGCTCGTCAAAAACATATTGACCAAAGTATATCTCTAAACTTTTATGTGCAAAATACGATTCAAGCGAAAGAGCTACTGGAATTGCATCTGGAAGCCTGGAAGCAGAAGATGAAATCGACCTATTACGTGCGCTCTACATCAATTGAGTTGATTGATTGCGATTCATGCTCAAGTTAAGGAGGAGAAAGAGATGGAACTAAAGCACCGTGCACTTCTAGACGAACAAGCTCCGAATCGTTCAACGGGAATCGTAAATGGAGAATCCTCTAATATTCTTAACTGGGATGACGTTCGTTTTCGCTGGGCCTATCCCAAGTATAAAAAGATGCTAGGAAATTTCTGGACGCCTTTCGAAATCAATATGAGCCAGGACATCCGACAATTTCCCGAGCTCTCTGCAGATGAGCGGGAATCATTTTTGAAAATTATTGGATTGCTTGCTTTACTAGACAGCGTGCAGACGGACTTTGCGGGGAAAGTAGCGGATTATCTGACAGACTCCAGTTTGTCGGCATTGATGATCATCTTGGCACAACAAGAGGTTATCCATAATCATTCGTATTCCTACGTCCTCTCAAGTCTTGTCAGTGAGTCCGAGCAAAAGCGGGTATTTGATTATTGGAGGACGGAAGAAAGCCTGAAGGAGCGGAATCGCTTTGTTGTGGAAGGCTATCAATCCTTTGCAGAAAATCCGACAGTGGAAGGGCTGCTGGATGCTGTGATTTACGACGTGATTTTAGAAGGGCTATTCTTTTATTCGGGATTTGCCTATTTCTATCATTTAGCGCGTCATCAAAAAATGGTTGCCACCAGCACGATGATCAATTACATTAACCGTGATGAACAACTTCATGTCGATTTGTTCGTGAAAATCTATCAAACCTTATTGGAAGAACATCCGCATCTCGATACACCTGAACAAAGAGCTAAAGTCACCACTACATTTAAACAAGCTGCTGAGCTAGAAATCGACTGGGCCTACGAAGTCATTGGCAGAAAGATTGATGGTTTAGAAGTGGACGATGTGGAAGAATACATTCGTTTCATGGCGAATGTGCGGTGCAATCAATTAGGAGCCGAAAAGCCTTACCCAGAAGTGTGTCAAAATCCCATACGTTGGATTAAAGCGTATGAAGAGGTGGATCAAGGAAAAACCGATTTCTTTGAACAAAAATCACGTCAATATGTAAAGGTAAATGTCGTAGACAACGGCTTTGATGACCTTTAAAAAAATCCCAACTCCGTAAATGGAGTTGGGATTAGTTTATTATTGAACGTCTCGTGTATCCTCTATAACAAATGTGTTGATCATTGCATCGATACGAGCTCCAAGACCTTCAGCCTGTGCTGAAGGGTAGCGGGCTGTTACGATAAATACCGTGTCTTCCATTGGGTTTAACGTGATGTAAACATGGAGGTCTTCCGCATCAGAAGAACCTTTTAAATAGAGTCCATCAATAGGATCTGTCACATCTTGTGGCCCATTAATAGAAAAATCTTGTCGAAATTGCTCGGCACGGGTACGGGCGACTTGTTCTGGTAATTGGTCCGGAATACTTTCAATGGTTAGTGTGACAAGCGAGCTGTCTTTTGCAGTAATTGTTTGAGATAGGCCATCTTCAAATTCAAAGCTTGATTCATCCATGTAAATCACATACGTGTTCCCTTCATCCGAATACCGAGTAAGCTCTATCTCCTCTTGCTGCCCGTTAATTCCCACTTCGGCAACAATAGTTTCGGGGTGATCTGTTATCTCTGGGGACGTAATAATTTCTTGCTCAGTCGCTGGTTTACTCTCATCAATTTCTTGCTCATCGACTAATTCGCCTTCTTTATCCGGAAAGAAGTCAGAGGATAAAAAAAAGATTAAACCAATCATCAAGGCTGTTAAGAAAAGCACATAGGCCATGGATTTTCGCATCGCAACTAGCCTCCTTTAGTTACTGATCCTATTCCCGTTATTTGGATTTTTACACCTAGTTTAATACTTCCAATGTTTTCAACATCGCATAGAATCGTGCACCATGGCCTTCTTGGGCTTCAAGAAATACAGTTTGAGTGATGACAATTGTCGAGTCATCATGTTGTTCATCGAGAACATAGACTGTGGTAACTTCACTATTGGCCTCGTCTCCAGCACGTGCATGAAGTTTATATCCGACAATTGGTTCTGTGACGGGCTCAGCCTCAATAGTCATACCCGGATAGCGAGCTTCGAGGATGGCTGCTTGTTCTGATGCAAGTTCAGTTGGCGTTTTTCCAGGAACCGTATCAATTTTCAAACCTACTTCAGGATAAGCGGCTCCAAGTTGGTCACGGGCGTTTACTAAAACACTAATTTGATTGGGAGCAGGCTCATCGAAAGAGATTTCATATCGTTCCTCATCCACATAGAAAAGATAAGCCAAGTTTCCAGGGACTACACGTACCATAGGTATCTGTTCAGTCATCCCTTCAATTTCTAAAGGAATTTGCTGTTGTTCAGGGTAAGTGTTTTCTAACTTCTGAATTTCTTGCGCAAAGTAACCTGGATCATCTTCTGATAATTCATCATTTCCTGCATTGTTGATGGATTCACTAGGAATCTCTGTTGCGCGTTCGGGTGCTTGTGTGTCCATGGATAAAAAGAAGACAGCAGCTACAAGTATTGCTACCGCGGCAACACCGGCAATCCATGTGCGTTTCATAAATTGTTTCCTCCTTGTCGTTCGTTTTTCTTGGTCTAATGTCTTCTGTATCGACTGCCATACATCCTCTATATCATTTTCATGTTCATTTTTAAACTTCTTTAGGTCGCTTTCCCACTTCTCCATAGTTATCCCTCCCCATATGCCTCTCTCATCATTTTTTTGGCTTTAGCAAGGCGTGACTTGAGCGTATTTAAGTTTACTGAAAGAGCCTCAGCTATTTCGCGTTCCTTCCAATTCTCCATATATTTTAGAAGTAAAGGTACTCGGTACGTTTCTGGCAATTGAGCGACAGCATCTAAGATATCTATTTTCGATTCGGAAGAGGGGATGGATTGCTCGAGTTGATGGTCTTCAACTGGAAGGTGTGTGGCCTCTTTTTTTAATAGACGATTGCATTCATTTAGTAAAATGCGATAAAGCCAAGGACGAATCGGTCGCGCTGCATCCCATTGATCAGAGAAACGATAGACTCTCAAAAACGTTTCTTGCAACGCATCTTTTGCTAGCTCACGGCGTCCCGTAACAGCTAAGGCCATCCGAAAAAGGTCGGAGGCATAGTCCTCATAGAGTTGTTGAAATTGTGACCGGTCCATAGAAGCCCTCCTCGTTGTTACACCTATACTACCCTAGCAAACTGGAAAAAGTTGATTGGAAATGAAAATAATAAAAAAACCACCGCAAAGGGTGGTTTTCATGAACGATTGACTGTATAAATACCGAATGCTACAAATACCAATGCTATCAAGATTGGCAGCGTAAACGTCTCGCGAGGCAACAACAGGACAGATAAGCCAACACCACTTACAGGCACAAAGAATTTGTAAATGCCGACATGGCTAGCTTTATGATATTGCAAAATAGCAAACCAGAGCGCAAATGCAATAGCGGACAAGGCAACCATGTACACTAGTAAACCTATTGCTAGGGGTGTCCATGTCAGTGAAGCTGTATCAGCAAATGGGAAAGCCATAACTAGCAATAGGATAGCTCCGAGTGTCAACTGCCAACCAGAAAGTGTGAATGGGTGTATGCCTTTGCCCATCTCTTTTGCCATAATCGTCCCGACTGCACTCGTGAATGCGGAAAGAAGTAGAAAGCCTTCTCCGAGAAATTCAAAACTGCCATCAAATGATTGACCCCAGTTGGCAAAGAAGATTCCTGTAAACCCTGCAACTAAGCCAAGCCATTTCTGCCAACCAAGCCGGTCATTGGCGTAAATAAAGTGAGCAAGCAAGATCGTAAAGAATGTGTTACTAGAAATGATAATCGATGCCTGCACACCAGAAGTGTTGGAGACACCAACGTAAAAGAATAAATACTGAAGGGTTGTCTGCACAACTCCAAAAATAAACAATATCCCGTACTGCCGGCGGGTTAACTGGAGAGCACTACGTCTAAAGAGGAATAGACCTCCAAGTACTACAAATCCTGCAAGTAAAAAACGAAGTCCCGCAAGCCACATTTGTTCAGCGATGGCAGTACTTGGTATCCCCAATTCGCTGTACGATAACTTGAGAGTAGGGAACGCACTTCCCCACAACAGGGCACAAAAAATCGCGATGACGACCATGACCCATTTCTTTTGTAAATTCATATGTACCCGACCTTTCCTGTACGAATTGTAGCAGTCCGGTCAGGCATAATCAAAGAGTTGCGCCTAGCAATAAACAACTCGCAAATATGACGACTAGCAGTAACGAAAAATACACATCAAATGGAACAAATCTGACCTCATGGAAGTAAGTTCGTTCACGAGTGCCAGTAAATCCACGTGCTTCCATCGCAAAGGCAGTTTTCTCTGCTTTTCGCACAGCCCCAGCAAGTAACGGGATCGCAACACTTGGGAGCGCTCGAAGTTTCGCAAGAGTTGAAGTATGAACTTGCGGATTACGTAATTGTTGTACTTGGCGAATCTGGGTGAACTCTTCTTTTAGTACAGGCAGGAATTGATAACCGACAAGCAGACTATACGCAAGTTTTGGTGACAGCTTCAATTGTTGCATCAGACTCATGATGAACTGCATTGGGGACGTCGTCAGAACAAACAATAACGACAGGGACGAGTACGCAAACACTCGAAAGCTCAACGAAAATGCTGTTGCAAGTCGGTCATCAGAAGTTCCAAAAACATATGTCGTCCAGAAATAGCCGATAGCTCCAAGTGAAAACGGTAGCATGAAGAGTGCCCAACGCTTCCAGTTGGTGCGCGAAAATAGTAGTTGAACTACTAAGACGGCTATAAACATGAGAAGCGGCGTCCAAGGGTCGAAATAAAACGCGAGTGCAAAGATGAAAATGAACGTCACGAGCATTTTAACGGACGGATTCAAGCGGTGAAGCCATGTCGACATCACGAGCACCTCCTGTCGGTTTGACTAAACGATAGGTAGCCAGTTGTTCTGGATCTGAAAAGACGCTCGCCGGAAGGCAGGGACCAATCAGTACCCCGTCTTTCAAAAGTAACATCGAGTCCGCAATCCGCTCGGCAAAGTTCATATCATGCGTAACGACAAGAAGTGCTGTCCCTTCAGCTGCTACTTGGAAAAGAGCGTTTTCGAGTTCATGCAACGCATACACATCTTGACCAGCCGTCGGTTCATCAAGGAGCAACACCGGCCTGCCATCATTCAACATCGCAGCAAGAGCGGTTCTGCGCTTTTGACCTTGACTGACAGCGAATGGATTCGAATCCGCCACACGATTTAAAAGTAGTTTTGTTAAGAACTCTTCGGTTCGAAGGCCACCGCCAAAGGCAACTTCCTGCCGAACAGAAGGGGTGATGAACAAAAACTCAGGAGACTGAGGGACATAACCGATTGATTCTATGCTCTGTTGTTTCTCCGCTTTTGGAATCAGTCCAGCCAGTGCTTTCAGAAGAGTCGATTTGCCGGCTCCATTAGGTCCTGCGAGTACAGTAATGCTTCCTGGTACAAGTTTAAGTTTCGCCTCATGGACAATACCAGGTACACGAACATCCGCTATAAAGTCTCCTTGATAGGAGAAAGCCTTCGAAAGAGGAATCTTTGGACTCAATGATGGTGGATTGGTTTCTTCTAACACAAGTATCTGGTCAAAAAACGTTCCCCAGATCCCGTCTTGATGGTCAATGACAAGTACTGTCCACCCATTCCGAACCTGGAGTTCAGAAAACCACTCAACATATTCTCGTGCAGTCAAGGGGTCGAGATGCGCAAGGGGTTCATCCAGCAACACGATTTTTGGTTTCATCAATAGTGCACAAGCAGTGGCAACACGCTGTTTCTCGCCGCCTGAAAGAGTTTGAATGATGCGGGTGCGAAACTGTGACAGCCCGGTCTCCTCCAATATGCGCGTGATTCGACTATCCATCTCATGACGAGGAACAGACTGATTTTCTAGAGTGAAGGCAAGCTCTTCTTCGACCGTCGGCATACAGAACTGGCTGTCAGGGTCTTGGAAGACGGTAGCAATTGATTGACTGATCTCACCAGGTCGGTAGTCGTCAAAAGGCTTCCCGAACAATAGCCGTTTGCCATCCACCTCTCCATCACATCCTTCTGGGTATAAACCATTCAGCAAGAAGAATAGGGTTGACTTCCCACATCCGCTGGGGCCTTTGATGAGCCATTTTTCTCCTTCTGAAAATGCAAGAGACATGTGAGAGAGAACGGGAGTGTCCTCTTCTGGATAGCGAAAGGTTACATCTTCAAATTCAATCCAGTTAGACACGCGCATCACGCTTTTCACGTGCAATCGCATACCCGCGGAGAGAACCTGTTGCGTACAAACCGTTTACAATTAAACTTCCTCCGTAACCGGCAATGATTGCACCGCTTAGAATGCGGATACCGAGCATCAATAACACGTACCATGGAGACAGGGCAGCGAACCCACCAATTAGATATCCGTATGCAAAACTAAATAAAGAGGCGCCTACTCCAGCTAAAATCAACACAGGCAAATCAAAGCGACGGTACCGCGTAGCAGCAAATGCCGCCTCCGCACCTAAACCTTGTACGAGACCCACTAGAATCAAACGGGGTCCAAATGCATTCCCGATCATCACTTCAACCGCAGCAGCCATTACTTCTGGAATGACTGCGGCTCCCGGCTTGCGGATGATGGCCATTGCTACGATCGAGACTAGGAACCAAACACCAAATATCCATTCATAAGCGATTGGGCCGATCAAACTAGCCCAGATATTGCCGATGTGTACAAAGACGAGGTAAATGATACCAAATACTACCGCAAGCAGAGACATTAGAACAACTTCTTTTAACTTCCAATTAGCGAGCATTTTCAGCACCTCCGTGAGAAGGACTGTGAATACTCATATTGATGGTCATCACGACATGTGGGTGATCACCGATTTGTGCTTCGGTGAACGTTTCTTCGTAAAACGCAAACACATCTTTCAGTGAACCGTGTATGCCCGTCGCATAATGCATCGATTCGTTGTAAACCCCGCGTTCTTTTGCGCGATCGATTTCACGGTAAATCGTCTCCATGTAGTCGCTCTGATTGAGTGGATACAGAGAGAATTGGCTAGAAACATACGGACCTTCCGGAATTTTATTTTTTACTGGATCTTCAATTCCCATGTAAGAATCACCCGCCGTATCTCCCGGGCAGCCTACGGAAAATGTTGCATTCATTGCGATATGCTTGCCATAAGAAGCGGCTTTCTCCGTGAGGGCCGTCAGTGCATTAAAGACATGAGGACCTTCTCCTCGAATGACTGTCGACACATCGTCTGTATGGCGCCAGACTGTAGATAGGTCAACTTTAGAGAAAGCGCCTTTGATGATTGAAATAAATTCTGAATCCATCGGGTGAAGTGAGAAGCGACAGCCGATGATTTTACTTGTTCCACAGTGCATGGGAACGCCTCCTTTAGAATAATGGGAAAAAGAAAAAAGCTACATCCGCGAAAGATGTAGCCACTGCTTCCCATAAACTAAAGAAAGAGTCACTACACTTCCTCACGCAGGTATTATCCTGATCGAGTCATAAGGGATCGGAGCTCAAGCTCTCATCTCAGCCAATTTGGGCACCCCTAGTGCAGAAATTCGGTATGTAGTTCTTTTTCGCCCTCATCATAGCAAACAAAAACCTGTTTCGCAAGTGTCAGGAGGAAAAGAAGGAATTTCATGGTTGAGACAAGAAGTAAGTAAACAAGAAAGAGAGGCGTTACAAATGGAACAATGGATCAACGAAATGTTTACAGATGAACGACTTGCTGAAGCGGCTGCCCTGTTTGGCGCAGATGCCAAACAAGCGATTCAAAGAGGCGACTTTGAAAACTACGTCTATGAAGTGGAAAAAGACGGAAAACCGTTTATGTTACGCCTCACACATACATCTCACCGGTCAAAGGAGCAGGTGGTTGCTGAACTCGAATGGGTAAACGATCTACATGACCGTGGCATGAATGTCTCGCTTAATCATTTGAGCACAGCAGGTAACTTGGTGGAAGAAATTTCACTGGAACAAGGAAGTTTCTTGGTCTGTTTATTTGACAAAGCACCTGGTACCTCAGCTTATGAACTTCGTAATGAGTTTACAGATAAACATATTGAAGCTTGGGGAGAGTTGACAGCTCGTTTTCATCAAGCGGCAAGTGATTACAACAAGAAAAATGGGTCGCGGCCTCACTGGTATGAAGATGATTTAATTGAAATCGAAAACTGGCTTGATCCCGAACTCGACAAAGAGATCATCGAATTGAATCACCACATCGTTTCGACCATCCGCAACTTCGATACGTCTAAAGACGTCTATGGAATCATTCACTCGGATATTCATCAAGGCAATTTCTTCATAGACGGGGCAGAGCTCCACGTCTTTGATTTTGATGACACGATGCACTTTCACTATATCCATGATGTCAGTATTCCGCTGTATTACACGATTTGGATGAGCTACAGAAATGAACCATTGTCGATTCGTTCAGAAAAGGCCACTGCATTTTTTGAAGTCTTTTACCGAGGCTATACCCGAATTCGTCCACTTGAAAAAGAGTGGCTTGAACGGATTCCTCTTTATTTAACTCTGCGCGATTTAACGCTGTATGCCGTGTTTCATAAAAAGGTTGATTTTGATGAAGAGCCAGAGTTGCGGCCTCTTGTGGAATGGCTTGGAGAGCGTTTACGTAGAAACGAACCGATAGCGGAAGTTGATTTTTCTAAACTGTATTAAACCTGGGTAATAAAGGGTAAAGAAGCAATGCAGTACAAGAAAAGAGGTGGCCAATGGAACTTGCGATAATCATTCCGTCCTATAAACCTGATGACAAGTGCCGAGCGGTCATCGATGAACTCATTGCTTCGCAGTTTTCACGAATCATTGTTATAGATGACGGGGGAGAAGAAGAATATGCACCGTTCTTCTCAGAGCTCAAAGGCTTTAAAGAAGTAACCGTTCTCCATCATGCCAAGAACCAGGGTAAAGGACGAGCACTGAAAACAGCTTTTCATTACATACTGAATGAAAAAATTCCTGTACAGGGTGTTATAACGATTGATGCTGATGGGCAACACTTACTTTCGGACATGATGAAAGTGGCTGAGCGCATGAAGCAGCAACCAGAAGCTGTCGTCTTGGGATCGCGAGACTTTTCGCAAAAGGACGTCCCATTTCGCAGTCGATTTGGAAACCGATTTACGCGTCTTTTATTCAGACTTTCAACTGGTACAGTGTTAACCGACACGCAGACAGGCTTACGTGGCCTTCCGGTCAAACATCTTCCGCTCTTATTAGCGATAAAAGGTGAACGCTTTGAATACGAGATGCACATGCTAGGGTGTTTAAAGCAAAACGATATAGAAATTGAGGAAGTTGAGATTGAAACGGTTTATCTCGATGAGAACAAATCGTCCCATTTCCATCCTTTGCGTGATTCTTATCACATTTATAAAATCTTTTTGTTGTATGGGCTTTCGGGCGGCGCCTCGTTTGCACTTGATATTGGACTTTATTCGTTGTTTATTTACTTGTGGAAAGAAGATTCACCGGAGATGTTTATTATTTTTGCGACAATAGCTGCAAGAATATTATCCAGTCTGTTTAACTACTTTGTGAATCGACATAAGGTGTTTGGTCAAGGATCCAGCAAGTCGTTTATTCGTTACTACCTGTTAGCGGCCTTTATTATGGCAGCTTCTGCTGGCTCTGTTCATCTCCTCTATACAGAATGGTTAGGAAGAGGAGAAGTGGTGTTAAAAGTGTTGGTCGACACCATTTTATTCATCCTCGGGTTTGTTGTACAAAGAGCATGGGTATTCCGGAAAGAAAAATAAAAAGCGTGAGAGCCCAGATGTACTGGAACTCTCGCGCTTTTATAATGTTAACAAGAAAGTGTGGGAGGCTTGAGAAGTAGGGGCAAGGCGGTGCCATTTCACTTTGGCCATGCGCTCCTGTACTTTACTCTGTATGTGTCGTTCACAGCTATTCACGATCTCCACAATTTTTGCACCAGACAAGTTGAATGTTTTAGCAGCAGCCTCGTAAGGTTCTCGACTTAAAAGGAGCACTTTGAATTCTTCTTCTGATGCTGCGCGATCTGCTAAAGACTCTTCATAGCTAACTACATACTCATAAATTTCTCGATGTTTCTTGGGCAATTTACGAATCTCACTTTGCGCGGCAAAGTGAAGTGCGATTGCATTCATTTTGATCACCTACCAGCTAGCTTTTTTGACACCCGGAATTTGTCCTTTATGAGCAAGTTCACGGAATGCGATTCGGGATAACTTAAACTTGCGTAATACGCCACGTGGTCTTCCTGTCAGTTGACACCGGTTTTTTAATCGAGTGGGTGAGGAATCTTTCGGCAATTTAGCAAGTGCAGCATAGTCACCTTTTGATTTCAGTTCTTTACGCTTCTCAGCATAACGTTCCACTAACTCTCGTTGTTTTTTATCTCGTGCGACTTTTGATTTCTTGGCCATCTTTAGTATCCTCCTAATGGGTATGCTTGTCATCAAATAAAATGAACAATTTTACAAAGCGTAATGATTACGTTTTATAACCTGTGTTCACTTTATCATGAATGAATTTTGGTTGCAACTAGCAAAGAAGAATGGAGAACAAAAAAAGAGCCGTCAGCAAAACGGCTCTTACAAGGGGTTACGATTCTTTTAAGGCTTGAATGACATCGATTTGTGTAGCATTACGAGCTGGGCGCCAACCAGAAACAACGGCAACCCCGATACTGATAGCGGCAGCGATGACAACAAGTTGCCACGGAATATAAGAGACGGTGATCGTCATATCAGTAGGTGCTTCTTCGCCTACAGAGCTAAAGACAATCATAGGTACAATCAAGTTCACGAGTAAACTAATGCCATAAGATACGGCAACCGCAATGAGTGTACCAATCAACCCGATGGCAGTGCTCTCCATGAGAAAGAGGCGCTGAATGAGCTTTGGTTGTGCACCGATAGCTTTCATGATACCAATTTCACGTGTACGTTCTGTTACTGCCATCGTCATCGTGTTGAAGATTCCAATCGAAGCGATCAATACGGCTACTGTTCCAACAATTACTAAACCAATTTGAATAACTGTGAACAGCATGTTCATTTGACCCAGTTCTTCTGTAACAGAGTAGACAAGGAACCCTTGTTCTTTTAACGAATCTGTTAAGTCCGCCACATATTGAAAATCAGTTGCATGAACTGTGATTGATTTATCAGGGGATTCGACGCCGAACGCTGTGAGTACTTCCGCGCTTTTTGACGTGTCTGCATAGATTTTGTCATCATATGCCCAATCTTTTCCTGGCTTTTTGGCAATACCAGAAATCGTATACGTTTGCGTGGATACAACTTCTTGTGTCTCATAATCTGTAATGTCGATTGAAATCGTCTTACCAATCAGCTCATCACGAATCGGTTTCGCGAGTTCGTCTTGTTTTTCGATATAATTTTCAGCATTTCCAAGTTCTTCATGCTGTTCAACCGTTAAAAAGTTACCCGCAAAGTGATAGCCTACCACAACTTCTGTCGCATCTTTCGGTATCTCACCATCAAATAAAGCAAGGTTAGCTGCTTGTTCAGCTTTTAAATCTGTGTAAACAAGTTGCCCATAGCCCTCTTTCCCAACTAAATTGACAACGGGTGAACCCGGAACATTGATGCGCTCTACGACAGTTTTGACATTCTCCATCTTCTGAATAGCTGCAAGTTCCTCTTTAGTAACAGTGCCGCCATTTTCTTTACCGAACAATTCAATCTCCGTCACGATCCGGCTCGATAGTACTTCGTCTTGAATCGTCTTATGTAGACCGAATCCGACAGAAGCAATGATGATTAAAAAAGCACATCCCATCGCAGCTGCTAAAATCGTCATCACGACACGTAATTTATTGCGCTTCATATGTTGAGAAATAAACTCGCGCTGATCCTTAGCTAACATAGTGGACCTCCTCCGTAATCGCACCGTCATGCATCCGGTATTGTCGGTGTGCAGAGCGAGCCACTTCTTCGTCATGGGTGATGATGACAAATGTGATGCCGTAGTGTTCATTTAATAGCTGGATGAGTTGCAGGATTTCTTGCTCTGTCTCAGAATCTAAACTACCTGTCGGTTCATCAGCCAGTAAGATGGATGGACGCCCGATGAGTGCACGTGCAATACTGACGCGCTGTTGCTGGCCACCTGAGAGTTCATTCGGGTAATGATCACTTACTTCTGTCAGACCTACTTGCTGAAGTAATTCTTTGACTCGTAGTAACCGCTGTTGTTTGGCAACACCTTGAAGTTTGAGAGGAAGCTCAATGTTTTCGAATGCGGTCAAGCCGGGCATCAGCTGAAAGCTTTGAAAAATGAAGCCATAATTTTGCAGCCGGAATTTCGCTTTTTCTGCTTCTGTCTTGCCAACAAGTTCTTCTCCCGTTACTTGAATGGAACCTGATTCGGGATTCATGAAGCCAGCAAGTAAATTGAGCAGTGTTGATTTTCCAGATCCGCTTTTGCCGAGGATTGCGACAATTTCTCCTTTCGAAATCTCAAGGGTAACGTCACGCAGTACAGGAACACTTTTTTCTTGTCCTTTTTTGCCAATTTTAAATGTATGATTCAAGTCTTGAATCGTAATCATGTAGACACGTCCTTTCTGGTATAGTTCCAGTATACGGAGCGTTTCTTAGGATAATGGTACTCACTTTCTGAAGAAATTCTTAAGATTGGAGGAAGTTGGATGTTCGATGTAATCACAAAGTCTGGCGAATACACCCTCGTAGATCAGAAAAAGCAAGCGGATTATACATATGCTGAGTATGAAGAAGCTCTAGATGAGCTAGTGGAATCTTGGCAAAGAGGAGATACACCGTATCTTTCGCTAATAATAGATCCGGCGTTTGAAACGAAACTACTCTCAATGGGATTTTCGAAAACGACTAGAATTGTTGAGCATGAAAGAAAAAGTCTTTCTGATTTGGAGGGGCTACCTAGTCAACCATATGTAATCCTTGCATTCAGTGCCATGTCGGACGAAGAATTTGGAGAATACTATGAGGCTTGCAAAAGTGGGTCTGCAAATAAAAATCAATTGTTTACAACGAAACAACTTTTAGAATCACTTCATTTAGAACTAGGCAACGACTGGAGAAAGCTTGTCATGCTCTTTCAAGAGAAAGATGAGTTTATAGGACTTGCGATTCCTCATATTGAAGCAGGAACAATTAGTGAAGGGAGACTCTTTTACTTTGGTATGAAGCCAAATTGGCGGGGAAAAGGGAAGACGACAGCTTGTCATGCAGCAGCACTTAAAAAACTTCATGAGCTCGGAGCCACTACATATGTGGGAAGTACAGATATAGCAAATGAGGCTATGATTCATGTGATGGATAAGAACGGAGCGTCAGAACGAGACTGTAAAGGAATCTATAAATTGACACGAAAAGACCTGCCGAGTTTTTAATTTACTCCGCAGGCTTTTGTTCTTCCTCTAAGGATAAAGTCAATTGTTCACCTTCTGACCGTCGAGTCTGGGGGCGAGAAGAACGGCTACTTCCAAACAAAGCAAGGAGCTCTTCAGCACGGGCCTTGGTATCCGGATGATTTTTAATAGAATAGAAAAGTTCTCGAGACGAGCGATTTGCTTCGTGGACGTTTACCACGGGTTCTGGGTAATTTAGCTGAGAGAAATGAGGCGATAACCAGGGTTCATGAATAAACGTATTGGACAAACTACGTAATTCAGGGACGTATCTTCGAATGAATTTGCCGTCAGGATCTTGTTCTTGCCCCATCTTGACAGGGTTATAAATGCGAATGGTATGGAAACCCGAGGAACCAGCCTGCATTTGGATTTGATTAAAATGAATACCTGGATCGTAATCAATAAATAACTGGGCGAGCCCATGTGCTGGTCGTCGCCAGTCAAAACGCAACGTATTGCAGACGAAAGATAACACCATGGCACGCGACCGGAAATGAATCCAACCAGTCTCGTGAAGGGCACGCATAGCGGCATCCACCATCGGAATTCCCGTTTGCCCATAATACCATTTTCTAAAGAGTTCTTCGTCTTGAGCAGTACGCGCAGAATCAAAAGCAGGGTTCAATGTAGTCGCTGCAAGTTCAGGCATAAACTCAAAACGTTGAATGAAATGACCTTGCCAACGCAGGCGGGCTTCAAACATATCTAAAGCTCTTTTTTCATAAATGTTGGTAACAAGTTCATGCTTTGCGCGACTAGCTTGAACGACTTGACGCATCGACAAATTTCCCCAAGCTAGGTAAGGGGACAGACGACTACTCGAAGTCTGCGCTTGCCAAGGTTTAGAGATATGCACGTGATACTTCGGGAAACGTGTCGCCAAGAAACTTTCTAAAACCTGTAGTCCTTCCCTAGTTCCGCCTTTCTGGCCATTAACTAACGCCTTTCCTTTCACTTGAAAATCATGCAAACAGTCAACCTGAGTGGAAAAGGAAGAAGGTACCTGATTAGGTGGAAGGATCGTATCAGGTGCTTCAATGACCTCTTGCGCCATATAGCTCTCCCATTGATCCTCCAGTCCAACGAGAGTCTTTTTGGCTCGAACAATACCATTCTGTGAAAATTCCTTGAACACTAGACCATGGCCATTCATCCACTTATGAACGAGAAGGTCTCGACGGAATGTCGCGGGTGTCCCATGTTCCATATGAGTCAATAGACGAAACTCTTCGTATTCTTGATAGAGATGTTCAAGGGCTTGTTGCATCTCTCCAATAAAATAGCCGATTTTTCCACCTCGAGAGTGGATGGAGTCCTCTAGCTCCTGCAGGCTTTCTACAACAAAATGAAAATGGCGAAGAGACAAATCTGGTTCTTTCCAGATAGAGGGTTCTGCAACATACAGCACCAATGTGGGGCCAGCCGACAAAGCATGCTGTAAAGGTGCATGGTCTTCAATTCTTAAATCACGCTTCAACCAAACGATTTGCTGCATCATGCCCCTCTTTTCTTTAGGTGGATTAGAAAATGACAACTCGGTTAATCTATTGTATAATTACTGTATAAAGTTTGTAAAACGTTAACAGAAAGCGGGGGATTGACATGTCAACAACTGTTGTATGGTTTCGGACGGATCTACGCACAATAGATCATGAGCCGCTGCTAAAAGCAGTGTCTTCAAGACAGCCAGTTCGTGCAGTTTACTGTCATGAACAACGCTTTCAGTTAAAAAATGAATTTGGTTTTCTAAAACAACGAAAGTTCCGGGAGTCTTTTATCCGAGAAAGCTTGGATGACCTAAAAAGTCAATTACAAGAAGCGGGCATACCACTTGATGAGTTGTTTGGAGACGCAGCAGATGAAATGGCTAAATACGCCAAACTGCATCACGTCACAAAATTGTATTATCACGATATAGAAGGGACAGAGGAACGTGCGGTTGAGAAAAGTGTACGGCACAACCTCCCGACTATTGAAATAGAGTCCTTTATTGGAGATCATTTGATTCACCCGGATGATTTATCTTTTCCACTAAATGAGCTTCCAAAAACCTTTACACCTTTTCGGAAAGAAGTCGAGAAGCAGCTTTTGGTGCATCCGGCTTACCCAGCAATTGCACATTTCACTAAACCTGATACACATAGCAAGAATAACTGGTCACACGAGCCTCCAAGTGGTTTCCGTGGAGGAACAAGGGTGGGTTTAGCTAGACTTCATGATTTTACATTTGGAACGCGGGCGATTGATAGCTACAAAGAGACACGAAATGGGTTGATCGCGTGGAACGACTCCACCAAACTATCGCCTTATCTTTCTCTAGGATGCCTATCGCCTCGAATGATTTACTGGCATGTAAAACGCTATGAAAAAGAATATTCGGCCAATCAAAGTACCTATTGGGTGGTTTTCGAACTACTATGGCGGGATTATTTCAAACTTGTACAACGCCAGCATAAGAAAAAAATATTTGGTAGCACTGGTTTGAACGGCCGAAGAATTTCCACTCGACGCGATCCAGTCGACTTTGCAAAATGGGCAGAGGGCCGGACGGGTGCGCCACTTGTTGACGCCGCCATGCGAGAACTGAAAACGACGGGGTTTATGTCGAACCGTTGCCGGCAAAATGCGGCCAGCTACTTAGTGCATGATTTGAATTTAGACTGGCGCTTAGGTGCAGCCTGGTTTGAATCGTGGCTCATTGATTATGATACAGCAAGTAATTATGGAAACTGGATGTACGTTGCAGGTGTCGGAAATGATCCACGTGCCGGACGTAAGTTCAATGTAACAAAACAAGGTCTTGATTATGATAGGCAAGGAGACTATGCCCGACTTTGGATTCCGGAACTTGCTGATAAAGCTGGAGACGAAATTTATAGTGGGCTGGTATATTACTAAATAAAGCTCACGTGAGTTCGCACATTGTGAGTTGTTTCACTTCAGAAATGAAAATAGTGCGTATGATTGAGTTTTTAAGGATATAACTAAAAAACAGGGGTTGTCTCAATGGTTTCTGAGATAACCCCTGTTCTCAACTTCGGCCGTTTCACTTTTCATTTGGGAAAACATATGATATAAATATTCATAGTATTCAACTAGGAATAATTATAATTAGGATGGGGATCACCAACGTGGGAAAAGAATTTTTACACATTTTTGATGAGTGGGCAGATCAGTATGATGCGAGTGTCAGTGGACAAGATCCACAATATGCCGATGTGTTTTTCCGATATGAAGAAATTTTAGAAGCTGTTGCACAGCGTGTGCACGGCACTGTAATTGAATTTGGACCTGGAACAGGTAATTTAACAAAGAGGGTTTTAGAGCACGGTGTCGAAGTAGTACCAGTAGAACCTCATGATAAGATGCGCGCGCTATTTCAAAACCGTTTTCCACAACTTCAGGCACAAGAAGGAGATCTTTTAGAATTTACGACTCCGGAAGGCCAGGTGGACGGCTTCATCAGCAGTTATGTATTTCATCATTTAACGGATGCTGAAAAAGGTGTGGCATTGAAGCACTATGCAGAACTGCTGCCAGTCGGTGGAAAAGTTGTCTTTGCAGATACGGCGTTTGAATCAGAAGATGCGAAACAAGCCCAAATCTCCAAAGAGAAAGACCGTGGATTTGTTGCCGTCGCTGAAGATTTGGAACGGGAATATTACACCACTATCCCTGTGCTCACAGCTTTACTTGAACAAGCGGGCTTCACGGTGATCTTCACTCAAATGAATGATTACGTTTGGCTCATGGACGCTACTAAAGGAGGAACTCACAAATGAAACAAATGAATGTAGAAAGTTTTAACTTAGATCACACGATAGTCGATGCACCATACGTACGCCTTGCTGGGACAAAATCAGGTCAAGCAGGTGACACGGTATTAAAGTACGATATTCGTTTCAAACAACCGAATGAAGAATTCATGGAAATGAAAGGTCTTCACTCTCTAGAACACTTGATGGCTGAAAACATTCGCAACCATACAGATAAAGTAGTCGACTTGAGTCCAATGGGATGTCAGACAGGCTTCTATCTATCTTGTATTAACCATGACAACTACGATGAAGTATTGACCATTCTTGAGAACACACTGGAAGATGTGTTGAAAGCAACAGAAGTACCGGCATGCAACGTAGTGCAGTGTGGTTGGGCAGCCAACCATTCATTAGAGGGTGCACAAGAGATTGCACGCGACATGCTAGCAAAGAAAGATGCATGGCACATCGTCTTTAAGGATGGCGAAGAAGCATGATTTACACACACGTGCATCAATTGATTGGGAACACACCGCTCTTTGAGATTTCACAAATTGCTGTTCCCAACAACTGTCGCATCGTGGCAAAGCTGGAATATATGAATCCAGGAGGCAGTGTCAAGGACCGTCTTGGCATTGCCTTATTGCGTGATGCGGAACAACGTGGAAAGTTAGCACCAGGTGGGACAGTCATCGAACCAACAGCGGGCAATACGGGAATTGGGTTAGCGCTTGCCGCCATTGGAAGAGGATTTCGCGTAATATGTGTCGTTCCTGAAAAATTTAGTATTGAAAAGCAAAAGCTTATGAAAGCACTTGGAGCTGAACTAGTGAACACACCGACTTCAGAAGGCATGAAAGGCGCAATTGCAAAAGCGCATACCTTGGCTAAAGAGATCCCAGGGAGCTTCGTTCCAGGACAGTTTGAAAATTCCGCAAATCCAGAGGCATACATCGACACGATGGGACCAGAGATTTATCAAGCGCTCAACGGAAAAGTGGACGCTTTCGTAGCTGGAGCCGGATCAGGCGGAACGTTTATGGGAGTTTCGACGTATTTGAAACAACAAGACCCGACGATTCGCACGGTCATTGTGGAGCCAGAAGGTTCTATTCTAAACGGTGGAGAGAGTGGCCCTCATGATACGGAAGGAATCGGGATGGAATTTTTACCACCATTCATGAAGCAAGAGTACATGGAGGGGATTCATACCATCATGGATAAAGAAGCATTCTACTGGATGCGTGAACTGGCCAAGCAAGAAGGCCTACTTGTAGGTTCGTCAGCAGGAGCCGCATTTGCAGCTGCTTTAAGAGAGGCCAAAACGCTTCCTGAAGGTAGTGTGATTGCGACCGTGTTTGCCGATTCAAGTGAGCGGTATTTAAGTAAAGATGTATACGAACTATGGAAAGAGGAGGATTCACATGCGTGAAAAGACGAAGTTAATCCATGCAGGAATTGTAGGAGACGCTACAACAGGAGCCGTTTCAACACCAATTTATCAAGTGAGCACGTACAAGCAAGAAGCAGTCGGCAAGTTTAATGGCTATGAATACTCGCGTACAGGAAACCCCACGCGCCATTCATTGGAAGAGTTGATCAAGGATTTAGAAAGTGGACACGCAGGTTTTGCCTTCGGTTCTGGAATGGCAGCCATCACATCGGTCATGATGCTATTCTCATCAGGAGATCACATTGTGGCAACAGATGATGTTTATGGTGGTACTTACCGTGTCTTAACGAAGGTGTTAAACCGTTTCGGTTTAGATGTAACCTTTGTAGATACGTCTTCACTTGAAGAGGTAGAAGCAGCGATCAAACCAAATACGAAAGCATTATTCATTGAAACGCCAACGAATCCATTGTTAAAAGTTTCAGATGTTCGTGGACTGACAGAACTAGCGAAATCAAAAGGTCTTGTTACAATCGTCGACAACACCTTCATGACACCGTACCTACAGAAGCCACTAGAGCTTGGTGCTGATATTGTACTTCACAGTGCAACAAAGTATCTAGGCGGGCATAGTGATGTCGTAGCAGGACTTGTCGTTGTGAATACACCTGAACTTGCTGAGGATATGCACTTTGTACAAAACTCAGTTGGGGCAATCTTAGGACCACAGGACTCTTGGTTATTGATCCGCGGAATCAAGACGCTTGGCCTACGTATGGAAGAACATATCACGAGCGCACAAAAAATCGCAGAGTATCTAGATGCGCACGACAAAGTTGGCAAAGTGTACTACCCTGGTTTAGCAGCACATCCAGGTCGTGACATTATGGAAGGGCAATCACGTGGATTCGGTGGGATGATTTCGTTTGACGTCGGTTCTGCTGAGAAAGCAGACGAAGTGTTAGCGAAACTTCGTTACTTTACACTAGCGGAAAGCCTTGGAGCAGTCGAGAGCTTGATTTCGGTTCCTGCTCGCATGACTCACGCGTCAATTCCAGCAGAACGTCGCGCGGATCTTGGCATTGTGGATGGTCTGGTTCGTATCAGTGTCGGAATTGAAGATGTTGAGGACCTATTGGAAGATTTAGAGCAAGCTTTACAGGGATAAAAGACAAATTGGGCCGCTTTAGCGGCTCTTTTTTTGTGGAGTTGAGGTTTCGCGGGCATTGAAACGAGTTACGAGGGCACTGAACTGGATTGCGCGGGCATTGACCGACTTCCGCGGGCATTGAAACGAGTTACGAGGGCACTGAACTGGGTTTCGCGGGCATTGAGCGACTTCCGCGGGCATTGACCGACTTCCGCGGGCACTGAAACGAGTTACGAGGGCACTGAATTGGATTGCGCGGGCATTGACCCCCCACCCTCTAGTCGATATGCTACACTTAGGAAAACGAAACAAAAGGAGACTAAACACCATGACGACTGAACTTCCGGCCTGCCCGCAGTGTCAATCCCCCTATATATACGAAGACGGGAACGTACTCGTCTGCCCAGAATGTGCGCACGAGTGGTCACCTGCTCAAAATAACAATAAAGAGGAACTATTAATTGTCGCAAAAGATGCCAACGGAAACGAGCTAGCAGATGGTGATGCCGTTACAGTCATCAAAGACCTAAAAGTCAAAGGGAGTTCGTCTACCTTAAAACAAGGTACAAAAGTGAAGTCCATTCGATTGGTAGAAGGCGATCACAACATCGACTGCAAAATTGACGGCTTTGGCGCGATGAAATTAAAATCCGAATTTGTGAAGAAACTATAGACTAGGAGCAAACCAACTATGACAACTCAACTGAAAATTGCTGTAATCGGCACAGGGATGATGGCAGAACGCATGATGACTAGCTTTGCAGAACACCCTCGTTTACAAATAAACGGTATATGTGATGTGAATGAAGAACGCGTCCAATCCTTAGCTGAAAAATTCCAGACAACTGCCTACACTTCGCATCAAGCCCTGCTAGACAGTGAAGAGCTTGATATCGTCTATGTCGCCGTCCCACCAAAATGGCACCATGAAGTGGCAACTGCTGTGCTTCAAAAAGGATTGCATATCTTGTGTGAAAAACCGCTTGCCAATTCTGTCGAAGAAGCAGCGGAACTATTAGAATTAGCGCAAGAAAAAGGCGTCGTGAACGCAATGAACTTCCCACTTAATTACGAAGAAGGTACTCGCCAGTTTGAAAAGCTTATGCAGGAAGATTACGTTGGGAAACTGCGTCGTGTCGAACTTCGCATGGAGTTCCCGAAGTGGCCACGTCCTCGCCAGCAAAACAGTTGGATTAGCACACGTGAGCAGGGCGGATTCGTCTTTGAAGTGGCGGGGCATCTCGTTCAACAGATTCTTCGTACGTTTGGACCCATCACAGAGGTTACTTCAGACTTAGAACTTCCTGAAGATCCTACACTGTCTGAGACAGGAATCGTCGCAACAATGCAACTTGCTTCTGGTGCGAAGGTTTATTTCAATGGAATCGCTGGAACAGCCGGTATGCATAGCCAAGACATTGAACTTACTGCTTATGGAACCGAAGGGACAGTGAAGCTCTCTAATTATGCGAACCTGACGCAAGGTAAAATTGGAGAGGAAATGACTCCAGTCCCACTTGAAGACAAAGTGCGCACAGACGAGCTAATCGATGCATTTGTAGCAGCAGTCGATGGACACTCAGCTGAGCTATACGACTTCCAAGTTGGGTATGATGTACAGGTGGTTTTGGAGAAATTGCGAAAAGTTTAAGACTAAACAAAACCCGTTCACTGGTAGTCAGTGAGCGGGTTTTTCTAATGAATGGTGACTAATTTTGTCACATCTTCTTCCTATATATATAAAACTAAAATTCAGGACTTGAAAAAATTAAAAAATAGGAGCACTATAAGATGGAATCAAAAAGAATTCAAATAAGCATTGACTAATATAAGTTTATGATTATATAATTTTATCAGATGGAGGTTTTACCTATGCAAACTATTCACCATCAATTATCGATCGACCATATGTCCCAGCTCTTAAAACTAATCAGTGATCCAACTCGACTCACGATGCTTAAAGTGATGCAGACAGCACAGTGCTGTGTCTGTGAGTTCGTGGAAATGTTTGATATCAGCCAACCAGCTATCAGCCAACACTTGAAAAAGTTAAAGGACGGAGGACTCGTTCACGAGAAGCGCAACGGACACTGGATTTTTTATTCGCTTAATCCTGACTATCCACATGCAGAGATGTTAGAAACAGTACTGGATGCTGTTTCAACTCAAGCAGGTCGCCTCGATGAACTAACTAAAAAAGGATTACGCGTTAGTTGTAATTAGAGAGGAGCCAGTCCGTGTTTTTAGCCATTGCAGCAGCGCTCATCTTTTTGGTGACGCTGCTTTTTGTTATTTGGCAGCCTAGAGGGTTGTCAATCGGATGGTCAGCAACTGCTGGTGCCATCCTTGCTTTACTAGTTGGCGTTGTCGACTTTGGCGACGTGCAAGATGTAACTGCCATTGTGTGGAATGCCACTCTTACATTTGTAGCCCTCATCTTAATTTCCCTTATTTTAGATGAAATCGGATTTTTTGAATGGGCGGCATTACATATGGCCCGCATCGCAGGAGGAAATGGTCTGCGGATGTTCATTTATGTCATTCTGCTAGGTGCTGTAGTGGCGGCCTTATTTGCGAATGACGGAGCGGCACTTATCCTGACACCAATCGTTCTGGCAATGGTCCGCAACTTAAAATTCGAAGAGAAGATGATTTTCCCATTCATTATGGCGAGTGGGTTCATTGCAGACACAACGTCTCTGCCGCTTGTCATCAGTAACTTAGTGAACATTGTATCGGCAGACTTTTTTGGAATCGGATTTCTTGAATATGCAAGTCGAATGATCGTGCCGAACTTTTTCTCATTGGGTGCAAGTATTTTAGTTCTTTACTTATTCTTCCGAAAAGATTTACCGAAGAACTATAACGTTTCAGACCTTAAACAGCCAGTTGAAGCTATCAAAGACAACCGGATGTTCCGAATCTCATGGGTAGTGCTTGCCGTTCTATTAGTAGGCTACTTCGCTAGTGAGCCACTACACATTCCGGTATCATTTATTGCAGGAACTGTAGCTATCGTTTTCCTGATATTGGCTCGTCGTAGCCCGGCCGTACACACAAAAGCAGTTGTAAAAGGTGCACCGTGGGCTATCGTATTCTTCTCCATTGGGATGTACGTGGTTGTTTACGGCTTACGCAACGCGGGTCTAACATCTGTATTAACTGATGTGATTCAGTGGACAGCCGATCAAGGTCTTTTTGCAGCAACAATTGGGATGGGCTTTATTGCAGCCATCTTATCTTCTGTGATGAACAATATGCCAACGGTTATGATTGATGCTTTGGCGATTGCCGATACGAATACGACAGGTATTGTGCGCGAAGCGTTGATTTATGCCAATGTTATCGGTTCTGACCTAGGTCCGAAGATCACACCAATCGGATCACTTGCAACATTATTATGGTTGCACGTATTGAGCTTAAAAGGTGTAAAAATCTCATGGGCAACTTACTTCAAAGTCGGGATTATCCTGACGATTCCAACGCTATTTATCACATTGGTTGGACTTTATATTTGGTTATTGATTATCTACTAAAAAGGAGTGCCTAGAATGGAAAAGAAAATCATCTACTTTTTATGTACAGGGAACTCATGCCGCAGCCAAATGGCAGACGGATGGGCAAAGAAATACTTAGATAGCAATGAGTGGGAAGTGTACAGTGCAGGTATTGAAGCACACGGTGTCAATCCTAAGGCAATCAAAGCGATGGAAGAGGTGGGTGTTGATATTTCGACACATACTTCAGATATCATTGACTCAGATTTGTTGAACCGCGCAACAATTGCTGTTACACTATGCGGGGACGCAGCAGACAAGTGCCCGCTTACTCCACCTTCTGTTCGTCGTGAGCACTGGGGCTTTCCTGATCCAGCGAAAGCGACTGGAACAGACGAAGAAGTATGGGCGGTTTTCCAAGATGTGCGTGACGCAATAGGCAAGCGCATTGAAGAGTTTGCGAAGACAGGAAACTAAACATCAGAGGCTGGGACAAAACCTAGACTCTAATTGAAAAACGCGCACGGCAGAAAATTCTGCTGTGCGCGCTTTTTTGTGTACAAAAATAAGGACAACTTCTGATAGAATTGAGTCACCACAACAAAATCCAAATCGAAAGAAGTGTCCTTATGTTTAAAAATTATAACATGAATCAACTAGTGTTACCTCTAGATATCGAGATGAAGTTATCAAAAGATGATATCGCCTTCTCTATCGACCGTCTGGTCGAGACTATCCCCGATGAAGCCTTCCACGAATTTCGACGTGACAATGGTTGTCCAGCTTATCACCCAAAGATGATGTTGAAGATCATTCTCTGTGCATACACCCAATCCACATTCTCCGGTCGCAAGATCGAAGACCTGACAAAGGACAGCCTAAGAATCATGTGGCTTGCCCAAGGACAACAACCCAGTTATCGTACGATCAACCGTTTCCGTGTACAACCCGCAATGAACGCACTCATCAAAGAATGTTTCATCCAGTTCCGCAATCGTCTTGTGGCAGAAGACCTGATCGATCAAGATGCGATCTTCATTGATGGGACCAAGATCGAGGCGGACGCAAACAAGTTCACATTCGTCTGGAAACGAGCCGTAGAAAAATATCTGACAAGCCTGACTGAGAAATCCAAGCAGATGTATGAAGAACTTTTCAAAGCCAACATCATGCCTGCTCTAGAGGTCGAGGAAGGTCTCACGGCTGAACAGATGTCCTTGATGGCGGACAAGCTCGAAGAGCATGTCCACGAGAAGACGGCGCAGATCGAGTCCACCGAAGACGTGGCTAAACGAAAGAAGATACGATCAGAACGAAAAGAACCAAAGAAGCTACTAAAACTGATCAAGGACATGCTTGTCCGAAAACATCGTTATGAGATCGACCTGGGGATCATGGGTGAGCGAAACAGTTATTCCAAGACTGACAAGGATGCCACGTTCATGCGGATGAAAGATGATTATATGAGGAACGGTCAATTGAAACCTGGCTACAACTTACAGATCGCAACAGAAAATCAATATACTCTGGCTTATGCAGTATTCCCAAATCCAAGTGACTCGAAGACGATGGTTCCTTTCCTAGACAAAATTGAAGATGATTTCTTCGAACTTCCTGAACATATCGTGGCGGATGCGGGTTATGGCAGCGAGCCGAACTATAACGACATCCTAGTGAAACGCCAAAAGACACCACTCATCACTTATGGTCAGTATCTTCGAGAACAGAAGAAGGCCTATAAAAACAACCCATTCCAGACAGCGAATTGGACCTATGACGAAACAACGGATTCCTATGAATGCCCTAACTCTAAACGTCTTAACTTCTCCCATTTGAGCGTACGCAGAGACAAGACTGGTTTCGAACGCCAGTTTAAAGTATATCGAGCGGAAGACTGTGGCGGTTGTCCATTCCGATCACAGTGTACAAAGGCACACGAGGGAACCAATCGCACGATGTCTGTGAATGTCACCTGGGAAGAACAAAAAGAATATGTGAGAACCAAGCTTTCAGAAGAAAAGACCGGGTCTATCTATCGCCGTCGCAAGACGGACGTGGAACCAGTTTTTGGATTCTTGAAAGCTAATTTGGGTTTCACTCGTGCCTCCGTTCGCACTCGACCAAAGGTCGAGAACGATATCGGATTGGCACTTATGGCGGTGAACTTGAGAAAATATGCGGCCAGAGTGTAGAAACTCTGGCCGCATACTAGAAAAACCCATAAAAAATGACCATCAATCAATCTCGATGGTCATTTTTTATATTATCGGCTATGTTTTGTCCCAGCCTCTTTCCATTTGCTGTAAATATAAGTAAAAACTTATCTTTAGGAGGCGGAAATGAGTACGCAAGAGTTGATATTTTATTTTTTAGGTGGTCTTGGGATTTTCCTATTCGGAATTAAATTTCTAGGGGACAATCTTCAAAAGATTGCTGGAGACGGGTTACGCAATATGTTAGATCGTTTCACGACGAATCCGGTAAAAGGGATGTTAGCTGGTATCTTCGTAACGATTTTACTACAAACTAGTACGGGCACAACTGTCCTTACAATTGGTCTTGTAAATGCCGGATTTATGACATTGCGTCAAGCGATTGGGGTCATTATCGGGGCAAACATCGGGACGACAGCGACGGCATTCATTATAGGAATCAACATTTCTGAGTATGCTTTGCCGATTGTAGCTCTAGGAAGCTTCTTGATATTCTTTGTGAAGTCTGAAAAAGTACGGAATGTAGGGCGTGCTATATTAGGATTTGGAGCCTTGTTCTTGGGTCTGAACTTCATGAGTGACGGACTGTATCCACTTCGTGATGCACAAGTCTTCCAAGATTTAACCGTTTCAATGAGTAATAACCCATTTCTTGGAGTGCTAGTCGGAACAGTCTTTACTGTAGCGGTTCAGAGTTCTTCAGCAGCCATTGGTCTTTTGCAGACGTTGTTTGCTCAAGGAGCGATGACACTAGATGCGGCTCTTCCAGTTTTGTTTGGAGATAACATTGGAACAACAATCACTGCAGTTCTTGCGGCACTTGGCGCATCCATTACAGCGAAACGTGCAGCTCTCGTTCACGTGATCTTTAACGTGATTGGAACCATCATTGTCTTGATTTTGTTAAGTCCATTTACAGCACTCGTGCAATTTTTACAAGGTCGATTAGATCTAAACCCAGAAATGACGATTGCTTTTGCACATGGTATTTTCAATATCTCCAATGCCTTGATTCAGTTACCGTTTGTAGCCGTTTTAGCGTGGATAGTAGTGAAGGCCATCCCAGGTGAACAGAAGTTGGTCAGTCATAAAGTAGAGCACCTGGATGATAAGTTTATTGCCCAGTCTCCATCTGTAGCCGTAGGTCAGGCTCAAAAAGAGGTACTTCGCATGGCAGAACTTGCTGAGCAGGGACTCGAAGAGACGATTGCTTATTTCAAGACGAAAAAGACGTCTCACCGAGATTATATCGTGCAATACGAGTTGGCGATTAACAATTTAGACCAGACCATCTCAGATTATCTAATCAAACTCTCATCTCAACCGCTTTCTAAGCAGGATTCTGAGCTTCATCAAGTTTTACTTAATACGATTCGGGATATTGAACGAATCGGGGACCATATGGAAAACATTATGGAATTGACGGATTATAAGAAGTCTAAGAAACTTGATTTCACAGAAGTGGCAGATGCTGAAATCGAAGAAATGTTCGAATTGGTACGTACGACATTCCGCCAGTCTGTACGTTCAATCGAGATTCATAGTAAGGAAGAAGCACGCGGTGTTGTCGAAAAAGAGAATGAAATCGACCGCATGGAACGTGTACTTCGTAAGAATCATATTGTACGTGTCAACGAAGGTGCATGCACGGGCGCGGCAGGAATCGTCTTTACCGATATTGTCAGTAACTTAGAGCGAATTGGTGATCATTCTGTCAATATTGCGGAAACTGTATTAGAAGGATAAGCAAAAGAGAGGCCGCGGCCTCTCTATTTTTAATAGTCTTCATTTAAGTAGCGATACAACGTTGATTTGCTGATATTGGTTATTTCCTTGATTTGTTTCAATGTGTAGTCACCACTTGTATAGAGCTCGATTGCGCGGTTGACATTGGCATCTTTTTTTCGTGGACGGCCCGTGGTGACACCACGTTCTTTTGCTTCCTCCATTGCCACTTTCGTCATGAGGCTTGTGGATTCTGACTGAAAGAGAGCGAGGACGTGGATAAGTTCGCTGAATGACTGGGAAAGGGGCTTATCAATCTGAATATTTTCCGAGACAAAATGAAGAGAGACCTTTTTTTTCGTGAACGTCTCTAGTAAAGCCCGTAATTGATTAAGGGACTGTGCGAACGTAGTCAACGAACTTGTATACACGTGATCACCTTCTTTTAAAAGATCAATCATTTCAGCCAATTGATCATTGAGCCGGTACGATTGCTCGGTGAAAAGTTGATCAAGCTCGATAGTAGAAAGTAAGGTAAACTGATGCGAGGTGTCCTGTTCACCAGGAATGGTGCGGATATAGCCGTATTTCATATGAGTCATCCTCTCAGGGAACGTATTAATTTTGGTCCAAAAGGGTTCCTTTTTGGAACTTTAAGTGCTACACTGATGCAAGCATTTGAAACTTGAAGAGGTGTAGAGATTGATTACAAAACTAAAACAAGAATGGTTCGGAAATATCCGAGCCGATATATTAGCTGGAATTGTTGTGGCGCTTGCCCTCATTCCAGAAGCTATCGCCTTTTCGATAATAGCAGGTGTAGACCCGATGGTTGGGCTCTATGCATCTTTTAGTATAGCAGTGATTATCGCATTTGTCGGGGGCAGACCGGGGATGATTTCGGCAGCTACAGGGGCCATGGCTTTATTGATGGTACCGCTTGTACGAGATTACGGACTAGACTATTTACTAGCAGCCACTATCCTGACAGGTGTTATTCAAATTTTCTTTGGGGTATTCAAAGTCGCCAAGCTGATGCGCTTTATCCCAAGAGCCGTTATGATTGGCTTCGTCAATGCACTCGCTATCTTGATTTTTATGGCACAAGTACCGCATTTTTTAGGAATCAGTACAATGACGTATGTATTTGTCGCCGTGACGCTAGCAATTGTATACATTTTACCGCGATTCTTTACAGCGATTCCAGCACCCTTGATTGCTATCGTTGCTTTGACTGCCCTCGTTATTTTTTCGGGTATCGAGCTGCGAACAGTAGGTGATCTCGGGAACATTTCTCAGACACTGCCAAGTTTCTTTATTCCAGATGTCCCGTATACATTTGAAACACTTCAAATCATTTTCCCGTATGCACTCGCACTTTCAATTGTGGGTCTGTTAGAGTCTCTTTTGACATCTCAAATCGTCGATGACATGACCGATACGGGAAGCGATAAGAATAGAGAGTCACGTGGACAAGGGATTGCCAACTTTGTAACTGGTTTCTTTGGAGGCATGGCGGGCTGTGCAATGATTGGACAGTCTGTCATCAATGTGAAAAGTGGCGGGCGTGGTAGACTTTCGACATTCATAGCGGGAGCTCTTTTAATGTTCTTGATCATCGTGCTGGGAGATCTGGTGGTTCAGATCCCTATGCCAGTATTAGTGGGAATCATGATTATGGTATCTATCGGGACATTTGATTGGGGTTCATTCACCTATCTGAAGAAGGCCCCTCGTACAGATGCAATTGTTATGGTTGCCACAGTCAGTATCGTGGTCATCACACATGACCTATCAAAAGGTGTTTTAGCTGGAGTTCTACTCAGTGCCATTTTCTTCGTCGCAAACATCTCAAAATTGAAAGTTGAAAAAGCACTAACTAGAGAAGGTGTACATTATAAGGTTCAAGGACAACTATTTTTTGCCTCAGTTGAAGACTTCATAGCAGGAATTGATTTAACAGAACGCGAAAGTACTATTTATCTTGATTTTTCTGAGTCTCACGTTTGGGACGATTCAGCTGTAGGAGCTATTGATAAAATTATTCTAAAGCTGCGGCAGAATCAAAACGAAGTAATTTTAATCGGACTCAATGCATCCAGTAAAAAGATAGTTGAAAAGTTAGCCATATACAATCAAGAAAACACGAAAGTATCGGTCCATTAAACAAAGGGGAGAATGTTTATGTATAAACATATAGTATTAGCAGCAGATGGTTCAGAGAATTCTATTAGAGCTGCACAACATGCTCTTCTATTTGCGAAGCAAGGTGCACAACTAATTGAAATTGTACTAGTTGCAGATTTTGCAAAAGCCAAACAAGACATTCTCCATGCACAAAGTCGAGAAGCGTTGGATTATGAAAGACGCCAAAAAGTGCGGGTCATTGAAGAATTATTCTTATCTGAAAAAGTAACTTACAATGTAAAGCTATTGCACGGAGATCCAGGGCCGATCATCGTGGATTACGTGAACAGTCAAGCTGTCGATTTAGTGATTATTGGGAGTCGTGGCTTGAACTCCCTTCAAGAAATGGTATTAGGAAGTGTAAGCCACAAAGTTGTTAAGCGAGTGAAAGCACCTGTTTTAGTGGTGAAATAAGTTAAGGAGTCCGATAACGGGCTCCTTTTTTGTTTTACTTATTTTACAAAAATAGGTTGCTCGATATGTCACGTCGTGATATAGTCGAGCTACGATATAGTGAAAGTAGGCTAGAAAATGGATAAAAGGGTGAAACGATATTTGCCTATGACTGAGTCTGCATTTTATATTTTGCTTGCCTTAACTGAGCCGAGGCATGGTTACGGGATTATCAAACAAGTGGAAGAGATGACCTCGAACAGGTTAAAAATCGGGTCCGGAACGATCTACGGGACGCTGACGAAAATGCAAGATGATGACATGATTACCGTCTATGCAGATGAAAAGCGCAAAACGATTTATGAAATTACAGATATCGGCAAGCAGGTCCTTCAATTAGAATTCGACCGACTGGATGAATTGCACGCCAACAAAGAACGGTATAAGGGGGAGTTCGAATGAAAGCATTTCGTCCGTTTTGGAGTTACCGAATTGAGCAGACCGAGAACTGGCTCTCTGAAAAAGCGTCAGAAGGACAACATTTAGTGGCAATGAATCGATGGACACACGTGTTTACATTTGAACAGAATCAACCTTCCCAGCGCATTTACCGACTCAACCGAAATAAAAAGACCAATTTAGGCCTATCTCGCTTAGAGGAACAAGGATGGACGGCTGATGTCCAGGAGAAAGAGTGGACGATTTTGTCGGCTGAAGAGCCTTCGTTGTATCCGATACGTGACGAGTTGCTCCAACGTACACAACGCCATTTATACGTGTGGATATTTTTAGTTTGGATGCACTTAGTAACAACGTCTCCAATTTTTATAGCGGGCATAGTAGTTAGAAAGAGCTTTTTGGGATGGATGCCATTAACCATCTTGATTTTAGATGTGATTCTTCTCATTACTTTCTCCTATTTAATCTGGAAACACCTTGCCTTTCAAAAAAGGGAGATGGGAATGGGAGCAGATACGGTTCGTGGCCAGAAGAAACATTACCGGATTTATCTAGGATGGTTTTATGACCTTCCAAAGATGGAGAAGCGTCTTGAACGAAAAGCGAGCGAAGGACTTATTCTTTCAAAAGTCTATTCTGTTATTTTCGTTTTTGTAGAACAAGAACCTGAACTTCGCTCCTATCAGTGCACGTTTGAATACAAAGTGAAATCGCCATTCTTCTCTACTTTTAAAGAGATGGGCTGGCACTTGCATTTTAGTACAAAAATCAGTTTTATGCATTACGCGATTTGGTCGATGGCTTATGACCATGAAGAGGAGAAGCCTTTGATTTCTTACATGAAAGAAGAAAGACTTCAGAATTTAAAAAGAGCCTATCGTTTTCATTTAGGAATCAGTGTCTATTTAATTCTGCTTATGGTCTTTAATTTGTTTATTAACCGTATTATTGAGGTGCCTTGGTTCGAATTCTCTTATATGAGTATGATACAAATTCTTCTTTTCATATTTTTAATAGTGTGGATTTGGCAGACATGGAAGATTACAAAAGGCTATTTTGTTCAAAAAAATCAATTGTTAGCAGATTGACGAGCAGGGGGAGTTCGCATGAAAAAAGCATTTCGTCCGTTTTGGAGTTACCAGATCGGAACTACTGAAGAATGGCTTCATAATCAAGCCATGGAAGGCTGGCAACTCAAGACGATCAACTTCGTAACGCGACAGTTTACATTTGAACAATGTGAACCTGCTCCAACGGTCTATCGCATTGTCAAAGATAAAAAGGTCCAACAAAGCTTACCTCGTTTAGAGAAAGAGGGATGGGAACAGCGGGTCGCAAAAAGGGATTGGTCTATTTTAGCTGCTGAAGAACCAAAGCTTTTCCCAGTCCGAGACAAGCTCTTTAACCGTAATTCCCTTCATTTTCAGATTTTAGGTGCAGTGTTGTTTTTCTACTTATTGACGTCGCAATTAGTAATAAATGCAATTACTTATCCTGCCCCATTTTTTGGAGAAGAGTCACAGACGATTCCTATTCTATTGTTAATTGTTAATGTGCTCGCTCTCATTTGGGTAGTGAAACTTCAATTTGAACAAGCGGACTTTCAAAAGAAAGAGATGGGTAGCGAGGAATTTATTGCTGTTTCTACAGGAGAAACCGTATTTAAATTTCGTGTTGGATGGATCTACGATCTTCAGAGAACAAAAGATTGGTTAGAGGAACTTGCTGAACAAGGTCTTGTTATTAAATCGGTTTGGCCAATTGGATTCATGTTCGAGCAGAAAAATCCACACCGTCGTGCATACGAATGTGAATTTAATTACTCTGTAAATAGTGCTTACTTTTCGGCTTATAAAGAAATGGGTTGGCAGCTTCACCATACTTCTACACTCGGATACTTCGGCTATACAATTTGGTCACAGCCGTATGATGTACAAGATACGAAACCAGCAATCACGTATGTCTACCAAGAACGTCTAAAACGCTTCAGAAGAACGTATCACTTTCATATAGGAATGATTCTACTTCTATTAGCGGTGCCGGTATTCGGACTGTCCCCAGATATATTTACAATTCCAAATGAAGAGCATAACACGCTGCCTTTATCACATGGAGTGCTTCAAATCCTTACAGTCTCTTGGGTGCTATTGCTCGTGAAGGTTGTCAAAAGCTACTTTCAATTTAGAAGAAATTTAAAGGAGGAATTCGAGTGATCAAGTACCCGCAGCTTCTACAAAATGCGACAATCGGTGTGACAGCTCCTTCGTCTGGGGTTGAAGAATCACTACATCATCTCCTATTTTCCGCTAAAGAACGATTTAAGAGAGAAGGGCACGTTCTTGTTACGGGAGATACAGCGTGGGCGCAAGACAAAGCAAAGTCAGCACCGGCTAGAGAACGTGCAGCAGAGTTTACGTCGATGATGCACAACCCTGAAATCGATATGATTTTACCGCCTTGGGGAGGCGAGCTGCTCATTGAGATTCTCGAGCATCTTGACTTTGATACACTACCTGCAAAGTGGGTAATGGGCTACTCGGATACTAGTCTCCTCTTATTTGCGATGACTCTTAAAACAGGGATGGCTACCGCGCATGGTGTGAATCTTGTCGATTTACGAGGCGAATATTCGGACCAGACGACAGCTATGTGGAAGCAAGTATTGATGACAAAGCAAGGGGAGAGCGTCGAGCAGCGGTCATCTGAAAAGTATCAAAACGAGTGGGATCATGTAAATCCCACACCTTGCGTATATAACTTAACTGAACCGACAAAATGGAAGACGGCATCGGGAGAAGGTCTCAGTATGGAAGGTCGCTTGTTGGGCGGATGTATCGATATCATTCGAAACGTTGTCGGGACACCGTTTGCCAATGTTCCGACTTTCCAAAAAACGTTTTTACATGATGAACCTATCCTTTGGTATTTTGAGAACTATGCTATGAAGTCGACGGATATGCGCCGTGCACTTGTACAGATGAAGCTTGCCGGGTGGTTTGACAATACATCAGGAATTTTGTTTGGAAGGAGTCCGGCAAATCTACCAGTTGAAAACTATACAATTGAGGATGTTTATAAGGAACTTACAGAAGAGCTACAAATTCAAATAGTCTACGATGTTGATTGTGGCCATGTGCCTCCACAAGTCACGCTGATCAATGGAGCGCATGCAGTGGTTCAAGTGGCTGATGGTAAGGGAACTGTGGTGCAGACGTTTAAATAATATGTTACGACTTTGCCTATTCTAGGAAGCCCTTCAAAATTGCTTATCAGATAACAAGCCCATTGTGTGTAATCCCTCGCCATAAAATAGCCACGAACTAAGGGATTACCAGCAAGTTCTGATTTTACCTATCCCATACATCAGTGTATACTTATATTAGATACTGAAGAGTGGGGGTTGACCTGATGGACAAACAACCTGAAAATCGACCAAATCGTGGCGGGAAAATTCTTGGCGGCATTGTGCTTGCTGTATTATTTCTGATTATGAGTTTTGCCATGTATAATTCGTTATTTAACTAAGTGAAAGAGTGACATTCCACATCAGATGGAATGTCACTCATTTTTGGTCAGATGAACTCTACATCACGTGGAAGAAGGTCACAATTTACAGGGACTCGCCCAATTTCACGCGACCACACCGACAATTGCCCGATGTGATGAACTTCATGAGTGGCAATGTGCATCATTACTTTAGTATGGGAGAACTGTCGACCTCGTAAATCAAGCACAGCTTCTCTAAAAGAAGCCTCTTGGTCAAACCATAATAAAGTACGTTCTTTAGTCAATTCTTCAAACTCCCGAACGTGCTGAAGTGTTTGGATTTTCTCGATAGGTTGTAAGTTCACGTCTATACTAAGTAACTGGCTGACCCAGATATGCTCGCAGTAAACTACATGATAGAGGTTATGAAGAATAGTCTTCATGCCTCCCGAACGCTCTTTAATCAGTTCCTCGTAGGGCAACTCTTCACACCACTTCATCCAATCTGCGCGGACTTGCCAATTGTACTCAACTAGTTGTCGTATCATCATCTTCCTCCTGTACATACTCCAAAATATCACCAGGTTGGCAATCAAGTGCTTTGCAGATAGCTTCCAAAGTTGAGAACCGAACAGCTTTGGCTTTGCCGTTTTTCAAAACGGAGAGATTGGCCATCGTGATGCCGACTTTCTCTGTAAGTTCTGTAACACTCATCTTGCGCTTGGCTAACATCACATCAATATGAATGATGATGGGCATCCTCTCACCTCAAATCGTTAATTCGTTCTCTAGTTTATACGTGATGGCCTCTTGCAACAAGGCTTCTAGTACGGCTGCAAAAACCGCAACTACTACGGAAGCACCTACAATGACCATTCCGATTAGAACTAAACCAGGAGCATCATCCCACTGAGCTACCATGAAAATTAGTGGTAATGCGAGCGTAAATAAAAAACTGATCCATAGACCAGAGCGCTTAATTTTCTTAAGAGCTCGAACAGATGCATCAGAAAAGGCTGCATTTGTCTCGATCAACCGAAGTAGTTTGTATGCTTGAAAAAGGGCAGAGTAATAAGGAATAGCGGAAAGTAAAGCAGCTGCTACAAGTCCGAGCATAATAAAAGGCAATGTGTTTTCGTCATTCATATAGCTGAAGGCCTCGATCGCTAGTAGTGGCATTGCATAAAAACAGATGACAGCAACAGGCAAAGCAATCACAAGAAGAGCGATTTTTAAGAAGAATGTAGTTCCTTTTTTCACTAAATTTGCTCCTTTCTTCTTTGAATTAAATTTAGAATACATGAAAACTTATCGTTTATCAATAAATATATATTAATTATCAACAATTTATAGTGCGCAAACAATAAGTTCTTTCTGTCCCTAATAAATTCCCGATACGTTATACTAGAAGTATACTTTTTGTTGAACGGAGGTCCAGTATGAACTCAGTAGACCAAGAATTTCGTCTGTATCAAAACTTCGATGAGCTAGCGGAAGATGTTTTGGATCTAGCTAAAGAAATCCTGCCTGACAAATTAATCTATTTGACGTCTTTTAGTGCATCAAAACAACTTGTCCTAAGAGTGTCCGAGGAACGTGAAGATATTGCTATCTCAGAAGGAATGGATATACCATTAGAAAATTCCGTCTGTCACCGAATCAATTTTAACAAAATGCAGCCTTTAGTATATCCTGATGTAGAAGTCCATACAGAATCGTTACCCCTTAGGAACTTACTATTGGATGTAAACATCAAATCCTATCTAGGGTTGCCGATTGCTAAGCTTAATGGAGAACGGTTTGGTACTCTCTGTGTAGTAGATAGCCAAGCAAGTGAGTATGATGATCATACAATTGAATTATTGCAGCGAATTGTTCGGATGTTTTCCTATTATTTAGAACTGGAGCGCCGCGCGTATAGAGATCCATTGACGGACCTCTACAATCGTCATTATCTTATGAGATTTTTCGAAACGGAGAAACTTACTACAGGAAGTTTGTTTTTCTTAGACCTTGATGGCTTCAAGAAGGTTAACGATACATTCGGTCATGACCGTGGAGATGAAGTACTAAAAGAAGTGGGAAATCGACTTCGTCACTTCGTGATGAACCAATCCCAAACCTTTGCGGTGCGACTAGGTGGAGATGAGTTCATCGTCCATCTATCAGGTAAATTAGCAGAAGAGGCTATTGACCAACTGGCAAATGAGCTCTTACAGTCGATGAGTGAGTGGAAGCAAGATGAGCAACTGTCGACGAGTGTAGGTATAGTACTATACGATGCTTCGGAACCAATTCTGTTAACGGAGTTGCTTCGCCAGGCGGATCAAGCACTTTACAAGGCAAAAGCGGCTGGTAAGAACCGCTACTATTGCTGTTAAAAGTTAGAAGAAGGAGCTAGTTTTATGAAGCAGCCTAACCAATTTAAGACGGTATTTGAAGAACAAAAAGGTTCCTACAAGATCCAAGTCTACTATCAAGGTGACCATGATCTATATAATCAGATGATCACCATGGCTACAAAAGACGAGGCTTTCTTATCCTATAAGCCAACACCTACTTTGATGAAGCTCCTATGGCGGGACAAGTTCTTTTTCTTCTTTGAAAAAGGAGACAACCCGACAGCGAAGTTTCCTCGTTGGAATGTTGCCAAGCTTTTAAAGAATGAAGTGGACGGTGTCTTAGTAGAAGATCCACTAGAAATTCCTACTCTTGAACGAGGTATTACAGAGCATCTTGAGGTCTTTGCTCGTGAAGTGGCAAAGGCTCATCAGTAATCATCTAAACGAAACCCATCCATCTCGAATTGAGGTAGATGGGTTTTTGAATTACGGCGTATAACTGAAAAATTGTTTCCTATGTTAATCCTCTGAAGTATCAGAAATAGACCATCTCACCAGTTCTACTGGCAATTTTAATTTCCGAGTTCTTTTCCTCACTGATTTTTTATCCTACATGATAGAATGATGAAAACTCATTCAAAATTCAGAACTTAAGCAGGAGTGGTTAAGATGATACAAGAAAAATTAGACTCAAAAGTAATTACGGCACTACAAGAAAAAATTCAATTCATCCATAGAGAGGAAGGAGCTATTTACTTAGTAGGCCCGATTCGCCTTCCTGTGAATCTATACGGGGAAACCGTTGTATTTCAGTGGTATTGCTGGTTGAACTGTGATGAAGTGACAGACGATGTAAATCGCATCATTGAAAAACTATCTTCTTCCAATTTAGCTGAACTGCAACAATCAAGCGTCCTAGCCTATGGAGACTTTGCTAATGGAGAAGACGCCATCATCCGCATGCATTCGATTTGTCATACAGGAGATATCTTTGGTAGTAAACGATGCGACTGTGGCTATCAATTGAAAGAATCGATGAAAATGATTGTGGACCATGGCACAGGGGCTTTATTCTATCTAGCCAATCACGAAGGCAGAGGAATTGGTCTCTTTAGTAAAGCGATGGCCTATATCCTCCAAGAAAATGGCTACGATACCGTCGATGCCAATGAAAGTCTAGGTTTTGTAGATGATTCACGTAACTATAGTGATGCCATTCAGGTGCTGAAGGCACTTCGCTCAAAACCGATCAAACTGATGACGAATAACCCGAAAAAATTACAGGCGTTACAAGAAGCAGGTCTAGAAGTATCAGACCGCCAGCCGTTATGGGGCGATTTATCCGAGTTTAATGAGATCTACCTGCAGACAAAAGTAAAACGTTCAGGTCATATACAGGAAGAAGGGACACCTGTCCATGACTGATCATACATTTTACATGGAACTGGCGCTTAAAAATGCGCAGGCCATGAAAGGACAGACAGATCCGAATCCGTTAGTGGGCGCTATCATTGTCAATGACAACCGAATTGTGGGAGTCGGCGCTCATTTAAAAGCGGGGGAACCGCATGCTGAAATCCATGCTCTCCGCATGGCTGGTGAATATGCAAAAGGTGGCACCATCTACGTAACACTCGAGCCGTGTTCGCATCACGGTAGAACGGGCCCATGTGCGGAAGCTATCGTTGCAGCTGGACTCAAACGAGTGGTAATTGCCACATTAGACCCCAACCCCGTAGTTTCAGGGAATGGCGTAAAAATCTTGCAGCAAGCAGGTATTGAAGTCATTACAGGCGTATGTGAGGAACAGTCTCAGCAAATGAATGAAGTGTTCAATAAATTTATCGTGCACAAGACCCCGTTCATTACTATGAAATCAGGGATTACGCTAGACGGTAAAATTGCCACGCATACATCTGATAGCAAATGGATTACTTCAGAAGAATCCAGAAGAGATGCCCATCACTTGCGAAATGAACACCGGGCCATTATGGTCGGCGTGAATACTGTGTTAAAAGATGATCCCGAGCTAACCACTCGAATTCCGAATGGGCGAAATCCAATCCGAGTACTTATAGATTCCCACCTGAACGTTCCGTTAACAGCTAAAGTAGTTGTCGATCAACAAGCGGAAACGTGGGTATTCACAAGTCAGAATGCAGATTCTGAGAAAGAAGCACAACTGCGGTCTCGAGGCGTTCAAGTGTTTCGGACGGACAGCTCAGAACATGTCAATGTACAACAAGTCGTTGACATTCTTGGTGAGAACCTCGTCTCTTCTGTACTCCTTGAAGGAGGAGGAACGATCAACGCGTCTTTCCTCGAGCATCAACTGATTGATAAAGTGGTGGTATATGTGGCTCCGAAACTGATTGGCGGAAAAGATGCACCTACGTTTTTAGAGGGCACAGGCTTCGCCAAAATGAATCAAGCCATTGAATTGTCCGCCACTCAAATCGAAAAAACAGGCAAAGACTTTAAAATAAGCGGTTATCCCGTCTATCTTACGTAAAGGAGTTACATCATGAAATTTGGTTTCGATATTGACGATACATTGATTGATCTGCGCAAGCATGCGTTTGACATCTACAATCAAAAACTAGGAAAGAACGTGCCGCTCGACCAGTTCACGAAGCTCGAGCGCGTTGAAATCCATGAGTTGTTTGACATGACAGACGAACAAGGCGGCGAGATGTGGAAATCGTCTTTAGAAGACATTTACTACACGACTTGCCCCGTTTACCCAAATGCCTTAGAAACATTGGTAGAGCTTGATCAACAAGGCCATGAGATTTATTACATTACAGCAAGACCAAAGGAACATGGGGAGCGAACAAAAGAGTGGATGAAAGCACAAGGATTCCCGGTTCATGATGAGCGTTTCTTCTATGGCATGAAAGATGATGAAAAAGTACAAATCATCAAACGCCTAGATCTAGATTATTATTTTGATGATAAACCGGATGTAGTAAATACGTTGATGAAAGAAGAAAATCTCAAAGTCATCCTCAAAGACCAGTCCTATAACCGAGATTTGACGTTCACACGTCTAGTGAACTGGACAGATATTCAGCAGATTTTAGAAGCAAGGTAGGTATAACTAGAAAAGTAGGCCGAGGCCCTCTGGATTTATTCCGGGGGCTTTTTATTTGGTTTGGCTAATAAGTAAGGATCTAGAGTAGAAAAACATATCATAGTGTATCCTCCGAATCACTTAAACATCTCTGAAATATAACAAAAGGAATTACATCAAATAAGTGGTTCATCACCATAAGTCGTGGTTGACACTTGAACAGCTTAATTATGTAAATAAATAGAAAAAAGCGAAAACACCTGTATCGTAATTGTTGTCTAGACAAACCACGATAGGAGTTTTCGCCTTGTCCCAACAGTTTATCAAATTAGTCCTTCCACTTCCATCATTTTTTACAATTCATCCGTCATCCGACAACGAACCAAACGTGTTTCGAATTTCTACGCTGAACCGTCCAGTCTCATGTCTTGTCTGTTCAAGTCAGACAGTCCGCCACTCAAAGGAACGTCGCCGTTTTAGACATTCCTACGCCTGGGGCGTAGGGACGATCTGGATCGAGATAGATGTCCCACGCCAGGTCTGTAAAGAATGTGGTATCACGTTTGTTCATGACTTTGGCTTAGGCCTAGTTCGTTCTTCCACCAGACATTATAGAGTGGAGATTGCAAAACGTTGTCATGGTAGGACAATCTCTGATGTCTCGCGTGAGTATGGTGTTCCGTACACGACCGTTGAAAGGTGGTTCTATCAATACGCTTCGCGCCAGTTGGAGACTAAAACCGCAAGGCATGTCTTGGTCGATGAGTTCGCTACGCGCAAAGGTCATCATTACGCGACAGTGGTCCTTGATGCGAAATCCGGGTGCGTCCTTTCGATAGTTGAAGGTAGAGATGAAGCTGCAATCTCTTTGGCTCTCTCTCAAGTGAAGAGCTCTATTCAAACAGTAGTCAGTGACTTTGCGCCAGCCATGTCGAAGGCCACAAATTCTGTGATACCAGATGCGACCCATGTGCTCGATCGTTTCCACCTGATCCAGTTTTTTACGGATGCGCTGCGACGCCGTCGGCGTTTTCTGGATGAAACTAAACGTCACTATCACGTACGTACAATAGATCGTTCCCTAGCATGTCGTCCAGAACAATTAGACGATGCAGACTTAGAGGTCGCACGGGCATGCCTTCGCGAAGACGAGTTCATCAAGGACATCTATTACGGATTACAACATATGCGATTTGTATTGAAGTCGACTACATCTGGACAAGCTTCTCGTCGTCTAAAAGAGTGGATCGACCGTTTCATGTTTCATCCATGTGGGCCGCTGGCCAAGATTGCAAAAGCTGTGATAGTGCGTCAACGTGAGATGGAAAACACAATACTCTCGCCTCTCTCTAACGGGAAAATAGAAGGTACAAACAATAAGATCAAACTGATCAAACGAAGAGCTTTCGGGTATCGTAATCTGAATAACTTCTTCACAAGGTTAAAACTTGAACTAGGAAGCTCAAAATAGCAACCACGAGTTATGGTGATGAACCTATTTATTGGAAAAGTCCTTTAATTTAACATGTAAACCTATCTTTACACTTCCGTTTGGAAAGCAGGACTGGGTGTTTCTTATTGCCTATTTGCTGATCAGTGACATTGGAGCACTGATAGTCAGCAAACGTTAATCTACCCATCTATAGATTTAAAAGGAAAAAACACTGAAGAAATCTTTGTTATTTTTCAAAAATATGCTATCCTATAACAAATTAAGTTTAGGAGTGAACATGTCTGAAACGTTTTAATTGCTATAATGGCTGGTACATAGAGATGTACGAAGGAAACGATATCTACTTGAACACGAACAGAATCGCTGTGATTGATTATGACAATTCCTTGATAGCACTGATCGAATTCAATGACAATGAAGTTGATTTTATTGAAAGCGGATATGCCTTACGACCAAAAATTCGATTCGCTGATAAAACCATCGTATTTCCTGATATGCCGGAAGAAGACTGAGTGTGACTACCAAAAGAACAACAAAGAACCCTATAAAGTATTGAATTAATAGCATTCTGCTTGAAATGCCAAAACCTGATCTGTCTTACGGCAGAACAGGTTCTTTTTCTATACTAGAGGAATGCAGTGGATTTTTTGAGCGGAGGGGGCAAGGTGGGCGACAGCCCGCCGCAGCCCCGTTCCTCATTCCGGGGACAGACAGCGATACCATTCTGGATTTGGGACAGACACCATTGGAGGCAACGCCGAACAATTGTGGCTGTATCAAATCCGCGGTAGAATTGTGGCGATGCCTGTCCCCACTAACAATGACTTTTAATTAATCCGAGCTACTGGAGGATTCACTATGAAAAATACCACATTTAGAGTTGCCTGGATTATTCCTAATATCTTTCTATATCTGATGGTTATTGGATTAGCAAGTTTTATCATAATCAACGCAGAAGGTTTGCGAGAAATTGACCGAATGGGTATCTGGGCTTTATATCTGATGCTATTACTAGCGGTAGCAATTTTCGGTAGTTTTCGCATTTGGACTTGGATAAAGCAAGGGGAGATGTAGATGAACTCTATTTATCATTGTTTAAATTTTCTTCCGCAATTTTTTTCAATCCTTCAGCACGGTTCACTATAAACTCCCGCATATATCTTTCTAAAAACAATTTATCAGCTATAATGCCTAGAACACCTAAAGGGGATTTATATGAAAAGGTATCTTTCATAATGGTTCCTGTCCCACTTTCTACAAATTCATGTATATGAGTAAACGAGTGGAATGCGCCATTTACCATAGTATCTACGAATCTATAAGGTCTTTCCAAATCGATAATTTTAGCTGTTAACTTTTGTCGAACCCCAAGATGGGTAGCTTCCCAAGTAACAGTTTGTCCGTTCTCAATGAGACCACTCGTAACTCCCGCCACTGCTCGTTCATTAGTGGTGCCAGTAGTTTGTATATGTACATCGATATTTCGTGCAAGATCAAAACAAACAGCGATAGGGGCTTGAATGAATATCTCATGGTGAATTGTAGGCATCTCAGTTCACTCTTCCTTTACTATTCTTTCATTAGTACCGTTTCTCGGATTTGCAGAGAACCATTCCGTCTCTCCTGAACTGTTCACTGCCTTAAAAACATAGACGTGATTCGAAGAAAATGGATGAAATGAGTTCATATCTCTACTTTCACTCCATGATTCTTCCACTCTCACTTGGTATATCGCTTCAATATCATTTTTGGCCATTCCTGTCGTGACAGCTGGCAATGTAAGTACAACAGCGGCAATTAGGACTCCTAAATAAATAGCATAAGAAAGAATATTTTTAGACTTCCTATAGTGGATGAACATAGCATAGTGCAAAACAATCAAGGCGGCGACAAGCGCAGTATTCATGGCAAATGAATAAAACAGATAGTTTGTTAGAAATAAAGTTGCAAGCATCGCTACAGATAAAGCAATTCCGACTTTGTTGAGTCTTATAGATTTCAATCTTCTCAATCCTCCTCAGAAGGCAGTGGGTACGACGCTAATTCTAAATGCCCCGTAACATCTCCGGTGCAATCTTTCAGGTAGAAAGAAATGCTTTCCTCAATACCTTGTTGTTCAGCAGAAGCACAAGTGAACTTTTCGATGGTCCGCCAACCCAAATATGTCCCAACGTCAATTTCAGTGCCATCGAATCGAAGTTTAGTAACGATTTCTTCTCCTTCTTCCCCATAGCGAATATAATCTAATTGATCAGAGGTACCTGCTTCTATACTTTCAACAAATGTCTCAAAATACTCTTCATTCTTAAATCCTCCACCTTGGTTCTCCACTACGTCCTCGATATTCTCGAATTGGCAGTCTATTAGTAGACTGGTCGAAAGAATACCTACTCCTATAAATTTTTTCATATGACACTTCCTTGAATTAAGATATGCTAAAGTTATCTTTAGTACTATATTCGTTAACATCTATGGGAAATCCTTCAATGTAAAAGGAGAGAGCTAATGGCAGGACAGATTTTCGGTATAATTATTCTTTGGATTTTAGGGCTTTTGGTCTTACATTTTGTGATTTTTACAGCTGTCAGGGAGGGCATCAATAAATCGGTTGTAGGTCAATACTTTAATGACAAGACAGGGAATAAAGTCGATAAAAAAACGTTCATAAATAAGGATTTGGATAATGACGGGGAAGTATAAGGTCACAAGAAAGAAGTTGTTTAAACATTAACCTATTTATTTCTTATAATCTTAGTGACAAGTGCCTCAACAGTAATTTGATGATTTTAAATAGAAATGGAGAGCAATATGGCTAAAACAGAACTAATTTTCTTTGAGCGGACATTTCCTAGTGCAAATATGATTTTAATTAAAAAGAAAAATCCTATTTTAATCGATAGTGGGTTCGGAAGTGACATTGCTGAAACAGAGAGATTGATTGAATCTGTAGGTGTTTCACCAAGCGAAATTTTATTGATTTTAAATACACATTCTCACAGCGATCATGTTGGGGGGAATCATCATTTTCAAACGAAGTATGGAGCTGAAATAGTAGCGCATCAATGGGATGCGGAACTCATTAACTCTGGACATCCTGAAGCATGTACAGCGGAATGGCTTGATCAACCAGTAGAATCCTATAAAGTTCAGGGGAAGTTAGGTGATCATTATGAAATTAAGGCAAAAGGGATGAATTTAGTGGCACTCCATACGCCTGGTCACACACAGAATCATTTATCTTATTACGAATCAAAAACAAAAACACTTATTAGTGGAGACTTAATGCACCGTGATGATGTCGGTTGGATCAATCTTTTTAGAGAAGGAGTCACTTCTCTTCAACAATCTCTGCAGAGCCTTGATAAAATTTCACAGCTAAAATTGAAGAGAATATACCCAGGCCATGGGCCAATGATAGAGAAACCATATGAAGCAATTGATGTTGCTAGAGCACGCCTTGAAAAATGGATGAGTCATCCTGAAAAGGTTGCTTGGCATGCATGCAAACGCATTTTTTCATTTACTTTGATTATTAAGAATGGATTACATAAGCAAGAACTAGAATCATACCTATTGGGTTGTGGGTGGTTTCAAGACTTCGCACGTCATGCTTTTCACACCTCACCCCATCAATTCATCTCAATCTTGATTGAAGAAATGATTCGGTCTGGTGCGGGTAAGTGGGATGGAGATCGACTAGTCGCAACTGTTCCATACCATGCTCCACATAAAGAGTGGAATCCCGAAAAATCTAAGCCAAGACACTGGTATGCTTAAAAAAGTTGTGACTTCATCGTCACAGTAGTTTTATTAGACGTTATATTTCTATTATCCATTTTCATATTCGTTCGCAAAATAGTAATTATAATTATTCGCTAAGTAATAAATAATTCAATTCATTCCAGGTGAAGTGGGGGGATCTTGATGAAGGTTGCCTTTTTTGAAGCTGAGTGGTTACATTCATTCCTATGATTGGACTCAAAATGAGCGTGCTAATTCTTTAGAGGATCTAGCTACTATCGGGGAGCTTGAGAAAGCAGCGGTAATTGATTCGGATTTTGTTGTCATCCTGCTACCTGGTGGGAAAGGGAGTCATATTGAACTAGGAATTGCGATTGGCCTTGGCAAGAAAGTCTATCTCTATTCACCGACGGATGAAATTTATGAATTCGATAAGACCAGTACTTTTTATCACATTCAAGGTGTGGAGAAGTTCGTGGGAACATACGATTCGTTTACACACTATCTACTAGAAATGGAATTGAACTAATTCAATAAAGTGTAGTCATAAAAATAAGTGAGAGTGAAAGAGATTAAAAGTAGGGATCTTTCACTCTTAACTCTATAGTCAACTAAATGCATACAAACTGTTATACATTATGTAACTGAAGTTCTTTTACTTTTTCTTCAGCTAACAACAATAGGTCTCGCCTTTTAGTAACACCAGGTTCTAACTTGGGGACCATGTGCTTGGCTGTTTCAAAGTTAAAAATGACGTGCCCGGATTTTTCAAAGTCAAACGAGTATGGAAGGAGTTCGTGCACCCGGACTAAAAACCAGACAGTATAAGAATCGGTCGATTCCCAGTACCAACTCGCAAACGGAATTCTCTCCGGCCCGATAATCAATCCTACTTCCTCCATCGCCTCACGAGCAAGGGCTTCCTCGATACTTTCATCTCCTTCAAGTCTTCCTCCAATGGTCGTTAATAAGTCTTCTTCTTTATCCCACGCCATTACAAGAGAACCATTTTCGGTGATGGGTACGCAATGAACTCCAGCTGTCTTTTTATCTTCAGGTAAAACATTGATGGATTTTAACATGATGGCAACTCCTATTCGATACAAGCCTTATGAGACTACAAACCGTCTACCAAGGCATTTTTATTTATCATTCATTGTTGACTTGTTTTCTCGAAGATCTAAATAGTACAATACAGTTGAAAGTAAAGCGTAGAGAGTGACGAATGCGGCAGATACTTTTAAGGAGACAAGATCACGAGTGAAAATTTCTGACGCCATAAAAACGGTAGCTACTATGCCGAAAGCTAAACGAATCTTCTCACCCATCATTTATCACTCCTTTATTACTTCAAATAACAATTCTAATGTCTTTAAAGTTCGCTGGAAATCCTGAAAGCGATGATAAAGCGTGTATAAAACCCCTCCGAACGCAACAATCATATGAAGCTTTTTCGTCCTACAGACTACTTAATCAATTTTCCGTTTTTCAAAAATCTCTTGCACAAACGCCTCTTTAAACGCCGTATATTCCTGGATCCCAGAAGAAGACGTCTTTAAATAGTCCAGCTTTATAGTCAAATACTGCTGCCGAGCTTCCTCATTGGCATTTAAATAATCTCGGAAAAATATCAAGTTATGCCAAACCTCACCCCCGTATTCGACAAGATGAATATAATGCGTCTTCACGGCATATGTATCATCCGCAAACTTCGCCAGCACTATCTCATTCGGACGTTCTACACGCAAGCGTAAGAAACCGACAGACTGTAACGCCTTTAAAAACTCGCGATTAACCGATTCAATGGAGTCTATTCCAACCACCATATCTAAAATTGGCTTAGCTGCCATACCGTGAATGGCTGTACTTCCAACATGTTCGATTTGATGGGGAAGAAGAGAAGTTGCCTGCAGAAGTTGTTCTTTCATACGTGAGAATTCTTTCTGCCACTCCGTTGTGTACTCCACCAATCGTACTTCATTGTTCTCCAAGCCTAATGTCATTCAGTTCACTCCTAAACAGTATGTTCTAGTTTCGTTTCTCTTGCCTCATCATTAAAATCACTTGCGTAGTGATCAAAAGGCCAAATGCAATAGTGAAAAACGAAGAGACTTTAACCGACCAGGGCTCTCGTATAAACGCTTGATAAACCATAAATGCTGTAAAAGAGATAGCTATAAACAAAAGAATTTTTAACCGGATCGTAAACCTCTCCTTACTACTTCTGATTAATACTCTCTATGTACGCAACGGCTTCCTCCACACTCTCAACAGCATGAATTTCAATCGCAAGATCTTCACGTTCCTTTGTAGCCATTGCTTCTTCAAAATTCTCTGTAGGGACGAGCATATACGGAAATCCACTCTCCGCTGCAATCAGCACCTTTTCATTGACCATACCAATCCCGCTCACCGCTCCATTATCACCAAGAGCTCCCGTGACACCAATTTCAAACGCATTCTGTACTCCTTCTTCACTGAGTAAATCAGAAAGAACAAGAGCTAGCCCCATACTATTGCCTGTGATGATTGTCGTGTCCATAAAATCGCGTACTGAAGAGGACGGATCCGTCAGATAGGTGGTCACTGCACGCGTCATGACATCAAACTCATTCGTATCGAGCCGTAACTTCCGGGCCAGTTCTTGATTTTTACTAAAGTACCGTTGGGCATTCGTCACTGCATACAGCTCAATGACGCCAATGTCTTCTTGTGAATATTGCTCGCGAAGATTGGCTTCATCGGTGAGGTAGAAGACTTCAAATGTACTGACGACCATCAAATGAATCCCCGAATCCTCCACGACTTCAACGGGATCTGCATACTGGCTCACTTGAAATGTATAACTTTCAAATTCAAGCAGCTGGAACTCAAAGGCTAGAAGTACCATCTGTGCAACTGCAACAACTTACAAGCCACTCAATTTAGAATGGTCATTGCGCACTTTAAAGAGAATCCCCAGCGAAAGGACAAGGCTAACGAGGAGAAGAGCTATGTAGACATAGCCATTAAACAGATCATTTACATAACCTGCCAATAAGGCTCCGTGCAGTACAAGGAAGCCAATTACAATCAAACTTGAAAATTTCCAATCAATTTTTTTCTTCACGTGGTCACTCCTAAATGATTTACTCAATTGTTGGTTGGTTGTGCTTTATCTCTTTTACATAGTTACGGATGTCTCGAATGAATAGAAGCACTAGAAGTAAACTTAAGATACCTACAAATAGTAGTTGGGTAGGAAAGTTCGCCTGCATATAGGTGAACTGAGACGCTGTAAAGTAACCAATGATAAGAAGTGAAAAAATGTCACTTAATACAGCAATCAATGTTCGTTTTGACTTTACCAGAATAATACCGACCACTGTTAAAAATTGTACGGTGGCTAATGACCAAAGGAATGAAGTGACTGCATTTTCGAAATCCAGAATGATCATCCTTTTCCAATAGTTTACCATCTTATTACTACTATACTTTATTTTGGGTGAGGGGGTTTCGGGAATTTATAGCAAAATAGAAAATCATAAAAACAAATAGATCAGTATCAATAACTCCTATATAATGATACTCAACATGAGCAAGGAGGTAGGGGCATGAAGTATAAAATTGAGTTGATGAAATATCCTGAATTAAAAAAGAATGCTTCCATTCCAAAATTTCAACGGAGGTTAGTGTGGAGTGACGCTCAGAAGAGCGAGTTTATCGAGACTTTAAAGAAGGGATACCCTTTTGGCTCTATATTAGTTTACAAGTACACTGATAATGAGACTATAAGTATTATTGATGGTTTGCAACGTTATTCTACAATGAACGAATATAGCGCAACTCCAAACAAATATTTTCCAATTGATGATTATGTAGAAAAGGCGTTAGACATAGTGTTTAAGAATCAAATACTAAGTGACTCTGAGTTAAGATTAAATACTAACAAGATTGAGAGCATTATAAGAAATATATTAGGGAAGAAAAATGTTCAAAATTCGGTAAACCCAATGGACTTGAATGATGATCTTTATAAAGAATTCAATCACCTATTCTCAGAAAATATAAATCGAAAGTTAGTTGACCTTCAAGCGGATTTATTTATTGCTCTTGATCAATATTTGGACATCGATGAGATTCAAATACCAGCTGTAATTTTTCAAGGGGATGAAAGCGAATTAGCAGATGTATTTCAAAATTTAAATAGAGGTGGTAAAAAACTTTCTAAGTACCAAGTGTTTGCTGCACAATGGAGCGAATTTGAACTGCAGTTAAATTCGGATATCTATAATGAGAAGATATTAAATAAAGTCGTTAGAAGATACAACGTTTTAAACGCATCGAGAAACATAGAGATTATTGATTTTGATGAGCAAAAAATGAGAGAAGAGAAGAAGATTAACCTTTCAGAATTCTGCTATGCTTTAGGGTCAATAATTATTGAAACTATGGATTCTTTTTGGAGTCAACAAGATAGAAAAAAAGAAGATCTAGCAAACGAGATTGGCTACTCGACAATCGGAATAGTTTTAGGCGTTTCTAATAATAAATTGCATGAAATAATTAGGCACAGAGATATATTTCATAATGCCGAATTACTTGAAGAAATGATTAGTAATATAATCGATACATACAGTAATATTAACGCAAAATTTTCGATTTATCTTAGACATCCTGGAACTACAGGTAAGACAGAAGGGAAAAGTGCTACTAACTTCCAAATACTTTCTTTCTTTGCATCTTTATGGACTATTAAATATGAAAAGCTAACATTACATAATGGAGTAAAGGTTCGTTCAAAGTATATCAATAGCTATGAAGCAGCTTTGAACAATTTTATTTACTACTATATCCATGATATTATTTCTAAACGTTGGTCTGGAACGGGAGATAAAAAATTAAATGAAATCTACATAAATGATAATAATAGATATCTTTTATCATTGGAAAAATCCAACTTGGAAAACAAATTGATGGAGTGGCATGATGAAATGGTTTCTAAGGGGTCAATCTTGTTTGATGGTTCAGCAAAAACTATTTATACAATATTTTCATCATTCGAAAGGACAAGATATGGTTCAATTAATTATGACTTTGAACACGTGGTGTCAAGGAAGAAGTTGAAGTCTGTCTATAAAATTGAGAAAGTCCCTGCAGGATCTTTGGGTAATATTATGTTTCTTCAAATGAATAGCAATAGAAGTAAAAAGGAATTAAATTTATATGAAGCTTTACAACCTGGAATGGTGTTAGAGCAAAACTTTGTGGAGATAAATGTTTATCCTACAAAAGGTGAAATGGAACAAATAGAAAATGCCATTAAATCTAAGAACTATGGCTTAGTTACTAAAAAGATTGTAGACCGTGGCAAAGCTATAATTAATTTAATGCTAAATGACCTTTATAAGAAATAATGTGATTAGAAGGCAATTTGGAAGATTTCATCATCCAAATTGCCTTCTTTTATTCATGCGTCAAATAATGATACAAATTAAACTCCACAGGCTGCTGTAATTTGAAGATCATAGTGACAACTGGCTTTAACTCCCCGTATTTATCAGGCATGATCTCTTGTTGTAATGAAGACAGGTCCACTGTGACTTCACCGATATAGTAAAGGTCTTTGCCTTCGATATTGTCCTTCTTAATAAATAAATGAGGTCGTAACCCGTCTTTAAAAGCTTGAAGAAATCTCTTGATTGATGGAGAGTCTAATCTAAAGTTTACTTTGGTGTACCATTTGAAATTTTGATCATCAATAAAAGAGTCACCATATTGAAGAGTTTCAATAGTATCGGTTTCTTTATGATAATTAACAAAAATAGGCATACTAGAATGCTTGAATTGATAGCCATACATTGTAGAATGATCGCCTTCATCCCAATTCAAAAGTTTGGCTACATCACGTCGAGAATACTTTTTATAAAGGGTAAATATATTCGCCGAATCAAATGTTTGAGATTTTAATATGGCAACGGCCAATATATCCTTTACACGATGAGCAAAGAGAGGGTTACTTGTTAAAGATTTCTTCCAAGTGAAACTTAAAGCGTACATTCCGTGTTGAAGTTCTATTGGTGGTAGGTTCATATACTTTCTCTTTGTCTCTGAAGTGAAAAATGAATAATCCAAAACTCGGAGTGCTGAGTTAATTGATCTTTCATTCGCATTCAAATTCGATTCAGAAATCAATTGAATGACGTCATTTTTTGAAAGCTGAGCGTCGGACATCAAATCTTTCAGAATAACAATTTCGTGTAGTCTTTTCCCAGCAAGTAATTCCTGTGAAAGAAAAGTCAGCATTCCAACTTCATAATTAGAGAAAGGTAACTTCTCCCGTTTAATTCTATTAACAAAAGCATCATAATGGGCGTTACTTTCCATGATAGTCACGGGATCAATTGAATGATTTTCAACAAAATCAAGTAGGTCAGGTTCTCTACCTAATCGATTGTAAAGAGCTAGAAATGTTTCTTTAAGATATTTAAAATTATCAATACGTGCCGTATTAATCGATCGATAAATTTGTTCTTTCGCAACCTGTTCAAAAATAACTGTTGATGCACCTTTAATATAGCTAGTATCGGCGACCGAGCGACGAATCGTATCTTTATTTAACGACGAGTCTTCGGACAAAGCCATAGGAATTAAATAGTTATTTTTGTAGTTACCAATGAAATCAATAATGGTCACGTAGTCTTTAGACGGATGTTTCCGTAATCCACGTCCCAATTGTTGAATAAAGATAATACTGGACTGCGTCTGACGAAGCATGACTACTTGATTGATACTTGGAATGTCGATTCCTTCATTGAAAATATCGACAGTAATAATATAGTCGAGATGACCATTCTCCAATTCATCAACTGTCTCTAAGCGTTGCTCCATAGAATCAGAGCCAGCTAATGCTTTTGTCCGGTAACCACGGAGATTTAATTGCTCAGAAATTTCTTTTGCTTCTTCAATACGACTACAGAACATAAGTCCTCGAACCGAATCTCCCGCATAACCATAGTAAGTGATCTTCTCCACAATATGATTAATGCGTAAATCAGACACTAAAGAACTGAACGAAACATTTTCATCGAGTAATAGTCCATCTAGTTCAATATCTGTTACACCGAAGTAATGGAAGGTACTCAGTAAATCTTCTTCAAGAGCTTCTTGAAGTCGAATTTCATAGGCTACGTTGTACTGAAATAGCTCGAAAATGTTCCAAGCATCTGTTCGCTCTGGAGTCGCTGTCATTCCAAGTAAAAAATCTGGCCTGAAATAGTCGATTACACGTTGATACGATTCGGCACCAGCTCGGTGAACTTCGTCGATAATTATGTAATCAAAGTGATCTTTAGCTATTTGACTGAAAACATTGGGTTTAGAGAGGGTTTGAACCGTTGCGAAAACGTACTTCGCATCCGTGTTTTTCTCTGAACCTGTTAAGAATCCAAACTGTTCATCGTGTGCACCGAGTACACGCATGAAATCTGCTTTTGCTTGTTTTAGGATTTGTTCTCTATGCACGATAAATAACATGCGTTTCGGAGCAGCAGCCCGCACGTCAAATGCAGAAAGATATGTCTTTCCTGTACCAGTTGCAGATACTACTAATGCACGATTTTCTTGTTGTCTCATACTAGCAAGGCTTTCAAGGGCACGAGTTTGCATTTTGTTTGGCTCGATTTGAACAGCTACTTCTAAAGGGTTGGTTCTATAGATCTTTTCATCAGGCTCAATAGCAGTCAGGAGCTTCTGGCGTTCTACAGTTTCTACATAACGTTCGGTGTATCTTTGAATCCATTCTGTTGAAAGTGGAGCTGCTGAATCCCATACGTCCTTAAATTGATGGACGAAATGACGAATTAAGTCTCCGTTTTCGTTAGAGGTTAACCGGACGTTCCACTCATAGTTTACTTTTAAAGCATTGGCAGTTAGATTTGAGCTACCTACAATCATCGAGTACGTATGAGCGTGTTCAAATATGTAACCTTTTGCATGAAAACCTTTGAGTGATGTTAAGCGTACTTCGACATTCGGAAGTTTCAGGAGCTCTTCGAAGACTTTAGGCTTATTAAATTCTAAGAAAGTAGAGGTGAGAATTTTCCCTGAGATTCCTTTTAAATGCAAATCATGAAGAGCGGCTTTTAATGTTGCGAGCCCGGACTCAGTAATGAATGCTACTGAGAAGAAGAATGACTTACAAATTTGCAGATCCTCTAACAGAGTTGTTAAAACAGCCTCGCCACCACTTGTTTGGTTTAAAAGTAATTGTGGTTTTAAAGTGTCATGGGCAGCGATTTGATGGTTAATAAATCCTTTTTCTAAGGACTGCTTAAGTTGCGCATCTGAATAACTCATACCTGAATACCTTTAGTATTAAACTGCTTTTGGATTTTATGAACGGCAGGAATATCTGCAGGTGCCCATTCTAAATTAAAAAGCTCTTCGGCAGATAACCATTTATAATCAGCATGTTCAGTTAAAATAGGTGTACCTGATTGGATCTTTGTATAGAAGGTAGTAAGTTGAATAGTAAACGAATCATATTCATAGTAAGTACTTTCAACTTCTTCTCCCACAGTTACTTCGATTTTTAGTTCTTCCATTAATTCACGCTTCAAGGTCTCTTCGGGAGATTCTCCAGGTTCAATCTTCCCACCTGGAAACTCCCATAAGTTTGGAAGGCTCATTTGAGGAGAACGAAGTGCACAGAAGATCTGCTTCGTTTCATTAACTAGTACAGCCCCAACAACATTCACATGTTTTTTCATGATTCCACCCCGTTAGCTACTTTTTCTTAAGTCTAGCAGCCAAATGAGGCAGGGGCCATAGTTTTTGTGAAATCGTGACAATTTCATTTTGTTGGAGGGTGATAATGCTGGACATAATTAATTCTACCAATTAGTTGATTTATATATTTTGTAGAGGAGATAGACCGCCGTGTGGCTCCTAAATGCCTCTCAACTCCATACTTTTCACAGTAATAGAGCTCTTGGCGAAGTTTTCTACGATAGTCTCTAGAAACACTCAATTTATCGTTCACAACTAATCCCGTGACCATCTGTGTCGAATATCTACGCATGAGACGCGTTTTCTTATTATTAATTCGAAGTCTTTGAGGAGCCAAAACACTATGCAATTTGGCTAGCAAACGTTTAATTGAAAAGTCACCAGAGAACACAAGATCATCTGCATAACGGGTATAGCGTATTTTATTCTCTGTACAATACTTGCCAACTTTTTCATCAACTTTTAGCATGAGTATATTAGACAAAGTTGGACTTGTTGGAGCACCTTGTGGAAGCCGGCCTTTGTAAGTTGTTAACTTCGTTAAGATGACTGTCACAGCTTCCGAATACCCTTGTTGGCAAAAGAAGCGGAATACAGAAACTTCTTTTAAACTTCCAAAAAAGTCTGTGAGATCTATACGAACCACCATATGTTGCCCTACATGAAAACGTGCCATTTCTTTTAAAGTTGAACCTTTTTTATAAGCTTTCGCAAAACGACTGACTGGATGTGGTTCTAAAAAGTTTTCTAAGATTTGCTGCTGAATTTTCTTCAGTAACGGAGTGGGCGCCTCAATTGTTCGGTAGCCCCCAGTACGTTTGGGAATCGAAAAGGTTCGGTAATAGTGTTTTGGACGATTGGTTAATTTATATAGATTTCTTTCTGAGAGTTGAAAAAGAGTAAGTAAATCCTGAACTGTTAAGGTTGTAGGATTATGATTTAATTTCATATTAGACCTCCTCGTATCCAACAGGTTCCCTTCCATCACTTAATTCGCGTAAGCTGATCGTTTATGATCGGCACGGACGAACGTAGCTTCGTCCCAGTCATGATCAAAGAAGTGCAAATTCCTATTTGTGCTTCGTGTGAATGACTGGTGAATACAATATTACTTACGGACCACGTGTACTGGCGACTCGCCATACATTTCTCATTTGCTAATCTGACGGAAGGGAAAAGATCCCAATTGGATAGTGATACTATAGCGATCAACTATACCGATCGACAAGCCTTTTTTGAAAAAAGGGATCATTTTCCTATAATTCCTTGCTAATCCGCCCAAACATTCATAAAATTAAGGAAACTGTAAGTATGGACGGAGAGAAACTATGAAATTAAATGTCGAACAACGGAGAATTGTCGAACTCGAGCCGACGGGACAAATGTTAGTCAAGGGCGTTGCAGGGTCTGGAAAGACGACAGTGGCTATTCGCCGTATTAACTTTCTAAAGACAAACTATTGTCATGAAGCGGATGATCAGATTTTGTTAGTGACCTATAACAAAACACTTCTAAACTACATCAAGTTCCAATATGAACGCTTAGCAGATGCAGAAGATGAGGACTTTCAACAGTTCTTTGCTTCAAATGCGAACGTGGAAATTTCAACGATTGATGCGCTCATGTTTAAAGCATTTGTAGATTACAATCGTCGAACCAGAAAGAGGTTAAATATTGCAGATAAGCAAATGGAGCGACAAATGCTGATTGATGCCATTCATGAAGTGAAAAAATCGTATCCAAATGTGAAAGTGCTGTCGCCAAAGAATAGCGCGTTTCTTCTAGATGAAGTGTTATGGATGGAGTCCTGTCTGATTGAAGACATCGAAGCCTATCAAAGTGTAGACAGAATCGGGCGTGCTTCCGGCGATAGTTCCACCCCTCAAAAGCTACTAAAAAACTCTGAGTTGCGGGAAGCTATTTTTGAACTTTGGCGCGTTTTCACGGACAAAATGGAGAAGCAGGGGTTCGTCACGTTTAAACGGATGAATGTACTAGCACTTCGCCAAGTCCATGAAGTGAAGTCAAAACGCTATACCCACGTCATTATTGACGAGAGCCAGGATCTGACGCGTGTACAACTGGAGTTTTTGAAGGCGCTTTATAAAGAAAAGCCTTATTCCTCGTTATTGTTTGTGGCAGATAACACACAAAGCATTTATGCGCATTCGTGGCTGGGAAAAGGTAGACCGTATACAACGATCGGCTACGACATGAGTGGGAAGGCACGTGCACTCAGCAAAAATTACCGGACGACGACAGAAATTTCAACGGCAGCATTTGATTTGATTGAAGCGGATGAGACGATTCGTTCGAATGTGGATTTTGTGAAGCCAGCGTTAATTGATCGTCATGGCCACCAGCCGATCTACCGATTCTTCACGACACCGCAGAAGCAACTAGCGTTTCTAGTGGAAGAGATTCGGATACTTCAAAACGATTATGACTTGCGCGAAATTTGTCTGGTTGCGCGGAGCAATCGCTTATTAGAGAGTCTAGCGACTGGACTAGAAGCATCCGGTATTCCGACAGAGGTGCTCCAAAGTAGTGAGCCGAACTTTGAGTCGGACAAGGTCAAGCTTGTGACTATGCATTCTATCAAGGGATTAGAGTTCAAAGTCATCTTCCTTGTCGATTTAAACCAAGGTGTTATTCCGAATGATCGTTATACAGATCTAGAGGATCAGAAGACTGTGGATTCAGATGAGCGGAAATTGTTGTATGTAGGTATGACGCGAGCGAATGAACTTCTGTATATGTCATCCGTAAAGAAGCCATCAAAATTTATTAAAGAGATAGAACGCAAACATCTGCGTATGAAGAAAGATTGCGCACTGCGACCATTTGAATCCATTAGCATGAGCCACTATCAGTTTACAGATCAACTGAGTGATCTCCATTCTAGGGAAGAGGTTGTGCGCCAGTGGATGCTGCGAGAACTTCATGAAACCTATGGATATCCGTATGAGCTATTGGAGCTTGAATATCCCGTACAGAAGTTTTCACAACGGGGCTATTGTGATATCGCGGTTACGATTTACTCCGGAGAAGAGGCAATGCCGCTGCTCTTTATCGAAGTGAAACAATTTGGGGCGGGTATTGAAGAGGGCCTTAAGCAATTGAAAAGTTATTTAGAAGCAAACAGTACCGTGCGCTACGGGCTTGTGACGGACGGATTAGAGATTAAAATCATTGATCGCAATGGGGAAGAAGTACAAGACATTCCAAAATGTCGTTCTCAGTTCTTACCAGAGACAAAGAATACAAAACGCTACTTGAACCTAAAGAACGGCCGGACGTATTCCTATGCGACAGCTCTTGATGATGAAGAGCAAATCGAGATCCGAGAAGAACATTCCGAAGTGTATTTGCAGGTGCATGAGAAGGCGACTGTTCCGATGATTGGAAATGTAGCAGCTGGCATCCCGACTCTTGCAATCGAGGAGTACGATGCACGAATTGTTGTGCCAACGGACTGGGTGTTTTCAGCGAAGGATTCGTTCGCTCTGACCGTAACAGGCGACAGCATGACAGGGGCAGGCATTGATAAAGGGGATACAGTCCTTGTCCATCAGCAGATGTCTGCCCAACCGAATGACATCATCATTGCAGTGATTGATGATGAGGCCACGATGAAAAAGTATATGCCAATGGGCAATGATGTTTTACTGATGGCTGAAAATCCAAATTATGAGCCAATCCTCATGCGCAGTGAGGATGTCCGGATTAATGGGAAAGTGATTGGTGTGTTGAAAAAATAGGAAACTTTTTAGAACCCAGCATCGTAGAATTACTTACAAAGGAGTGACGCACGATGAAACCAAAATTGTCCCATATCCTCGCACCCGGCATAGTAGCAATTGTGGTGTCGATTGCTCTCTATACTATAGGGAATGCATTTGAGATTTCTTGGCTGCGTTTTTACTACGAACAGACTGTTTCAACAGCAGGTGGCTTTGAACTAGAGACAGGTGGCTCGATGATTCCGCTTCTGATCGGAATCGCATCTGGTTTTGTAGTAGAGCGACTTCTTAAGAAACGAGCGATGAATTGATGGCTAGTTGTACGAATTGTGGACACAAGTGGTCGGCACGTGAAATTTGGAAACTTGGCTGGTCAAAAGAAGGCAGACTTTGCAGTAATTGCGGAGAGAAGCAGTATCTTTCTGAAGAAACACAGAAGCTACTGACACTGGGCTATATTAGTTTGGCATTTCTTATTATCATGCCGTTTAAAATTAAACTTAGTAAGAAGCCGTATGAGCAGCTCTAAAACGTAAAGTGACCATGGAATCCCATGGTCATTTTTTATAAACCGAACAAAGTAGATACGGTATCGGCGCTATCTGGTGTGAACATATAAAGGGAGATTCCGATTAAAATTGTACCGGCCATCAGGACAGAAATTTTGCGGAACGGTGTTTTTTTAGAAGATTGCATGATTCCGTATAGTAGTAAACCAATTCCGATGAGTAGGCCAAGCATGTACCAAAAGCCCATGGTCATCAACTCCTTCACTAGACAAAACGCTAGCTGTCACGAGAAGGTTGCATGATTAATCAAAAATCATGCGAACGAGCTGTGCGATTGCACGAGGAAGAGCAAGAACAATATCCACTAGGTTAACCCAGAGAGATTTTGACTCATCTTTACGCACTGTTGACTTTGTCATAACAACGCCTCCCATTTTCTTTCATTTTACCATATATTGTAGAAAAATATACTTGATTTGGAGCTGATGAAATGCCTGAATGTACATGGCCGGGAACAAATGAATTGATGCAAGACTATCATGATAACGAGTGGGGAAAATCGTCGAAAGGGGACGACCGCTACTTGTTTGAAATGCTTTCTTTAGAGGGGGCACAAGCGGGTCTTTCCTGGATCACAATTTTGAAAAAGCGTGAAGCGTATAAAGAAGCTTTTCATGATTTTGATATTGCAGCCTGCGCGGCTCTTACTGACGAAGATTTCGAGCGCATCCTTACGAATTATGAAATCGTGCGCAATAAGCTAAAAATCAAGTCAGTTCGCACTAACGCACAAGCTCTACAGCGTATCCAAGAAGAGTTTGGCTCATTCTCTGATTTTCTTTGGAGTTATGTGGACCACACGCCAATTGTTCATACACCAAAGGGAAATGCAGATGTCCTAACCGAAAACGAGCTTTCAAAGAAGCTCAGCAAAGACTTAAAGAAACGTGGCTTCACATTTGTGGGGCCAGTTATCATCTATACCTATATGCAGGCGGTCGGGATGATTGATGATCATTTGGTTGGGTGTCCGGCTAAGACTACGGAATAAGGAGGCTACAATGATTCAAATTGTAGTTTGGTTGATAGTAGCGGCAAGTCTATTATTTGGTTGGTACTACACGAAATAATTAGAGGTTTTTAAAGTAATAATATGAATAAGGAAAATTAGTAGTGAAGAAAGAAGGAGAATAATGAGTATAGACATAAACAATTTCTGTGAAAAATATAAGTTGTATCAAGAGGATGCTATTCAAAAGGTCCAATTGCAGCACCGCTTTCAATTAGCAAAAGCTTTCGAAATTAAAGAAGGTATGCGAGTTCTGGAAATCGGTTGTGGTCAAGGTGATATGACGGTTGTACTCGCTGATCAAGTAGGGGCAAGCGGACATGTGACAGCAATTGATGTGGCGAGCGGTGAATACGGTGCTCCACTGACGTTGAGTCAAGCACATGAAAAGATCAAAAATACGAAACTCGGGGAACGCATCAGTTTTCATCTCGAGACAGATTTTCTTACATTTCCAGTAGAAGAGCATTACGATTGCGTAGTATTTGCACATTCCAGTTGGTATTTTCATTCGCCCGAAATGCTGAGCAGCTACTTTGAAAAGGTTCGAATGATTAGTTCTAAACTTCTATTTGCAGAATGGGATGTTCACTATACAAAAATATCTCAACGTGGCCATTTCTGCGCAGTCACATTACTCGCTTTACATTCAGCACTTACAGAAAATGATGGAAACATCCAGCATGTCTTCAGTCGCCAAGAAATTATAAAGTTACTAGAAGTAGCAGGATTTACGATTCAAAAAGAAGATGTGGTTGCTTCTTCCTATCTACAAGATGGTCAATGGGAAATTGACTACGCGTCAGAAGTCTATCGGGAGTTCTCTACGGATTCGACCCAGTTCCACACGCTTGCAACATCGCTCTACCATATGATGAACGAGTCGGTAAAAGACTCCTTAGATACGTTTGTTGTTGTAGCGATGTAAACAAACCACTAGGAGGCGGAATTATGTCTAAAGGAGTACTACACCATATAGAGCTCTATGTATCTGACTTAGAGCAATCAACAGAGTTTTGGGGTTGGCTACTAGAAGAGCTAGGGTATGAACTGTTTCAGTCTTGGGAGAGTGGGCGGAGTTGGAAGCTAGGAGAGACCTATCTTGTTTTTGTGCAAACAGAAGAACGATTTTTAGACGTTCCTTACCATAGATGCCGAGTTGGCCTAAATCACTTAGCCTTCCACGGAACTTCTCGCCAGCATATCGATGAGATGACAGAAAAGCTGAAAGAAAGAGGGGTGTCCATTCTGTATACGGATAAACATCCTTATGCTGGAGGAGAAAACTATTACGCTGTCTTCTTTGAAGATCCTGACAGACTGAAAGTTGAACTTGTGGCACCTTGAAGAAGATCACTTTGATGGTACTCACCTAGAACACGGCGGTACATAGTTTATCCATATAAGAAATGAGGACTCTTATGACCATACTCGCTTTCTTCGTATGGCTTACTTTCTTCGCAACGACCGACTATCTTGTCGTGAAGAAGAATCTCCGAAGCACTGATATCCGCTATTTAGTGTTTTGTCTTACAGCTACATTAGCTATGTCGCTGTTTCAGTTCTACGTGCTCGAATTTTCATTAGAAGTAAGGGATGATCTGATTTCAATAAGTGCGATAGCTACTGCGCTGCTTGTATTCCTAATAGCCTATCCTAAAGTAAGAAATCTCTTGAAGAGTGAACAAGGTGTAATATGAGCCATTATGAAATGATGTATAGGAAGTATAAATATAAACAACAAGAGTTGATTTTTACTAAAGAACAATTGTAGACAGATTGATTTCAAAATATAGAGCGCAAGAATTTGAAAAGGAACTAGTCTTGGGTTTTTGGAGAGATTGAGTTGGTTGATATTCGCAACTATAAGATGATTGATATATTACCAGATGACATCTTGGCATACTACCAAGAGGAACACGAGAAAGGTAGAAGGTTCGGCATGTTTGCTTACATTCCTCATTTATTAAGTCTAGGAGAAGTTGATATTTCGCGGGCTGAAGTCATTAACTGGAGTGACTGTGCAGAAGTAAACGAATGACTTCAAGTGATTTTAGGAGGAGAATGAAATGATGGTATTTTCAATTATTGAAAAAGAGGGGGATCTCATCACAGCGTTCGAATCAAATTTTCATCTGACACGATTAGTTAAGACCACCAGTGCAACTCATATAAGCATGGTTTCTCTTGAACCAGGGACTAAAATTGGGTTTCATAAGGCGGTTGTCCCCCAGGTTCTTCTTGTGATTGATGGCGAAGGTTTCGTTAGAACTGATACACAAGACAATCAGCCAATTAAGAAGGGACAGGCTGTCAGCTGGGATAAAGATGAGGGCCATGAGACAATTACAGAAACAGGGTTAGCGGCGATAGTAATCGAAGCAGAGGAGTTAAATCTTCATTACTGAATAACTAATAAAATTTTAAAAGGACCTCCAAATGGAAGTCCTTTTTTGTGAATGAAGTGTATAGATGACAAAGCAACTTTTGGGATCTGTTTCCGTTTTAGCGTCTACTCAATGGTTTTAGATATATCATCTTTTAACCAGACCGTGAAGTCATGATAAACTGGCTCGGAGACAAAATGACCATCAGTATAGGAATGAAAGGACACGTCGGCTCCTTGATCAACCAAAAAATCACGCGCTTCTTCACCCCATTGGTAAGGCAAAACAGGATCTTGCTGACCATGAGAAATAAAATAACGTGGACCACTTGTCTTCAACCCAATTGAATTTTCTTGCATGAACGCTGGAATATAACCACTTAAAGCTATTACGCCGCGTATACGTTGTGGAATCCGTAAGCTGAGAGAAATAGAAGAGATGGCACCTTGACTGAACCCCATAAAATAAACGGATTTAGTATCGACCGGATAGGTAGTAGTAGCATAATCTAAAAAGCTCTCTAATCCTGTCATAGCTTGTTCGAATATAGGGCGATGTGGTTTTCCAAAACCTTCAATTGTAAAAAATGCAAAACCAGGTGGCTGAGCGATAGGGCCACGCAAACTAAAGATGAAAAATTGGTCGGCTAATTTTTCTACAAGTGGCAACAAGTCCTGTTCATTGCTTCCCATGCCGTGTAATACAAAAAGAGCTGGGTAACTCTTCTCGGGCTCAAGGTTTGAAGGTTTACGTAATTCATAATGAAGTGGAGCGTTCATTCAATCTTCCTCCTATTAGTTACATAATTATAGTAACTTACAATTAGTAATTAAAAGTATACGATTGATTTTGTTTGAATACAAGCTAAATAAATGGAAATGAAAAACGTAATTGTTTGGGTACCAGGTACCTTTTGGGGGTTGTTTCCATTTCATGTGTCTAGCAATTAGTTTGAGAATAAATAGCAGTATAGAGAACGAAAAAATCGCTTGGAGATGACTCAATGGATCAAAATCAAGGATATACTACTTTCAAACCTACTGGTATAAAAATTAAGTATACAAATGTTGATTTAGTTAAGAAGCAAGTTACAGCAATAATTTCATTAAATGGTGAAGTTCAAATGACAGTAGTGACAGATTTAGATGTACATCAGGTCAATAAAGAAGGGTCTCTTCGAAAGGTACTTGATGTATTACCCGATGTTGATGAAGAGTCCTATATTGAACAGATTGTTGCTTGGTCCAAAATCTTTATTGAGAAGAAAATCACAGATCCTGAGCAGTATTTTGAATAAAGCACTAAAAGACTTAGTGGACAGATAAAAAAGCGCCCAATCCATCAAACCGGATCTGGGTGCTTAGTAGTTCTATTTTATACGATTAAACTCTTCCTCAGTAACCTGCAACTGCTTCTTCAAAATCTCTTTCCAAAGATGGCCTTTTACTTCGCCTGTTCCTCGAGAAACTTTCGTTCGTTTTACTGTACCGTCTGGCATAACTTTGCGGAAATAGATGTGATGAGTAACCTTATATTCTTCCCATCCATCTTTTCTACAAAACCGTTCTATTTCACGCCAGCTTGGCACGTGATCAATTGACGCACATTCTCAGGATGATCTTGAGCCACTACGTTCAAAATATAAGGAAAGTGAGCTTTTCGATTCGGTGAATGAAAATAAAGCTTAAAGTTTTCCATGTATTCTTGAGAGTACTCGATTAATTCATATGTCAACGCCTCTAAAACTTCCTTCTCAGAAGAGCCATTCTCGACGAAATCAAATTGATCCAGTGTAGCTGTGATAGTGCCATCATCCTCTTGTACCAAATGCGCATGGAACGTAAAATTTGAAAAAGCTGCTTTCAATTGTTCTGTGCTCATAGCGACCCATTCATCACGATTGCGCTTCACAAACTGTGGCCCTTCCCGAACAATATCATCATTGAATTGACTCCAGTTTCTTCTCACATCTGTAGCACTTAAACCACTCATGATCATCCCTCCTTACCTCCTATTTTACCATTCTATGTACATAATGTACACTTTGTACGTTTCTTAAACATAAAAAAGCACCCAATCCAAACCGGATGTGGGTGCTTCCATGTATTATTCGAAAGCTGGAATAGCCGTCTCGTCATAGTTTTCTTCTAAGAATTCACGTACTGCATCGCTCGTCATGACTTCCGCAAGCTTTTGAATCGCTTCGTCGTCTTTGTTGTCTTCACGAGCAACTAGAGTAATAGCGAAATCATTTTCCGTACCTTCTGTCAGTAGAGCATCTGATTTAGGTGTTAAGCCTAGTGGTGATGCATAAGCTGGAGTCATGAGGACTGCATCTGCATCGTCATATGTGCGTGCTAACATCAAGAGATCCACTTCTTCGAACACTAAGTTTTTTGGGTTCTCTGTGATATCTGCTTGTGTGTAATAATTGTCTTGCTTCTCGCCGAGCGTGATTACGCCGTGCTGTGCAAGTAGTGACAATGAACGGTCGATATTTGAAATGTCATTGGCAATTGTTACTGTTGCACCATCTGGCAATTCATCGATAGAAGCGAACTCTTTTGAATAGACGCCATAGTTCGCGAAATAGATTGGTGTGATCGGGACAAGGTTGGCATCATTTGAACGGTTGAATTCTTCCATGTACGGCACGTGTTGGAAGAAGTTTGCGTCCACCTCTTCAGCTGCAAGTGCTGCATTTGGCTGCACATTGTCACCAAGGACAACCACTTCTAATTCAATGCCTTCTTCCGCAAGCGTTGGTTTCACAAGCTCAAGGATTTCTGTCATTGGTGGGATGAGTGAAGCCACTTTTAGAGTTGTTGTTTCAGTTGTTTCTTGTGTTTCTTCTGCTGGAGCTGCTTCGTCAGTGTTTCCACATGCTGCTAGAAACAGGACAAGGATGGCTACTAGAGCGAATAATTTCTTCATGGGTGTTCCTCCTAGGTGATTTAGCGTTTATCGAGCCATCTCGCAAGCGTCATGCCACTGAACTGGATGAGCTGCACGAGGATGACCATGATGATGATCATATACGTCATGAGGTCGGTCTTGAATTGCTGATAGCCATAACGAATCGCAAAGTCTCCGATACCGCCACCTCCGACGACGCCCATGATGGTCGAATACGAGATGAAACTGATGATGGATGTCGTGAGCCCCATCACAAGACTAGAGCGTGCTTCCACGTACAAGAACTTGGTGATGATTTCTCGCACCGAAGCGCCCATAGAAACCGCTGCTTCAAGTACGCCGCGTGGCACGTCGAGCAACGATTGTTCCACTAACCGTGAATAATGCGCAATCGCAATGATAGCAAGGGGCACTGTTGCAGCCGTAGTTCCGATAGCCGTCCCGATAATGAGTCTTGTGAACGGAATTAAAAAGACGACGAGCAACAGGAACGGGAAGGAGCGTGTGATGTTCACGAGCAAGTTCAGTGTCGAGAACACAGCTTGGTTCTCCAACAACTGGCCTTTCCGACATAAGAACAAGAACGTTCCAACCGGAAGTCCGATCAATACGGCGAACAGAATCGAGACACCGACCATATAAAACGTCTCGCCGATCGACTGAATGATTTCTCCTTGATACTGCACGAGAACGTCAGGCATCGCGTTTCGCTCCTTTCAACTGCTCCACAAAATACGCAGAAGAGCTGCCAGGTGCTTTGATACCATGTGGTTCATGTGTGAACGACTCATATATGTGCCCGTTCTCAAGGACGGTCACAGCTGTGCAGATACTTTTGATGACTTCCATCTCATGACTGACAATCACAATCGTGATCCCGAGCCGTTCGTTGATATCCTGTAAAACGGCAAGCACTTCTGAAGTCGTCTGAGGGTCGAGAGAGGAGGTCGGTTCGTCGCAAAGCAGCACAGACGGGCTCGTTGCAAGAGCTCGTGCAATCGCTACGCGTTGCTTCTGACCGCCACTCAGTTCCGCAGGATATTTGTCTGCCATCTCGTGAAGTCCTACAAACTGCAAGCATTCCTGAACACGCGCGAGTTGATCACGCTTTGGGTAACGAGCAAGCTCTAGTGCGACGCGCACATTGTCTCTTACTGTTTTGTTCGCCACAAGATGAAAATGCTGAAAAATCATCCCGATGGATTTCCGCGCTTCCCGAAGACCTTTGCCTGAGAGAGCAGTGAGGTCTTGACCACCCACTTGAACACGCCCCGTATCCGGCTTTTCCAATAGGTTCATCATGCGCAGCAGTGTCGACTTTCCGGCACCACTAGCTCCGATGATTCCGTAGATGGCACCTTTTGGAATCGTGAGGGTCACGTCATCTATCGCTATAAACGCGCCGTAGCGCTTTGTGATGTGCTGCACATCAATCATGCTTCATGCTCCTATCACGTGTATGTATACTTCTACACAACGCCTCTAATTATAGCCCACACCTTAATCCATGTAAAACAGTGGGCTTTGAAGCATTCGACAGGCTTATGACAGACACTTTCGGGTACACTAGAAATAGGAAGAGTTTCAGAAGGGAGCGGGGGTCATGAGTGAAGTCATCAAAACAGACGTACTGATTATCGGAGCAGGGCCAGCAGGGCTGATGGCAGCGAATGAGTTCCAAAAGAGAAACGTGAACTATATCTGCTTAGAAAAACGCTCCGGTCCAACCCAGTTATCTAAAGCACTCGGCATTCAAGCACGGTCTGTCGAGCTATTGGAGTTTTTAGGAATCCACGAACTATTTTTACGAAGAGGGTATCCGGGGCCAGGGATGAAGATGCATTTGGCAGGAAGAGAACCTTCATATGTCGAGTTAAATCATATCAAGAGTCGCTATCCATACCTCTTCATTTTGCCGCAAAATGAGATAGAAGAGTTGTTTATCGCAAACCTTGCTGCACAAGATGCAGAAGTCTATATGGAGCACGAAGTCATCGAGGTGAAGCAGAGTGAAGAAGGCGTCTTTGTGACGGCCTTGCATCATGGTGTTGAAAAACGCTATTTTGCCAAGTATGCACTCGCTTGTGACGGCGTCCGAAGCCAAGTACGTCACTACTTGGATGTTCCCTTTATTGGAGCGGATGAAGGATACACATTCTTCACTTCTGACGTCGAGATTCCAGGGCTGAATGAAATTTTCATCAATATGCATTTGAATGATCGAGGTGCTGTGGCCTTATTCCCATACAAAGACGGTACGTATCGCGTTGTAGGGATGGACCGGGCTCGCCAAGGAAAGAATGCGCCAAAAGAAATGCCACTCGAAGCCTTACAAGAGAGTCTCGATCGTATACTAGATGTTCCGTATCGTGTAGAAGTCCCGCAGTGGATTCGTACATTTGAAACTGCTCACCGCCAAGTGCCCGATTACCGTGTTGGCAACGTGTTTTTCCTAGGCGATGCTGCGCATGTCAACAATCCACTTGGTGGTCAAGGGATGAATCTAGGGCTTGAAGACGCTTCAAATATTTGTTGGAAGATGGATCTCGTGTTGAAGGGGTATGCAAAAGATTCCTTCTTAGCGAGTTACAATGAAGAACGTTATCCGATTGCAAAAGAAGTTATTCGGGATACAACACTTGAATTGAAAGCCATTGAACAGACTGGGGTCATCGGAAAGCTTCGGAACTGGGCAGGAAAAGCCGTACTCAGTCAAAATTGGGTACAGCCACTTGTGGCAAACTACTACTCGCATATTCATCATGAATACCATAAAGTGAAGCGTAACAAAGAGTTTAAAGATAAACGATTGTCACGCAAGGCCATACAAGCTGGACAGCGTGTGCCTGACCAAAAATTGTTCTTTGAAGGCAAATCAACGGCGCGATTGTATCCGTTCGTACAAAAACATGAATTTGTTTGCCTGATTTACATTGACTGCTATGAACGCGAGCTGATTGACTATGCGCAAACCTTCAAGAAACTGGTAGAGTCTGTGTATCCAGGAATGATGAAAGTGTTTGTCGTCGCGCGTGGCGGTACACTCCATTTAGAAGAAGAGGCTTTACCAATCATTTATGATGTCCACCGCCATCTGGATCTTGGTATTGGTATGGAAAAAGGAAGTACACTCATCTTACGCCCAGATGGACATGTCTTGTTCCATGACCTTTCAATGGATGCACAAGTGATGATTGATAAATTAGGTGCTTATTTTCAATAGTAAGACAACCCCAGGGGTTGTCTCACTTTTTAAGTTATCTTTGGTTTTGAGATAACCCAGGGATTGTCTCAAAACAAATTTTGTCAGTTCTTGTTGTACAATCTTTGTCAAATCTGTGATAATACATAGTATAAAGTTTTTTACGAAGGAGGAATGACCTATCCAACCATTGATCCATCACGCACGAGGGGCATTCCTTTTTGGTCTTTTGCTTGTAGCTGTAGTTATAGGTAAAACACTACTGGGCTTTCCAGATTCGAATACAGAGGCACCCATATATTTGGTTGTCTATATCATTTTGACAGTCACAAGCTCCTTTATAGCTTTAATGATAGCTGTACAGGCATGGTTGTATACGCGTATTGGTGATTCCTACAACAATATAATTTTAGCTGGAATTTTCTTGGCAATCGGCCTCTTCGATCTGTTTCATCTACTGACGTTCCCTGGAATGCCAGCATCCTTTTTTACAACTCCTGAGATGTCCAGAGATTTTTGGTTTATTGCTCGAGTCACCGAGCTAGGTATGCTGTTGCTCTTGATTCTGCAACGACGACAACCGATTCAACTGCAAAACTTTAAAGGAGCAAGTATTCTTGTCACGATTTTCTATATTGTGTCAGTTGTTAGTCTCATTTTCGTACTTCAAGCTGTCTTGCCTGAACAGGTTGAGACACGTTACTACATCCGCATTGGACTGTTTCTTTTAGCTGTCGGTCATATTGGTGTAGTACTATGGTTGAAGTTTGGACGAAAAGAACTCAAATTGACGACATTTGAGAATTCGTTCATCTTACCGATTGCCATCTACTATATGTTTTTCTATCTTGTACTCTTATCGGGAGCGCCCGGTCACATTACCTATATCGGGGCACATCTTATGAAAATGGGAGCACTTGTCTATCTATTTATCTTGCTGTATATCCAGTTTGGTGAAAAACCGTACCGTGAGATTGAACGACTTTCTAGCACTTATGAACGCTTCTTAAATACAGTGGGTGAGGGAATTTTTGGAGTGGATCCACAAGGTAGACTGACGTTTATCAATGACGCGGCTTCAAAAATGCTCGGATTTCGTCGAGATGAATTGGTTGGGCGATTAATACATCCGATCATTCATCATACACGAAAGAACGGGAAGCCTTACTATATGGAAGACAGTCCAATTTATTTGTCGCTAGAAACAGCAGAATTTTCTTTTGTCGCTGATGATCAGTTTTGGCGTAAAGATGGAACCTCCTTTCCAATCGAGTACTTTGTCCAACCGGTTTTTGAACAAGGCATCAATCAAGGTGTGCTTGTGACATTTAAAGATATAACAGAGCCTCTTAAATTGAAGGAGCTAGAAAGGGCTCACCAAGCAGTTCAAGTTGAAATTGGACTAGCTGCAAAAGTGCAACAAGACCTTTTCGAATCGATGGAGCGCACAAATTTACCTTTGGATATGGGAGTTGTTAGCCGAGCTTTTAAAGAGCTAAATGGTGATTTTTATACCGTAATCCCTCATGGCGAAGAAGTGATTTTCAGTGTCGCTGATGTTTCAGGTAAAGGATTACCGGCCGCGATTCAAATGACCATGATGCAATTTGCTATGGAAATGCGTGAATCGCCCGCCACTATGTTGGCAAAAATTAATGCTTTCTCCTATACCTATATGGAAGCAAGCCGGTTCATCACGATGTTTAAAGGACGCTACCATCAAAAAACTAGGACGCTCTGTTATGCATCAGCCGGTCATGAACCTGGTATTTTATACAATCGTTTGACAGCTACATTTAAAGAATTGATGCCTACGGGGCCCATTCTCGGGATTATCGAAGATGCCACTTTCAGGGAGCGCCATATTCAACTAGAGGAAGGCGATATTCTTGTGTTGTTCACAGACGGTTTGACGGAACGTAAGAAAAATAAAACAGATGACGGAGAAATTCTACGTCAAGCGCTTGAAGAAGTAGATCTCTCACTTCCAGCTGCCAGTCTCGCTCACTCACTATTTGAGCGAATCAATGCGCTCGAGCCGCTACCCGTAGAAGATGACCAGACCCTCTTCGTCTTGAAAGTATAGGAGGGGACTATGGAATTTTTGGTTGCGGATTTATTATTAAATTTTTTATTGATCTTAACACCGCTTTATTTTTTTCAATTTGTAATCTCTAATTACAACTCAATTGGTGCTCGTGTATTTCTTGGGTTACTGCTTGGTTTTGCTTCGATTCTCTGCATGCTGTTTCCTATGGTGTCGGGAGAAGGATTCTTATGGGATCTTCGCTGGGTGGCATTGTTCATTTCGATTGTCTATGGAGGGATGTTGAGCGGAGGTATTACGGCAACATTAATAATATTGTTCCGTTTTTCTCTTGGAGGTTTTCAAGGAGCCTTGATTGTAGTTGGAGTTGCGCTTGCGCTCATTTTAATTTTTAGCTTTGTACGTCGTGGATTTTTACGGATGCCTTTCAAACGTCGTATCCTAGCAAGTGGTGGTCTGGGGGTCATTGCATGGGGCGTGGCAGTAGCAGGTATTATTTTGCATTTTTCATTAAACCAAGACTTAGTTTCTCTACAGCAAATTGCATTACCAGTATTTAGTACTATGTTTATACTCTATATTGTCTCAAGTGTTGCATTCATCTATTTCTCAGAGAATATGCTTTATTATTCGACTTTAAAGAACGAGGCATTAACTACTGAAAAGGTGAATTATATCACTGAGGTGGGGGAACTATTAGGGACACAATTAACAACACACATCGAACAGGCAGAATTTTACGTAAGTGAATTGAAGGAAAAAGCAACTATAACTGACCGGGCAACACTGAATGCTATTGAAGGGGAACTTGAACAACTCAACCTGGCCCTTAGCAAGTATACTTCTGGACAAGATAGTTTGTTAACTGCGGATAAAAAGCCGCTTGCTGTCATTGCGGAGGAAGTTGCAGAAAGTCTACTTCCGTATACAAAACAGAAAGGCGTTCGCTTGACGCTAGATGTGGAAGTGCCGGTAGAATTAGAATTTACGTATTTACCGATGAAGCAGGTATTGGTGAACCTTGTAAAAAATGCATTAGATGCTACACCTAAAGGTGGACAAGTGACCCTGTCGGCTCTGATTAAACGAAATTGGCTGTTCGTTTATGTGGATGATAACGGTATTGGAATTGCGCAAGATCAATTGATTAGACTGATGGATCTAACGTATGGCTCTGGGAATTCAATCGCTGGACAAGGTCTTCGTGTGACCCAGCAATTAGTCCGCGAGCTTGAAGGGACATTTTCTATCACAAGTGAAGTACAAAAAGGGACGACAATCACTCTCAAGTTCCCTATTTAATCAAAAAGAAGCACGTGGCCTCCTGTAAAAGGAAGTCACGTGCTTTTGTGTTTTTTAGTTTTTTAAGTCGAAACGGTCAGCATCCATCACTTTTACCCAAGCTTTTGCAAAGTCGTTAACAAACTTTTGTTTGTTGTCATCTTGTGCATATACTTCAGCAAGTGAGCGTAGGATAGAGTTTGAACCGAATACTAAGTCGAAGCGCGTCGCTGTGCGTTTTACTTCGCCAGACTTACGGTCACGACCTTCGTATTGATTAAAGCCAGCTGGTTTCCATTCGATGTTCATATCCAGTAGGTTCACGAAGAAGTCATTCGTCAACTTGCCAGATTCTTCACTGAATACGCCGTGCTTCGTGTCGCCGTGGTTTGCACCTAGTGCGCGAAGTCCACCAACAAGAACTGTCATTTCAGGAGCAGTTAGGCCAAGAAGGTGAGCTTTATCAACAAGCATTTCTTCTGGGCTTGTTTGATACTCAGCTTTCTGGTAGTTACGGAAACCATCAGAAATTGGCTCAAGTACTTCGAAGCTTTCTGCATCTGTTTGCTCTTCTGTTGCATCACCGCGTCCTGGTGAGAATGGTACAACGATGTTAAAGCCAGCATCATGCGCCGCTTTTTCTACTGCTGCAGTACCACCTAGAACGATTAGGTCAGCAAGGCTTACGTTTTTATCTAAAGTGCCTTGAAGCTCTTCGTAGATCTTCAGTGCTTTTTCAAGAAGTTGTGGCTCGTTTGCTTCCCATCCACGTTGTGGAGCAAGACGGACACGTGCACCGTTTGCACCGCCGCGCATATCTGTGTGACGGAATGTGCTAGCAGAAGCCCAAGCAACTTTCACAAGTTCACTTACAGTAAGGTCTGTAGCAAGAATTTTTTCCTTAAGATCCGCAATCTCTTCGTTAGACAGTGTGTAGTCTACTGTTGGAGTTGGATCTTGCCAAATCAAGTCTTCCTGTGGAACTTCAGGTCCCCAGTAACGATCTTTTGGTCCCATGTCGCGGTGAAGAAGTTTGAACCAAGCACGCGCAAATGCATCTTCGAATGCTGCATGGTCTTCGTAGAAGCGGCGAGAGATTTTCTCGTAATCCGGATCCACTTTAAGTGCCATATCAGCGGTCGACATCATGGTCGGTACTTTTTTGTTTGCATCTTCCGCATCTGGAGCTTTATCTTCTTCTTTTAAGTCTTTCGCAATCCACTGGTATGCACCGGCTGGGCTCTTTGTTAATTCCCAATCGTATTCAAAGAGTTGTACCCAGAATCCGTTGTCCCACTGTGTAGGGTTTGCTGTCCAAGCGCCTTCGAGACCTGAAGAAATCGTGTCACGGCCTTTACCAGAACCGTGTGAGCTTAACCAACCTAGACCTTGGTTTTCGACGTCTGCTGCTTCTGGATCGTCCCCAACTTGTGATGGATCGCCAGCACCGTGCGTTTTCCCGAATGTGTGACCACCGGCAATAAGCGCAACTGTCTCTTCATCGTTCATTCCCATACGTGCGAATGTATCACGGATATCTTTAGCAGAAGCCAGTGGGTCTGGTTTGCCGTTTGGTCCTTCTGGGTTAACGTAGATCAGACCCATTTGAACCGCAGCAAGAGGATTTTCGAGTTCTCGGTCACCTGAGTAACGATTATCTGCTAACCACTCTTTTTCATTCCCCCAGTAGACATCTTCCTCTGGGTGCCATACGTCTTCGCGTCCTGTTGCGAAACCGAATGTTTTGAAGCCCATCGACTCAAGTGCCACGTTTCCTGTTAACAAAAGAAGGTCAGCCCAAGAGATTTTGTTTCCGTACTTTTGTTTAATTGGCCAAAGTAGACGACGTGCTTTGTCTAGGTTGACGTTATCCGGCCAGCTGTTTAGTGGAGCGAAACGCTGGTTTCCTGTGTTTCCGCCACCGCGGCCGTCGAAGGCACGGTATGTACCCGCTGCATGCCATGACATACGGACGAAAAGACCGCCGTAATGGCCATAATCTGCTGGCCACCAGTCTTGACTATCTGTCATCAATTTGCGAAGATCTTCTTTTAAAGCGTCGTAATCGAGCTTTGAGAACTCCTCTTTATAGTTGAAGTCAGTCCCAAACGGATTTGCTTTTGTGTCGTGCTGGCGCAAAATGTTCAGGTTGAGCATATTTGGCCACCAGTCTTTGTTGTTTGTACCGCCAGGCTTCTTAGAAGTAGTAATTGCGCTGTCTTTATGACCTGCACCCAATCCTGTTACTGGGCACTGTCCGTCCCCGGCAGCTGTGTGTCCTGGATTTTGATTGTTGTTTTCCATTCTCAATTCTCCTCCTTTGATTCAGATCGTGAAAAATGGTTGTCCTTCAAATGACTCTAAGAGAATCATTCTCACTTTGTAATTATACTAAATAAGACTTTGGATTTGAAGCGAGAAGGTCGTAAATCGAGATTTATTTTTAACTCTCAAATTAAGGGAGTGAAATGGTATAATTAAGCAACTACATGCTAACACGAGCAGGAAGGCAGATGCATTATGACAATTAGCATTCGTCGTATGAAAGATGAGGACATTTCGGCTGTACAAGAAGTGGCAAAAACGTCTTGGAATACGACCTATGAAGCCATCATTCCCTTGGATGTTCAAGCCAATTTTCTAAAGGTAGCTTACAATCCAGATCAGTTAAAGCGCCGGTTGAACCATTCATTGTTTCTCGTAGCAGAAGCAGAGGGGCGGATTGTCGGATTTGCCAACTATTCGAATGTACAGGACGATCACTCAGCCGAACTTGCCGCCATCTACTTGCATCCCCAGTACCAGGGCAAAGGTATCGGTTCGGCTCTTTTACACCGAGGCATTGCAGAACTCGACGGCATTCAATCCGTGTTCATTAATGTCGAGAAAGAAAACTGGTCGGGCTTATCTTTCTACTCGGCAAAGGGCTTCCAAGTCGTGCGCGAGTTCGAAGAAGACTTCGACGGGCATTTGTTAAAAACCATTCGGATGGAACTACTAGTAGATGCAGAAGGCGTTTGATTAGAAATCTCATAAGCAATCCAATTCAATAGAGGAAAGCCTTAAGTTCCGGAGATGCGGCTTAAGGCTTTTTTTGATTAATTTAGAGGGTGGACGCCGATAGTGGGGAAAAAGAGCCACGATACTTCCCACTAAGACGCCGATACTCGATAGAATCCCGCCGATAAAGCGGTAGCGGGCAAAGAAAACGCCGATAGTGGGGGAAAAGAGCCACGATACTTCCCACAAAGACTCCGATACTCGCTAGAATCCCGCCGATAAAGCGGTAGCGGGCAAAGAAAACACCGATAGTGGGGAAAAGAGCCACGATACTTCCCGCAAAGCCGCCGATACTCGCTAGAATCCCACCGATACACCGGTCGCGGGCAAAGAAAACGCCGATAGTGGGAAAAAGAGCCACGATACTCCCCGCAAAGCCGCCGATACTCGCTAGAATCCCGCCAATACAGTGGTCGCTGAGAAAGAAAACGTCGATAGCGGGGAAAAGAGCCACGATACTTCCCGTAAAGCCGCCGATACTCGCCAAAACCCAGCCGATAACTAGAAAAGCCCTTAACACTCAAGCCCTTGCTAGTAAAACCCCACTAAAAAAAGGATTCGCAATCAAGCGAACCCTTTTAAAACGCATGTTATTCCTTCACCCGAAGCAAACGCATCGAATTCAATACAACCAAGACGGTCGATCCGACATCTGCAAGAACTGCCATCCACAGTGTGAGCCAGCCCGGAATGATGAGTAGCAAAGCAATCACTTTGAGAGCCAAGGCAAAGCCAATGTTTTGTTTGATAATTGTGAGTGTCTTCCGGCTTAATTCCATTGTATAAGGCAACTTCGTTAAATCGTCAGCTAATAGAGCCACGTCTGCTGTCTCAAGAGCCGTATCGGTTCCGGCACCACCCATCGCAATTCCCACAGTGGCACTTGCCAACGCAGGGGCATCATTCACGCCATCTCCGACCATCGCAACGGAGCCGTGATCTTTTTGGAGAGCGCGAATTTTTTCGAGTTTTTGCTCAGGTAGTAAGTTGGCTTCGACTGTATCGAGGCCAAGTTTCCGGTTGATGGCTTGTGCCGTTACAGCGTTGTCACCTGTTAACATGACAAGTCGTTGCATACCCATGGCCTTTAACCGGCTTATGGTAGAGGCGCTGACTTCTCGAACAGGGTCTGCCACTGCTAGCAATGCGTAAATCTTGTCTTCACTTCCGAGTACGACAACTGTTTTTCCGTCTTGTTGTAAGGACAAAATTGTTTCGCATAATGACTGTGAGAGTTCCTCATGTTCGCCAAATAGTGCAGGACTACCAATCTTGACCTGTTGGCCGTCTACCTCAGCATAAGCTCCTCTTCCTGTCAGAGAGCGAAATCCAGTCGTAGCAACGGGAGCGATAGTTTGATCTGTCGCATACCGGACGATTGCAGAAGCTAGTGGGTGTTGAGAAAACTGCTCGATTCCAGCAGCTAAAGCGATAACTTGTTCAGTTGTATACGAATGAAAAGTGATGACGTCCGTTACTGCTGGACGACCTTCTGATAACGTTCCGGTCTTATCAAAAGCAATAGCTTGAATACGACCAAGCTCTTCGAGATAGACACCGCCTTTAATGAGAACACCATTCTTTGCGGCATTTCCGATAGCGGTGACAATGGCTACTGGTGTTGAAACAACTAGGGCACATGGACAGCCGACGACAAGAACAGTCAGCCCTCTGTAAATCCACTCTGACCAATCTCCGGAAAATGCGAGAGGAGGGAGTGTGGCCACGAGTAAGGCGACGAGCAAAATGGCGGGTGTGTAAAAGGCGGCAAAACGGTCGACAAATTGTTGAGAAGGAGCTTTTTCGGCTTGTGCTTCTTCTACTAAGTGAATGATTTTGGCGATAGTCGTATCTTGAACACGTTTGGTCACCGTCACTTCTAAAAATCCTTCTTCGTTCAAAGAGCCCGCAAATACAGCATCGCCGATTTGTTTGTGTTTCGGCATAGATTCACCAGTGATGGCCGCTTCGTTGATAGAAGATTCACCCACTGCTACAATTCCGTCCATCGCAATCTTTTGACCTGGTTTCACCAACATCGTATCGCCAATTTGAATGTCGTTTACATCTAAAGTGGCAAGTTCGGTGCCTCTTCGGACCGTTGCAGAATTAGGCGCGATGTTCATTAGACTGCGGATAGATTGACGTGCTTTGTCCATCGAGTAGCCTTCAAGTGCTTCACTGAGTGCAAATAACAGCACGACAACTGCCCCTTCTTGCCATTCCCCAATAATCGCGGCACCAATAATCGCAATGGTCATCAACGTCTTCATATCAAATTCAAAACGGATCAAGTTGGCAAGGCCTGTTCGGAACAGAGAGAAGCCACCTATGGCGATTGCTGCTACATAGAATACAATTGGGACCCAACCTGGAGCTGCCGTGCCAAATTCAATGAAAAGGGCGGCCAGTAGAAATACGAACGAAGAGACAGTTGCCCGGTTTTCACGGGAAGACCAAAATGAACGTTTTTCTCCAAGCTCGGGACGATAAGATTCCTCGTATACACGTATACCATCGAAAGCACCGGCTTTTTCAAGCTGTTCGATGGTCACATTCCCTGTCACCGTCAATTTTGAGGCACCAAAATTCAATTGAAGATCTTCGACAGAGGGTATCTCTTTAATATTTTTTTCGAACTTGGCTGCACAATTCGTGCAGGAAAGTCCTTCTAAACGGTAGATATGAGGTTGTGTAGACATGCCAGTCACTTCCTTTACATTCAAATGAACGTTTGATTGACTTTAGTATATGCCTGTTCTTAGAATGTGTCAATGTCATTCAAATATCCGTTTGAATGAAAAAACTCCAGCTTGTTTAAGCTGGAGTAATAATTATTCGTTATGATGTTCAATAGCGATTTTCACTAAATCAGTAATGTGGTGATCTTTGACCGAATAATAGACGAGTTTTCCTTGTTTACGATTTTTTGCAATGCCCATCGTGCGTAACAAACGCAAGTGGTGTGAAGCGGTAGCAGTGGAGATGCCAATGATGGCAGCTACATCGCAGACGCAAAGTTCGTCTTCTTGGGTCAAGGCATAAATAATTTTCATTCGTGTTGCATCCGAGAGAGCTTTAAAAATCGTTTCAACACCCTCTACTTGTGCTATGAGAGGCGAAACCCTTTTGACGACCTCGGGGTGTGTGCATTCTACTTCGCAGCTGTCGGGCGAAAGTTTCTTCAGTTGCTGGTTCATTCCTAAATCGCATCCTTTTTATGACTCTTTCCATTAGTATAACAAAACAAGACGTGTTACTTGTTCCATACATCTTTATAAGCGGGCGTTTTCTCAAACTGACTTTTAACAAATGGACAAAGAGGGACGATTTTTAAATTTTGTTCACGTGCGTAATCTACGAGCTTTTCGACTAATTTTTGTCCGACACCTTCCCCGCGTAAGGAATCATCCACATGAGTATGGTCCGCGATGAGTTTTGTTGCACCAGTCGGAACATAATGAACTTCTGCTAATGTGTTCTCGCTGTCTTCTCCGACATAGAATTTATTGTTATCGTGTTTAATTTCCATCAAATCGCTCCTTATTGGCAACTGCCTTTTTTATCACAGAAAGGGGAATTTCCGGTCTGACCACACCCGCACACGACGGCACGGTAAGTTACAATAGGTTGTTCATATTGAGTGAAGTGAAGATCTCCCCGCATTTCTAGCTGCCCATTGGTGTGAGCATTCACAATTGTCGGAACTTCTGGCAATTCGCCGCGTACATTGTCATGCCGAATATATTGAAGAGCTCCGCTTGGACAGCGTTCAACAATCTCAGCAATAGCAGAAGCAACGCCATTCTCAGGATTAATCCATGGACGTTTCTTTGTGTTAAATACGGAGGGTAAGCCTTTCACACATTCAGCAGCATGGATACACAACCCAGGTGTGAAATACACATTGATGTCAGAGCTTACGTATTCTTTAGGTTCCATTCTCGACACCTCTCATAGTCAGATTTTTCATACAATTAGTGTAGCATGTTTTGTTCTGACTATACAAAAAGCCAGCAACCTCCAAAAGGTTGCTGGCTAAGATTATTCTTGTTCTTCTGTTTGTTCAGATGTAGAAGGAAGATCAGGAAGAGTCATGAGAATACGTTCTACATGATTTTGTTCAAATTCAATGATACGAAGCTCGAATCCGGGTTCGACAAATGTATCACCTAGCTGCACTTCTAAAGAGCGAGCTTGAATCCAACCGGCAATCGTCTCAATGTCTTCAGAGTCTTGGAAATGAAGGGAGAAGCGTTCTTCTAAGTCAGAAAGTAACACGCGACCATCCACTTCGTATTGACGAGGCGCGACTTGATGAATGTCGTCGACTTCGTCTGCATCGAATTCATCCCGAATCTCGCCGACGATTTCTTCCAAAACATCTTCCAAAGTAAGCATTCCGGCCGTTCCGCCGTATTCATCCACTACAAGAACCATGTGCGCATGATTGGCTTTCATCGTGGCAAATGTTTTATCAAGTGGTGTGTTTTCAGACACAACAGGGAGTATTTTCACATAACTCGAGAAATCTTGAAGTGTCTCGGCTGCGATTTCAAGTAAAATTTCTTTTGCATTGATATAGCCAATAATTTTGTCTTTATCGTAATCTTCCGTGATGGCGTAACGCGTGAATTGATGTTCTTCAAACTCTTGAAGCATCTCTTCGTGTGTCGTTGTGATATCGATAGTTTCCATCTTTGTGCGAGGTACCATGAGATCACGTGCGATATGCTCATCAAAAGCAAAGATGTTTTGCATAAAAGCAAGCTCAGTTTGATTGAATTCGCCGCTCTTGAAACTTTGAGCCATCAAGATCTTGAGTTCTTCTTCTGAATGCGCTGTATCGTGGCCGGCTGGTTTGACACCGAACAAGCCCAATAATAAGCGACCAGATCCATTCAAGAACCAGATCAGCGGGAACATCACTTTACCAAACCAGTAGAGTGGGCGTGACAATAAAAGTGTCATGCGCTCTGCAAATTGAATGGCTAGAGTTTTAGGTGCTAATTCACCAACAACGACATGCAAAAATGTGACAAAGGAAAAAGCGAGCACAAATGAAATGATAGATATCAAGGAAGCAGGTAAGTCATACTGTTGAAAAACTGGATAGAGAAGTAATTCAACTGTCGGTTTTCCTAAAAAACCAAGTCCTAAAGCTGTAACTGTGATACCTAATTGGCAGACAGATAAATAATAATCTAAGTCTGAAGTTACTTTTTTGGCCAATACGGCGTTTTTATTTCCCTCAGCAATCAGCTGATCTAATCGGGATGAACGCACTTTGACAACGGCGAATTTCGAACCGACGAAAAATGCGGTGGCAGCAATTAAAAAGACAATCATAAATAAGTTGAATGCTATGGCTAAGTCCAAATGGTCCCCTTTCGGGTGACACCTCCATTAAATGAAATTGATTAAAGTTCCTCGGATAGTTCAGGTGCTTTCGGGATCAGCTGCAAACGGGCAGCCTCTATGTGATGTTGCTCCACTTCAACGGCCTCTACAGAGAACGTCTCAGTTGCGATGACATCACCCATCTCTACATTAAGCTTTTGAGATTGCATCCAGCCAGAAAGTGTATCGATGTTTTCTGCATCTTCAAACTGTAGTTGGAAGCGTTCATTTAGTTCATCGAGCAAAACGCGCCCTTGTACTAAGTAAACATTCTCACCGATTTCCTGAATTTCATCGACTTCATCTTCATCAAATTCATCCCGGATTTCCCCGACAATTTCTTCAAGTAAATCCTCAAGAGTGACAATTCCAGCAGTACCGCCGAATTCATCTACAACTAACGAGATGTGGGATTGCTTTGTTTTCATTAAATCGAAAATCTCGACAAGCGGTGTCGTTTCGACTATAACGGGTATCTCTTTTATGAAATGTTCGATGCCATGCTCTTTTTTCGTAGCAAGTGCCGTAAGCATCTCTTTTACGTTCATGTAGCCGATAATATGATCTTTATCAAAGTTCTCAGTTACTGGATAACGTGTAAACTGGTGTTCACTAAAGAAAGCAATTAATTCCTGACGTGTGGATTCAAGAGAAACGGTTTCCATTTTTGTGCGTGGAATCATTAAATCTTTGGCAACTCGTCCGTCGAATGAAAATACATTTTGCATGAAAGCCAGTTCTGTTTGGTTAATTTCACCACTTTGGTAACTGTGCGTCATAATGATTTTCAATTCTTCTTGAGAGTGTGCTAGCTCATGGGGAGAAGGTTTTACTCCAAATGCTCTCAATAACAGACGTGCTGAACCGTTTAATATCCAGATGAACGGGAACATAATTTTTCCGAACCAATACAAAGGTTTTGCAAATAGCAGTGTCATTCTCTCAGCGTATTGAATGGCAAGCGTTTTTGGCGCAAGTTCTCCAATGACAACGTGTAAAAATGTTACCGATGCGAACGCAATCGTAAAGGATAAAACTGAGATAACGGGTTCGCCGATATCAAAGTTTTCAAATACGGGATGTAACAGTCTTTCAACTGTTGGTTCTCCTAACCATCCAAGTCCAAGTGCAGTCACGGTGATTCCGAGCTGACACGCAGACAAGTAGTAATCAAGGTCGATAGTTATGCGTTTTGCAAGTTCTGCGGTTTTATTACCTTCTGAAATTAATTGATCAAGTCGTGACATAGGAACTTTAACGACTGCGAACTCCGATCCTACAAAGAATGCTGTGAGTGCAATCAATAAAGCTACCAATCCTAAGTTTAGCCATAATATACTACTGTCCAATAGGTCCCCTAAAAGGGTGACACCTCCGTAAATGTATGTTGTAGTTTGAGCCACTTCAACTATGTACTACCGTGCCTAGCGTTCCGTGCGTAAATGGCAGGTGTCTGTTGAGAGCAGGCCGAATAAACGTGTTTGGTAAATGCGGGTTCGATTTAGTTTCGCCATTTCACCAGAACGGAAAATATCCTTCCCAAGTAGAGCACCCCCAATTTTTCAAATTAAGACTACTTTACCATATTCGAAATTACGCGTACAGTAGAATGTCATGTATATATAAGGTGAAACCTTTATCTCAGAAAAACGTACACTCTAGTATCAATCTAATTGAGGTGAAAAATATGGTGACTCTTATTCACGTTGCCAGTCTTGTATCAGTTATCACACTGTCGTTATTTAAAGATGTTTCGGACCGTGAAGTTCGAAAAAACATAGAAGCCTTGCGTCAAAAAATATGGTTTCAGTTGTATTGGAATGACGACCAATCACGACAACTCATTGAAACGGATGGGCAACTTCAAAAAGTAATCGGCTGTATGAACCGGGACAAGTTGTCCAAGGACCGCTATGAAGCTTGGCAGCGAAAAAAGCTCGTGACATTATTGGAAAAAAAGCTTGAGGAGTCTAGTTTGTAGAATTTTGAAAGTCTCTAGACATTCGTACTAACCTTCCGTATAATCAAAAGCAATAACTATACGGATAGGGGGGGAAGACGCATGTGGAACGACTTTAAAGCTTTTGCATTCAAAGGGAACGTCTTGGAGCTAGCAATTGCTGTAGTAATCGGAGCAGCTTTTGGAAAAATTGTGGCATCCTTAGTGGAAAACATTATCACGCCTTTGATTGGGCTCGTGATGGGTGGCATTGATTTCTCAGGACTCGCGGTAACTGTTGGCGATGCTAAGGTTACTTATGGTGCTTTTATTCAATCCGTCATTGATTTCTTGATCATTGCGTTCGTTATTTTCTTATTTGTCCGGATGCTCGGAAAGCTAAAACGTAAAGAGGAAATCAAACCTGAAGAGGGCCCAACTATTGATTCTAAAGAAGAATTATTGATTGAGATTCGCGATTTATTGAAGCAACAAAATACAATGCGTTAAAAACTGCCGCCTGGAAAAAGACATCTCCAGGCGGTTTTTCTATCCTGTTGAGAAAATCGACGTCCTAGATAAGTAAGAGGTGAAACGATGAAAAAGCGCTATTTAGTAGTAGGAATTTTAATTACTCTTGTGTTGTTCAGTGTCATGTTTCGGGGTGGGGTGATTTTACAAACGCTCGGCGTGACATTGGATAACCCATTTGCTCCTCGGGTAGAAGTGGAAGACCGAACAGTTTGGTCGGACCGAAATGGCAACGGGATCACGGATCAACTTGATATTGTGGCGGCTGCACGTGTCGAAGTAGAAAATCGCACAACTTACCAGAGCGCCTATTACGGAGGAGGCTATCCACCGGACGATGAAGGTGTGTGTACGGATGTTATTTGGCGCGGATTATTAGGTGCAGATATTGTATTGAAAGATGAAATGGATGCAGATATTGCTGCCAATGTAGAAGCCTATCCTCGAACGGAAGGAACTCCGGACCCGAATATTGATTTTCGACGTGTCCCGAATCAGTATGCATTCTTAGAAAGACATGCAGAATCTTTGACGACCGACTTGATTGCAGGAGATCTCGACAATTTGGCTGAGTGGCAACCTGGAGACATTGTGATTTTCTTAGAAGGGACAGACCATGCGGGAATTATATCAGATAAGCGTGCAAAAGATGGCACGCCCTATATGATTCATAACATGCCCCCATTTGCAGCAGAAATCAAGCTGTCGTCTTATAAACAGCCGATTGCTGGACACTACCGTTGGAAGTTTGGAGCTGAATAACTCATTTTCGTACAATAATATGCAACCCCTCTACTTGCAACTGCGGACGGTCGACAAGGAACAGTCGATTGTAGTAGGCAAGCCGGGAGGGAATGTGACGTTGTTCTGACTGTGACCAGTAAGTGAGAGAAAGCCCAGATTCTAAACAAAAAGTTGTATCCTCGATGTACAGACAACCGTCTGAGCCACGCACTACTTCACCTGCATACAGTACAGGATCTACACCGTGCCGGATTAAAAGAGCTAATTCTTTGGTCTTTTCACTTACAAGGCGATGAAAGGCAGCGGATGAGAAATGCGCTTCTTCATATGCATAGCTTTCAAACGAATTTGCAAGCTGGCGAAGCTCTTGAGCGATAGGTTTTAAAGCAGGATGGTGAACACGGTCAGTTGAATACAACAATTTCATCACTCCTCAATAAGAACATTTGTTCTATTCTATCACGAGGTTGCTAGAACAACAAGTTCTTTCCCAGAAAAAAAGAGCAGTCCTCGTAGGATTACTCTTTTGCTTGACGACCAACTTGGAACCCTGCAAACAAAGCGCCAATGACCAATGCGCCAGCGGTACTAGTGAACAGTACAGAAATGTCGGAGCTTACAACCGCTAGACCTGAAGAACCAAGTACGACTCCTAATGAAAAAAAGGCATAGAAATAGCCATAAGCTCTTCCTCGATTGCAATTGGTCGTTCCTTTAAAAAGAAAGACATTAATAGCGGGAAATGTAAACGCAAAGCCAATGCCATAGATCATCAAAATGAGATAGAAAGCAACAATGTCATTTGCGACGCCCAGCGCAAATTGCGCCGCTGCAATCAGCAGGAGACCGATTCTGAAATTTACCACAGCTGGCCACTTGTCGAATAAGCGTCTTGCGGGAGAGAGAAATACCAGAACGGCTGTTAGGCCGAACGCGCTAAGTAATGTTCCGCTAACTCTAGAGCTGAATCCAAGCTCTTCAACACGTAAAGGCAAGAGATAGGCGAGAGCACCTTGCGAAAACATCAGTAAGAAAGCCCCACCAAACGCTACTACCAAAGCGGGATGAAAAGGCAAATGTGCTACACGTTCAGTAGTTCGAGCAAACAATTGTCCCCTTAGTAAAACTAGTGCAGCAAGTAACAAGATCCCTCCAAATAGTCCTACGGTGCGAAGGACAAAGGGAGCCGAAGTCTGTGCTGCCATAATGCCACTAAAGGCAGGTCCTAAAATGGCGGCTGCTCCCACAAAAGCTCCAGTGATGGCATTTTCACTTCCTGCCTCTTCTAAACGGCTTTGATTTGCTACAAATGTAAAGGCTGCTGGGACAATGAACCCTCCGATGAAACCATGAAGAAATCGTACAACCAATAACATCTCAGGCGTTTCAACAAAAGAGTAAGCGCCTAACATAACGGTTGTACCTGCAAGACCTATTAGTAGTAATCGATAGGGTCCAAATCGGTCCGTCAAAATGCCAGCGAGCAAATTTCCTCCTGTATTTGAGAAGGAATACATACCGACTGCAATACCGGCAATGAGTGTCGAGGCGCCTAAACTTGTCGCAAAAGTACTCATGATGGGAAGTTGGGCAAAGAGGTCCATGAACGAGAAGAAAATAATAGCATAGACAATCCATAAGACAGGGAAAGCACGTATCTGAAAGGTGGCCTCTCGCTTTTTGACTGCACGATCCAATACAAAATTGGCACCTGGAACAAAAGCTGCAGCAACTGCGAGTAAACTCCAGTATACTTTCCAGCCAACTGTTAACTGAACGATGACAATAGACACCGCGTAAGCAATAAAAATAGCTCCATGAATAGAGCCAACATAGGTGACGGCTAGTGGCATATCTGCGAAATATTTAAGTGGCACCGCAATGCCTAATAATATAAGTAAAGATACGCCATCGGCAAGACCTAAAAAACGGAATAGTCGAATGGGCAAATACGGTTTGTCTCGTAGCAACGAAAACCCTTCTTTCTTGATCTGCTTTCAGTATTTCATAAAAAAAATGTTGGGGCAAGTTACGAAATTCAAACGTTTCTCCTGCGACTTTTGGTATGCTATAAAATAGAGGTGAACCCCCGTGAAAAGATCTAGAAAATTACATACATTGTACAGTCTTGTTTTTAGTTTGATGAGCTTGCTTATTATTGGAATCGTAATTAGTGTAGCAGGCTGGCAATCTTCCCAAAACTTACGTGAAGAAAGTGGCACCGCCTTAGTTGTAACAGCAGAAACTATGGGAGACCAACTGGATCAGCATATGTGGGCCCATTATGGTGAGGTGGAAATTTTAGCTCAACTAGAACCGTTCCGAAATCCTGAAAATATAACTCGTACGCGCGAGTTGATCAATCAGTTTAAAGAAACATTTCCTATGTTTTCTTGGATTGGCTTAACGGACAGAGAAGGAACAGTTATTGCTGCGACAGATGAAATTTTAGAAGGAGCTTCTATCGCAGAACGTCCTGTTTATCAAGAGGCTCAACAACAACCTTTCATCGGAGATGTACACGAAGCCGTTTTATTAGCAGAGCTTTTACCTAACCCGACAGGAGAGGTCATGCAGTTTGTAGACATCAGCCTACCTCTGAGTGCACAGACACCAAGTCCTGTGCTTGCTACTCACCTTAGTTGGGAATGGGCACGTGGCGTAGAGGAGCAAGTGATGGCTCCCTTGGCTGCGGATAAGGGAATCGAATTGTTTGTTGTAAGTGGAAGAGATCAACTCATTCTCTTAGGTCCACAGCAATGGATAGGAAAGCGAATGCCTTTTACGGTACAGCAATTGAGCGATGATTCTGCCTTGTGGGGACAGGATGAATGGGAAGGGGAAGGAGAATATGTGACGGCAGTCATTAAAACAGATGGGTATCTCGATTATGAAGGGTTGGACTGGACGATTATTGCCAGACAGCCAACAGAAATCGCCTTTCAGCCCTCGAATGAACTGATTCGAAATTTGTTGTTGATTGGGAGCTTGTTAGCGCTTCTGGCTGGGGCCTTTGGGTGGTTGTTCGCAAATCGCTTGATGCGACCGATTCGCGAGCTGTCCTTGGCGGCAGATAAATTGCGTTCGGGTGAACGTGAGGCCATTCCCGTGCAACAGGGAATCGCAGAATTCGAATCCCTGTCCTTATCGCTTAACAATATGGTAGAGCGACTCAAGGACACACATCAACAACTCGGGACTATGGAACAAGTGGCGTCTCGAGACTTTTTAACAGGTCTTCCGAATCGTAGAGCACTTGAATCCTTGAAACGAGGAGTCACGCCAGAGAGCAAATATGTTTTTTATCTGGATTTGGATGGCTTTAAAGAGGTCAATGATACACTTGGTCACCACTCAGGAGACGAATTATTGATTCAACTTGCTGAAAGAGTAAAAGCCTTTTTGGTAGAAAATGATTTTGTCGCACGGATTGGTGGAGACGAGTTTGTTTTCATCACAGAAGGAACACTCTCACAGGTGGAAGAGAAAGCACGACACTTGATGAAGAAAATAACCGAACCCTATGAATTAGAAGGACAATTGGCTAAAGTGGGAGTCAGTGCAGGGGGACAAGAGTGGAAATCCAATGTGCCCCTCGAGAATGTCTTGGCCGAAGCGGATGCGGCTCTTTACCAAGTAAAAGAAAGTGGCAAGAATGACCTTCGCTTTTTCATTCCTACTTCTCACTAACTATGGTATGATTGCACGAGTGAATTTTTAAGGTCTGACCTTTCACGAGTGATCAATAGAGGAGTAATGCCCCGTGGTTTGGGATGTATTGAATGTAATTGGAACACTGGCGTTTTGTATCAGTGGTGCGCTCGTTGCCATGGAAGTTAAATATGACATTATTGGTATTTATATATTAGGATTGATCACCGCTTTTGGCGGCGGAGCGGTACGGAACTTGATGATTGGGTTGCCTGTGGCAGATGTCTGGCAACAAACCTCTCTTTTCATTATTGCATTGATTGCTATGACTCTTTTTATCCTGTTGCCAAAAAGTTTTATTTTTCATATGAAAGAATGGTCGATTTTTGATGCGATCGGTCTGTCAGCTTTTGCGGTACAAGGTGCAATGGCGGCACAATCAATGGATATGCCGTTACTGGCGGTGATGTTCTCAGCTTCGATCACAGGAGCAGGGGGAGGAATCATTCGGGATGTCCTTGCTCAAAAGAGACCAAGTGTCTTCACGAAAGAAGTCTACTTACTGTGGGCGATCATGGCTGGCTTTATTATCGGAATGGACTGGATTACGACAGATATACAACTCTATTTTGTCTTTGGTGCAATATTAGCTTTGCGGCTACTTTCACAGCGCTTTAATTGGAATCTTCCTATCCGTAACTTATCAGCCTAAACTACGTAAAAGGGTTAAAAATAGTAAAAAGACCTACTTCATGGTAAACTTAGGTAGAATCTTGTCTAAGGATGCTGTAGAAGGAGTGGTTCGATGCAAGCCCGTTTAGTAAAGCGAGAACGCAGTTACATGGTCGGAATTGCTGTATCGGTTCCTTCAGAACAAAGTCAACTCATCAAGTTAAATAAGGCAATCATGAAACAGCTTGTTTCTCTTCAGCGGTACCTGAGTCTTCAAGGGACTGAAGAAGTTATTGCTCTTAGTGCTCCAAATCAACAGGCGGATAGCGACCAGCAATGGGTCATCGGTTATCCTGTTCCTCATCGATTTCCAGTACATAAAGAATTTTCTCTTTGTGAATTGCCGAGCGGAACTTATTTTGTTGGAGAAAAAGGCGCAAAAATTGAATTAACTTATAAAACAATGCGTCATCATTGGATTATGGCTGAAATGTATGATAGCCTGTCCACTATATTTGAACGGTACACGATTACAGGTGACGATAAGCGGGTTGAAGTATTTAGCCGCGTAAAACCAAAAATCGTAGATCAACAAATTTATGCATAATCAAAGTATTTCCTATCTAGCATAGGGAATGCTTTTTTTCGTTGACAAAGGGTTGTCAGAGGAGTACGGTATCTCTATTCAATGAACGAAGGTGGAACCCATATGAAAGATAGAGATTTGACATTCGCGGTATTCGGTCTAGGTCGATTCGGTGGAAGTCTTGTAAAAGAGCTTGCTGAAATGAAACAAGAGATATTGGCGATTGATTTAGATCCTGAACGAGTCGATTATTACAGTCAATTCGCCACGCATGCGGTTGTGGCTAGTGGGTATGATGAGAAAACCTTACGCGCATTTGGGGTTCGAAATATTGACCATGCTTTTGTCTCTTTCGGGGAAGACATCCAAGCAAGTGTATTGACCACGATGGTGCTCAAGGAATTAGGGATTCCCAAAGTATGGGCAAAAGCACACGACGAGAATCACGGGAAAATTTTAGAGAAAATTGGGGCAGACCGCGTTATTCATCCAGAACGTGACATGGCAAAGCGTATTACGCACAATTTGCACTCTTCAAAGATCATTGATTTTATTGAATTGTCCAATTCCTTCAGTATTGCAGAAATCAAAGTCACAGACCGGTCCATTGGGAAGCGATTATCTGAACTGGATTTGCAGCGAAAGTACAACGTGAATTTGGTGGCCATACAACGTGGTGATAAGACCATCTTAAGCTTTTCAGAAGAAGAACAAGTAGAGGCCAATGATTTAATAGTGGTCATTGGTAAAAATACAGATATAGAAAAATTTGATGAGCAGGGCTCATAATTTATTAGAAGAAGGCGAACAGGATGAAAATTTGGCAATTTATGAATTTGCGTGGATATTCACCAGCAGCTATTATTGCACTTAGTTTTCTAATTACTATTTTGATAGGCACTATCTTACTAAGTTTACCAATTGCTCATACAGGGGATTTAGGGATTATAGACGCACTTTTCTTTGCCACTTCTGCAACGACGGTAACAGGACTGGGTGTTGCAGATACAGCGGCGACATTCACAACCTTTGGAGAAGTCGTCTTAATGTTCTTGATGCAGTTTGGTGGCATCGGTTTGATGACATTTTCTGTTGCCATTTTAATCGTATTGAAAAAGAAAATTTCACTGAAGCAGCGAATTTTCCTGCGAGATTCTTATAACCAATCTTCAGTGGGAGGTATGGTGCGATTAACAAAAGCGATTTTTGTTTTTGTGATCAGTGTTCAATTAGCCGCTTTTCTTTTATTGACGCTTCATTGGAGCCAACGCTTTCCGCTAGGAGAAGCAAGCTATTTGGCGGTGTTCCATGTCATCTCTGCTTTTAATAATGCTGGATTTTCACTATTCTCAGACAACCTCATAGGTTTTCAACAGGATCCGTTCACCCTATTTCTTATTAGCAGTCTATTTATTATTGGGGGTATCGGATTTATTGTCGTGTTGGAAATTGTGCAAAAGAAACAGTTTCGTCAATGGAGCTTACATACAAAACTAATGATCAGTGGAACGTTGGTCATTAACACAGGTGCCATGGTGCTATTTTATCTTTTAGAATTTAAAAACCCACAGACGCTTGGTAGCTTAGCGCCACTTCATCAATGGAGTAACGCTTATTTTGCAGCGGTGACGCCAAGAACAGCTGGCTTCAATACATTAGATTACGCGACCATTACCGATTCTTCTTTGATGCTTACCCTTTTATTAATGTTTATTGGGGGAGGAACTGCTTCTACCGCATCGGGAATTAAATTAACCACCTTTATTGTCTTGATTCTCGCCACATTAGCCTTTTTCCGGAACGATGAAGAACCCTTCATCTTTGGTCGAACCATTAAACGGGAAGTGGTCATGCGGTCATTTGCCATTACGGTCATCAGCCTATTCACAGTCGGCTTGTTATTTTTCTTACTAACAATTGTGGAGAAAAGTGCCTTTGATCCCCTGCTTTTTGAAGTCGTTTCTGCATTTGGAACAGTAGGATTATCGATGGGGATCACAGCAGACCTTTCAGATGCGGGAAAAATTCTTATTTCACTCGCCATGTTTATTGGACGAATTGGTCCTTTGACGTTATTTTACTTACTCGCACGTCCAAAAGATCGCCATTACCGGTATGCATACGATCAAGTTTATACAGGTTAATAGGTCTATTGATTTACCTGTTTTCTAACTTTGTAGTTATGAGGACTAAGAATAGGCATTTAAAACGATGGCTTTTGGAATTTTCTTAAAACTACTTCATTTGTTGGCCTTAAGTCTTTAGTTGTTAAGGTGGACGGTGACTGAACATAGTTCTAATTATTTGAATAGTAAGAAAAGTACATTTTGTGGAATGACTTTATTCGACATTATTCGTATGATAAGAGAGACTAATACTTTGATAAGAAGGGTGGGCGTACTCTGAGATGGAAGCTATCACAACTTCAAACATATCTTTTAGTGGCGTTATTTGCCTTGCTTTTTACAAGTATTTGGAGCTATATCGCATTTGTCAATATCGAACATCAAACGGATAAAGTGGCAGACGAAGCTATTCCGCTTTCCAATACAGCCAGTCAGCTCTATCCACTCATGATAGATCAAGAGCTATCTGTTCGGAACTATGTTTACTTGCAAGATGCCCTTTCTCTGCAACAGTTTGAGATTTCGAATGCTCGTATGCATGACGTGCTGAATACAATTGAAGAACTCGATCAGTCCCATCCCATCATGAATGACATTATTTCGAATGAAGCGCTTCCTATTATTTCTGAAATGGAATCGTTTCATAGAGAACAAATACTCCGGATTCAAAATGGCGAAGTGGATCGTGCCAATGAAGTACGGAATTCTCAAGTGCTAAATTTGAATAGATTGCGTATGGTTGACTCCAAAATACAGTCAGATAGTGATGTGATTATAGCGAATGCATTCGATGAAAGTGAAGCAGCCTCGAATTCAGCGCGTTGGGTAATTTTAATTGTGTCAGCCCTAACATTTTTAATCTTCTTCGCTTTTATGCATAGCTTCCGCGTAGAAAGAAGCCAGAAAGCGTTAATCTATAAATCGCTTCATGATGCGTTGACAGGAATTCCAAACCGCCGAGCCTTTGATGAACGTCTAGAAGAAACATGGCGAGATGCCCGTCAGCAAAACAAGCCACTGTCGCTCATTCTGTTAGACATTGATGCATTCAAGTCGTTCAATGACACTTATGGACACCTTGAAGGCGACGCTTGCTTACGAAGAGTCGCTCAAGTGTTACAACGAGTTGTGAAGAGTCCGGCTATGCCTGCGCGCTATGGGGGAGAAGAATTTGCGGTGATCTTACCTGTCGAGTCTGCTGCAGAGGCTAGGGAGTTGGCAGAAGAGATTCGTCATAAGATTATGGGACTTAACATTGAACATCTAGGGTATCACCCAGTCTGTAAATTAACTGTGAGTCTTGGGGTGTCGACGATGGTTCCTGGACTTTATGAAAGTGAAAAGATTTTGATAGCCCGTGCAGATGAAGCACTCTACCAATCGAAAGATAAAGGACGGAACCGTGTCACTGTACAGAATTTAAAATAGTCACTTAACTTTTCAAGAGGTTGGGACAAGCTATAGTAATAGAACTCACTAGTTAGAAAGTTGAGTGGAGTGTAGGGGTTGACTCCAGTGGGATCAAAAGTCGGAATGTGAGACCCCTCTTAGATGTGGAGAACGTCACGCTAGAAAGTCCGAGAAAATCAGGCGTGCCAAGTGAGGCGCTCTTGGCCTCGGTTGGTGCGACTGCTTTTGGAGCGTCTTTCTGACGTTCGCAACTCGATTCCATTGAGTTGTAGACACAGCGCGCCCACGGAACGCAGCCCCGGAACGGAACTCAATATAGACGAAAAATCAGCAAATTCTCTGGAATTCACCCTAGAGAACTTGCTGATTTTTTTGTCTCGCTTTTTTTAATTTTTATAAAATTGACAAATGATGTGTGTCAACTTATAGTGTATGTAATACAGTATAGAGTAAAGGAGGTTTCCTATGTCCGAACAGATCAGTCCTCTGGTAACAGAATTGCGCCGAGGGACACTAATCTTGGCCGTTCTTAGCCAGCTTAAAACACCCCAATATGGCTATTCACTTGTGCAGGCACTTGAACAAGCGTCCGTATCCATTGACCAAAGCACTTTGTATCCCTTACTTCGTCGTCTTGAAAAACAACAGCTTGTGTCAAGTACTTGGGATACGACCGAAGCCAGACCTCGCAAATATTATGTGCTGACCGAGCAAGGGCATCAAGTGCTGGAGGAGCTTTACAGGGAGTGGAAGCAGATGTCCTTGAATCTACAAAACTTACTAGAAGGAGGAACAAGCCTATGATGTACCGAGACGCTTACATCGCTGAAGTGACTCGTCGCTTACCTCAAACGATGCGTGAAGACGTGGCGCTGGAGTTGGAATCGACTATAGCTGATATGACATCAGACACGCCTTCCCAGGAAGAATTGTTTGAAGCGCTCCGTCAACTTGGCGATCCAGTGCTACTCGCATCCCGTTATCTAGAAAGACCTCTTCATTTGATTGGACCGGCGCTGTATCCGACATTTATTTCTATCCTTAAAATTGTCTTGCCGATTGCGCTCATAGTGAGCGGACTCACTGCATTGCTCGGTGTGATTGTCGATTTCTCTGAGGAATTTTCATGGGGACAAGGAATCATTCAAGGGATTTTGCAAATCGTAGGTTCGATGCTGGCAGCTGGAATTCAATCTGTCTTCTGGGTAGGCCTCGTTTTTGCTTTGATTGAACGGTATAGTTCATCCCGTGATACGATTCCGTTATCCAAATGGGATCCCAGTCAATTAAAACCAGTCACTTTAAAAAAGCGTCAGATTTCACGTGCCTCTCTCATCGGAGGCTTTGTCTGGACAGCTATTTGGGTAGGAATCTATCTCAATGCCTCTAATCTCATACGTCTCTACTGGGAAGACCAATCCCTGCCTTTATTAAATGAAGAAGCGCTTCGATTCTTTTTACCAGCTGTGATTGCACTTGCTGCTGTGGAGGTAGGTTTCGGTATTTACAAATGGGTAAAAGGGTTTTGGACCATTCCAATGGCTTTCTGGAATCTTGTGTTTAATCTATTTTGGATCATCGGTACCGTGTTGTTCTTGACGCATCCAGAGCTGTTTTCACAAGAAGCACTTACCCAGTTCGGCGAACTCCTTGGTCAAACGACTGCAGAAACGGAATCGTTGAAACGTTGGGCTGTTTGGACACTGTTAATTAGTTTCATCGTAATTGCTACAACAGATGTGGTAGATGGGTTCATGAAAACACGAGTACCTCGTCACCAGAAAAAATAACCATTGCATAAAAACGAACATTTGTTCTATACTGGTGGTGAATGATGGAGGAGGTGACGAGGATGGAAAGACCTGACCCTTCCCGGATTCGCGATCGGGGAAAAATCAAATGGACGGCTATGATGTTACCAGAGCATGTTGCTATCATTCGTGACTACATTGCCAATGAAGGCAAGGTGAAACGACCTGAGTTGGATGAATGGGATTTGCGCCACTTAGAAGAATCCATTGGTCTCGCACTAGCACAGGATGCAGAAGTGAAGCTGAAGTATTGGCGAAATGGAGAATTTCATATACGGGGTGGCAAGATCAAACATATTGATGCAGTGCGCCGCCAATTGTATGTTGAAGATCCTTTCAATACGACAGCCTATGCTCTTGAAGACATTGTGGATGTTACGTTGCTCGACTGACAAAGCCGTCAAAAAACCACTTCCTGCACAGACGAGGAAGTGGTTTTTTTAGTTGTCTTTCGGTGATTTTTCAAGGTAAGGCTTCAGTGCATCTTCTCCAGAAGAAGAGGCCAGCTTCACTTTCGATCGGTAAGCAGCACGAGTGATAATATGTCCGGCTACTGGCGCTGTAATGAATACAAAAATAATGCCTAATAACAAACGTATACTAATAAACCCTTCGTTTGCCCAAAAATAAATAAAAGCACCAAGTAGCGAGAGCAGTACAGCGAGTGTCGAACTTTTAGTAGCGGCGTGGGAACGCGTATAGACGTCGGGCAAACGAAGAATGCCAAACGCACTAATCACGGCCATGATACTACCTGTCAAAATCAAAAATACACTAATCCATTCCATCATCGTGCTCATGTTCGACGATCTCTCCTCTCTCGACAAAGCGGGCAAGACCCACTGTGCTGATAAATGCTAAGATTCCTACAATCAAAATGACTTCTAAATAAGCATGGGTATGAAGCACAATCGAAAAAACAGCTACTAGTGAGATCAGATTTACTCCAATCATATCGAGCGCAACGACGCGGTCTGGCATCGAAGGACCGACGATGATGCGGTAAAGGGCTATGAAAATTGCACATGTGAACAGCATGAGGGAAATTGTTAATACGAGCATCATGCGCGAGTCACCTCCATAATCGCTTTCTCAAAGGTTTGAATGGATTTTAAGACAGCGTCTCGTGAGACTTCCATGTCCATGGCGTGAATGAAAAACGTCTTTCCGTCTGGTGAAACTTCCATGACGACGGAACCCGGTGTCAGCGTTAGTAGCAAAGCCAGAGCGGTAAGTTCATAATCACCTTGCATGTTATGGTCATAGGTAAAGATTCCCGGTTTGATGGAGAGGGTAGGGCTTAAAATTTGTTTTAAGATAATAATGCTTGAATGGAACAGTTCGGAAGTGAAAATGAACACAAGCTTTAAGAGTGCATAAACACGTAATAAATAGAACTTGCTACCGAAGAAACGGTGCATGAAGAAAACGATGACCGCTCCAAAAATATAACCAGTCAAAAATGTGGGGAAGTAAAAAGCGTCTTCATCCATCAGAAACGTCCACAAGACAGCAATCATTAAGTTTGATAAAAATTGAGCGGGCAACGGAATTCACACCTTTCTAAAAGTTATTACTTGCGTCCTAAGACAGCATCGATATAGGTACTCGGGTCTAGTAGTGAAGCGGCTTCTTGTACATAGGGAGCCATTACTTCTACGCCAAGTCCTAGGGCGAGTGTGATGCTCGCAAGCATAATGATCGGCATCAGACGCATGGCTGGAAGAGGACGTTGTTCTTCAGCGCTAATAATCGTCTCTCCCCAAAAACACTGACTAAAAATGCGAAGAAGTGAATATAAGACAGCGAGACTGGAAGCGACAGATAAGAACAATAAGATGTACGAACCGTTTTCAAGCGCACCTTCCATGACAAGGATTTTCCCCATAAAGCCACTAAACGGAGGAATGCCCGCGAGTGACAATGTCACAATAAAGAAAGACCAGCCAAGGACAGGGTAGTTCTTCAGCAGTCCACTCATTTCATGGATGTGCACCTTGTTCGTTAAGAAGATCATCGTCCCAATTAGAAGGAAGAGAAGCGCTTTTGCAAACATGTCGTGAAGGATGTAGTAAATCGTTCCTTCGATAGCCAGTGTCGTGCCGATGGAAAGGCCTGCCAACATGAACCCAACAGCAATTACGACGTTATAGGCAGCAATTTTTCGGATGTCTGTATAGGCGACTGCACCAAGACTACCGCCAATCAGCGTCAACCCGGCCATAATGGCAATGAATGTCGGAATGACAGTGCCTTCATTGAAAATTAACGTGAAGACGCGAAAGAGAGCATAAACGCCGACTTTGGTTAAAAGGGCTCCAAAAAGTGCAGAAGTCACAGTTGGTGTAGAACTATACGAACCAGGTAACCAGACATAAAGTAAGAGACCTGCTTTTAAACTAAATACGGTGAGGAATACGATACTGACCACTGTAAGAAGGGGATCCATACCGCTTGCTGCAACTCGCTCTGCAATGTGTGCCATATTCAATGTGCCGACAGAGCCGTAAACAAAAGCAATCCCTACCAAGAAGAACCAAGAAGACACGATGTTGATTGTCACATACTTCATTGCCTCACGTAATTGAATGCGATTTCCTCCGAGTGTAATCAAAACATACGAAGACAAGAGCATGACTTCAAAACAAACAAATAAGTTGAAAATGTCGCCTGTCATGTAAGATCCAATGATTCCGGCATTCAAAAATAACACAAGCGGGTAAAAGTAATAATTGATCATCTGTTCGCGTGGTGACAATGCAACATAAAGTAAACAGATGATGGTGACGAGAAGCGTAGTCAAGCTAAGTAATAAGGCAAACGTATCGGCTACAAATAAAATGCCAAAAGGTGGTTCCCATCCGCCAAAATCCAATCGCATAATGCCGTTTTGTTGAACTTGTTGCAATATGTATAGACCTAAACCAAACAGGGCGATCAATACACCGATACTAAACCAGCTTTGCAATTTTGGACTTTCTCTAAAGAAGATTAAGATAATCCCGACGATGATAGGGATCACCATGAATAATACTAAACTATTGCTCATCGTTAGACCCCCTCAGTTCATCCATTCGATCTGTACCGTATTCTTGGTAAACGCGGTAAGCAAGAACGAGACTGAATGCCGTGACGGCAAAGCTAATGACGATGGCCGTTAAGATAAGGGCTTGTGGCAGTGCATCACTATAACGCTCGGCGTTTTCACCGAGAAGCGGCACAGTACCAGATTTAAGGCCGCCCATTGTTAAAATTAACAGGTGGACAGCATGCGACAAGATCGCTGTACCTAAAATGATGCGTATCAAGTTTTTGCTGAGTAACAAATAGATGGCTACGGAGGTCAAAATGCCGACAAGTACAATGATTATGCTTTCCATTTATTCGACCCCTCGCTAATACTTAAAATAATGTTTACAACTACACCGACAACTGTCAGTGCAATCCCTGCTTCAAAAATGGTGACCGTGGCAAGTTCTGTTTTTCCGAAAATCGGTAGATCAAAATAGCCGAAGCTCTGACTCAAAAAAGGTTGGCCAAGAAAAATGGGGAATGTAGCACTTCCAACAGAAATCAACACACCGATGGCCGACATTTTTTTAAAGGAAATCGGAATCCCTTCACTGACTGTCTCCACATCATACGTTAAGAAGAGAAGAACAAAGGCTGACGCCATAACGAGTCCGCCGATAAAGCCTCCACCTGGTGTATGGTGACCTGAGAGGAACAGATAAATACTGAAGGTCAAGATGATTAACACGACGCCTTTGACGACCGTCTTTAAAATAACATCATTGATTTTCACGTGGCTCCGCTCCCTTCTTTTGGCGCATACGAATCAGCGTGAATACGCCAATGCCAGCGATAAAGAGGACCAGCCCCTCGAGCATTGTATCGAAGGCACGGAAATCCCCAAGAATGGCGTTCACGATATTGCGTCCGCCTGCAAGCTCATACGAATCTTCGTAGTAAGTAGAAATAGTATCAAATTTAGAATAGTTGTTTACAGCTAAACCAATAATCGTGACAGTCAGACCACCAAAAGCGGCAATCAGCCCGTTGCGTACTTTTTTTGTAAGGGACAACTTCTCTACTTTCCATTCAGGTAAGTAATTGAAGCACACTAGGAATAAGACAGTGGTAACGGCTTCAATGACCAACTGCGTCAAAGCAAGATCAGGCGCTCGGAAGAATACAAAGAATATGGCTATAGAAAATCCGAGAACGCCGTTCAGTAAAATAGCAGTGAGACGGGACTGGGCGAAGAGGATAGCAATCGCTGCCGCTGCCATCGCTACAGCCAACAATCCTTCATAAACCGTGATAGAGGATGGGCTATCCATACTGAAACTGATAGGACCGACTAAGAACCATCCTGTCCATGTAGCAATAATAAAGAAGCTGAAAATGTACAAGAAGTAAGAAGGCAAGTTCCCATTCATATACCGTGTGGTAACGCGCTCCCCTAAACGCTCATAACCTGTGAGCGTGTTGCGGAACAACGTATTGAACGACCAATTGGAAGGAATGTATTGATAGTAAGGTCGCCATTTTTTAAGCAACAAATACGCTAGGCTACCAAGCAACACAATTCCAGCAGTTAAAAGTAGTTCAGTGTTAAACCCATGCCATGCATAGATTTTTGGTGCTAGTGCCGCACCGTCCACAACAAGCACTTCCAGTGCAGGTTTTAATAAATACTCACTTAAAATGTTCGGGAAGAAAAATAAGCCAATAACAAATGATGCCAAGATACTCGGGGAAATCAACATACCGATGGAAGCTTCTTGAGGCCTTTTGTACTCTTCATCGATAATAGGTCGGCCGGTAAATGTGCGGAACACAAGAATCATGCTATAAACAAAAGTAAATAGACTTGCTACCCAAGCGACAAGCACAATTAGCCAACCAATCTGTGCACCGCCGTAAATCGGGAGATCTCGAATAGACAATACGGCCGTCAAAAACATTTCCTTACTGAGGAAACCATTGAAGAACGGCAGTCCCGCCATAGCGAAGCTTCCAATAATCGCAAGAGCAAATGTAATAGGTAAAAAGCGCATCAGTCCACCGAGGCGACGCAAATCACGCGTCCCTACTTGGTGATCGACAATCCCGACGACCATGAATAAAGCACCTTTAAATGTTGAATGGTTCACAAGGTGGAATAACGCTGTGAAGAGAGCAAATGTATAAAGTGCTTTTGCTTCACCAATTTCTGAATTCAAACTCGCTGAACCAATCCCAAGTAGCGTCATGATCAAGCCAAGTTGACTGATGGTTGAGAACGCAAGCAATGCTTTCAAATCATTTTGTCGAACCGCATTGAATGAGCCCCAGAACAGGGTGATTAAACCAATGATGGTGATGACCCAGAACCAGTAGATATCTCCGCCAAAACCAGGAGTGAAACGGGCAATTAAATAGATCCCCGCTTTCACCATGGTAGCGGAGTGCAGATAGGCACTGACAGGAGTCGGAGCTTCCATTGCGTCCGGCAACCAAATATGGAATGGGAACTGGGCGGATTTTGTAAAAGCACCGATCAGTATCAGCCCCATCGCAGGATAAAAGAGTGCATGATCTGTCATCTGTGGGAGTTCGCTTAAAATAGTCCGCAAACTGAAGGAGTCGGTTATGACATGGAGCATTAAGAACCCCGCAAGCATCGCAAATCCACCTGCCATGGTGATCAATAATGATTTGATTGCGCCATTTCTTGAATTCTTCCGGTGGAACCAGAAAGCAATCAGTAAGAATGACGAGATACTCGTAAGTTCCCAGAAAACGTAAAGTACGATGATGCTATCGGATAATACAACGCCGAGCATCGCTGTCATAAATAACAGAAGATATGTATAAAAGTGCGCAAATGAATCTGTAAGGGACAAATAAAAGATAGAGTATAAGATGACGAGGGCGCCAACGCCTGTGATCAGAAGTACGAAGATGAGGCTGAGGCCGTCTAAAATAAAAGTGAGGTCAATCCCGTAGGTTGGAATCCACGAAAATGTCGTCTCCATTGCACCAAACGAGGCAATTGTTGGAATGTGCCAAGCAAAAAGAGCAAATAAAATCACGGGGACAGCAAAAGCAATCCAGCCCAGTACATCTCGCCTGACTTTTGTTGAAAATAATGTAATCCCTACTGCCACAAGGAGCGGGAAGAATATGTAAAAGAACAGCATGGGCAAAAATCCTCCTAAAAAGTCTGAAAAAACCTTCATGTATAAGAGTAACTGCTAGCGGATAGCTTGTAAAACTATAAGGATTGTTGCACAGTAGAAGAAAGTGTTATATACTTTTGAGGTTTAAATTGGAAGTACAAGAATTATTGGAGGTTTACAGAAATGGGAGCAATCCGTGGGAAAATGGATGAACGTATTTTGGTATGTGTGTTTTATGGTCCGAACGGGGAGCGTTTAATTCGTCGTGGTCATCAGCTGTCAAGTATGTTGGGATGCCCTTTATATATTTTGACTGTAGATGCTCTGCCAATAGATGAATTTGATGCTGAGAAAACGGCTTATATGGATAAATGGAAAGACATGACGCAAGAGCTAGGTGCACAGGAATTCGTCATTCGAGACGATGAAAAACGTCCTACGGCGAAAGTGATTGCCGAGGTGGCCAATCAATTTGACGTTACACAAATTATTATTGGCCAAACTGCTAAGAGCCGTTGGGAAGAGATTACGAAGGGTTCCTTTATAAACTCTCTTCTTCGAGAACTTCCCTTTGTGGATTTGCATGTGGTGTCAGTTGCTAGAACCATTCGCGCATCTGAAGATGAGCTTTTCGAACGGGGAATCCGCTGCTATTTAATGAAAGAAGGCGACTCTTACGTACTCAGCTTTACGCAGCGTAAAGAGTGTCAGCTTGAAGGGATTTTCTTTAAAGAAGTCGGCACAGATTTCAATAACGGAATCTTCAAGTTCATGGATGGTAATGAGCTTCATCAAGTATCCGTGCACGATGGCAAAATCGATCATCCTGAAAAAATCAAATCATGTATCGAAACGTAACACGCTGCCCACTCGCATATGTCGAGTGGGTTTTTTATTTGGGTTAGTAGAGTGACATTCTCCACATCATGTAATTAGTTTCCGGATTTAAAGCATATTTTTCCCCATGTAAGCAAACGCAGCCCCAGAAATTGTACGAACTGAGAGTTCTTCAAATCCGAGACGCTCATACAGCTTGCGGGCGCGAACATTTGTCAAATCGACATTGAGCGTCACAGCCTCAACCTCTCTTCGCTTGGCTTCTTCAAAAGCTTTTTGTAATAGTGTCGTGCCGATTCCCTGTCCACCATAGTCAGGATGGACAGATAAGGTATCAATATAAAGCACATTGCCTTCTGTCTCAACATCTAGGGCGTCTGACTTGTTCAGCTTGCGTAGAGCCTGCTGCAAAGGAAGGTCAAGCTGCATGGCCTTGTTTCCCGTATACGAAACAAGCAGTCCAACAGGCAATAGTCCTTGTTGCTCCACCCAAATATTTTCATAGCTTAAGCGGTTCGCGGGTTTCTCAATCCAATGTGCAAGTAGAAGAAGAGCCTCTTGTTTTGAGGAGGCACCTGTTAAAGAATAGGCGATCTCATGAATTGCATCGTATAAAAGAGGGGCTAGATGTTGGGCATCTTTAGGGGTTGCTTTACGTAGCATTGGAAACACTCCTTTTAAAATACATAGAAAAAACCCCTTTCCGTAAAGGAAAGGGGCTGGACTAGCCTATGCTAGTCTCTCATCTGAGGCGAACCAGACCACGCTCCACAACGTGTTCCCGAAGGAGTGTCTGTCCGACTTATACAGAGCAGCTCATCGCAAGACTTATCATACGTTAAATAAGTGCAAAAGTCAAAAGCAGGAACTTCCAGAAGCCGTGGCGAACTAACCAAGAAAGACGGAAAGAAGTGAGGTTAATTCTATGAATGCATTGTATGCACGTTCTTATCAAGCGGCTTATCGCGGGATATCGAAGTTTTTACCTTGGCGCACGCCACTATTAGTAGCAGGAGAAGACAGTGTGTTAGAGAGTGTAGATGAATTGAAACATCGTCAATTCACTAGATTTCTACTCGTCACGGACGAGGCAATGACCAATCTTGGGCTCTATCAACCATTTGTTGAACGAGCAGCAGAATTACATATCGAAGCGATAGTTTATGATCAAACAGTACCCAATCCGACCATCCTCAATATTGAACAAGCATATACCATGTACAACAGCCAAAACTGTCAGGCCATCGTGGCTTTTGGTGGGGGGTCAGTGATTGACTGTGCAAAAGGAGTGGCAGCTCGCGTAGCACAGCCAAATAAACTGATCCCGGATATGAAAGGGCAGTTGAAAGTCCGAAAACAAACGCCTTTTCTTATGGCGATTCCGACAACAGCTGGTACGGGAAGTGAAGGTACAGTAGCAGCTGTTATCTCCAACCCAGAATCGAAAGAAAAGTATGCGGTGAATGATACCGTCTTGATACCAGATGTCGCTGTATTAGATCCACTGTTAACAGTAGGTTTGCCTCCTGCTTTGACAGCGACTACAGGGATGGACGCTTTAACACATGCTGTTGAGGCATATATCGGGCAGAGCAACACATCTGAGACAGAGGCATTCAGCAAAGAGGCGGTGGAATTGATCTTTAACTGGCTACCTGTGGCCTATCAACAAGGAACAGATATAGAGGCACGAAAAGCCATGCAAAAAGCCTCTTACCTAGCCGGCCTAGCATTCACACGCGCCTATGTTGGAAATGTACATGCTGTTGCGCATACGTTGGGTGGTTATTACAATGTACCTCATGGTCTTGCCAATGCTGTGCTACTACCCGTTCTATTGCGCTTTTATGGAAACACTGTGACAGAGAGATTGGCTCAACTTGCCGTGGTTGCAGGTGTAGCCGATGAGAGTCAGTCCGATGAAGTGAAAGCAGGGGCTTTTATTGCGCGCATCGAAGAAATGAATAGAACGATGGCCATTCCAGCAACAATTGCGGGAATTGAAGAAAGTGACATCAAAGCTATGGCCAAAAAAGCAAATAAGGAAGCCAATCCATTATATCCAGTGCCAGTGATTATGAACCGAAAAGACTTTGAATCAATCTACCGAAAGATTCTTGCCTAATTTTACTAATCTCCCTCATTTTTCCTATTGAACTGTAGAATATATATGGTATATACTAGGAAATAACCAATTATGAGGAGGGGGAGTCATGACACGTGTCATCTACCACCAATTGTCAATAACAGCAGACGTTGCACGTGTTTGGGAATTATGGACAGTGCCAGCAGAAGTGGAGAAATGGTTTGCGCCAATTGCGCATATTGATCCTATCGTTGGTGGACGCTATGAACTGTTTTTTGTGCCAGGGAATTTGCCAAACAAAAATACGGCAGGCTGCCACATTGTTCACATGACTCCTGGACAAGAATTAACCTTTACATGGAAAGGGCCTAAGCAATTTTCTAACTTGATGAATGCTCCAGTACCCCAGACCACTGTTAACGTGCGCTTTAAACAGAATCATGATGGCACGACATGTGTGAAGTTGTTCCATAAAGGATTTGGAGACGATACGACTTGGGATTATGCCTACGATTGGCATGAACTAGTTTGGGCAGGAGTATTAAACCAACTACAAGCGGCTGTCGAGCGAAGCGAATGGTTACTTGGATTTTCAAATATGCCACAACAAAAAAATACCGTTTCCTGTGTAGGCTAGCTTACAGGGAAACGGTATTTTATTTTCGCGCAAAGCGCATGAAGAATTGTTGAATGCCATAAATCAAAAAGATTAATAATGGAATGCCGATAACGAAGTAAAGTACCGACCAAACTGGGCCCTCACGTGGCATGATTTGTGCATAAACATATAAAAATAAAGTGCCTGCAATGAACATTGTCAAATACTGAAAAATTTTCATCCAAACCCTCCTTTACCGTTTTAGTGTAGCAGAAAAGGGAACATGGGGAGAAGTGAAACTTGCTAAACATTGAATCGTAAAAAAGAGAGAGGTGATTACTATAATTACATACAGCGAACCAAAAACGGAGTGGTTTTGGAAAATTGTCTTTTACTTCGTAATGATTTTTCTGATTTTACTTGGGTTGACCTTCATTATCACTCCGCTATGGGTATGGACTGAGTTCCAATCGATTTGGATCCTGACAATTATCTGGTTGGTGCCAGTAGGAGTTTTTATTCTGTACCAGGCCTGGAAAATCTACAAGCATTACAAATGGAAAGAACAGCACTTATCTAGTTATGAACTGACAGAAACCCACGTCCGAGGCGTGAGTTACCGACCGGAATGGGATTATGGTGTCACACAGGAGTTTGCCCTTTCCGACATAAAAGAAGTCGTGATTGCGCCTTACTATGTACGTCGTACGTTGAATAGTATGGGGCGACGCTCTATTGAACTTCATGGACCAATTATAGAAGAATTGGCCCCGATGTTGATTTTTCGCACAGAGACTGAGCGAATGGAAATCTTATTTGATAAGCACCAGAACCCAAAAGTTGATGAGTGGCTGCAATTCATTGATGAAAAGGGAATGAACTTGACCTATACACCTTACCGGATGTACTGGCTTGGCAATAAGGCTATTCAACCTGTAGACCGCGACGAGTATTTCAATAAGGAATCAGACCGCATTCCCTATGAAGTCAAAGGGGGCTGGATGAAAGATGAACTAGCTTTGAATGACGAGTGGCAACGAGTCAATGCTGGAGGACTTCGTACTTCGATGTCCATCAAAGAGTTTGAAGAGACTGTGAAGAAGAAGCGGAAATGGTCCTTGATTATTGGTATTCCTGTGGGGCTTGTTGTCTTCTTTATTGGAGGTCTTTATCTAATTGGTTCCATGTTGTAGTCCGTCAAAAGACTGAAAATCTCGAACTCGAAGTGTTTGTGCTTTCTGGTCACTCGGGAACTGCGTATACTGAAAAGCAGGAAACCGGAAGAGAGGAAGTAGAACAGATGGAACAGTATCGAATCCAAAAAGACAATGGCCTGGAGTTTGGCCTTTATACACTTGGCGACCATATGCCAAATCCACATACAGGGGATCGAATCTCTGCAAAACAGCGTATCGACGAAATCATTCGCCTTGCTCAATTGGCAGAACAGGCAGGTATGGACTTCTTTAGTGTGGGAGAGAGTCACCAGGAATATTTTGCGACACAGGCCCATGCGGTTGTATTAGCAGCTATTGCACAAGCGACTGACAAGATTAAAATTGGCAGCTCATCCACGATTGTCAGTACATCAGACCCTGTGCGTGTGTTTGAGAACTTTGCAACAATCGATTTAATTTCAGGAGGGCGTGCTGAGATCGTTGCAGGTCGTGCATCCCGAATCGGGTTATTTGAATTGCTTGGGTATGATATTCGCTATTATGAAGAATTGTATGAAGAGAAGTTTGATTTGTTGCTACAAATCAATGAGCAAGAGAGCATTACTTGGGACGGGAATTTCCGAGCGCCATTACGAGATGCGCAAGTGCTACCACGACCTGTCGAGGGCAAGCTACCTATTTGGCGCGCAGTCGGAGGCCCTCCGGCTAGTGCAATCAAAGCTGGTGCAGCAGGCGTACCGATGATGCTTGCCATGCTAGGTGGTCAAGCTGTGAACTTCCAGCACTCTGTTGAAGCGTACCGGAACGCAGCGCGTCAAGCTGGTCATGATTCAGAGCAATTGCCAATCGCCACTGCAGGGATGTTCTTTACAGCCCCAACGTCGCAAGAAGCAATCGATACGTACCATACGTATGTGGACAAAGGCATGATGAAAAGTAACGGCCGCGGCTATCCGAAATTTGCATTTGAGCAGAGTGCTCAGGATCCGAAAGACGTATTGAATGTCGGCAGTCCTCAGCAAGTGATTGAAAAGATTCTTTATCAGCATGAACTATTTGGACACCAACGGTACATCGCACAAATGGATTTTGGTGGAGTGCCGTTTAATCAACTGGAGCGCAATATTGAGTTGATTGGTAGTAAGATTTTACCGGCGGTTAAGAAGTATACGAAAAAAGGATAAAGAAACGTCAAAGCCCAGAGTAAAGTGGGTTTTGACGTTTTTTATTGGAGCTGATGGGAAGGTGTATTGTTTTAGTTTCCATAATATCAGCAATGTAAGAGTGGGGAGTCGTAGCGCCATAATGAGCAAAGTTAATGTAAGAATGGGAGGCGCTAACGTCAGAATCAGCACATGTAATGTAATAATCACCAAACTAAAGTATTCCTCCAGAACATACTTTTGCTGAAAATCTATGATTTTTCTAGGAAGGGCTTTTGATACTCAAGAACTTACTAGGAAGGGCTTTTGATACTCAAGATCTTACTAGGAAGGGCTTAAAGACTGTATCCCTAGAAAATACAAAAACCTGCATTTCAGCAGGTTTTTAAGTAGTACTATTCAGTTACTCCTGACCATCCCAAGCAGGGAGCATTTGCGAAAGAGTCTTATCTTCGCGGTAGCCAAGCACATAGTCTGCTTGCATCAAGGTATGAATTTCGCGTGTACCTTCATAGATAACAGGGGCTTTCGAGTTCCGTAAGAAACGTTCGACTGGATATTCGTCTGAGTACCCATTGGCTCCGAAAATTTGTACCGCATCATCTGCAGCTTTATTGGCAAAATCACAGGCTTGCCATTTTGCTAAAGAAGTTTCTCGAGTATTACGTTTGCCTTCGTTTTTTAATTGACCCGCACGGTATACAAGTAAACGACTCATTTGATAGCCAGCTTCCATATTGGCGAGCATCTGCTGGACGAGTTGATGACGTCCAATGGATTTTCCGAAGGTCGCACGTGTATGGCAATAGTCGACACTGGCTTCTAGACAAGCTTGAATTAAGCCGACAGCTCCTGCTGCAACCGTAAAGCGGCCGTTATCAAGCGCAGCCATCGCAATTTTAAAGCCTTCGCCTTCTTTACCCAGCAAGTTTTCTTTTGGCACTTTTACGTCTTCAAAGAATAATTCGCCAGTGTTGCCTGCACGAATTCCAAGTTTGCCTTTCACCGCGTGAGAAGAAAATCCTTCCCACGAGCGCTCGACGATAAAAGCAGAAATGGCTTTATGTTTGTCTTGTTTGTTGCCCGTGTAAGCAAAAATCAAAAAATGATCGGCAATGTCACAAAGGGAGATCCATGCTTTTTGGCCGTTTAAAATGTAATGGTCTCCATCTAGCTTGGCAGTAGTCTCAAGTGCCGCAACATCCGATCCAGCAGCTGGTTCCGTCAATCCAAATGCCCCGATCTTTTCGCCCTTCGCTTGCGGAATGAGGTACTTTTGCTTTTGTTCTTCCGAACCCCATTGCAATAGGGTCATGCTGTTTAATCCTGTGTGCACTGACACGGCGGTGCGGAATGCCGTATCCCCACGTTCCAGCTCTTCACAGATAATAGCCAGGGAATTGTAGTCCATTCCACTACCACCATATTTTTCAGGGATGCAGACGCCCATCAAGCCGAGGTCTGACAGTCGTTGAATGATAGCAGGGTCAAATTTGCCTTGACGATCCCAATTACGAATATGAGGAATGATCTCTTTGTCGACAAAATCACGAACGGTTTTGCGAAGCATTTTTTGTTCCTCTGAAAATTGAAAGTTCATAGTAGCATTCTCCTTTATAACCATTTAGATTGGTGTTCACCTGGTTCCGGTGGAGCAAGGCGATAACGAACAGGGGTCCGAGATAACTTCAAGGGGCTGCCGATAAGTCGAATTTTTCCGGCGACCGGGTGTTGTTGAGTGACCCACATGCCACGTTCGGCTAGTTGGGGGTCGTTCACAAGGTCGGTAAATGTATGAACAGGGCCGCACGGGATACCGACCGCCCTCATGGCAGTGACCCAGTGAGTCAGTGTGTTGTCTTGAAAATAGAGTTGCAACATAGACGTCAGAGCTTCCCGATTTTCTACTCTTCCCGCATTGGTTGAAAAGCTTTCGGGAGGTTCCCAGTTTAGTAATGAACAAAGAGCTTGAAATTGAGCATTCGTCCCAACTGCGACAATGACAGTCCCATCTTTTGTGGCAAATGTTTGATAGGGCGCAATTTGTGCATGCGTATTGCCGCGACGTGTAGGCTCAATTCCCGTCATCAGGTAACTGCTACCAATATTCACAAGGCTACTGACAGCGCAATCGTAAAGAGACAGATCGAGTTTTTGGCCTTTTCCAGACGCTGTACGCTCTAGTAATGCTGCTTGGATACCAATGCAGGCATAGAGACCGGTGATAATATCGACAATGGCTACCCCCATTTTTTGCGGTCCAGACTCGGTAGTGCCTGTCACCTGCATCAAACCGCTCATGCCTTGCAAGATAAAGTCATAGCCAGGAAGATCTTTTAAAGGACCTGTCTCACCGAAGCCGGTAATGGCACAATAGACGATTCGAGGATTGATTGCAGCAAGCTGCTCGTAACTGAGTCTGAGCTTTTCCATCGACCCCGTCTTAAAGTTATGAAGGATAACATCGCTGGTCTCGACGAGCTTTAAAAATTGATCTCTCCCTTCATCTGTACGCAAGTCCAAGAGTAAACTTTCCTTATTGCGGTTAGTGCTCAAATAATAAGCGCTGACACCGTTTTGGAAGGGAGGTCCCCAGTTGCGTGTTTCATCTGAACCCCCTGGCGCTTCAATTTTAATAACTTCTGCCCCGAGATCCCCGAAGATCATGGAGCAATAAGGGCCGGCAAGTACACGACTTAAGTCGAGAATACGCAGGCCAGCCAGTGCTGCTGTCATAGTGGCTCCTTTCTTGCCATGAAAAAAGCCAATCCAAAAAACCTACAACAGGTTCTGTGGACTGGCGGTATGTCTGAGAAAGCATTCTGGAAAGAATGAGTGTCAGATTCGGCAGTTATAGTAGTTGGCTAGTGGAACTAGAACGGGAATGGTCACTTGAGAGGCGACTCAGCGTTCCTTATCTTTACTGTATCGAAGAAGGGAGCATTTGTAAATAAAAAAACAAACTACTCTGACAATTTATTGTGGTGTAGTTCGTACTGCTTATACAAATCTTTCAAAGCGGATTGAAGAGCGCTTCCTGCTTTGCCTAAATAATGTGTTTGGACCGCACGAAGCGGTTCGTCAATACCGTCTTTTAAGCTGTGTCCTCGAAGCAGGTGGTGAACAAAATCTTGTCCATGCTGAGTAGCTAGTGTGCATGAGGCAGTTACAATTACGCTGTATTTGCGGTCAATCTCAGCCGTGATCGTCAATGTTTCATAAAGATTTTGAGCGGCCATTCCAGCTGGCAGTCGGGCGTGTCCTGCAATAAAGACTGTCTTCATAGAAACTCCCCTTGAGTCGTTTTATTCAGTATAACAAATGAACAGCCCCGCCGAGCGAAAGTCTTGAATTCAAATTATCAGCGTGATAGGATAGCCTTTGTGATTACTTTTCGTAACCAAGGAGGAACTTGATATGACAAATGTATTAGTCGTAAAAGCAAACAATCGCCCTGATGGGATTTCAACTAAAATGTATAACACGTTCATGGAAACTGTGAAAGACAATGGAGACATGAATGTGCGTGTTCTAGATGTATTTGAAGAAGATATGCCATACTTTGGTCAAGATCTATTCAATGCATTCGGCAAAATGCAAAATGATGAACAACTGACTGACGTGGAACAGCGTATTTTAGCTGCTAAACAAAAGGCAATGGATGCCGTATCAGAAGCAGATGTGTTAGTATTTGCTTTCCCATTGTGGAACTTGACGATTCCAGCAGCCTTGCAGACATTTATTGATTACATTTATTCTGCAGGCTTTACATTCAAATACGATGCGCATGGAAATCTTGTGCAATTGATGCCAGAGAAGAAGGTCATCCTTCTAAACGCTCGTGGCGGTCTGTACTCGGCACCAGAAATGGCACCGATGGAAATGTCATACAACTACATGCAAAATGTATTTAATGGTGTATTCGGTATGGAAATCATGGAAAACGTGATCATCGAAGGCCATAATGCTAATCCACAACAAGCACAAGCAATCATTGAGGCGGGTCTTGTACGTGTGAAAGAAATCGCGCAAAAATTAGTGGCTCAATACGCATAATGACAATTCTGTGAGAGAGGATCAGCTAGCCTCTCTCTTTTTTGTGATAAAAGCCCTGACAAACCTTCGTTTGCTTGTCAAATATCAGGGGTAAAGGTATAGTTGTAACCGAAAGTTTATTTTTATCGCGAAGGGATGAGGAAACGTGTCGTTAACTCCCGAGCAGCGCATTGAGCTGCATGAATTTAACAATTTAACAAAATCACTTAGTTTTAATATGTACGATATCTGTTATACGGGCACAAAGGAAGAGCGTGAACGCTACATCCAGTATATCGATGAACAATACAATGCAGACCGTTTAACGGCTATCTTAACAAAAGTCACGGAGATCATTGGAGCTCACGTCTTGAATGTGGCAAAGCAAGATTACATTCCTCAAGGTGCTAGTGTGACTATGCTTGTTTCTGAGGGGCCGGTTGAATCGGCTCCGAAAGAGCAATTTGAAGAATCACCAGGGCCGATTCCGGAAACGGTTGTTATGCACTTAGACAAGTCCCACGTGACTGTGCATACGTATCCGGAGTACCACCCAAATGAAGGGATCAGTACGTTCCGTGCCGATATCGACGTATCGACATGTGGAGAGATTTCTCCATTAAAAGCATTGAACTATATGATTCACTCATTTGATACCGATATTATGACGATTGATTACCGTGTTCGCGGATTTACTCGTGACAAAACAGGTCATAAACTGTTTATCGATCATGATATCAATTCTATTCAAAATTATATTCCGGACGATATTCAAGAACAATTCAACATGATTGACGTGAATATCTTCCAAGAAAACATCTTCCATACAAAAGCGAAGCTAAAAGATTTTGACTTGAACAATTACCTGTTCGGTACGAAAAAAGAGGATCTGACTGCAGAAGAGCAGCAGAAAATCGAAGCACAGCTGAAGATGGAGATGGATGAAATCTTCTATGGCAAGAACATTGTAAAAAAATAATTTATAGGCCGATTCTCTTTGGAGAGTCGGTTTTTTTGATTTCATTATCTCTATTTCGAGAAGTTTGGTATGCTAAATACATAGAACTAGAAGAAAGGATGAGGAGAAATGAATGTTTTTGCGACAAGAAAGCTTCCTGAAGAAATCGTGGAGAAATTAAAGCAGCATGTGGAGTACAATGAGTGGCATTCAGCAGAACAGCCGATGACAAAAGAACAATTACTTGAGGCTGTGAAAAAGGCGGATGGAGTCATTAGTGTGTTATCGGACCCGTTGGACAAAGAAGTACTCGATGCAGCACCGAACTTGAAAGTAATTAGTCAATTAGCAGTAGGATTCAACAATATTGATGTACAAGAGGCGACGAAGCGAAGCGTTCGTGTTACTAACACACCGGACGTTTTGACTAACGCCACAGCAGATTTGACGTTTGCGTTGTTACTTGCGGCTTCGCGAAAATTGAGTGCGGCGAGCGCAGAGGTGCGTGAAGGCAAGTGGCAGTCTTGGTCGTTGCTACAGCTTGCTGGAAAAGAACTGAGTGGTTCAACCATCGGAATCCTAGGATTTGGTCGGATCGGCCAAGCAGTGGCTAGACGAGCAAAAGGTTTCGACATGAACGTGATTTATTGGAATCGTTCTAAGAAGCCAGAAGCAGAGCAAGCGATTGGAGCTACGTATCACGAACTGGGAGAAGTACTTAAGCAAGCAGATTTCTTAGTCATTATGCTTCCGTTTGCACCTGAACTAAAGTATTTGATTGGTGCCGAAGAGTTGGCTTTGATGAAAGAAGACGCTATTCTCGTAAACACAGCACGTGGTGGTCTTGTAGACGAAGCAGCACTGTATGAGGCGCTGAAGAACAACAAGTTGGGTGCAGCGGGTCTTGACGTGTTTGAGCAAGAGCCGGTTCCGACCAATCATCCTCTATTATCCCTTCCAAATGTTGAGGTGGCACCGCATATTGGTAGTTCGACAGTAGCGACTCGTATGGAGATGGCGGACCTGACCGTGCGTAATCTGCTAGCTGTTTTAGATGGCAAAGAGCCAGAAACCCCTGTGAATTAATTCGGCATTGCGATTTATTTCGAATTCCGTTATAGTAGCGGCAGGAAATGATTGAAGAAGGAGCATGAGACCATGAAACAACATTTGCAACGACATCTAGAAGAAATCCAACAAGATTTATGGAGTATGAGTGATCATTTGTACCACAACCCCGAACTGGGCGATCAAGAATTTGAATCGATGGCACTGCTGACGGATTTTTTAGCACGCCACGATTTTCAAGTGGAAAAAGGTATCGTTGACCGTCCAACTGCTTTCAAAGCAACGTATGACAGCGGCCTACCAGGACCGACAATTGCCTTTTTAGCAGAATACGATGCACTTCCAGGAATCGGTCATGGCTGTGGACACAATATGATTGGAACCATGGGTGTTGGGGCAGGAGTGTTGCTGTCAAAAGTTGTAGCAGACACAGGCGGGAAGATTTATGTACTCGGAACGCCAGCAGAAGAGACAAACGGCGCAAAAGTCGATATGGCCGAGCAAGGTGTCTTTGATGACATCGATGCGGCGATGATGCTTCACCCAGCTGATGAATCGTACGAAAGTGGCGACTCTCTAGCGATGGATGCTATCCAGTTCGATTTCACAGGACGCCCAAGCCATGCGGCAGCTTCTCCGGAAAAAGGAATCAATGCTTTAGATGGAGTTCTTCAATTGTTCAACGGTATCAATGCACTTCGCCAACACGTACAATCAGATGTGCGAATTCATGGAATCATCACGGAAGGTGGAAAAGCGGCGAACGTTGTACCGGAGTTTGCTTCTGCCCAGTTCTATATCCGCGCATCTGAACGGGACTATTTAAATGAAGTTGTAGAAAAAGTAAAAGCAATTGCTCAAGGTGCAGCTCAAATGACAGGTGCAACACTTGAAATGCATAATTATGAATTAAGTTATGATGATATGCGAACAAATCGCATATTATCAGAACGATTTACTCAAAACCTATTAGAAGCAGGCGCAGAAACAGTTCACCCGGCGAAAGACTCTTACGGCTCACTTGATATGGGGAATGTTAGCCACGTTTGTCCATCGATCCATCCATACATTGGTCTCGATTCGCCAGGGCTCGTGTTCCATACAAAAGAATTAGCGGATCTGACTATCACTGAAAATTCTCATCAGGTCTTGAGCACAGGGGCATTGTCTATGGCTATGACTGGGTTTGACTTACTGGCAGATGGAGAATTATTGAATGCTGTAAAAGAGGAATTCAATAAAAAGTAAACGGTAGTTTGAAGCTTGATACATTGCGTATCAGGCTTTTTTTTTATGAGGAAAATAGTCTGAATAATAAAACTTTAGTCAGAGTGTATACAAATGCAAAATACCGTGTTATTATACATTTTATCGAATAACTATACATTTAAAACTAGGAGATGACGATTATGAAAAAGGTATTTATTTTAATGACTTTACTTTTAACATTGTTTTTAGCAGCATGTGGATCAACAGAAGAGGGCTCAACAACAGAAGGTGGTTCAGAAGAGACGACTAAGCTGACGATGGGGACATCAGCTGATTTCCCACCATTTGAATCCGTAGATGCTTCTGGAGAGATTGTCGGTTTTGATATTGATTTAGCAAATGCCATTGGCGAAGAACTTGGCGTAGAAATCGAAGTGCGTGATATGAAGTTTGACGGATTGATTGGAGCTCTTCAATCAGACCGTATCGACTTTGTCATGTCAGGGATGTCCGCGACAGATGAGCGTAAAGAGAACGTTGATTTCTCAACAGAATACCACCGTTCAGGTGAGATGTTCTTGTCGTTACAAGATGCGGGGATCGCAAGTATTGAAGATTTAGAAGGCAAAACACTAGGCGTACAACTTGGAACGATTCAAGAACAAGGTGCTCGTAAAATCCAAGAAGAGTACGGATTTGAAATCAAGCCGATTGATAGCTCCTCTATTATGATTCAAGAACTTCTTTCCAACCGTGTCGATGCAATTTATATCGACAAAGCAGTAGGGGTTGGCTATCAGAAAGAGCAAGACCTTGCTGGATTTGACGATCCAACAACTGCATCACCAGGTATGGCCGCTGCTTTCCCGAAAGGAAGCGAGCTTGTTGAAGACGTGAATGCAGCTCTTGCAACACTTGAAGAGAACGGGACTTTACAAGAACTAAAAGACAAGTGGCTATCAGAAGAATAGAAAGGCGGGGTAAGGCATGAATTTGGACTTTAGCCAAATCGTGCCTTATATTCCTTATATGCTACAAGGAATATGGGTCACGTTGCAACTCGTCATCGTTGCACTTATTTTTGGATTTATTTTAGGGACATTGATTGCCCTTGTAAAAATTATGAACAACCGCTTTTTGCGTTTTTTGGCAGATGCGTATACGTCGGTGTTCCGAGGTACGCCACTAATTCTTCAATTAATGATTATCTATTTTGCTGTTCCGCAATTGACGGGCTATGACATTCCAACGTTTTTGGCTGCAGTACTTGCATTTGGACTGAATTCTGCGGCGTACATTTCTGAAATTATTCGTGCCGGAATTCAAGCAGTCGATAAAGGCCAGATGGAAGCGGCGATGGCTCTTGGAATTCCTTACAAACCGGCGATGAAAGACTTGATTCTTCCACAAGCAATGAAAAATATTCTTCCAGCTTTAATGAATGAGTTCATTACGCTTACAAAAGAATCTGCCCTCGTCTCGACCATCAGTTATATGGATTTAATGCGTCGTGCGCAAGTCGTGGGTTCTGATATTTACCGGAACTTTGAACCGTTATTATTCGTTGGACTGATTTACTACATGATGGTCATGGGACTAACATTAATCGGCAAGAAGCTAGAAAAGAGGTTGAGACAAGGTGATTAATATTCAATCTGTTTCGAAAAAATTCGGATCAAACCAAGTATTGACCAACATCTCGACGACGGTTCAACCCGGTGAAGTTGTAGCCGTTATTGGTCCATCCGGCTCTGGAAAGTCAACACTTCTTCGTTGCATCAATTTACTTGAGAAGCCTTCTGAAGGAGACATCACCTATATGGGTGAGTCACTTGCAGAGACCAAGAACCTTTCCGCTGTGCGCGCGAAAATTGGAATGGTGTTTCAGCACTTTCACTTGTTCCCACATATGACAGTCCTTGAGAATCTGACGTATGCACCGATGCAGGTGAAGAAGCTTTCGAAAGCAGCAGCAGAAGAAAAAGGACGCGCTCTTTTGAAGCAAGTTGGCCTCAGTGAAAAAGAAAAAGCCTATCCTTCTCAATTGTCAGGTGGACAAAAACAACGTGTGGCTATCGCCCGTGCGTTAGCAATGGAGCCAGAAGTAATGTTGTTTGATGAGCCGACATCTGCCCTAGACCCAGAAATGGTCAAAGAAGTATTGATGGTAATGAAAGACTTGGCTCACACAGGAATGACGATGGTCATTGTTACACATGAGATGGGGTTTGCGCGTGAAGTGGCTGACCGTATCGTGTTTCTCGATCACGGACAACTTGTTGAAGAAGCGCCTCCTTCTGAGTTTTTCTCTGCACCGAAGTCAGCTCGAGCGCGTGATTTTTTAGAAAAAGTACTCTAATAATATTTTGACCCCTGGGGTTATGTCAGTACTCAAGTTTACTTGATACCGGCACAACCTCAGGGGTCAATTTTTTTACAACTCTTCGACTTCTTCTAATCGAGGCATTGCGGTCAGCGCGCCTTGCTTCGTGGCACATAACGCACCAAGTTTGTTTCCGAAAGAAGCGCATTCTAATACATCGGCATGTGTCTCGGGAAAGCCTTGGTGGAAGACGTGGTATAACACCCCAGCTATGAAGGCATCACCGGCACCTGTCGTATCCACCGGAATGACTGGTGTGACGGGAGCGTGGATTTGTTGGCCATCGACCAAACAAATCGTTCCGTTTTCACCATCTGTCAGGAATACAAGAGGGATAGAAAAATGCTGTAACCGGGCAATTCCTTCTTCAAAATCCTCGGTCTTCATTAAAAAGTACATTTCTTCTCGGGTCATCTTCACCATATGCGAAAGATTCATAAACTCTAAAATGGTTTCACGACAACGTGCTTCGGTTTCCCAACGAAGGGGTCGTACATTGACATCGAATGATAACAGTACTCCTTTGTCACGCGCTAATTCAACGGCTCGGCGTGTAGTGTCAAGGGCTGTAGGATGAAACATCGTGCCTGAACAAAAGTGAAAAGTCACAGCTTGCTCAAAAGCGGCTTCCTCTAGTTGTTCGGGCTTTACTTGAATATCAGGAGTCGGATCGATGTAGTTGGCAAAAATGCGATCAGATTCTTCGGTGAGGTGGACGTAGACCGATGTTGCTCGCTTGTCTGCTGCAAATACGGCATGTTGTAAATCCACGCCTTCCTCTTGCATTTGAGCCCGGACAAAATCCGACACTTCATCATTTCCGATTATGGTAATAAAACGAGAAGGGAGTCCAAGACGGCTAGCGCCAGCTGCTACATTAACAGTGGCTCCTCCTAAATGTAAATCGAATTCTTTGTTTTCATGGCTTCTGGCGATATAGTCGACAAAGGCATCTCCGTAGCTAAGGACATAACGAGTCTGTGGCAAAGCTAAACGCTCCTTGTAAAATCATTTTCCGTCTAGTATAGCAGAAAATAGTCGTTATTTAAGAGATTCCGTTTGTTCTGACAGTTCCGATAGAAAATGAGTCGATAGTAGGGAAAAATAATGTTACTTATATATAAGAAGAGATATTGTTTTGAAGTTGAAATAATGATAAAATTCAAATAGTTTAAAAATAGGGGGGTTCATCATGATTACATTTTTCGTTTCTATTGCTTTATTGATTGTGGGGTATTTTACATATGGAAAGTATGTTGAAAAAGTGTTTGGAGAGAAAGAACAGCGCCCTACACCAGCTTATGTAAATGCTGATGGCGTGGATTACGTACCGATGTCCACACCTCGAAACTCTTTGATTCAACTACTGAACATTGCAGGAGTAGGTCCTGTCTTTGGTCCGATTGCGGGTGCTCTATACGGGCCAGTAGCATTTATCTGGATTGTCGTTGGTTGTATTTTTGCAGGAGCGGTGCATGATTACTTAACAGGTATGATCAGCATTCGAAACCGTGGCGCACATCTACCTGAGCTTGCAAGTCGTTTCTTAGGAAAACATATGCGTCATATTGTAAACGTTTTCGCACTTTTATTATTAATTCTAGTGGGTACCGTGTTTGTTACTTCACCAGCGATGCTTTTATACAATCTTATGGATGCGCGCTTTAGTATTGTGATTATCACATTTGTAATCTTTGCGTACTACATATTAGCTACATTGTTGCCAGTGGACAAAATCATTGGTCGTTTTTATCCTTTCTTTGGTGCACTTCTTGTCATTTCAGCACTTGGCGTAGGGATTGGATTAGTAGTAACAGGAGCTCCAATTCCTGAATTAACACTTCAAAATATGCACCCTGGAAACTTACCGATCTTCCCACTGTTGTTCTTCACGATCACTTGTGGTGCACTTTCAGGTTTCCATGCGACACAATCACCAATCATTTCTCGTACAACTCAAAATGAGACACAAGGCCGTAAAATTTTCTACGGTATGATGATTGCTGAGGGGATTATTGCTATGATTTGGGCCGCAGCAGCTATGGCTCTGTTCAACGGCTACGGTGGCCTATCTGCAATGCTGGCAGCAGGTGGACCGGCAGCAGTAGTTAGTGAAGTTTCTCTTCTCATGATGGGAACAATCGGAGGAACACTTGCTATTATTGGTGTTATCATCTTACCGATTACTTCTGGTGATACAGCTTTCCGTGCAGCTCGTATGATTATTGCCGACTACTTTAAAATCGGCCAAGTACAAATTGCAAAACGATTATGGATTGCGGTTCCACTGTTTGTGATTTCATATGCTCTTACTCAAATTGATTTCAATCTATTATGGCGTTACTTCTCTTGGGCAAACCAAGTGACAGCAGTCATTGCGTTATGGGTTGGTGCAATGTACTTGTTCTTACAATTTAAGAATCACTGGATTGCTACCGTTCCTGCCATCTTTATGACGGCCATGGTATTCGTGTACATCGTTTATGAACCAACTATGGGATTAGGTCAGTCACTGACTGTCTCTTACATTGTTGGTGCGATTGCCGCCATTCTGATTACACTTGCATTCTTCTACTTCGGAAACAAGAAACGAGGAACCGAATTTATCCTCGAAGAAGACGTATCTGGCTTTAAAGGAGCCGCTTACCAAAATTAAAAAAAGTCACTCTTCTGCTTAGTCTGCAGGAGAGTGACTTTTTTCTGTTAGTTGAAAATAGTGAGAAACCGAGTTGGTCAGTTGGCCTTCCGTGTACGTTCTTTCTTCAAACGTTACTTGACCTTCATGAGTGACCAAAATAACAGTTGTCGAACGAGTCCCATAGTTAGGCATCTGAATAAATAACGGCGACAGCTTACGCTCAAGGTCAAGACCGACACCTGTATCAGGTAATTGATGGTCAGGTGCTTGCTCTGCGCGCTGCATCAACGAAAATAAGAAGTCTATATCTACTTCGTTTGCAGTTGCAACATACTCGCTTAAAACATTACGGGCATGATCCACTTTTGGCCAGGGTGTATTCAAAAATTTATTGCTGAGGGCATGTGTTCCTTCTTCTAGACGGTTCCCAGAAGTCGTCATATTGCTGTAGTAATGGATGTCTTGGAAGGTGCCGAGTAGCAGGTTAAATCCGTTGTAACACGTTTTTTGAGCGTCTAGTGTAGCCATAAACTCTTCTGACGACTTCTTTGAGGTCAAAAATTCTTTGACGATTTCACCACGAGAAATAAGGTCTTGCTGCACACTCAATGGGTCACGGTAGTTGGTAAGAGCGGCCATACGACCTGATTTGGTGATGCCTAACCACGTACCGCCTGCAAGCAGATCTTTTCCAGCAAGCAGCTCATGATGTTCTTCCCAGAAGTGAGCGGGTTGCGTCGGTCGGTCATAAAATTCATCGCGATTGGCCGCCATAATGAAGGCATAGGTTGGATGTTGCTGAAGATGAAAGGCGATCAAGCACATCCGTAGTTCCCCCTGTTCAAGATAATTTTCATTTACTATACCATGAACAGTTTCAAGAGTGGCATAAATTCGCCTGAGCCTCTAGACTTAGAGAATACGTACGAAAAGGAAGTGACAATCATGAACGAACATAAGGCAATCACCTTTCAAGGTGTCACGATGAAAAGAGGCGAGCAACAAGTGCTTCGTCAAATCACAGGACATTTTCCGAAGGGCAAAATCACGACACTTGTTGGTCCTTCAGGAGCAGGAAAATCAACACTTCTCAAACTATGTAATGGATTATTGAGCCCTGATGAAGGGGATATCATAGTGCTAGGGAAATCATTGACAGAGTGGGACCCTGTCGAACTTCGAACGCGAGCCTCTATGGCCTTGCAGAGTGCCCCCATGATTAGCGGAACAGTAGAAGAAAACCTTACCCTCCCTTATTCCTTGCAAGGAGCAGAGGTTGATGTCGATAAAATGCGCAGAGTAATTCGAGAAGTAGGATTAGACACAGATTACCTTCAACGGGACAGCCGTGATCTATCGGGAGGTCAACGACAAAAAGTATCGATTGCTCGAACGCTGTTGATGGAACCCGATATATTGTTGTTAGATGAAATCACTTCAGCTTTAGACCGCGCTTCTCGTCAGGAAGTAGAAGAGTTAATAGCCCATATCCATAAGACATTTGGGACCACGATTATCTGGATTACGCACAACTTGGAGCAAGCAGCGCGTATTGGTCACCACACATGGGTAATGATTGACGGGGAACTGGTCGAGCAAGGAGATAGTTCATTGCTAAACAATTCCAATAATGCAGCTGTTTCACAATTTGTCAGGGGGACCGACGAATGACCTATGGTACGCTAGCACTCACGTTAATTTTTGTGCTAATTCCACTCGTTTTATCTAAAACGCTTCGTTTAGATTTAGAGAAAGACACATTAGTAGCAACGATTCGCTCCATCATTCAATTGATTGCAATCGGTTATATTTTAAAATTTGTATTTGAGTCAGATAGCTGGATTTATATTTTCCTTATGGTTGCTTTAATGATCATAGCCGCCACTTTGAATGTGCGGAAAAAAGGCAAGTCGATTCCAGGAATTACATGGAAGGTCGCAGTGACTCTTGTATTCGTAGAAGTCCTTACACAAGGGATTTTAATTGGCTTCTCGATTACGCCACCAACTGCTCAATATGTGATTCCGATAAGCGGTATGGTTATCGGTAATTCAATGGTACTGGCCATTCTGTTTTTAAATCGCTTCACGGCAGAAATAGAGAGCCATGAAGACCAGATTGAACTGATTCTTTCATTGGGTGGAACGCCAAAACAAGCTATACATACGCGTTTAATGCAGGCCATTAAGACAAGTATGATTCCAACAATCGAGAGTCAAAAAACGATGGGACTCGTGCAACTGCCGGGGATGATGAGTGGGCAGATCATAGCGGGAGCTGATCCAATTCAAGCGGTACAGTTTCAATTATTGATTGTCTTCTTGATTTTGACAACGGCCGCTGTGACCAGTATTGCTCTTGGATTTTTGTCTTATCCGACGTTGTTTAATCAGCGCTACCAATTAATCCAGGAGGGACGATAACTATGAAGACCAAAAAACAAAGGGCCTTCGACCAACTGAGTGAGATTTTACATGTGCTGCGTTGTCCCATCTGCCAACTGACATTGGAAAAAACACAAGACGGCGTGACGTGTGCCAATCACCACACAGTAGATATTGCCAAACAAGGGTACCTTCATCTCGCAGGGGCAGTGGCAAAGAGCCGTTACACAAAGGAATTATTCACAGCTCGTCAGACGTTGCTTCAAGAAACTGATTTTTTCGGACCTCTTTTAGAAGAAATCGAGAACTTGTTACGGCTACAAATGGCAGATCCACATCCACTTATAGTAGATATGGGGTGCGGAGAAGGAACACATCTTGCAGGTATAGTGGAAAAGTTAGAGGGGAGTCGAGGACTTGGTATCGATCTTGCGAAGGAAGGTATTCAGTTGGCGACTAATCACACAGCAGACATCCTTTGGGTAGTGGCAGACCTTGCTAAATCTCCATTGATTGATGAGTCGGTAGATATTGTTTTGAATGTTTTATCTCCTGCTAACCATAGAGAGTTTAGACGTATACTTAAGGGCGATGGTCTAGTTGTTAAAGTCATTCCAAATGCTTCCTACCTTCAAGAGTTGCGTAGCTTTTTCTACGCCGGTACGGAGAAAGAGACCTTTGAGAACGAACAAGCACAAGAACGGTTTGCATCTGAACTTGAGTGGCTTGGAAGTTCACAAAGCAAATATAAAAAATCACTTACTGAGAAGCAGTGGCGTGACCTGATTGCCATGACCCCGCTGACTTGGAATGCGCCAGCTGAGCAAGTGGAAGCATTTCTTGCGCAGGGTGTGGGGGAAGTCACAGTAGATTTGACAGTATTGATTGGGCAGTTGAAGAGCTAAAATGGGACTGGGTCCGCTCGGGGGAGCGAACCCAGTTTTTTTGTATTGGGAGGCGAAGAGTGGTTAGTTTCCATAAAACGACTTCGTCTCATTAAAATTGGATTATGTCTAATAAAATCGGTTTTCGTCTCATGAAATTCTGACTTCGTATCATTAAATCGCTATTACGTACGATGAACAGCCGCTCACCCGTCAAACCAACCTTCCTATAATGGGACTGGGTCCGCTCGGGGGAGCGAACCCAGTTTTTTTGTATTGGGAGGCGAAGGGTGGTTAGTTTCCATAAAACGACTTCGTCTCATTAAAATTGGATTATGTCTAATAAAATCGGTTTTCGTCTCATGAAATTCCGACTTCGTATCATTAAATCGCTATTACGTACGATGAACAGCCGCTCACCCGTCAAACCAACCTTCCTATGATTGCCACTCCGTCCGCTTCAAAATCCACGAAACTAACAAAAACACAGCGCCAACGCCAATTGATGAGGCTGGAGGGAATGGAGCTGCTGGACCAAAGTAAGGTAGGAACCAGTTCACTAAGGCGATTAGAGTCATTGCGAGACCACCGATTAGACCAGCACCGACATATTCTTTCCAACGTCCTTTAGCATTCTTCCCGTCAAAGGCCGTTTTGTTCAATTGGCGGAACAACAAACGAATTAAGAGCCAGACAATAAAAATCATAAGTGCTAGTTGGATCAAAGAAGGGATCAGATAAATTCGATTATCCGGCACTTCATCAAAATAGGCGATGGTGAAAAGGATAGCTCCACGTGCAATAAAGTAGTAAGCCAACAATTGAAACGCCATGCGTCCCCAAAACTTCACCATATCGCGTTTTTCTTCCTGTGGAATTTGCTCGATGACGTCGTCTGCGTAAGCTTTCGGATTTTCACCGAAGACGTCTTTTGCAGACTTCCCGTCTTCTTGAGCTTCTAACAAATGATCTAGCATATCCATCAAGATTTCTTCCGTTTTTTGCTCGGATAACAGAAGTTTCGTTCGGATGTAAACCATGAGCTGTTCATAGTACACTTTATTTGGCACGTGCAATAGTTCACGCTTCTCATTATTTTGCTTGATGAGTTCTTGTGCAGTCATTCAGACTCCTCCTTTAATAAAACATCCAATGGGACAGAGAGCAGTTGCCATTCTCTTCGAATGACCGCAAGTGTCTCTTGACCACTTGGTGTGATCGAATAGTATTTTCGGTTTGGACCAGATTCGGATGGGCGCATTTCACTTACGACTAAGCCCTGTTTTTGAAGACGCAATAGGACGGGATAGATGGTTCCTTCCGGGACATCGGGAAGGCCGGCTTGTTGCAACTTTCGGGATAATTCGTATCCATACACCGTCTGCTTTTCAATGACGGAGAGAACACATCCATCTAGAAAGCCCTTTAGCAATTGACTTCGAACGGTCATAGCGTGCCTCCTTACTAGTTTGCAATGCAAGATAGTGGATTGAAAAAATAGCTACTTGGTAATGCAAAGTAGTTACTAGTAGTGTATGTTTTTTAAAAAAGATTGTCAACAGTTCTCTCGAGAATTATATTGACAGAGTTTCCTTCAGTGCGTTAAAGTGGTAAAAAGCTTTGATGAACGAATCAATTTCATACGCAACATCTTATCGCGAGAGGTAGAGGGACTGGCCCGTCGACACCTCAGCAACCAGCTGCATGACAGTATGGTGCTAATTCCAGCAGAGCTTGAGCTCTGACAGATAAGAGGGATAGAATCGACTAGACGCCTTCTTATTACTTTAATAAGAGGGCGTTTTTCTATACCCTCCACCCACCAAGGAGGAAGTTATATGAGCTATCAACTAGAAACGCAACTTGCACAAACAGGTAATCGGAAAGATCCGGCAACAGGGGCAGTGAGCTTACCAATTCATTTATCCACGGCTTATATCCACCCAGGAATTGGCCAATCGACAGGCTATGACTATTCCCGAACAGCCAATCCAACACGTACAGCTCTCGAAGAGGCACTTGCTCTGCTTGAAAGAGGCGACAGTGGATTCGCGTTCAGCTCTGGTATGGCAGCAGTACATGCTGTGTTGCAGCTTTTCAAATCGGGTGATGAGTTAATCGTTTCAGAAGATTTGTACGGTGGGAGCTATCGTCTTTTTCATCAACTAGAAGAACGTACAGGTTTAAACTTTAAGTATGTAGATACCACTTTACCTAATTCTGTTGAGAAGGCACTCACGACAAACTCGAAAGCTATTTTTATTGAATCTCCGACAAATCCTTTGATGAAGGAGACAGATATCGAGGCCATCGCACATATCGCTAAAAGTCACAATATCTTGTTGATTGTTGACAATACCTTTTACACGCCAATTCTCCAGCAACCGATTACGTTGGGGGCTGACATCGTCATTCATAGTGCGACAAAATATTTAGGCGGACACAATGATGTCCTAGCGGGAGCCGTCATCACAAAAGGACAAGCACTCGCGGAACAACTTACTACGATTCAAAATTCCATTGGAGCCGTGCCAAGCCCATTAGATTGTTGGCTGTTAGTCCGCAGTTTGAAGACGCTAGGATTACGTGTCGAACGCCAGCAGAGTAATGCACAAGCTCTAGCCGCTTTTCTTCAAGCACATCCAGCCATCGATTCCGTGTTGTATCCAGGGCAAGGCGGGATGTTGTCATTCCGTTTACAACGAGAGGAATGGGTACCTTTGTTTTTAGAACGTTTAGAACTAATCGCATTTGCTGAAAGTTTAGGAGGAGTGGAGAGTTTTATCACCTATCCAACTACGCAAACTCATGCGGATATTCCTGTTGCTGAACGGGAACGAGTGGGGATTTGTGCGCGACTGTTGCGTTTCTCGGTGGGTATTGAGCACGTTCAAGATCTGCAAAATGAGCTGCAATCCATATTGGATGGTTTGGTAGGTGAGGATTCATGAAAGCGCCTTTTCTAGAGCAACTTCGAAATAAAGTACTGATAGCAGACGGCGCAATGGGTACTCTTCTTTATTCGTACGGGGTGGATCATTGTAATGAAGAATTGAATCTCTCGCATCCGGAAGATGTGTTGCGCGTTCACGAACAGTATATCGCCGCTGGAGCTGATGTCATTCAGACAAATACCTATGGGGCCAACTACGTAAAGCTAGCGCGCTATGGTTTACAGGAGCAAGTGAAGGCAATCAATACGGCCGCTGTGCGACTTGCAAAGCAGGCGGCGGGTGATGATGTGTATGTCCTCGGAACAATTGGTGGGTTGCGGGGCATTAAACAGGATATCTCCCTTGATGAGATTAAGCGCAGCTTTCGAGAACAGCTCTACATTTTCTTGATGGAAGGTGTAGATGCCATTCTTTTAGAGACGTACTATGACTTTGAAGAGCTTCAGGCAGTCGTCAAAATTGCCAAAAACGAGTGTGAGCTACCTGTCATTGCAGAAGTTTCTATGCACGAAGTCGGTGTTCTTCAAAACGGGTATTCACTTCAACAAGCTTTTGAAGAATTAGAGCTACTAGGTGCCGATGTCGTCGGTGTCAATTGCCGCATGGGACCTTTTCATATGTTGAATGCACTGAAACAGGTGCCGATTCCGAAAAAAGCATTGCTCTCGGTCTATCCAAATGCAAGTCTCCCCCAGGTAGAGGAAGGGCGCTATTCTTATGCAGAAGAGTTTCAGTATTTCGCAGAAATCGCAGTAGAGCTAAAGCAGCAAGGAGTCCATTTGTTAGGCGGCTGTTGTGGGACGACACCCAGACATATCCAAGCAATTGTTGAAAGGCTGCAAGACCGTACACCAGTGACAGTCAAAGAGCTAGTAGTTAAACGAGCAGAGCGAGTGATCGAACAAACGACAACAGAATCTCCATTACTTCAAAAAGTTCGTCAGGAGACGACTGTACTGGTCGAGCTGGACCCACCTAAGCATCTCAACACAGACCGCTTTTATCAAGGAATCGAAGCGCTCCACAAGGCAGGGGCAGATGCCTTAACATTGGCCGATAACCCTTTAGCTTCTCCGCGAGTAGGCAATGATGCAGTAGCTGCCATTATCAAAACTCGTTACGGAGCCAATCCGCTCGTCCATTTAACCTGCCGAGACCGGAATTTGATTGGATTGCAGTCGCATTTGATGGGGCTCCATGAATTGGGTGTACAAGACTTGCTCGCTATCACAGGTGACCCTGCTAAGATAGGGGATTTTCCGGGGGCAGCATCTGTCTATGATTTATCGAGTTTAGAACTAATCGAACTGATCAAACAGAACAACCGTGGCTTATCGTTCTCGGGGAAATCACTTGAGAGACCGACACGTTTTTCTGTTGGAGCGGCTTTTAATCCAAACTATCGCCACATGGAGGCATCTATCAAACGACTTGAAAAAAAGGTGGCAGCAGGAGCCGATTACTTTATCACACAGCCTGTGTTTGGAATCGAGCAACTTCACGCACTTGCAGCAGCAGCTAAACGTGTGGATAAACCATTTTTCGTAGGGATCATGCCACTTCTAAGCTCGCGAAATGCTGAATTTTTGCATCATGAAGTTCCGGGTATTCGAGTGCCAGATGATACTCGGGAAAGAATGCGCCAAGCAGGGGAAGATCCACAAAAGGCTCTTAAAGTGGGGATGGAGATTACGAAAGAACTTCTTGCAGAAGCTCTACAGTTGTTCAACGGTATTTACCTGATCACCCCATTCTTACGCTACGAACTTTCTATTGAATTGATGGACTACATCACGTCACGCAAGCAGGAGGAATCATATGACCAGCTCCACATTTGAACAGCAATTGCAGAAAAAAATTCTAGTCCTAGACGGGGCAATGGGGACCATGATTCAACAAGCAGATCTCTCAGCCGAGGACTTTGGAGGAGAGCAGTTTGAAGGGTGTAACGAATACTTGGTCCGCACTCGTCCCGATGTCGTCGAGTCTATCCATGCCGCCTATTTTGAAGCGGGAGCCGATATTGTAGAAACCAATACATTTGGTGCTACACCTGTTGTGCTAGATGAATACGAGCTCGGCCATCTTGCCTATGCCCTCAATAAAGAAGCGGCTGAAATTGCCAAGCGTGTGGCGTCTCAGTTCTCGACCGAGCAACACCCTCGTTACGTGGCAGGTGCGATGGGTCCGACGACCAAGACACTTTCGGTAACAGGTGGGATTAAGTTTGAAGAGCTTGCACAAGACTATCAAATTCAAGCGGAAGGTTTACTAGACGGCGAAGTAGACGTCTTGCTCGTTGAGACAAGTCAAGATGCTCTCAATGTGAAGGCGGCCAATTTAGGTATTCAACGGGCTTTTGAGAGTAGGAAACGGGAAGTGCCGATTCTTGTGTCAGGCACGATTGAGCCTATGGGGACAACCCTTGCCGGGCAATCGATTGAAGCATTTTACATTTCGCTCGAGCACATGAAGCCGCTCGTTGTGGGTTTAAACTGTGCGACAGGTCCAGAGTTTATGCGCGACCATCTTCGCTCACTATCTTCACTAGCGTCCAGTTATGTGAGCTGTTACCCGAATGCCGGTCTTCCTGATGAAGAAGGGAACTACAATGAAACGCCTGAATCTCTGGCGGCGAAGATGGAGGGCTTCTTAGAAAAAGGCTGGTTGAATGTAATCGGTGGTTGCTGTGGAACGACACCTGACCATATCCGCGCATTAGCGCAAGTAGCCAAGGCTCACTCTCCGCGTATTGCCTCAGAGCATACAGAGCATAAAGTGTCGGGGATTGAACCTTTTGTCTATGATGATCCGTCCACTCGTCCTATTTTAGTGGGAGAGCGTACGAATGTAATCGGTTCTCGAAAGTTTAAGCGGCTGATTCAAGAAGATAAACTAGAAGAAGCTTCTGAAGTTGCTCGAGCACAGGTGAAGAATGGTGCTCAAATCATTGATATTTGTCTTGCAGATCCGGACCGAGAAGAAGTCGAAGACATGGACCGTTTTATTCAAGAGGTCGTGAAAAAAGTAAAAGTGCCATTGATGATTGACTCCACAGATGAAAAGGTACTTGAAGTGGCGCTACGCTACTCGCAAGGGAAAGTCATCATCAATTCTATCAATTTAGAAGATGGAGAAGAGCGTTTTGAAGCGATTGCCCCTCTCATTCGTCAATTTGGAGCAGCAGTTGTTGTAGGGACAATTGATGAACAAGGCATGGGTGTTTCTGTAGAACGCAAAGTAGAGATTGCTGAAAGATCTTATCAGTTACTAACAGAGAAGTATGGTTTGGCACCTTCAGATATTATTTTTGATGCATTGGTGTTTCCTGTAGGTACTGGAGACGAACAGTACATCGGCTCTGCTAAAGCGACAGTGGAAGGAATTCGCACCATCAAAGAACGTTTCCCGCATTGTCCTCAGATTCTTGGGGTCAGCAATGTGTCCTTCGGTTTGCCTCCAGTGGGAAGAGAAGTACTAAATGCCGTGTTCTTGTACCACTGTGTCCAGGCGGGGCTTGATTATGCCATCGTAAACACGGAAAAACTAGAGCGGTTTGCGTCCATTCCACAAGACGAAGTGCAATTGGCTGAAGAATTGCTATTTACTACTACAGATGAAACGCTTGCAAGATTTACAGAGTTTTACCGAGGTATGAAAAAAGAAGAGAAGGTTATCGCTCTTCCGGAAACTGTGGAAGAACGTTTGGCTTATTATATTGTGGAAGGTACAAAAGAAGGACTGCTACCCGACTTAGATACGGCACTCTCAACTTATGAATCGCCGCTAGATATTATCAATGGACCGCTAATGGCAGGTATGTCAGAGGTGGGACGACTGTTCAATGACAATCAACTGATTGTCGCAGAAGTCTTGCAAAGTGCAGAAGTGATGAAAGCGTCTGTAGCGCATTTAGAACCACATATGGAACAATCCGATGTCTCATCCACCAAAGGCAAAGTCATCTTAGCGACTGTAAAAGGTGACGTCCATGATATTGGAAAAAACTTAGTCGATATTATTTTGAGTAACAACGGATATGACGTGACAGATCTTGGCATCAAAGTGACACCACAAGAACTGATAGAACAAGTGCGTACGCACAAGCCGGATATCATTGGGTTGTCGGGGCTGCTTGTGAAATCCGCGCAACAGATGGTCGTTACGGCTCAAGATTTAAAAGCCGCAGGAATTGATACTCCGGTAGTTGTAGGGGGAGCCGCGTTAACACGCAAATTCACCGCAAATAAAATTGCGAAAGAATATGATGGTTTAGTTCTCTACGCCAAAGATGCAATGGATGGTCTTCAGCTTTTCAATGACCTCCAAAATCCAAATAACCGTTTGGAGATTGAGCAAACTTATCAAGAAGATCAACAAAGACGTGCGGTTGCGCCAGAACAAGAGATTCCTAGAAAGCCTCACGAGATTGGTGTGTCCAAAGTAAGCAAAGATGTTCAGGTCTATACACCGACTGATTTAGACGTTCATATTTTGCGAGACTTCTCGCTTCGTCAAGTCTATCCGTACATCAATCAGCAAATGTTGTTAGGGCATCATTTAGGGATGAAGGGGAAGATTTCTCGGTTGCTGGAGGAGAAGGATGAACGCACACTCAAGCTGAAAGAGATGACGGACCAACTGTTTGATCAAGCGGTGACGAAAGGAATTTTGCAAGCCTCTGCTATTTATCAATTTTTCCCGGCACAATCAGATGGTGATGATGTGATTATTTATGATCCAAAAGATCAAACGAAAGTAATTGAACGTTTTCATTTTCCGAGACAGCAAAAAACGGACTTCTTATGTTTGGCAGATTACTTAAAGCCGGTAGGTGAAGAAATGGACTACGTTGGATTCTTTACAGTGACTGCAGGAAAAGGGATTCGAACGTGGGCGCAACAACTAAAAGAACAAGGAAAGTTCTTAGAAAGCCATGCCTTACAATCACTTGCTTTGGAGACGGCGGAAGGTCTTGCTGAGCGCATGCATGAAATGATGCGTACTCGTTGGGGATTCCCAGACCCAGTAGAGCTGACAGTACAAGACCTATTTAGAACGAAGTATCAAGGTCAGCGTTTTTCTTTTGGCTACCCAGCATGTCCAGATTTAGAAGATCAAAAGAAACTATGGAAACTACTAAATCCAGAACGCATAGGAGTGGAGCTGACAGAAGGGTGTATGATGGAGCCAGAAGCTTCTGTATCAGCTATGGTATTCGCGCATCCAGAGGCACGATATTTCAATGTTTATTAATAAACACGCACCTTTTTTAGGTGCGTGGCTCTATTTTTCGATTAAAATTAATATAGCGAGTTCCTTGATAAGTTAGTAAGCCCTGATCACCTTCTGCTAACTGTCCAAATTCGTGACCACGAAGGGGAAGTTCGATTCGGTCTCCACTTTGTACTTCAAAAGTTACATAATACCAAGTATTGGCTGCACTATCACCTGTACCACCACGTGTTTCAGTACGTTTAGTTTTTACGTTAACGGGTATTGTTAACTCAGGTGAACTGTTGTTTTTTGACCACGTTTTAATGGAACCCCCAATTCCAATAATAAATACTGAAATAATTACTACAAACACCACTACTAGAAACACCGTTCCAAACGTATCCATAAAACCAAATGTTGGGTCAGAATATCCCATGACTTCTCCTCCTTTTCCTAGTTTACGCATGAAGAGGTGGGGAAGTTTCATCTGGGTATAAGGACACATTGCTTGACCCTTACAAAGAATTAAGGTAGGGTAGGGAATTGTGTGAAACTATATGAAAGAAGGGGAGAATGTGAAGAAAGTTACGAATGTATTTTGGATTACGCTTGCGCTCGTTATTGTAACGGTCCTATTTGGAGCGATTGTGCCTCAAGGATTTGAAACTGTAACATCAAATATGCAAGCCTTTATTACCTCCACATTTGGTTGGTATTACTTAATTCTTGTGGCCTTGATGGTCATCTTTACGCTATTTTTAATTTTTAGCCCTTATGGGAAAATTCGATTAGGAAAAGATACAGATCGCCCTGCTTATTCGCGTCCTACTTGGTTTGCGATGCTATTTTCAGCAGGAATGGGCATTGGTCTCGTATTCTGGGGAGCGGCAGAACCGTTATCTCACTATGCTGTATCATCTCCAACAGGAGAGACAGGGACTGCTCAAGCGTTTCGTGATTCCATGCGTTATACGTTTTTCCACTGGGGATTACATGCCTGGGCCATTTATGCGGTAGTCGCACTCGCGCTCGCTTATTTCCAGTTCCGCAAAGGCGAACCTGGATTAATTTCAGCAACACTTAAGCCAATCTTTGGAGACAAAATGTCTGGACCATGGGGTGTTGTCGTCGATGTATTTGCCGTATTTGCTACGGTAATTGGTGTTGCAACGACTCTTGGCTTCGGTGCTGTTCAAATTAGTGGTGGAATCAGTTATCTATTTGGGATTGAAGCTTCTTACGGTCTACAAGTAGTAATTATTGCTGTTGTAACTGTATTGTTCTTAGCGTCAGCTTGGACTGGCCTTAGTAAAGGAATTAAATACTTATCGAACACAAATATGGTGCTTGCTATAGCACTACTAATTGGTGTTGTCGTATTAGGGCCAACGTTATTGATTTTCAACATGTTTACGGATAGCTTAGGTGCTTATCTACAAAATATTATTCGTATGAGTTTCCGTGCAGCTCCTCTTGATGGCGAAAGTCGAGATTGGATCAATGGCTGGACAATCTTCTATTGGGCATGGTGGATCTCTTGGGCACCGTTCGTCGGTATTTTCATTGCTCGTGTGTCAAAAGGCCGTACTATCCGTGAATTCTTAACGGGTGTACTATTACTACCATCTTTAGTAAGTTTCTTCTGGTTCTCAGCGTTTGGTTCAACTGCTATCGATATTCAGGATGCAGGATCTATAGATTTATCAGGACTTGCGACCGAAGAAGTATTGTTTGCGGCGTTCAGTCAATTACCGCTATCGACAATATTATCTGTCATTGCCGTCATCTTAATTAGCACATTCTTCATTACTAGTGCTGATTCGGCAACATTTGTACTTGGAATGCAAACAACAGGTGGCTCACTCAACCCAGATAATTCTGTGAAAATCGTTTGGGGTATCTCACAATCGATGATCGCCGTTATCTTGTTGGCAGCAAATGGTCTGACAGCGTTACAAAACGCACTGATCATCGCCGCGTTGCCATTCTCTTTTATCATGATATTGATGATGGCCTCAACCCTCAAAGCATTACGACTGGAACGTAAACGACTATAATTTAGATGTGGAGAACGCTTGCCCAGAAATCGCGTGAAAACCAGGCGCACCGAATGAGGCGTTGTTTGCCTCGGTCGGGGTGAATGGTTTTTGCGTGAATTTCTAGCGTTCGGAACTTGATTGCGTTTAGATGTGGAGCCGACTGTTTAGAAATTTTCCAGGGATTTCTAGAAGGCGCAACTCGATTGCGTTTAGATGTGGAGCCGACTGTTTAGAAATCACATGAATTCAAATCAATAAAAAGACTCTTTCGCATGTTTGGTGCGAAAGAGTCTTTTTGTTTTCTAAAATGTGATCCGGTGTGTAGTATCCGGTGAATGGTGGACAGCCACAAAACCATTCTGACGATAGAAAGCATCTGCTTTCGCAGAATCCGTTCGACATGTTACACTTTTAAACGATTCTTTTGCCTTATCTAGACAAGCATCTAAAAGGAGTGTGCCGACTCCATTTCGTCGCTCTTCTTCTGTAACGTAAAAACGGCGCAGTCGGCCTGTTGATGGATCATCAGCATAGGCGTTTTGCAGGATGCCTCCAAGGCCGACAAGCTCATCGTCTTTCCATACACCGAATAGCGCTTCTCCTGGCTTTTGAAAGAGTTCTGAGCCATCTTTGTATTGCTTCACCAAACGCGTCAAAAAGCGATAGCCTTCTTTTTCACTTTCTTCTACCAAGTGTTGAACCGACACCGTGTTTAAATCCGGAATTTGTTTGATTTCGTATGCCATGATGAAACCTCCCCTTTTCTTCTCTATTCGACAGATAGCTCAATTATTCCTCTCTACTCATAGCCTAGTTCTAAGAATTACAAAACTGAGACTATTTTACTTTCAATTTGGAAGCAATAAGGTGATTAATGTTTGATTATTCTGAAAACTGATGGTAGAATATTACTAACCAATTAAGAGTGTGGAGGTGAATAAGTTGAACCATTATTTAGCCAGACAACCAATCGTCGATCGACAAGGCCATGTTGTCGCTTATGAACTATTGTATAGGAACAGTGAGGCAAACGTCTACACGGCTCAAGACCCAAATGATGCTACTCGTCAGGTATTAGATACGGCTTACCATGTGATGGGCCTTGATACCGTTAGTCAGCAACTTCCCGTGTTTGTAAATTTCACCCGTGATTTGATTGTGCACCATCACCATTGGAATATCGCCCCTGGAAATTTAATCATCGAAGTATTGGAATCAATTGAATTCGATGAAGAAATCTTGAAAGCATTAAAACAATTAAAACGTGCCGGTTACCAAATTGCGCTGGATGATTTTAATTGCAATGCTTCCATTCACGGCATTCCTGAAATTATTCGAATCGCCGACTTCATTAAAATTGATTTCCAAGCCCCTCTTAATCGCCAACAATGCACAGAAAACTTGGCTCGACGGTCTGGTAAAAAGTTAATAGCTGAAAAAATTGAAACACTCGACGAATACAAAAGGTCGTTAGAGACAGGTTATACGTATTTTCAAGGCTATTTTTTTGGGAAGCCTGAGTTGCTTGTAAAAAAATCGACGCCTCTCTTTATTGACGGTCAAATTGTTGTTCATGTTCCCCATATCTGAATTTCTTCGCCTCGCAGTTAATGTGGGGGCGTTTTTTTCTGTATGAAGGGTATACTGAATACATCTTGCTGCAAAGGGGACTTGTTGATGAACAAAGCAGAAATCTTGGCGCATTTTCGCGCATCGATGAAGTGGATTGAAGGAATGAAAGAGTGGGAAGAGGCTAACTGGCGCTCTCCGATTGCTGAGGGGAAGTGGACGGTAGCAGAAGTTATTGGTCATTTGGCGCCGTGGGATAAGTTTTTCTTAAATGAACGCTTACATCCTATATTGGCCGGTGGCGAATTACAGCCGTATCCGGGCTCTGATGAATTAAATGCTCAATCGGCTACCTTGGCTAGAGAACAGTCGCGAAATGACACGGTTCATGAATTTTTAGTGACGCGGAACAAACTAGTAGAAGAATTATCAGCAGTTCCAGAAGCCAAATGGCAACAACCCTTTACAATAGGTTCCAATACGACGAATCTGGAAAACTACTTTACTGGATTGGTTGAACATGATGAACATCACTTTGAACAAATTCGTCAAGCGCTTGATTTAAAGGGTCGCTGGACATAAAAAAAGAGTAGGCGGATGCCTACTCTTTTAATGATTCAATAAATGCGTGAGCCACAACTTCAGTTGATTGAGGGTTTTGTCCTGTGATCAATAAACCATCACGTACGACTTTTTCACTCCAGTTTTCAGCAGCTTCATGATGAGCTCCTAATTCTTCGAGCTTAGAAGCAAGTAAGAAAGGCATATCATCTTGTAGACCGGTATCATTTTCTTCTGCATCTGTAAAGGCACTTACTTTTTTACCTTTTACAAGTGGGTCACCATTTGATAAAGTGACACCTACTAAGCCTGCAGGACCATGACATACTGCTGCTACTGGTTTATCAGCTTCATAAATTGAACGAATCAGTTCTTGTAGCTTTTTATTATCTGGAAGGTCAAACATTGTGCCGTGACCACCAGGAAGGAAAATCCCATCAAAATCTTGTGGGTTTTGGTGATCAATATGCTCTGTATTTTGAATATGTTTTTTAGTGGCTAACATTTCTTCTGATACTTCGCCTTCGAGACTTGCAGGGTCAATTGGAATTTCGCCGCCTTTTGGGCTAGCTACTGTCACATCAAAGCCTTCTTTTTGAAAGGCTAGAAAGGCTTCCCCGAATTCAGACAACCAGACGCCTGTCTTTTTACCATTTGGTAATTCCGAATGATTGGTCAGCACCATTAAAATACGTTTTGACATACTTACAGTCTCCTCTCGAAATGAACTTACCTCTATTACATACCCGATTTTACGTTATTCAATCAGACCCATAGACAAATAACGCTCTCCAGTATCTGGTGCAATGCAAAGAACTTTTTTGTTTGGACCTAAACGTTTTGCAATTTCAATTGCGGCATAAACTGCAGCACCAGCAGAAGGACCGACAAAGATGCCTTCTTCACGAGCTAGACGGCGAAATAGGTCGATTGCCTGATCATCTTCAATTTGAAAAATCTCATCATAAATGGACGTATTTAAAATGGATGGAATGAATCCCGGACTTGTGCCCACAAGTTTATGACGACCTGGTTTTCCGCCTGAAAGAACAGGAGACCCTTTGGGTTCAACCACACCAATATACAGCTCTGGAAGGTGCTCTTTCAATGTTTCACCTGTACCTGTGATGGTGCCTCCCGTACCAGCTGTCGCCACAAAAGCGTCAAGCTTGCCGTCCATTTGCTCTAAAATTTCCAGTGCAGTCGTCCCGCGATGGGCGTCGGCATTTGCCGTGTTTTCAAACTGCTGAGGGATAAAGGCGTTCGGGATAGTTTGTTTTAATTCAAGAGCTTTACTAATTGCCCCAGGCATTTTTTCATCCTGCGGTGTCAAGACAACTTCTGCACCGAAAGCTTTTAATAAATTGATGCGCTCTTGCGTACTATTATCAGGTAACACTAGAATAGCTTTGTAGCCACGCGCAGCAGCTACCATGGCAAGGCCAATCCCTGTGTTGCCGCTTGTAGGTTCAATGATAGTGTCACCTGGCTTGATTATGCCTTGCTCTTCTGCTACTTTGATCATGTTGTTCGCTGCACGGTCTTTCACACTTTTAGAAGGATTGTACATTTCCAATTTCACATACACATCAGCAGCACCTTCTGGTACAACCCGATTTAATTTAACGACAGGGGTGTCGCCGATGAGATCTGTAATGCTCTGATAGATAGTCATTCCATTCCCTACTTTCTACAAATTCATATTTATTAAGTATACCAAGTCAGGTATTTAAATTCCAATTCAAAGTATTTTGATAGGAATTAAAAATGTGATTCCAGTTGCTTCCTGATTGTTTTTGCGAAATACTAGTACTAGATGATTGGCTAAAGGAGTGAACGTAATGAATGGAGCAGGTTTGATTTTAGAAGGTGGCGGCATGCGAGGTGTCTTTACTGGTGGTGTTTTAGAGGCTTTTATGGAAAATGACTACTATTTTCCGTATGTCATTGGTGTTTCAGCCGGAGCCTGTCATGGGTCTTCGTACGCCGCGAGACAACGAGACCGAAACCGAAAAGTCTCCATCGATTATGTGACACACCCAGATTACATTTCTTTAAAAAACCTAGTGACTAAACGGGAGCTTTTTGGCATGGACCTCTTGTTTAATAAGTTGCCCAACGAACTTGTTCCATTCGATTACGAAACCTTCGCTGCATCTCCTGAACGGTTTGTAATAGGGACAACCGATTGCTATAGCGGAAAACCGGTTTATTTTGAAAAAGGAGCACCAAAAGATGAGATGTTGCAAGTCGTCCGTGCTTCCAGCTCATTGCCGTTTATGGCGGCGCCTGTAGACTATCAAGGTATGAAGTTGATGGACGGAGGAATCGCGGACCCTATTCCATTGAAAAAAGCACTTGACGATGGAGTGACACGTCCTGTTATTATTTTGACTAGACCTAAAGGTTACAGAAAAGCACCCTCTCGTTTTAACGGCGTCAGTAAGTTTATGTATAAACAATATCCCGGTTTAGTGGAGCAGATGGAAACACGTTGGCAACATTATAATGAGACGCTAGACTTGATTGAAACGTTAGAAGCTGAAGGAGAGGCATTTGTGATTCGACCACAAGAGTCTTTTAAAATTAGTAGGGCCGAACGCAATCCAGCACGCTTGTCAGCCCTTTATGAGTTCGGGATTGAAACAGGTCGTCATCAGTTCGAAGAGATGATGGAGTGGTTGGGAGAACCGTATTCCATCCTATCAAAAGCTTGAAGGGAAAACCCTTCAGGCTTATTTTGAGCGTAGTGGTTTAAGAGCGCCACCCCAAGATAGTACTTGATCGAGCATGTCGCTGATATTCTTATCATGAAGGTCTCTTGGTTTGAAAGTTTCTCCTTTTTCAAAGTCCAGAAATAATGACAGAACAGGGTGCACTCGAACATCTGCTATCATTAGCTCTGCCAACACTTGACGAACATGTTCAGCTGCACGTGTACCACCTGCGGAACCATAGCTCACAATGCCAGCCGCCTTGTTGTGCCAGGGTTCACGTGCACTATCGAAAGCATTTTTTAAAGCGCCAGTCATGCTATGATTGTATTCTGCAACAACAAATACAAAGGCATCAAGTGAATCAAGTTTATCATTCCAACGCTTTACGCCTTCGGATTCTTCTGTGCCAAAAAAGGGAAGGTCGTAGTCTTTGATATCCACAAGTTCATAATCAGCATCTTCCCGTTGTTTTGCCTTTTCTACAAGCCATTCGCCTACTTGAGGACTGATTCTTCCGTCCCTCGTACTCCCCAAAATGATGCCTACTTTTAATTTTTCCGTCATTTTATCCACTCCTTATTTGTAATACGTATCTTCTACCGTACCGTCTAGTTTATACACTTTTAGAATGCCCTCTTTTTCATTTACATATTCTTTAGCTTCGTCGAGCAGGGCATCTTTTGTAGCGGCCGTCTTAATTGCTCGTTCACCGTTTTCTTTCATCAGCACCCAGTTGTTGTTATGCGACTTGACGAGATATCCTGGCCGTGACGAATTGTCGCTACCACTCACATAATCTCGGGCTTTTGATGTGGCAATCGAGATGGCCCGTCCTTCTTCCATGCCTTCATCCAACATAGCATTTGCCATTTCAATAGCTTTGTTTCGAACAGCAACGTCTAAATTTTTCATAGAATCGGGATAGTCCTTTTTTGTCCATGGCATTTCAAATCGCCTCCTTGAATTCTTATTTCCCTGCTCCGTTTGATTTAAACGAAACGTTTTTCGATTTGATTCGTATAAAAATTACTAGCGAATAGGAGGGGTCTATTATGATTGACCTAGAGCAATACACGACTCTTTTCAAAAAGCTTGAAAATGCAATTAGTTGGACGAATGACCGTCGCATTACAAATGCGGTGGCGTCATTTTATTATTTAAATAGTCACCCCTTTGATGGAAAGCGTCTATTGGATATGTCTGATAGATTAAAAAAAGAAGGATGGACTAGCTATTTGAATCAGACCATCCACTACATAATGGCAGCTCGTCTTGCTGTTCGACAAGGAACACCCGATGAGTTATTGGAAGAGTTATTAAAAACCTATCAACTATTGTTGTCGCATGGTTTTAAAAAAAGTATGTACACTTATTTAGCGGCCCTCTACGTAATGGATTATCCAGAGACAGATCTTAAACAGGCTTATGATCTTTTCGTAGCAATCAAATCCCACCATCCGTTTTTAACAGGAGCAGAGGACATTCCGTATAGCGTGCTGCTCTCCAGTCAGGAAAAGGATCCAGTTGAGCAAGCAGTGATAATGAACAAGTATTATCAAAATTTAAAAACTGTGAAACTGTGGCAGGGAAATGAATTACAGTGGCTCTCACAAGTTCTAACATCCGATTCAATTGTGTATAACGAATCCTATATCCCATACATTGCGCACATACGTAATCAATTGAAAGAACAAAAAATTCGGGTCTCTCTTCAGCATTATGTTTTGCTTGGTATGCTAGCTATAGACGAATTAGATTTGGAAGCATTTAAACAAATCGTCTATACATATTGGGAACTCACTAAATCAAAGCTATTTAAATGGTATAAAGAGGACGCATTGACACTCGCCATTTTGAATCATCTATCAACTAAACAGGATGCTTCACTCCATCAAGCGGTTTCAGCAAATCATCTTATTCAAATGCAACAATTAGCCATGCTATCAAGTGTAAATTCCACTATTCAGCTAGTCCAGTCTTCAAATTCTTAAACTCGGTAGTCGTTTAAACAAATCACTAAGGGGAATACTCTACTAACTACTAGTTGGAGGGATGCAAGATGTTTGAGAAAGACAAAGAACACGAAAATAGCGGAAAGATTCCAATGCCCAGCGATGAAAAATCATTAACTGAAGAAGAAAAAATTGATAGTGATCCATTTTTCTATCGTGAAGACCCAGCAGATACTGACGGTGAGAATGAGCTTTACAACCATAAAAATGCAGAGGAAGATGACATTCGCTCAAAGTGAGACTGGGAATTTCCTCCTCTTTCTGCTATACTAAAAACAACTAAACATAGACTCTTTTCTTATCAAGAGAGACGGAGGGAATTGGCCCTACGAAGTCTCAGCAACCTGCCTAAACGGTAAGGTGCTCCATCCAACAGGTACTGCCTGAACGATGAGGAGAAATTGTGCGAATCGCAACTCTTCTCTCTCGTAGGGAAGAGTTTTTTGTTTGGCACAATTTTCTGGAGAGGATGTTAGCAATGGGAAAAGAACAGTTACACCAACAACTTGAAGACCTAAAACAGCGTGAAGTGAAGAGTTATGCTGGTGCTATGCAACGTCATCAGCAAGTGAAAGCGTTGGAAGCAAAACTTCTTTATTTAGAGCTCGGTGAGGAGATTTCTCGCGAACGAGTGGATAAAGCCGTCGAAGAAATAACAGCTCTTGAGCAGGAGATTGCTCGTTTATCACGAAGTATAGAAGTAAAGAAACAGGATTTGCATTGCTATTTATTTGGTCCGTCTGTTAATCGACTTTTTTAGGAGGAACAGCTATGAAAATCATCATCAGTTCAGATGCTTGGAAAACAACACTCTCTTCGAAAGAAGCTACCCGTGCAATTGCAAAAGGATTGCAGTCAGTTGATCCGACACTCGAAATCGTCGAATTTCCCATCGCAGATGGTGGAGAAGGGACGCTCGATGCCTTGATGAGCGCTACAAAAGGAACTTATAAACACGCGACTGTGCATGATCCTTTAGGTCGTCGGGTCGAAGCAAAATATGGGGTCACGGGACTGTCTCGTCACACATGTGTTATCGAGATGGCTCAAGCATCTGGATTTTCTTATGTGAAGAAACACGAACAGAACCCACGCTTAGCATCGACGTTTGGCACGGGAGAACTGATTCGCGCAGCTCTCGACGAAGGCCACCGAAATTTTATATTGGCAATAGGCAGTAGTGCAACAAATGATGGCGGTGCGGGTATGTTGCGTGCACTTGGACTTAAATTCTTAGACGAGACTGGCCATGAAATGTCAGGAGATCTTCTTCAACTACAAAAGTTGGATCGTTTAGATAATGGTGAGTTTGATAAACGACTGCAAGACTGCACGTTTGCTGTTATTAGTGATGTACAAATCCCTTACCTAGGACCAGAGGGCGCCACCCGCCTTTATGGGGAGACAAAAGGAGTACGCTTAGAGGAAACTGCAGATGTCGAAGCGGCACTTAATCGGTTGGCGGACGTTATTGAAAGTCATACAGGAGTAAGGCTCCATAATCGGGCCGGTGCAGGTTCGGGTGGCGGTCTTGGAGGAGCGGTACAGGCGTTCTTCCCGACGAAATGGTACCACGGCATCGACTTTGTCTTGAAACGATCAGGATGGGAAAATGCACTTTCGGGTGTTACTCATGTGATTACCGGTGAAGGTCGTCTCGATCAACATACATTCCTTGAAGGAAAAGGGCCACATGGTGTTGCAAAATTTGCGGGAGATAAGGGGCTCCCTGTTACCTTATTTGCGGGAAGCGCGGATTTGAATCAATCTTTAGAAGAGACTAAAATATTTGATGAAGTCATTGTTCTTTCAAAGACTGAAGTAGAACTAGACCAAGCACTGAGTCATCCTGAAATAGCGTTGCAACAGGCGGCTGCTCGTTGGTATTCAGCTAAGCTTGGGCAATAAGATAAGGCCTAGTGGGTACGTCCACTAGGCTATTTTTTTGGCTAGTTTTTGAAAGAGTATTTTCAGAGAGAAATGGTGTGAAAATTGTTTCCAATAATCGACTAGGGGCATAAACAAAAATTCAACAGGGCATTTCCATTTCCGGATGAAACCGTGAGACTATCAAGTCTTTGAAGAGACCGTCCAACCACAAGCCAGCCAAAACTTCACAGCATCCTCAAATGCTAGCGGATTAAGCCTGGTCATCCGCTCAATTTGTTGGACGCGATAACTGAGCGTGTGGCGGTGGATACCAAGGGATTCCGCAGCTTGTTGAATCGATAAATTATGAGCAAGAAGGGCCTGAATCGTTTCTAATGCTTTGTTATCAAGCTCCCTAAGAGTGTTTGCACTAAAACTTGCTCTATCTTCTCTAGGCACTTGATCAAGGAGATACGGTACTTCAAACTCTGAAAAATGGGCAAGTCGATTCTTTTGATGCTGTTGTGTAACTAGAGCTGCTTTTAGACTCATGGCAAGCTCAGAAGGGGCGGCCACCAATTTTCCGACAGCCACTTTTGCCGTCTTGACACTTCGTAAAAAGCGTTCCAACTTTTCCAAAAGCCCTTGTTCAGAAAGTCCACTTGTAATCAGAAGCAGTTCTTCGTTTACGCCTATGCCCACCAACTTATCGGGCCACTCTAAAAAATCTTCCACTTTTCTGCGAAGTGTATTCGTCTGTCCAGAAGTATCTTGGAATACACTACAGCATAGTGATCCCGCAAATGAAATCCCTGATAAACTAGCTCTCTCTAAAGTACTTATCGATAATTCCCCACCTATAAATAACTCCGTTACAGCATCATCTTTCCACTTACGTTGCCACTCCGATTCTGCCGTTACAATCGATTGGTAGAGTAGAAGTTCACAAGTCAACTGTACAAGTGGCGCTACTTCTTGCAGGTGCGCAGGATCTCCCGTAATGCCTATGACCGCAACTACTTTGTTGTTCTGGCGAAGAGGGAGATTGATTCCTGCCTTACTACCAGGCCACTGCTCGACTTGATCATTTGTAATCGTTAGCGTTGAACCCGTGCGTCCTACGTAGGCAGCACCTTCGTGTAACTGTTGAAGGCGGACTGCTTCTCCCGATGCCACAATTAAACCGCTCGGGTCCATCACATTAATATTATGTTGAAGTCGAATCATGGTTTGCTCGACCATTTGATTGGCCAGTTCACGTGTTAACATCGACAATCCTCCCAAAAATAGAATGAAAATAAACCAGTAATTTGTACATTAAGTATAATGCATTGTCTGAAAATACACACTACACTAATTTGTAAGCGTTTACGAAATGGGGGATCATCATGAACATCATCATTAGTCCAGACTCATTTAAAGGCACTTTACGAGCTCAAGAGGCTGCGCGAGCAATAGAAGAAGGCATTAGGCTAGCGAATCCCACGGCCACGTGCACCTTATTACCGATAGCCGATGGAGGGGAAGGAACATTAGATGTTCTAGTTGACCTGACAAAAGGTCATGTCCATGAAGTCATTGTCAGTGACCCTCTGGGGAGACCTATCACTGCCAGGTATGGCATTTTGGGGGACAAGCAAACTGCTGTTATTGAAATGGCTGAGGCTTCAGGAATTACTAGGGTGACACAGAATGAACGTGATCCATTGCGCTCTAGCACTTACGGTACGGGAGAATTAATTAAACATGCACTTGATCATGGCTGTCGTAAGTTTGTAATTGCTATTGGTGGAAGTGCAACTAATGATGGTGGGATTGGAACTCTCCAAGCTTTAGGGGTACGTTTTTATGATGAAAAGGGAACAGAGCTTGGCACCTATTTACCAGATTACCTACATCTTGCACGTATTGATTTGACTAGGATTGATCAACGTATTGCGTCCTGTGATTTTTCAATAGCCTGTGATGTCGATAATCCTCTTCTCGGAGAACGTGGAGCAACAGCTATATTTGGTCCGCAAAAAGGGGTGTTTAAAGAAGAGGCCACTATTCTTGAAGCGATACTTACTCGCTATGCAAGGGTAGTTGAACAAATGACGGGAGAAGCCACTCACTTGAGACCAGGAGCAGGGGCTGCGGGAGGTCTTGGAACGGCTCTTCTTGCGTTCTTTCCTGCTCACTTGGAACGAGGGATTGATAGCGTTTTGGACGCCATTCAATTTGACGCCTATCTGCAACAGGCCGACTGGGTGATTACAGGAGAAGGGAAGTCAGACGTACAGACGTTATCTGGAAAAGCGCCTCTTGGTATTGCACAACGCGCAGAGAAGGCAGGAGTGGATGTTGCCTTGCTGTCTGGCATGATTCCCACTGAGGAGCTTCTGTTGCTCGCTCCTCATTTTACACATCTGGAAGCCGTCGTGTCAGAAAATTGTTCGATTGAAGAAGCATTAGCGAAGCCGTACGAAGCGCTCGTTTCAGCGGCTGCGCGTTTAGGGAGAAAACTTTAAATTTAAGGGGGAAATCACATGTTATTTGCAATTATTTTACTAGGGGTCGTGTTAATAGTTTTTGCAACCGCTGTCTTGAAAGTCCATCCGTTCATTTCTTTGATTGTAGCTGCATTCTTTGTAGGTATAGCGGCAGGTTTACCACTTACTGAGGTTGTGAGATTTGTAAATGAAGGTTTTGGCGGGTTGATGACCAGTATTGGTCTTGTCATTGTGGCAGGAACAATTATTGGTGTCATTTTAGAGAAGTCTGGTGCAGCTTATCGTATGGCTGAGGTTGTCTTGCGTCTTATTGGAGAGAAGCGACCTCAACTTGCTATGTCATTGATTGGTTATATCGTATCCATTCCAGTTTTTTGTGACTCGGGGTATGTTATTTTATCAAGCTTGAAAAAGGCACTCGCAAAACGTGCCAAAGTAGCTGTGGCTTCGATGGCAATTGCACTTGCTACAGGACTTTTTGCAACGCACACATTAGTACCACCGACACCAGGTCCGATTGCAGCGGCTGGAAATATTGGTGCGGCGGACTATCTCGGTACGATTATTTTAGTTGGTTTGTTAATTTCCATTCCGGCAGTTCTCGTCGGGTATATTTGGGCAATCAAAATTGGTCCTAAGATTCAAGTGGAAGAAGACTTAGAAGCCTTGGATTATGATGAAATCATTTCGACGTTTGGCAAGATGCCATCTGCTTTCAAATCGTTCTTACCTCTAGTTGTTCCAATCGCATTGATAGCAATGGGATCGATTGCCACGGCTTTAGGGGGAGAGGGCGGAGTTACATCGTTCTTCCAATTCCTTGGAGCGCCGACAGTCGCACTATTCCTTGGTGTATTTGCCGCACTACCTCTATTGCCTTCCTATGATAACGAAACACTTACCGGATGGGTTGGAGACGGCTTAAAAGAAGCCGCACCTATTCTTTTAATCACTGGAGCAGGTGGCGCATTCGGAACGGTTATTCGGAACACAGGAGTTGCCGATCAATTGCAGGCAATGGACTTGTCTGCTTTTGGTACGGGTGCTTTGTTCCTAATTGTTCCTTTCTTGATTGCAGCAGCTCTTAAAACAGCACAAGGGTCTTCTACTACAGCTCTAGTCATTACATCTACACTTGTAGCACCTCTTGTTGTAGAGCTGGGTATCACTGGAGGCGTACCGCTTGCGCTAGTGGTAATGGCAATTGGAGCTGGTGCGATGACAGTGAGTCACGTTAATGACAGCTTCTTCTGGGTAGTGACAGAATTCAGTGGAATGAAAGTGACAGATGCGTATAAAGCGATGACGATGTCTACGTTACTGATGGGGATCACCACAATCGTTGTGACTATGGTAGCTTGGGTGATATTTGTTTAAGACAATACGATTTAATTAAAGAGGTTGGACAAAAATTAATCAGCAAGTTCTCTAGAGTAAATTTCAGAGAACTTGCTGATTTATTTGTGTATGTTGAGTTCCGTTCCGGGGCTGCGTTCCGTTGGCGCGCTGTGAGCCTCCTCGTCGCAGGCTCCTGCGGGGTCTCACATTCCGACTTTTGATCCCACTGGAGTCAACCCCTCCACTCCACTCAACTTTCTAACTAGTGAGCACTATTACTCTATTTTTTTCCAGCCTTTTTTGTGCTAATCGTTTGATTAGGCTACGGAAACATCCGGTTTCTTTTTGTGGCGTGAATAAAACCAAAACATGGCGAAGAATACAAGACTACTGGAGAGTCGCAGACCTGCATTAATATGCATAGCTTCGACAATTCCGAAAAGTTCCAAGAACAAAATACCAATCTGAGGTGCAATAAACGCCATTAACGATAACAAAACATTGTAAGTCGTGATGCAATAGGTACGCTTGTCGACCGGACTATGCTCTAGCAACATATTGAACATGACTAAGATCACACCGGACAAGAAGAAGCCAGACGTCGTCTGAACCAAGAACAGTAAGTAGAAATTTGTCGTAAGCACTGTGAAGAATGGGGCGGACGCCATTCCGATTGCCAGGACGATAAAGACTAACGTATTGGAATATTTCTCGGACCACTTTTTCCAAAGCGGATACGTGAAGAATTGCATCAACATATTACCTGCAGAGAACATGCTGAACCAAAAAATTGTGGCTTCTGCAATACGCACGTGATAGATATTGAACAAGCCCCACGCCATCTGCCAAGTGAAATTAAAGAACAGGGCAGCGACTAAAAACCAACGATAGCCTTGATCTTTGAATATCGACCAATCCATAAGTTTTGGCTTACTCTCGGAAACAATCGGTTCATTTTCTTTATGGCGAAGAACTAAAAATCCTTCCAATAGACCAAAGCAGAGAGCTACTGCAAATAGCACTTGATACGACAGGACACTATCCGTCGCGTCTCGCAACACAATACCTACAAAAAGTGTGGTGAAAAGTCCAACAATCGTCAGCATTCGATTTCGGTCACTAAAGAATTGTGCCCGTCGATGCTCATCCACTAACCCACTGATTAGAGTTTGCCAGCCAATCGTTGCAAGGGCTGTTGGGACATGCATCATTCCAATGATGACGAGAAATGCCCAAGCTTGCCATTCAGAAGGAAGATACACGACAAAGACAATTGCTATAAAAAATAGCCTAGCCGTAATAATCGCTGTTCCGACAATACGTTTATGGGTCGAGCTCTTATTCAGTAAAATGGCTGCTGGAATTGTCATTAAGAGGGCGATTAACGGTGGCAAAGAACTAAGAAGGCCTACTTGATAATTGCTTGCACCGAGTATGGTAATCATAAAAAGCGGAAAAAAGGTATTGGTGATATTGACGGCCATGGTGGAAGCCATACCGTTGTAAATACTGATCCGTTCATTGTACGGGCGGTCCATTTTTAACATAAGTGTTCTCCATCCATCATTCGATACCTGAATTATACTCCGGAAACCGAAATTTACAAGAGTCTTCAGAAAGATTTTTCGATTGACGAAGAAAAAGACATCCAACTCAGGATGTCTTTTGTCGTTCTATAGTAATAATGGGTAGTATACAGAGTGCCCCGAGTCCAATCACTCCAGCTGCTCCGATTAATGCCACAGAGTAACTGCCGGTCTGTTCGGCTAAAGAAGAAGCCAAGATAGGACCGATCATCTGTCCAAGTGCATAAGTAACAGTAAGAACAGACAAAATTCGAGCACTTGCATGAGGGAACTTTTCCCTAGCATACGAGGCGACCAGGACTGTCACACCCATAAATGTGGCTCCGAATAGGAGCGCACTTAAATAAAAGCTTGCCGGGCTCTCAGAAAGAGCAGGTAACAACACACCAGTTGCTTGAATGACAAGCAGTACGAAAAAGGACTTCATCCAGCCGAACCGACTTCCGACGAAAGCCCAAACCATAGTCGAAGGAACTGCAGCCAACCCGACAAGCGCCCAGACATCTGTTCCGCTTCCTGCAAACACACTAGAATCTTCCGCAATTGCCACGATAAACGTACCGGTAATAATATAACCAAGCCCCTCAAGTCCATAAGCGATCAGTAACCAAATCAACCACGGTTCAAATCGTTTCTTTTCCGTTGATTTTAAAACCACAGGATCTGTAGGGGTTGCATCCTCTTTGACGACAGCCAACACGTAAATGGCAAGTATAAGAGCAATAAACCCTAGGCCTATCCATGCACCATCGCTTGAAAAATGAGCAATGAGGGGAGCAACAACTAAACCTGATACAAAAATGCCAAGTCCTACGCCTGCATACATCACACCAGACAATCCGATGCGACCGATGGAAGCAAGCCGGTCTAGAACAATACTACTTGTGAGGACGAATACAAAAGCACTTGTTATCCCAGAGATAAATCGAAAGACCATCCAAAAAGCAGGGGAATCGACCAGACCCATTGCGAAAGTCAATGCTATACTGATGGCCAAACTTATCGTAAGCAATTTTGTGCGAAAGCGTTGTATCGGTAAAATACTTCCTGCAATTGCTCCAACCAAATATCCCGCATAATTTGCCGAAGCTAATGTCCCTGCGAAAACAGTTGTAAATCCCTTTTCTACCTGCATAAATGGTAAGATAGGTGTATAAGCAAAGCGGCCAATACTCATGGCGATGAAGAGGGCAAAAACACCGCCAATGACCAGATAGAGTGGATGCTTCATGATGTTCACCTCGGTTCATTCATTTCACTATATCTTAGTATACGTGAAACATTCGCTTTGCGAAATAGTCGTTGAAAGGGCGGGATTCATCATGGCTTATGAACAAAAAACAAAACCAACGGATGAAAGTGTCATTGCGTTCATTGAAGAAATTGAAAAGCCCTCCAAAAAAGAGGATGCTTACCGATTACTCGATATTTTCCATGAAGAGACAGGTCTTGAACCAATCCTTTGGGGGCCGAGTATAATAGGGTACGGCTCCTATCATTTTCGATACGCAACTGGACATGAAGGCGACGCGCCACTAGTGGGATTCTCACCGCGTAAAGCCGCTTTGAGTCTTTACATTGCCCCCAGTGAAGAAGAACGGGAGAAGTACCTTTCTCGTTTAGGGAAGCATAAATCAGGAAAAGCCTGTATCTATGTGAATAAGCTTCAAGATATAGACGAGAGTGTTTTACGTGAAATGATTCGTAGATCAGTTGAAGTGACGAGAGCGAGGTATCCGGAATGAAATGGGATTGTTCTATTGATATAAATGCACCGATTGAGATTGTGTGGGACCTATTTGACGAACGGCATCCAAAACGGATCATGCCAAAAGTTGACAGCAATGAATGGATTGTACAAAATGAACCTCTCACGGGCTCATCCTATAAACAAACTTACCGTGAGGGAAAGCGAACAGAGACTTATTTAGTGACCATCACCGAGTTTAAAGATGAACCTGAAGAAAAAACAAAATCTATTCAGTTTGTTCTTGCCAATCTTTTTGAAACGAATTTAACATTTGAAATGCAAAAGCTAGCGGATTCGCGTACACAATTTCGTTATGTTGGTTCCAATGAAGGCATTAACTTGATGGCGAAGACCATGTTAAAGTTAGGGAAGAAGCAAGAAAACGGTGGTCCAGTCGTGGCAGAATTTATGGACCGAGTAAAACAAGAAGCAGAAAAAGATGCGAAAGGAAGTGAATAACCATGAAATATTTACAAGCTCAAATGAGTCAATTAGTAAAATCAGATCGCGAACTTCAACAAAAATTAAAACAGTTGATGAAAGAGCACGATTTAGGAAAAGCGCATGCTCTAAAAGCACTTTACCATGCTGAGGTAGCAGACAGCGGGAAACATATGGAGGCTTATAAAGAGTTAGACGGTCTTCATTCGAATTAATCCTAGCCAATAGGGGGTCTTCCTGATGAATGTATCGATTCGTTGGCTTTATAAAACACCGAAAAATCAAGAAACACGTTTTGAGTCGGGGGAAATGCCACTCGAAAGAGCACTGATGTTCATTGAAGATATGGAACGAACAGGTCGTGTGAAACAAGTGGATATTATTGATGCACGCGGGACATTTTGGACTGTGAAAGAAGCTAAGCGCTTTTTAAAAGAAGTCGAAGTAGAGCCTCACAACATACGCCTGTATTTTGATGGAGGCTACAAGCGAGAAACGGCTGAAGCAGGCTTAGGCTGTGTGATTTATTATGAGCAGAATGGAAAATCCTATCGCTTGCGACAAAATGCATTCGTTGAAGGATTTACATCGAATAATGAAGCAGAGTTTGCGGCATTGCATTTGGCTTTACAGGAACTTGAATTCCTCGGAGCAAAGGGTGTACCGGTCGAAATTCGAGGCGATTCTCAAGTCGTTTTGCAGCACATGATTGAAGACTGGGAAATCATGGACCCGACGCTCGCTTCTTGGGGACGCCGAGTTGACCAAAAGTTGGAGAAAATGAAGCTGCAGCCGGAATACCATCAGATACCACGACATAAAAACAATGAAGCCAACCGTTTGGCAACGCAGGCACTCAAGGGAATCCCTGTCGCGGCTGAAATAGAAATGGTGCAGTAACTAGTTAGATGTGGAAAACGCCACTCTAGAAACTCCGAGGAAATCGAACGGGCCCGTGAAGGCGTTCTTAGCCTTTACGGGTGCGGTTGATTCCGCAGTGTGTTTCTGGCGTTTGCAACTCGATTACGTTAGATGTGGAAAACGCCACCAATTGAAAATCAGTACCCTCTCTTGATAATACTCTTGAGAAGGTACTGATTTATTTTTTTATGCCTATTTTTCATAATGCCGATCAACCGCTTGCTTTGCTTCTAAAAGAGAGAAGCCGTGCTCTTCTCGAACCCGTTTGACCGCCTCGACCATCTTGCCTTGTTGCAACAACACGTCTAACTCCTGCTCGAATTCCGGAGAAAATGAGCTAGGTGTTGGGCTTGCTGCTTTTTCAAGACGACGAATCCGTGCGCGTAAACTGCGAACTTCCGCATTTAAATAAAAAGTGAAGCCGATTAAGGCAATAAGAAATAAGGTTTGAAAGTCCATATCATTCACTCTCCTCTTGTCTGTTTTTACGTATGAAGAGGTGAATAGTTCCTTATTTTCGAGAATTCGCTGGAACAGTAAAGAAGGTCACTACAGCAAACAAGAAGAACGCAATCAACACAATCGTTCCACCGACAATAAACAATACGAGAATAACGGTGTCATTCAAATTGAAGGGGTTTAGATTGTACATCCACATACCTGCTGTTAGTCCTATGGCACCAATCATTCCAGTAACACTTTGGATGACTACAAGCTTTTTGTATTTAATTTCAAACACTTGGTAGAAGATGCCCCATGCAAAAACGGACAACCAACCGACAAGTAAAATGTGGGCGTGAATCGGACGAAGGGAATAGTCCATAACACCGGCCATGTGAGAACCTAAATAAGTACCGATAAAACCAAAGATTGCTGAAAACTGGATAAGGCGAATACTCCATTTCTTTTCCATAAAAAAACCTCCTATAAGACTAGTCTCTACATTTAAGTCTATCATTTGTGATACTCTTTTAACTATGAAGAGATGAACGATAAGTGACAAATGTATAGGGGTGGAAACGATGAAAAAATGGGGATTTGGCGTTGTGGCGATGAGCAGTCTGTTACTCGTCGGCTGTACGGATGAAGTGACGCCACAAGAACGTTTAGAAGCTTACATAGCAGCGTGGGATGAAGGAGATTACGAAACACTTTATACAGAGTTTTTATCTGAAGAGACGAAACAGCAATTTGATGAAGCCGCATTTATTGAACGCCAAGTGGCTTTAGATGAAGCTTTAGAGATTACGGACCGAGAAATTACATTTACAGCCCCGCCTGAAGATACAGGGTGGGAATCGACAGAACCAGCAAGTTTCCCTGTACAAATCCAAGTCGAGACAAGTGCTGGCCCGGTTGAATGGGAACAAGAGATGACGTGGCAACCTGTTGAGAATGAGGAACTGACATGGATGGCGGAGTGGGACACAAGTTTCATCTTGCCAGGGTTAGAGGTGGAAGACCAAGTACGTGTGACAACGCAGAACTTCGCGCGCGGCGAAATCTATGACCGCAACGGCAACGCGCTTGCTATCAACGGTACGGGATTTGAAGTCGGGCTTGTTCCAGGCAAGTTTACAGACGACTCGCTAAAGTCACGACTTGCAGAGCTTTTAGGAATTTCCGTCGACTACATTGATCAGCAGCTCGGGCAAAGTTGGGTAACAGACGATGTTTTTGTGCCACTAGACAAACTTTCACAAGTAGATGAAGGGCGGGCAGCTTTACTCGAGATTCCAGGGGTGTTACTCCAAGAGACAGCGATGCGCGAATATCCTTACGGAGCTGCGGCGTCTCATCTTGTCGGCTACATCGGCCCTATCACAGCCGAACAATTGGCAGAGCGTGAAGAAGAGGGATACACCGAGTTTGACCAAATTGGTCGCCAGGGGCTTGAACGCTTTTTAGAGGAACGCTTGCGCGGAGAGAACGGCAAACGTATTTTTATCGATAAAGCAACGGAAGGCGCAGAAGATGTGACGCTTGCAGAAATTGCACCTGTAGACGGTGAACGCATTGATTTAACTCTTGATGCAGAATTGCAACGAATCACGTATGACGCAATGGATGGGGAACCGGGAACAGCTGCGACAGTAGATCCTAAAACGGGAGAAGTACTGACACTGCTAAGTTCTCCAGGATTTGAACCCTCTGAGTTTATGCTCGGTATGACGCAGAGCCGTTATCAAGAGTTGAGCGAAGATCCTTTAAAGCCACTGTTTAACCGATTTGCTGCTTCGTACGCACCTGGTTCGACCTTGAAGCCGGTTACAGCGGCGATTGGCATGGAAGCAGGCACGCTTGACCCGAATGAAGGTATTGTCATTGAAGGAGCTACATGGCAAAAAGATGCGTCTTGGGGCGATTACCGCGTGACGCGTCTTCATCCGGAAGCACCGAATCCCATTGACCTTGAAAAGTCCCTTGTTTATTCCGACAATATTTACTACGCACAGCAAGCGCTTGCGATGGGGCGTGAGACATTTATTGCTGGTCTTGAGGCGTTTGGATTTGGCGAAGATATCCCATTCTTCTTGAACCTTCAAGCTTCTCAAGTGTCAAATGAAGGGACAATCTCCTCAGAAGGTCAGCTAGCCGATACATCCTTTGGTCAAGGGCAGATGCTAGCGAATATTTTGCATCTCGCATCCACTTATCAACCATTTTTGACTGACGGTACGATGTGGCAACCAACACTTCTTTTAGAAGAGGAAGATCAAATCGTGTGGAAGGAAGGGCTCGCCTCACCGGAAACCGTTGTGGAGTTACAAGCCGGAATGCGCAGCATGGTAGTCGATGGATTTGCGCAAGCTGTCAACATTCCAGGTATTCCAGTATCTGGGAAGACAGGAACTGCTGAATTGAAAGCAAGCCTGGATGCAGAAGGGCAGGAAAACGGATTCTTTGTAAGCTATCCTGTTGAGACGGAAGCCTTTATTTTCGCAATGATGATTGAAGACGTAGAAGACAATGGAGGCAGTGGGTATGTCGCTGAGAAAGTAGCGACTGTCTACAAACTTCTGTACGAATAATGCTATAATAAAGTGCTATGTAGTTTAGGAATAAAGGAGATTTCACCATGACAGCACTAGATTCAACTGCACCGATTTCTCGCGGCAAATTGATGTGGCAAATGACGCGTCCCCATACATTGACCGCAACATTTGTACCGGTCATTTTAGGGACCGTGATGGCGCTTTTTGAGACGTCTATTCACTGGGGGCTGTTCATCGCGATGATGGCAGCAGGATTGTGTTTGCAGATTGCTACAAATTTATTTAATGAATACTACGATTTTAAAAAAGGACTCGATACGGCAGATTCAGTCGGCATTGGCGGAGGGATCGTTCGTCACGGCTTGAAACCGAGCATGGTTCTTTCAGTGGCTTTGATCTTATATGTAATTGCAGGCTTCATTGGAATTTATATCGCAGCGTCAACCAGCTTCTGGTTAATTGCAATCGGTGTCGTAGGGATGGCGGTTGGCTATTTCTATACTGGTGGTCCTCTTCCAATTGCCTACACACCGCTAGGCGAACTGTTTGCTGGCGTGTTCATGGGTATCGGATTTATCTTGATTGCTTATTATCTACAGACCCTAGAAGTCACGATGTGGGCGTTCTTGTTGTCGTTCCCATTTGGAATTTTAGTCGGGGCTATCAATATGTCAAACAACATTCGCGATATTCAAGAAGATACGATTGGTGGACGCAAGACGTTGCCTATATTATTAGGGCGTGAACGTGCGATAACTGGTCTTGCAGTTGCATTTGTCGTGTCCTATGTCTGGATCATTGCGCTAGTAGTGTTGCAGATTGTTACTCCATGGGCATTACTTGTACTCCTAGCAGTGCCAAAGTCCATCAAAGCGATTAAGAGTTTCCGTTTAGGGAAAACGAAACCAGCGATGATGGGTCCCGCGATGAAATCGACCGCACTTACGAATACGTTCGTCGGAATTTTACTGACAATTGGATTGTTTATCGACTGGCTTTTATAAGAAATTTTCTCGGCATTTCGAATCATGAAATGCCGAGTGTTTTTTGTTGTAAAAAGAACAAGTGTTCGTTTATAATGAGAGAAAGGAGGTCGGTAAAGATGCGGGAGCAATTTGTAAAAGCTATGAAATACAACCAGTTGGTAGATGTCGTGTATATGGACAAGGCGGGAAAATTAACGAAGAGACGAATCAGAGTAGTGAAGTTGAACGGTGAAAAGATGTGGGTCTGGGATACTGCCAAGCAAGCAAAACGAACATTTTTAGTGCACCATGTGCTCGCGTGTCAACCGGTCCTTCCAAAAGAGCGATTAGTTTTATAAAAAAGCATTTTTTGACAGCTCGTCTATGGTACACTAGGAAAAATCTTTTTAGTGGATAGACGTTAGGGGATGCGGGAATGAAACTTGTATTACTATTTGGACCTCAAGCTGTAGGGAAGATGACAGTTGGTCAAGAACTTGCCAAGATAACGGAGTTAAAGCTATTTCACAACCATATGACAATTGATTTGGTCTCGCATTTCTTTGATTACGGTACCAAGCGAGGGCAAGACCTTGTGAACTCGTTCAGGCACCAAATTTTTGAAGAAGTAGCGAAAAGTGATTTGGAGGGACTCATCTTTACGTTTGTTTGGCGATTTGATAAAGAGTTGGATTGGAATTACGTCAAAAATGTTGTGGGAATCTTTGAAGCACAAGGCGCTGACATCTATTATGTAGAATTGGAAGCGGATTTTGAGGAGCGTCTTGCACGCAATGTGACACCGAATCGTCTCGAACATAAACCATTCAAAAGAAATCTCGAATGGTCTCGAAATGATGTCATTACAACAGCCGAGAAGTTTCGATTGAATTCATTGCCTGGTGAACTATCGTTTTTGAATTATCTTCGACTGGACACGATGAATAAGAGTGCAGAAGCAACTGCGCACGAAATTAAAAAGTGTTTTCAATTTTAAGGGAACGGGTAGGCGAAGGCATACTCGTCTTTTTGTCGTATGAATCGATTTGGATTTGTGAGAAAGGGAAATAATGAATGTAGGAGGTGTCAGGTGATGAGCTTTGGCGTTAGTTTATTCTGCATGATCGGTTTTGTTCTTATTCATTTACTAGCACGTCATTTAAAATTCTTGCGAAAACAACCACGCAGTCATTTTCTCTCAATAGCAGGAGGTATCTCCGTCGCTTATGTATTTCTTCATTTACTTCCGGAACTTGCGGACTTTCAAGAAAGTTTAAAAGGGGAAGGGTTCCTAGATTTTATTGAACATCATATTTATTTACTTGCTTTGTTTGGGCTCGTTCTCTTTTATGGCTTAGAAAAATACGTGAAAGCATCTCATAAGGATAAACAAGGAAATTCTTCGTTAAGCCATAGTCCTGGAGTATTCTGGGTACATATTGGTATTTTCACGCTTTATAATTTTAGCATAGGTTATTTACTTGTTCGGGAGGAATTTACAGAATCGCTCGGGCCGCTGGCATTTTTTGTGGCGCTTGGCGTTCACTTTATTACAATTGATATCAGTCTAGATGAACAACATGACCGCGATTATGCACGGTACGGAAGATGGATACTAGCAGCTGCCATTGCTGTCGGTTGGGCAGCCGCTTCATTCACCGACCTGCATCCATTTTTATTGTCTTACCTAGTCGCTTTGTTGGCAGGTGGAATTATGTTAAATGTTATGAAAGAGGAGTTACCAGAAGAGAGTGAGAGTAGTTTTCGAGCCTTTTTTGCAGGAGCTGTGATCTACAGTTTACTTCTGATTTTCATATAAAAAAAAGAGCCCCTAGACATCGGTCTAATAGGACTCTTTCATGTGAAAGCCGTGTTCCGACAGCTTTCACGTGGGTTTGGCACCCAATGGGCCGTACTGGGATCGAACCAGTGACCTCAACGTTGTCGACGTTGCATTCTCCCGCTGAACTAACGGCCCGGAATGATGTAGTTTACCCCATTTAAAAGAGGTAATCTCCTGCTTAAATTAGCAAGGGGTTTTTTACTGACAATGGTTATTATATACCTCTTTTAGGCGGGAGTGCAAGCACTATTTTTCCTTACTGTTAAGAGTGTATACTCCTAGTAAATGAAATGGAGGAGGATTCGATGACTATACAACCCTCATCTACACCAATCCCAGAGACGATTCCTAAGCCTGCACTTCGAGCTCTTGATGCAAATGGAATCCATTCTCTAGAAGCTGTCAGCCTTCTTACAAAACGAGAATTACTAACTTATCATGGCATCGGACCTAAAGCGATTCGTATTTTAGAGGCCGCTATGAAGGAATATGGCCTTTCATTTGTAGACTAGAGTGCCAGATGATTTCTTAATTTGAGTCATTCCAGGTCAGCCTCTTTACCTCCAATGATTTGTTTTATCATGACTCAAAATCGGGTAAACAAAGACCACAATCCTTAAAGAAAAGAGGAGACTAAATGACACTTAAAGAATATGAAAAACAATTGCAGGAACTGTTCATAGACTGTGAAAAAAACTGTGAGAATAATGGGAAGGTCGCGTCTTACATACCCGCACTTGAACGCGTTGATTCGGAGATGTTTGCCGTGAGTATTATGGACACGACAGGCCGTTCCATTTCAACGGGTGACGTCGATTTCAAATTTACCATGCAAAGTATTTCCAAAGTCGTTATCTTTCTTTATGCGCTTGAGAACTTTGGGGAAGAAGCCGTGTTTGAGCGTATTACCCTAGACCCGACTGGGGACCCTTTCAACACTATAATGGGGATCCAAAGCACGACAGAGGGGAATGTCCATAACCCGATGATTAATTCGGGTGCCATCGTTTTGAGTGCTATGATTGTAGAAAAAGACGGGCCTGAAGCTCTTCAAAATATGTTGGAGTTTACGCGTACATTGACGGGAGATAATGGAATCTACGTTGATGTTGAAGTGTTCGATTCGGAGAAATCAACTGCGTTGCGCAACAAAGCCATCGCCTATTTCTTACAAGCTTCCGGCTCTATTCATGATACCGAAGATTCGCTCGACCTCTATTTTCAAATGTGCTCGATTGCTGTGACGGTCGAAGATATTGCGCGAATGGGCGCACTGCTTGCCAATAAGGGAGTAGATCCTTTTTCTGGGCAACGAATTCTTCAAGATACCAATGTGAAGACAGCCAACGCTTACAT